>CALHAH010000032.1 GCA_937934115.1 uncultured Thermoanaerobaculum sp.
AAAGTACCGCGCGTACCCACGCTCGCTCTCCCCCTGCATGTACCCCACCGAGTACACGTGAATCAAAAAACCCACAAACGTAACAAAAAACACCATCACCGCCGACAACGCATCCAAACGCAACGCAAAATCAACGGTAAACTCACCGGCGGCCAACCAGCGGAAAAGCGAAAGCTGAAAGGGTTCGTGGTGAGGGCGCTGGAGGAATTCCAGCAAACAGGCCAGGGCCACCAGCAGGGCGAGCCCTACGCTTCCCACGCCAACCGCAGTGGTGGTTCGCTTGGAAAACCTTAAAGCGCCGGCAAGCAGCGTGACCGCGCCGGCGAGGGGCAAAGCCAAGAGCAACCAAAGGTAGCCAAGCACGTGGCACCTCCTACCAACGCATAGCCGACAACCGGTCCACGTCAATGGACTGCAGCCGGCGGAAAATCGCCACCAGAAGGGCAAGCCCTACCGCCACCTCGGCGGCTGCCACCGCCATGACAAAAAACACCACCACCTGGCCCTCCAGGTTGCCGTGCTGCTTGGCAAAGGCCACGAAGGCCACGTTGGCGGCGTTGAGCATGAGCTCAATGCCCAACAGGGTGGCGATGCCGTTGCGGCGTAAGAGCACGCCGCCGGCCCCAATGGCGAAGAGAACGGACGAAAGCACAAGGTAATGGCCGATGGTCACCATATCAGTGTTTCCTTTTTACGAGAACCAAGGCGCCTATGAGCGCTGCCAAAAGCACCACAGAAACGAGTTCAAAGGCGAAAAGATGCGGGCCCACCAACAACCGACCCAGGGCGTGGGTGGTGACTCCCGCATGGGGACTTGCGAGTCCCTCCCCGGAAAAACCCCGAAAAAAGAAAAAGCCAGCTGCCGCCACTAAAGCTGCCAGAAACGCGCCCAGTGTCTTTTGAATGGGACGAGGGTTTTCTTCGGCGGAAACCGTGGGTGCCCCAAGGAGCATAACCACGAACAAGAACAGGACCAAGATGGCCCCAGCGTAAATGAGCACTTGCGCTCCGGCCAGGAAATCGGCACCCATGAGGGCAAAGTTCACGGCCACGCAAAAGAACGTCACGATGAGGGCCAAAACGTTGATCACGGGGTTGCGATGCGTCACCGCCACCAGGGCTGAAGCTACCGCTGCCGCCGCTGCCAAGTAAAAAACCCAAAGCTCCATGGGCCCTCCTTACCACCAACCCTGGGTGAGGCCCAAGCTCACCCAAAGGAGGTTGAGCAAAGCCAAGGGGATCAAGCCCTTCCACCCCAAACGCATAAGCTGGTCAAAGCGGAAGCGGGGGAGTGTCCACCGCACCCAGACGAAAAGCCACAGCAAGAAGCCCACTTTGGCAAAGAAAATTGCAAAGGAAAGTAAAAGGCCGAGCCAGCCTGAGGGCAGGCTCACCCCCGGAAGGTTCCAACCACCCAGGTACAAGGTGGTGGCCAAAGCCGAAACTGTGGTCATGTTGATGTACTCCGACATCATGAACGCCGCAAACTTCATGGAGGAAAACTCCACGTGGTAGCCGGCCACCAGCTCGTTTTCGGCTTCTGCCAAGTCGAAAGGCAAGCGGTTGGTTTCCGCAAACGCTGCCACCAGGAAAACCAAAAACCCCAGAAACTGCGGCACCGCGTTCCAAAGCTTGCCCTGGTGCTCCACGATGGTGGTGAGTCGTAAGTCTCCGTTGGCAAGCAGCACGCCCAACACCGCCAAGGTCATAGCTAACTCGTAAGAGATGAGTTGCGCCGAGGAGCGAAGTCCGCCTAACAGCGAGTACTTGTTGTTGGAAGCCCAACCCGCCAAAACGATACCGTAAACCGAAATGGAAGAGAGCGCCAAGAGGTACAAGACGCCAATGTTTAAGTCGGGGGCGACGATGAGTCCTTTAAGCGGCACCCCAAAAAGAGTGATGCCTTCGGCTTTGGCAAAGGGAATGACGATAAAGGTGGATAGCGCCACAAAAACCGCAATGGCTGGCGCCAAAAAGTAGAGCCCTTTAGAAACGTGCGCGGGTGTGACATCCTCTTTGAAGAGGAGCTTGACAGCGTCGGCCACCGGTTGCAAAAGGCCCCAGGGACCCACGCGATTAGGCCCTAGGCGGTCTTGAATAAAAGCGGCCCCTCGTCGTTCCACCCAAGTCATCACCGGCACCACGGTGAGCAACACGCCAGCAATAACCGCCAGCTTGAAGGCGGTGACCCCCACTTCAGCCCACATGTTGACGCTCCCTGTAAGATGTTTGCTCTGCACCCAAAAGCGTATTCCAATCCAGCCCGGCAAAGCTTTGCTCGCTTTCCACGAGCCATTGGAAAACCTGGCTGGGCGTGGTAACCGCAAGGTCGGCAAAACCCAAGGCTCGTGCCAAAAGAGCCAGTATTTGCCACAGCGGGCGAGCTTCCCCCGGCGGGGCCACGGCAACGGCAAAGCGCTGCACTTTGCCGGTGGATGAAACCCACGTGCCCTCGTTGGCTGCCAGGGAAGCTGCCGGCAGGACCCAGGTTGCGGCCTCCAAAAGCGGCGCATCCACCCGTGCCGCCACCACCGTGGGACTCACCTTGACCAACTGCACCGCCTCCGGCGTGGCGAGGAAAGGGTGGGCCTGGGGGTCAAGGACCACCGTGAGGTCTGCCGCCCCGTAGAGGAAACGGGCCAGCCCCTCCTCGTCTACAGTGCGGATCCCCAGGCGCTTGGCCCCTTCCAAATTGGGCAAGGCGCTTTGCGAGTAAAGCCACTGCCGGCGGCCGTTTTTCATCTTTCGTGGCTCGCCCATGAAAACCGGAACCACAAGTTCACCTTGGAGGCGTCGAGCAAAAAGCTCACGCGCCAGGTACAGCTCCTCGTTGGACATGTACCCGGAGGCCACCACACGCAAGGTCTTGGCTGCCTTTACATCCAAGGCCAAGGCACGGAAGACCTCGGCCCAGGGGAGCTTCTGCCATCCCTCCTTCAGCCGTCGCTTAGGGTGTACCACGTCTTGCTGATTGAGGGACTCAGAAAGAAAACGTCCATAGTCGCACAACCACGTGGCGTTGATTTCGGGATTTTCCCGAGGCGTGAAGCGGTAGACGATGCGCTCGTGGTGGTCAATCCAAATGTTGCAGCCAATGGAGCAACCGGGGCAAACCGAAGGTGTGGACGACAGTTTCCAAGCGCGTTTGCGGAAGCGGAATTCGCGGACGGTGAGTGCCCCTACCGGGCACACATCAGCGGCACACGCAGAAAATGGGTCGTCAAAGGGACGCCCGTCAAAGGTGTCAATGTAAGCGTTGTTGCCCCGGTTCTTATACGTGAGAGCCCAGGTTTCAGAGATTTCCTGCGTAAAGCGAATGCAACGCGAGCAGTGGATGCAACGGTTTTGGTTTTGGATAACGTGGGGACCCAGAAGTCGGCGCTCCAGACCAGGAAAGGTGCGGCGGGTTTCCAACATGCCCGAGGCGAAGTTCCCCCCTTGCTCGCTCATGGCGTGATCCTGCAGCAAGCATTCACCGGCTTGATCGCACACCGGGCAATCCAAGGGGTGGTTGGCCAGCAGAAACTCCATCACCGCCTCTCGTGCCTCCTTTACCCGCTGGGAGGTTGCGGATTTTACGACCATACCGTCAGCGGCGGCAGTTGCACAGGCGATGGCTAGACGCGGCTGCCCTTCAATTTCCACCATGCAAATGCGGCACTGCCCCACCACTGTCAGGTAAGGGTGGTAGCAGAAGTACGGGACTTCCACGCCAGCGAGGCGCGCCGCTTCAATGAGGTTCGTCCCCTGGGGAACCTCCACCTCTCGGCCATCAATGGTGAGCTTGGGCATGGGATCTAGCCTCCAAACCTAACGTCTTTACCCACCCAGGGCATAACGGGTAGCTTCTTGGGAGGTATGGGCTTTGCCCGGGCAATGGCAGCCGCAAACTCGTTGCGGAACTTGGAAACCAGGCTGGAAATGGGCAACGAAAAGGCGTCACCTAAGGGGCAAATGGTCATGCCTTGGGAGGCAAAGCGACAAATGCGCAGGAGTTGGTCGGGGTCCGAAGGATGTCCGTACCCTTGTACCAGACGGTTGAGGATGTCCAGGCACCAGTCAGACCCTTCGCGACAGGGGGTGCACTGGCCGCAGGATTCGTGGGCGTAAAAGTGGGCGAGGTTGCGACCCACCTCCACCATATCCACGGTGTCGTCCATGACGATCACCGCGCCGGATCCCAGCATGGTGCCAGCGGCGGCGCAAGAGTCAAAATCGGCCACCACGTCCACTTCATCGGCTGTGAGCACGGGGGCCGACGAGCCGCCGGGGAAAAACGCCTTTAGTTTACGGCCGTTGCGAATGCCACCGGCGTGCTCGAAAATGATTTCCCGAAAAGTAACACCCAAAGGCAATTCGTAAACCCCAGGACGGTTGACGTGTCCGGAAACGCAAAAGAGCTTAGGTCCGGTGTTGCGGGGCCGACCAATGGAGGCAAACCACCGCGCGCCGCGGGTCATGATGTGGGGGAGACAGGCCAGGGTTTCCACGTTGTTGACCACCGTGGGCTTGCCGAAAACGCCCACCACTGCCGGGAAAGGTGGTTTCAGGCGAGGGAACCCGCGCTTCCCCTCTAAAGACTCAATTAGCGCCGTTTCCTCACCGCAAATATAAGCGCCGGCGCCGCGGTGCACCCAAACGTCCAGGTCGTAGCCGGTATTAAGGATGTCTTTACCGAGAAAGCCGTGAGCGCGGGCCTGCGCGATGGCTTCCTCTAAGATCTTGGCCCAACGGAAGAACTCACCGCGGATATAGATGTACGCGGTATGTGCTCCGATGGCGTAGGAAGCAATGGCAATCCCTTCCAACACCATCTGTGGGTCGTACTCGATGATTTCCCGGTCCTTAAAGGTGCCGGGTTCAGATTCATCCGCGTTGCAAATGAGGTATTTGGGGCCTGGGTGGTCCTTAGGTACAAAGCTCCACTTGCGGCCCGTGGGGAAGCCCGCTCCACCTCGCCCCCGGAGCTCGGAGTCAATGACTTCCTGGGTCACCGCCTCAGGGGGCATGGACAGGGCTTTCTTGAAGCCTTCCCAACCTCCAGCTTGGAGATACGTGGTAATATCCCTAGAGTTAGCTACGCCGCGGGCGCGCAGAAGCACGCTTTCCATGGTCATTGCTCCCTTGCCAGCTCAGAAAGCAGCTGGTCCAGCTTTTCAGGGGTCATGTTCTCGTAGTAGTCCTCGTTCACTTGGATCACGGGTGCTCCCCCGCAGGCACCCAAGCACTCTACGCCCAAGAGCTGAAAGGTACCGTCTGGAGTCTTTTCCCCAAACCCGATCCCTAGCCTTTCTTTGATGTGGTGCGCGAGGGTTTTTGCCCCGCACAGCTCGCAAGAAAGCGTCACGCAAAGCTGCAACACGTATTTGGCTGGCGGTTGGCGGTGAAACATCGTGTAAAAGCTCACCACGCCTTCTACGAACGCTGGGCTTTCCTCAAGGCGTTCTGCCACGGCTGCGATAACCCCGGGGGAAATCCAGCCGTACCGTTCTTGGCACAACCAAAGAACGGGCAGCATGGCCGCCCTTTTCGTGGGGTAGCGCTCGAAGATTTCGGCAATGCGCTTTTCCATGGCTTCGTCAAACGTGACTTTTTGCAACTGTTCCGGGGGGACAGCATGAATGGCTTGGGTTTTCATTGTTCACCCCCGCGCTTGGCCCAGTCGAAGGCTCCTTCCCGCCACAGGTACACGTAGCCGATGGTCACCAAAAGTAAAAAGATGAGCCCATCCCACAACACCAGCTTGTTACCTTCGGCGAGGAGCGTCTTTACCGAGACGGCCCACGGGTAAAGGAAGGCCACTTCCACATCGAAAACGATGAACACCATGGCCACCACGAAGAACTTCACCGAAACCCGCTTGCGCGAGGCATCAATGAGCAGCATGCCGCTTTCGTAGGGCTCAAGCTTGCGCCTGTGCGCGAGCTTTCCCCGCCCCAGGAGGGCAGAAAGCCCCACAATCGCGCCAGCCATCGTGGCGGCGAAAGCGAAGGTCAACAAAACCGGAACGTACTGGGCGCTCATGGGTCCCCCCTCGTGCCCAAATTCACAATCGGAGATGGTAGAGGGGTTTGCCGTCTTGGTCAAGCCTTCGGTTTGGAGGCCCGGTTGCGCTCAGGGTGCATGGAGGGGCAAAAGCCCCCATCAGCTTTTCGTGGCGCTTTTTCTTTGCTGCTGTTTGCCTGGAACTTGCGGGAGTTTCGGGATGAGAATTGGGGTAACCTTCTTGTAATCCCGATAGCCTTTCTCTTCTCCCCACCGCACGTCGGCAGAGGCCTCCAATAACGGGACCCCGCTGACACGGGTCAGGAGTACGCTCACAAAGAACGGGGATAGGGGGTTTACACGGCCCAGCCCTGGGACCTTAGCGGAAGGTAAGCTAAAGTACAAAAAGTGCACTATACACGGCGAGATAAAAACGGTAAAAGTTTCGGAACTTGATGTACTCTTCGTTGGCAGGATAAAGGTTGCACGAAAGTCCTTTAATTTCTCGCCAAAAGTAGGGCTTGATGTTGATGATCCAGCTTTTATTCTGATACACTATCCTTCTGAATTTGTTGCGATAAAAGCCAAGCGGAAGACCCCAAAGGAAAAAAGCAACAAACCAAAAGTTGCTTTTCAGCACCTCCTAACACCGTTTCAGTGGCAAGCCACGCTGATGTGGCGTGAGGTTTTCCGTTCGACGCAGCTTCTTTTCTCCCGTGGGCGTGTAGGCCGCAAGAGCCAAGATGCGCTTTACCTCAATAGGTATCATAGCGTCTGTGATGGAGCGTCACCCTTTTGATTGTTTGCGGACGTTATGCGCCCGGCTGCGAGCTCCGGATGGGTGCCCGTGGGATCGGGAGCAAACCTTGGAAAGCCTGCGGGCGTACATCGTGGAAGAGGCGTATGAGGTGGTGGATGCCATTACGGCGGGCGAGCCGGAGGCTTTAGCGGAAGAGTTGGGTGATCTGCTCTTCCAAGTGATTTTTGTGGCGCAGCTGGCCGAGGAGCAGGGGTGGTTTGATGTTCTCAAGGTTTGCGAGCTCATCCACGCCAAGATGGTGGCCAGGCACCCACACGTCTTTGGGGATGTGCGGGTAGGTTCCGCCCAGGAAGTGGTGCAAAACTGGGAGAGGTTAAAAAAGAGCGAGAAAAAACGTGGCGCTTTGGCTGGTGTGCCGGAAAGCTTGCCTGCTCTTTTGAAAGCCCTTCGTATAACTGAAAAGGCCGCGGCGTTAGGTTTCGATTGGGAAAGACCGGAAGATGTGCTAGCCAAGGTGCGGGAGGAGGTGGAGGAGCTAGCCTTGGTCGTGGGAAGGGGCAAGGAGGAGGCGGATGACGCCAAGGTGCGGGAGGAGTTGGGAGACGTGCTGTTTTCCATTGCCAATGTGTCCCGCCATTTGGGGGTGGACCCGGAAGCGGCGCTGCAAGCTGCTAACCGCAAGTTTGCCCAGCGTTTTGCGGCCATGGAGGCGTTGGCCTCCGCCCGCGGGTGGAGCCTGGACACCTGCACCATGGAGCAACTGGAGGACCTCTGGCAGCAAGCCAAACGACAAACAGGGGATTAATTTTCAGTATTTCCTGGGCACGGACAGGGCGACGCGGCGTCCACGGAAGGGGTGGGCGGCCGCGGCACAAGCTCCGCAAGCGTTGGCTCGGGGGGAGGTGTGGTGGGGAATGTGAGGTGAAGAAGTTCCTTGCCGTGTCGTCGGTCTTGGCCCGGCTGTGGGAAAGCCGCCCAGCGGCTCGAGCAATGGAGGCGCGGGGCTCAGCCGGCTACGGGTGGGGGTCGCGGGCATCCGGCTTTGCCGGTGCGCGCGTTGGGGGTGCGGGGCCTCAGAGCGGGTACGCGGCGGGTGGTCCCAGCGTCAGGAAACCTGCCGCTCCACGAAAAACAAAATGTGGGA
>CALHAH010000033.1 GCA_937934115.1 uncultured Thermoanaerobaculum sp.
CACCCGTGGCCGCACAGCTCCAACTCCAGCTCGTGATTTGCGCAGGAATGGGATCCGATACCGTCACACCCGAGACGTTGCTGGGACCACCGTTCGTCACCACAATGGTGTACGTCACGCTCCCACCAGGCACGTACTGCAACTGTCCATCGGTCTTCGTCACCGAAAGATCAGCCTGAGGATTAGGTTGATCCGTGTCGCTGGCGGTGTTGTTCCCAGGTGTGCTGTCCGCAGGATGCGACACACTCACGCTGTTCGTGAGATCCCCCGTAGCACCAGGGTCTACGTTCGCCACCACCGTGTACGTGATCGTAGAACCCGCCGGCATGTTCACCACGTCCGTGAAGTTCGTCGTAATCGGCCCTCCAGACCCAGTGCACGTAGCACCACCCGTGGCCGCACAGCTCCAACTCCAGCTCGTGATTTGCACCGGCTTGGCATCGGAGATGGTGGCACCCAAAGCCGGGCTATTGCCAGTGTTTGTGACCTGTATGGTGTACGTAAGGCTGCCGCCCGGTACGTATTGGCTTACGCCGTCATCCTTGGTCACCCCAAGCTCGGGGACTGTTAGGGTTACGCTTTGGGTTGCGGTGGACACGTAGTCGTTGAGACCTCCGCTCCCATCCGCACCGGTGCGCTCGAAGCCAGATGCCCCGTCCAGGGAGGTCCACACAGCGGAAGCCACATTGGTCATCACATCTCCCGGGTTGGGTGGACCGGGCGGTCCATTAACTACTGCCTGGTATGTGAAGCTCGCGCTTCCGCCCAGCGGCAATGAGCACGGGCTGCTACACGTCCAGGTAAGCGTGGGAGCACCAGCATCGTTGGCGATCCAACCCGCAGGCGCCGTGATGGAACCAGGGGCGTACGTAAGGCCCGCGGGAACCACATCGGTCACCGCAACGTCGAAAGCCCCTGCCGTGCTTGTAGGCAAGTGGGACAACGTCAAGGTGTAGCTGAGCGTCTCACCGTAAGTGGGCGTAGTGTTACTTACGGCTTTGGCAAGGGTTAACTCCGGTTCCACCACAACAACACTTTCCGGGTTCGGATCGCTTACCAGTGTGGGCCCGCTATCCGGGTCAACGTAGGAAAGATAAGCGACATTGGCAAGTACGCTTCCGTTTTGGTTCCCGCTTTCGTTGTTAACCCGCGCAGTAACGAAAATCACGAAAGCGTTGGTATTGGGATCGTTGTCAGCAGTTGTGGTCACATTGCCGAAGTCGAAGGTAACATCGTCACCGCTACCTCCAGGTGCGCTTACTGTGGGAACGGGCACGGTGCCGCTAAAATCAGCGGGAAGCAAACCGCCACTGCCAGCCGCCGTGGTGACAACGGCGTACGACACGAAGACCAGACCCACAGGCAAGTTGTCGGTAACCACCAAATTCTGGGTAACACCTTCGGGAAGCGTGACCAACAGGGGGAAGGTCACCAGCGCACCGATGGAAGCGTTTGGCAAGTCCGCAGCCCGCTTGTCAAATGCCGGCCCGGCCAAAGGCGCGCTGGCCACCCCTGCTGCCGCGTAGTCGTTAAGCGGTCCCCCGACGCCGTCCTGGCCAGTGCGTTCACCGGTGGCCGTACCCGGTGCCCCCGGCGTGGTAGAGCCCGTGGGGTTAGGCGTGGTCCCGTTGGCTCCCGGAAGCGAGGTATACGTGACCAAAGCGCTATTGTTTATGGTGTAGCCCGCAGGTACCGTGTTGCTCACAGTGCCGCTAACAACCACGGTAATGCTTTGGCCAGGATCCAAACACGTTGCGGTAAAGGTGAGGGTATTTCCGGCCCAAAAACCATTGTTGTGACTGAAGGCCGTCGTACCTAGGCCACTGGGGCCCACGCACGTGTTGCCTTGCGTTGTCCCCACGCTTGTAACGGAAAGGTTCGTGATGTGCGCATCAAAGGTATCCGTCAGTTCCAGGTCAAAGGCGGTAGCGCGGTTGTCCCCGGTGGAGTTGTTCGTGAGGACAAACGTAAAAACGATGGGGTCGCCGGCGTCTTGTGGCACCACAGTTAACGTTTTTGCCAACGTCATACTGGGCTCGGCTACTCGCAACGTCACGTTGTTAGAATTGACGGCTGGGTTGGAAGCCACCAGCACACCAAACGAGTTGGTCCGAGCCGTGTTTGCCTGGTTTGTGGTGATATTTTCGACCACCGCGTTGAACTCCACCAAGATAAACTCTTGATCCGCGTCGTTATCGTTGTTTACCAAATTCATGAACTTGAAGTACGGGTCAGTGCCGCTGCCGTAGGTATCGTTGTTGGTGGTATCGGAAGCGGAAACGGCTTCATCCGGTAACACGAAGACAGGCGTGATTGCGTTGACGTTGGTTTCGTTGCCGGCGATCACAGGTGAGCTACCGATATTTGGGTTGCTGGAAACCATGCAAGTAGGCCCGCCATTGCACACGAAAGCCGCCCTGGCAGTGTTGTCGTTGAGAAAGCGCAAACCGGCCGGCAAGTAATCCCTTAAGCGCACGTTGGCCGCAGCTCCTTCCGGCCACCGGACCTGGAGACGATAGCGAACGATCTCGCCCACCGCCAGTCTTTCGACCCCTGCTTGCGGACCTGTGCTGGGCTCCGACGTGGTAGCAACGGCTTTAGTGGGCTGGGCGTTGGCCACAGTCACAGCGGCAGAGCCTTGGGTTCGGTAATCATTGAGGACCCCAGAACCGAGAAGTCCATCAACCCCTGTGCGCTCGTCAGAGTCTCCGTTGTACGCAGAGCGGTCGTTTACCACACCTGGTAAGCTGGTCCACTGAGTTTCTGCGGTGTTGGTAAGAACCTGTCCCGGATAAACCGAGCCATCCAAAACTGCTTGGAACGTAATCTGGCAGGTTTGTCCGGGCTCAAAAAGCCCGCCACTACCGGTAAGGGTAGGTGCACCCGCATCGTTTAAAGTAGGAGGAACAGAAGCGGTGCACGGGCCAAGCGCCAAAGAGCCGGGAACGTAGATGAGCCCAGTGGGTATTGCATCGAGCCAGCTTACGTCATACGCGGTGGTGGAGCCGGTTGCAGGATTTGTTAGGGTAACCGTAAAGGTCACCGTGTCACCCGCATCGCCGGTCGTGGGCACCACAGCCTTCCCCGTGTTCACTGTGGGCTCAATGATGGTCAGTGGTGACGAATACGCCGTAGCTATGCCCCCTGCACCACCGTTTATGCGCAAAGTCACGGCGTTGACCAAATTCGTACCTGCCTGGTTACTGGAAACGTTAAGTACCACCGCTTGGAAAACGATGAGCACAGCCTCGGCTACGGTGTTATCTGTGTTGCTGTTGGTAATGGTGCCCAGATTGAACGTTACCGTCTGGCCACCAGCACTGACGGTGGGGTTGAAGGGGGGATTGCACGCGCTGGAAAACCCACCCGGCAAATCCGTGGAAACCCCCGGGTACGCGCTAATACTGGTACAACCCACAAAAGCCATACCCGATGGCAGGTTGTCTTCCACCGTCACATTGGGCGTAACACCTTCATGGACCGTGACAACAATGGTGTACGTAACAAGCTCACCGATGACTGCCTGCGTCAAAGAGTTACTGCTGTTGATGATTTCGGTGGTGAAGGTTTTACCAATTCCGTCAAATGCCACCTGCACCGTTGCCAAGTCCTGAATACCGGCTGGCACAAAGTTGGGCCCACCCTCGATGTTAGCGTAGTTAAAGACTTCGCCGGTGTTGGTGAGCTGAACCCCTCCCTGCACGTTGCTGTTCAGCGTAACCAGATAGGTAATGATGGCTAGGTTGCGCCCATTATCAATGGGATTGCCGTTGTTGTCGGTGCCAGGGTCCAAAGCTCCCGGCGGGTTGGGGGTAGGGCCAGGATCAATGAGCTCGATACCGCTGCCGAAGAGCCCCCCTCCGAGGTCGGTAAAGCTCATGGGCGCCCCTGTGCCATCGGTGACGCACAAGGATCCTGGCACCAAGGTCACCCCGGGGGGAAGCGTGTCCCTAATCCGCACATCAAAGGCACTCAAGTGCCCGATGTTTTCTACCACCACTGCCATGAGCACTTGGTCGGCGGCATCCACGTAGTACAAATCGCTGTTCACGGGGTTGGCCGCCAAACTTGAGCGTGTGATGGTCCCAGTAAAAGCCGGACAACCGGGGGAGAAGCTCACCGGACCCACCACCGGGGGGTTAAACACACCGTTGGGGTTGTCGGTCCAAACAACCCCTTTCGTGATCGTGAGGTGAGGTTCTTGCAGTTGCACCGGAACGATGCCGGAAACCGCACTCCCGCTGGAGTTGGTTCCTCCTTCCGTCACCAACGCTTGGTTCACCATGGTGAGCCCATCGGCAAAAGGCTGGTTGGTCACGGTAACGGTAAAAAGGAGGTCAATGACTGTAAGAGTGTTGGCAGAGCTGTCAAAGTCATTGTACGTCCAAACCACCGCGTTCTCCCCTGGGTTTGTGGTGAGTGCCGGGGTCACAGCACCAGAAAGCAAATGGTAGGTATCCCCACTGTGGTAACAGGAGCTTCCCGGCGCGGGCACACCGCACACCGAAGGCGAAAAGCTTGACACCTCCGTGGCTGAAAAAATGGGCAGTGGTAGAAAATCGGTAATAACTAGATCTTCAAAATCACTGGTGGGTAATGTGTAACGGATGCGGAACGTTACCGTGTCCCCCGGACGAATAGAATACGGCGGCGTTATTGTCGTGTTCCCGTTAATGGCGTAAATGGTCTTTGTCACCTGACCCGAGGGAATAGTGATGGACGAGTCGGAAATATCCGTTTCCAAATTGCCCGTGGGCGTGGTTGCATCAGCCACGCTTAACACCTCGCCTGTAATCGTTGCGTTGTTTGTGAGCACGTCATTTTGGTCTACGGAAGGATCGCCCGAAGGATACGTATCCGTGAAGTTTTCTTGAATTACCGCCCGGAAAACCAAAACCCCCATGGTGGGCCCATCGTTGTACAAGCTGCAGTCAGGCGGCGGTCCACCTGTTCCCGACGGCGGCACACATCCGCCAATTAACGCCCCATTGAGCTGGGCAGAAAGACGAAATACCAGTTCCGTACTGCCATCAAAAGGTCCGGTGTTGGTTTCGCACTCCGGTCCACCACCGGTGTAGTGGCAAATCACATCAAAGTTTGCAGGGGCTACCGCGCCCACGTAAGAAAATCCGCCGCTCCCCTGAAAGCTTAGCGTTGGCACAAAACTGGCATCAAAATGTTGCCCGTCGGCAAGGATGTCACTTAAAACCACATTACCAAAGGCAAAGAAATCGGACACTTGAAACTGTAGCGTGTACTCCAAAACTTTGCCGGGAGCAGGAGTACCGCCTCCCACCACAGCCACGCTTTTTTGCAAAGAAATGGCTTGCAAAGTCAGCGTGTGCTCGCAGCCTGGGGGATTCGCCACCACATTACCCGCACCTCCGCTGTCTCGAGGGTCTTGCGGCACCCAGTCGCCCACAGCACTTACTTGATTACACGCCAACGCGTCATCGGCGGTGCTGGGGTCGAGCACAGGGGCACCCCCCGCATCGTTAAGCGGCACAAAGTAAGCAAAACTCACGGTGGCAGTTCCTGTAACCGTGGCAAAGGTGCAGCTTAAGGTTCCCCCCGGAGTTGTGGTGCTGGGAAGCGAACAGGTCGCCGCCGGGTTGGTGGCCAGAAGGCCGGTAAACTGCACGTTATTGGGCAACGTGTCGGTAACTACTAGGTTGTTTACGGTTTGTCCCGTTGGCACCGTGAGGGAAATTGTATAGCTGCGAGGGAAGTTGGGGCCTGTGGCGGTTTCATCCTCGGGCCCGCTGTAGGTCTTTTCAAAATTGAGCAAAACCGTGGGTGTGATCTGCCATGAAGCATCCGGCCCCACTATTGGGGGATCGGTGCCTGGGTTGTTAAGAGGATCGGCGCCAAAACGGAAGCCCCCGTGGCTTACAAGAGGCAAGGCCACGCCCACATCGGCATAGCCATGGATGCTTAAAGTGACGTCCAAAACCGCAGGAGGTTGGGTGGGCACAAATGAGCCAAAAGGCAGGGGCAATACGGCCAGCTGCCAACTAAACGGCGAGTAAAGCCCCGGCGGTTGCGGCGGACAAGTGACGAGCCCGCCCGTAAGGGGGTGGACGACTGTGCCCCCTGCCGGGCAAGGCAAAAGGCTGGCGGCCACAGCTTGGCCCATGTAGGTGGCACCCACAAATTGCATGCCATCATCCGGACCCCCGCCTGTTTGCCCATCGGCTCCCGAAAAAGGCACAAAAAGGTCCACGTACGGCCCATAGCCGGGGGACGTACCGGTGTTGTCAAAGCTCACCTGAAGAGTTACCTGTCCCCCTAGGGGCCCTTCGTTCGGCCCACTGAAGGTAACGGTCGGGGTCTGCGCCCCGGCCACGCCCAGCCCCAGGCAAAATCCCACCGCAACAAAGCCCGCTTTGGATAGCCTCCGTACACCTTGCAGTCTCATGACAGCCCTCCAGCCACTGCGGTCTCGTTCATTAATGATAATGCTTTACAAACAAGAAAGCAAGGCTGGTGTATTCGTCCATAACTTTTGGTACGCCTGGGTGGATTCGGAGAGAGCTTGGATAGGGGTTTTGGGTTTCCCCGCGTGGTGGGGGAGTGGCGTGCCTCCGCGAATGAGGAACTAGGTGAGTTTGCGGCTTCTGGGTTCAAGTCGGTGAAGGGCAGATCGAGGTTGTAGTTGATGCCCATGTCCTCACGGGTACGGCTTCCCCGCTCCACGAAGGGGTTTTCCTTGGGCAAGCCTAGGTAGGTCCAGAGGTGTTCAAGACCCAAGGCTTGCAGGGCTTTTGGAAGGTGCCGGCGAACTCGGAAACGCTTCGGGCCTCGCTCCGGCGGGGCCACCGCTCCGCGGGTGCCATTTTCCACTTCCTTGAAAACCCGCGCGGAGCGCGGGTCCCACATTTTTTCCTGCTGTGCAGCAAATGCAAGACAAGTGTGGGGCCGCCGCGGAGAAACGCGTGGCCGCTGCGGAAAAATGTGGGGCCGCCGCTCCGCGGCGGCTTTCTTTGGTTTTTTGCAAAACCCGCGCTGCGCGCGCGTTTTTTTTAGCGACCCATTTTCCCCGCAAGCTTAGCCCACTCGTCTTTGAGGGTGACGATGCGGTTAAACACTGGCCGATGGCCGGTGCTGTCGGGGTCCACGGCAAAGTAGCCTAGGCGTTCAAACTGAAAACGGTCACCCACGGCGGCTTGGGCCAGCGACGGCTCGATTTTGCTGTTTGTGAGTACCGTGAGGGAGTTGGGGTTGAGGTTATCCCGAAAGCTTTGACCCTCCGCCACGTCATCAGGGTCAGGCTTCAAAAACAGGTAGTCGTAAAGCCGCACTTCCGCATCGCCAGCATGAGCGCAGGAAAGCCAGTGAATGGTGGCTTTCACTTTGCGCCCATCGGGGGCTTGCCCGCCCCGGCTTTGGGGGTCAATGTCACCGCGCACCTCCACCACTTGACCACTGTGGGGATCCGTAATCACCTCCCGGCAGGTGAAAAGGTACGCACCCCGCAAGCGGACTTCGTTGCCGGGGTAAAGGCGGAAGTACTTGGGCAGCGGCTGCGCGCGTACGTCTTCCCGCTCAACCCAAAGCTCGCGGGTAAAGGGCAACTGCCGCTCCCCGGCGGTAGGATCCTCTGGATTGTTGGGCACCGCAAACCACTCCACCTGATCTTCGGGGTAGTTGCTCACCACCAGTTTCACCGGGTCGAGGACGGCAAACCGGCGCAGGGCGGTGCGGTTGAGCACTTCCCGGATGCAGTGCTCAAAAAGCTGCACGTCCACCACGCTGTTGCGCTTGGCTACGCCAATGCGCTCGGCAAAAAGGCGAATGGCCTCCGGCGGCACCCCTCGGCGCCGCAAGCCGGCAATGGTGGGCATGCGCGGGTCATCCCAGCCGGAAACAAACCCCTCCTGCACCAGGCTCAAAAGCCGTCGCTTGGACATGACCGTGTAAGTGAGGTTTAAGCGCGCGAACTCAATTTGTTGCGGGTGGGGTTCGGGCAGCTGCAACTCATCGATGAACCAGTCGTAAAGGGGGCGGTGATCCTCGAATTCCAAGGTGCAAATGGAGTGGGTGATGCCCTCAATGGCATCTTCTAAGGGATGGGCGTAGTCGTACATGGGGTAAATGCACCATTTGTCCCCCGCATGGGGGTGGGGAGCGTGGAGGATGCGGTACATCACCGGGTCCCGCATGTTGACATTACCGGAAGCCATGTCAATTTTCGCGCGCAAAACGCGGCTGCCATCGGGAAATTCCCCGGCGCGCATGCGGCGGAAAAGCTCTAGGTTTTCCTCCACGCTGCGGTTGCGGTGTTCGCAAGGAACCCCCGGCTCGGTGAGGGTCCCGCGCTTTTCCCGCACTTCGTCTGGGGAGCAATCGCACACGTAAGCTTTACCCTTCAAAATGAGCTTTTCCGCCCACTGGTACATTTGCTCGAAGTAGTCGGAGGCAAAGTAAAGGTGCTCCCCCCAATCAAAGCCCAGCCAACGCACGTCCCGCTCAATGGCTTCAATGTACTCCTGCTCTTCTTTGGTGGGGTTGGTGTCGTCGTAGCGCAAGTGGCAACGCCCACCAAACTCCTGCGCCAAGGTGAAGTTGAGGCAAATGGCCTTGGCGTGGCCAATGTGCAGGTAACCGTTGGGTTCTGGGGGGAAACGCGTGACCACCTTATGGTGCTTGCCGGAAGCCAGATCGGCACGGATGATCTCACGGATGAAATCGCTACCTTCCGCTGGAAATTCCCTCAGTCGCTGAGTATTTTCCGCCATCGCCGCGGCCCCCTTTTTCTTAAGCCTTTCCCTTGAGGACAGCTACGGCGTGCCGCAAGCGCCGCCGGCAGGTTTCTTTGCCCAGCACTTCCATGGTTTCAAAAAGCGGAGGTGTGGCGGTTTTCCCTGTCACTGCTACCCGCACCGCCATGAAGAAATCCCCAGCACGCAGACTCCGAGCTTCGGCGAAGCGGCGCAGCCTTGCCTCCAAGTTCTCCTTGCTCCAATCCAAAAGCGGGTCCAGTTCCTCCTCCAAGAGCTCTTCCAAAATGGCCGCCGCCTCCGTAGGCGAGCTCGTTTTCATGACCAGTTTGGGCAACACGTCAGGACCGTAGCTCACCTCCCCCACGAAGAAAAACGACGCATAGGCGATGAAGTCTTCCAGCTTGTCAATGCGCTCGCGCACCAGGGGCAAGATCTTGAGCAGGTACGCATCGCTGAGCAAATCACTGCGCAGCCGGCGCAACAGCTCTTGCGGACCCAAGGTGCGGATGTACTTGCCGTTAAGCCAGGTGAGCTTGGTGAGGTCAAACACGGGGCCGCCCAACACAATGCGGTCCAAGGTAAACGCTTCTACAAACTCATCCAGCGTGAACTCCTCGCGGCCATCGGGCATGGTCCAGCCCATGAGGGCCAGAAAGTTGAGCATGGCCTCAGGCAAAAAGCCTGCCCGCCGGTAGAAGTTCAAGGAAGTGGGGTTCTTGCGCTTGGAAATCTTCGAGCGGTCAGCGTTGCGCAGCAGGGGCAAGTGGCAAAAAACGGGCTCCTCCCACCCAAAGGCGCGGTAAAGCTGAGCGTGTTTGGGCAGGGAAGAAATCCACTCCTCAGCCCGGATCACGTGCGTAATGCCCATGAGGTGGTCGTCCACCACGTTGGCCAAGTGGTAGGTGGGGAAACCGTCACTTTTCAAAAGCACCTGGTCGTCAATGAGCGTATTGTCAAACTCCAACTCGCCGCGCAAGAAGTCCCGTACCTTGGTGATCCCCTGGGTGGGCATGGCCAGGCGTACCACATGGGGCTCGCCGGCGCGTCGGCGGGCTTGAGCCTCGGCTTTCGGGATGCTGCGACAGTGGCGGTCATACCCCATCACCGGGGCTTTGGCCCGCCGCTGCTGTTCCCGCAAAGCGTCCAAACGATCTTTGCTGCAAAAGCACGGGTACGCGGCACCCCTATCTATGAGCTCTTCCACGTGTTGTTGGTAAATCGTCGTGCGCTGAGATTGACGGTAGGGGGCATGAGGACCACCCACATCCGGGCCTTCGTCCCACGAAAGGCCCAGCCACCGCAGCGAAGCAAAAATCATCTCTTCCGAAGCTTCACTGGAACGCTCGCGGTCGGTGTCCTCAATGCGGAGGATAAATTGGCCGCCGTTTTTCTTGGCCCAAGCGTAGTTGAAAAGCGCCACGTAGGCGGTTCCCACGTGGGGATCCCCCGTAGGTGACGGTGCAATGCGGGTTCGAACCACCTCTCCCTCCCTTGCCCAACCGGCGCAAAAGTGTAGCACTGGCGCGTTGCCGCTTGCGGGCCACACACTTAGAATACGTGCCGTGGCGACTTTTGCTGAAAACTTCCGGATGGGACAAGCTCCCCTTCTCCTGCAACGCACCGCCCAGGGCCAGCCAGGCGTTCTCCAGTTCACAAGTGCCGGTGTTACCCGCACGTATGAGTTGGCCGCAGGCACCCTCACGGGGTTTGCCTCGTCGCATCCGGAGGAGCAACTCAAACCCGGTGTGGATCCCGCAGAGGCAAGCGTATTACCCTCGCTGGCGCTGGCGCGCTTGGTCAGCACCGCAGGAGAGTACCGGGTAGGCGCGGCGCCGGCGTCGCCGTTGCCCAGGGCTGTCCCCGTGACTTGGGTCATCCTGGAGGCCTTGAGGCGCGCTGCAGACATTTCGCCAGTTTTGGAACTCTTGGGACCCCAGCGGGTCTTCAAACGCGCAACCGCAAGCTTGGCGCCGAACCTGTCTCTCGCACCCCTTGAGAGATTTCTCTGGGATCGGCTGCACAGCCCCCTGACGCTGGCGCAAGCGCAAAGTCTTCTTCCAGCGGAAGCGCAAAGTATTGCCAGGGCTTTTGCCGGCCTTGCCTGCGCTGGGCTGCTCACGCCCGTGGAGCCGGGGCCCACCAAGAGCGAAAAGCCCCTTTTTCCACCTGCAAACCCTCAACTACGCGAGCGCTTAGCGCGCATTGCCCGGGAAGGGGGGCTTCCCGCCATGGAAACTGACCGCGAACCCACCGAAGGGGAGCTGGAGCAAGCCCAGCGGGAAAAGGAGCAAGCTTTGGCCATCTTGGCGCAAGGGGGTGACGAGCGGCAAGCGGTGCGACTTTTGAGCCGCGCGGTAAGCGTGGTCCCCGATCCTGAGTCTCTCGTGCGCCTCGCCGAGGTGGAGGTGGCCAACCCCCTGTGGCGGCAGCGGGCCTTGGCCCACCTCAAGCAGGCCTTGGAAATGGCGCCCACGTTCACCCCAGCGTGGCTGGCCTTGGCCAACTACTGGGCGTTGCGCGGAGATACCGAAAAACAACGACGCTGCCTGGAGAACATCCTCAAGTACGATCCCCAAAACCCAGACGTGCGGGAGGCTTTGCTTCACCTGCGCGCAGGATAGACGCGTTATCATAGAACCAGCAAAAGGAGGTGTTGGTGTTTCGGCATATCTTGGTTCCTTTGGATTGCAACGACATGGCCACGCAGCCCGTCAGCATAGGGGCGGAGCTTGCTGGCGTATGCCACGCCAAGCTCACGCTGCTATCGGTAGTGGACGACTCCTTCCCCAACCCTGACATCCTTTCCTTGCAGCTGCCTTGGGCCGACTACTACCGGCACCTGCGGGAAGCGGCCCAGGCCAGTTTGGAAGACGTGCGGGATACGCTACCCAAGGATTTGGCGGTGGAGGTGGCGGTGGTGCGTGGCAAACCCGCCCCAGCCATCGCCCGCTTTGCCGAGGAAAATGCCTGCGACCTCATCATCATGGCTACTCACGGCACCTCCGGCTTGCAACAGGCCATTTTGGGTTCGGTGACACGCCGCGTTATGTACCTGGCGCCCTGTCCGGTGATGATTGTGAAGTTCGGACACGCCCACGAGAAAAAGTAAACGCCTCTCGGGCATGGCGTGGTAAAGTTACAGTCGTTGGGGGGAATTGTGTTTCGTTTTCAAGACCCACGCTTAGAGCCCATTGGCCACAAGGTTGTGGCCGGCAAGCGCCTTTCCTTTGAGGACGGGTTCGTGCTTGCCACCACCTTTGACCTCTTGGGGGTAGGGCGCTTGGCTAACTTCGTTCGGGAAAAGATCCACGGCGACATCACGTACTACAACGTCAACCGTCACTTAAACCCCACCAACGTGTGCGTGGCTTCCTGTGCCCTCTGCGCCTTTGCCGAAAAGTACGGAGGCACACGCGGCTGGACCTACTCGGTAGAGCAAGCGGTGGAGGTGGCCGCCGCTGACGTGGACGAGTCTGTCACCGAGCTCCACATCGTGGGGGGTCTGCACCCTAAGCTGGGGGTAGCGTACTACGAGGAGCTGTTCCGCGCTTTGAAGGCTCGTTTCCCCTGGATCCATATCAAGGCGCTCACCATGGTGGAGTTGGACTTCCTCGCCCAGCGGGCCAAGCTGCCCGTGGAAGAGGTGGTCCTGCGCTTGAAAGAAGCGGGGCTGGACTCCTGCCCTGGGGGTGGCGCCGAAATCTTTGCCCCGGAGGTGCGCGCCCAAATTTGTGACCATAAAACTTCGGGCGAACGTTGGTTGGAAGTGGCGCGCATCGTCCACTCCTTGGGGCTTAAGTCCAACTGCACCATGCTTTACGGCCATGTGGAAAAGCCCGAGCACCGTGTGGACCATTTGCTGAAGCTGCGGGAGCTGCAAGACGAAACCGGTGGTTTCCAGTGCTTCATCCCCTTAGCTTTCCACCCCGCCAACACCCGCCTCAGCCATCTTCCCGGCCCCACCGGCAAGCTGGACCTGCAAACGATCGCTCTAGCGCGGCTTTTGCTGGACAACATCCCCCACATCAAGGCCTACTGGATCATGCTCGGAGCCAAGACGGCCCAAGTGGCGCTTCATTTTGGTGCCAACGATTTGGACGGCACGGTGGTGGACGAGCGCATCACGTACGCCGCCGGCGGGCAGGCGGGCAAGGGCATGCCGCGGGCGGAGCTGGAACGGCTCATCCGCGAGGCCCGTCGTACCCCCGTGGAGCGGGACACCCTCTACCGTCCCCGCACCCCCATCCTCCGGCCACCGGCAGCCTTTCAGGAAGCTGCGCTCCCACCCCTGCGTCCGTAAAAGGCCGCTCAGCTTCTCCGCCCCGTCACCTTGGCTTTTTGGCAGAAAAGCACGTGCCTAGGCCGTCCGAAAAACACCCGTGGCTAAAATCGGCCTTCGAACGTTTGCGTCCATACGCTTCCCCTTGCTTTTTTAAATCCGCCGGCAACGCAAAGCGTAACCGTGGGCCTCACGCCACCCTACGCCTCCCAAGGAAGGCGGTGAACAGCCTTTCCTGTGGCCGCGAGAACGGCGTTGGCCACCGCCGGGGCCAAAGGCGGCACCCCCGGCTCCCCTACCCCACCGGGCGGTTCCTCACTGGGCACCGTGTAAACCTCCACTTTCGGCATCTCGGAAAAGCGCAGCGGCTCGTAGCGGTCAAAGTTGGTCTCCAGGACCTTACCACCTTCCACGGTAATGCGGCCGCGCAAAAACGCCGACAGGCCAAAAACCACAGCGCTTACCATTTGCTGCTCCACCAGGCGCGGGTTGATCACCCGCCCGCAGTGCACGGCCACCACCACCCGCTCCACCTTGAGCTTGCCCTTGTGCAGCGAAACCTCCGCCACCTCCGCCACGTGAGAACCAAAAGAGCTGCAGCAGGCCACACCCCGCCCCCACCCAGCGGGTAAGGCCGTACCCCAGCCCGCCTTTTCCCCGGCCAAGCGCAACGCTGCCTTCAGCGGCCCCTCGGGGAGAAGCTTGCGCCGCAGCTGCAGGGGATCTTCGCCCAACTCCCGTGCCACCAAATCAAAAAAGTGCTCGGAGGCAAAAGGGTTTTGCGAAGCGTACACCGACCGCCACGCCCCCAGCGGCACCGGCACCGGTAGCAGGGTTTGCTCCACAAGCCAGCTGGGGAAGGCGTAGGGTGGCTCAGCACCTTCTAAGGCAGCGCGATCCACCTGCCCCGCGCGCGCAGGGTTGCGCTGTTGGCCAATGGAGCAGGTCACCTGGTGGTGCCGCCAAGAGAGGATTTGCTTGCCTGCCACGGCAGCTTCCAGCTGGTGCACCGAAGGCGGCCGGTAAAAATCGTGGGTCATGTCGTCTTCTCGCGTCCATAAAAGCTGCACCGGCACCGTGAAATGCCTGGCCACCTCCACCGCTTCAGCCACGAAATCCGAGGCCAGTCGCCGCCCAAAGCCACCACCCAAAAAAGGCACGTGCAGGGTTACCTTTTCCACGGGCAAACCAGCCACTCGGGCGGCTTCTTGCCGCGCTGGCATGGGCACCTGGGTGGGGGCCCAAACCTCCAAACCCCCATCGTGGAACCACGCGGTGGCGTTTTGCGGCTCCATAGGGGCATGGGCTAAAAACGGCAGGGAAAACCGTGCCTCTACCCGGCGCGCCCCCGCCGGCAGTACAAAGCCCTGGCCGTGTCGTAGAGCTTCCTTCCCCGGCTTGGCGGCTGCCTCCTCCATGGCCCCCAGCAACGCCTTGGTGGAGAAGCTGGCGTTTTCCCCAGGTTCCCAAACCACCTTGAGTGCCGCGCGGCCCTTCAGGGCCGCCCAGGTATCCCGGGCCACCACCGCCACCCCGGAGCTCACCGGCACCACCTTCACCACCCCCTCCACCTGCAATGCCGGTTTTTCGTCGAAACTCACCAGCTTGGCCCCAAAAACCTCGGGCCGCGCCACCACCGCGTACAACATCCCCGCAAGCCGCACATCGCTGCCAAAAACCGCCTTTCCCGTGACCTTCCCACGCGCATCCAGCCGCGGCATAGGCTTGCCAATGAAGTCGAAGTCTTTAGGACTCTTCAGCGGCGGGTTTTGCGGCACGGGCACGCGCGCCGCCTCCGCCACCAGTTCCATGAAGGCCAGGCTCGCGCCGGTTTTGGGATCGTGCACCTTACCCCCTTTGGCGAAAAGCCTTTCCGCCGGCACCCCCCACCGCTGCGCTGCCGCCCGCACCAACATTTCCCGCGCCGCCGCACCGGCCTGGCGCAACTCCTCAAACTGCGTGCGCACCGCCGTGGAGCCACCGGTGTTTTGGTTCCCAAATTTGGGGTCGGCATCCGCCTGCACCGCCTCCACCTGGCTCCAATCCGCTCCCAGCTCATCGGCAATGATTTGCGCAAGGCCCGTGAGGACCCCTTGACCCATTTCCGACTTGTTCACCCAAATGGTGACGCGACCATCCGCCCCCACCCGCACAAATGGGTTAGGCTGCAAGGCGGTGGGGGCCTCCGCCGCTCCCGAGGGCCAAACCCTTCCCAACACCAACCCGCCTCCCACCAAAAGCGAAAGGTTCAAAAGCTCGCGCCGATTGAGACCTTGGCCTTCCATCCCTCACCTCCTGGCCACCCGGGCAATGGCCCTGGCAATGCGGTCGTAAGTCCCACAGCGGCAAAGCACGTCCCCCATGGCCGCGGCTATCTGCTCCGCAGTGGGTTTGGGTTTTGCGGACAGAAGGGCCACCGCTTGCATCACCTGCCCCGACTGGCAGTACCCACACTGCGGCACATCCTCAGCCACGAAAGCCTCCTGCACCGGGTGATGCCCGCCAAGACCCTCCACCGTGAGGATGTTCTTCCCCACCACCTGGGAAACCGGCAGGCTGCAGCTGCGCTCCGCTTCCCCGTTCACCAAAACCGTGCACGACCCGCAAAGCCCCACCCCGCACCCGTACTTGGTGCCGGTAAGCTGCAAATGATCCCGCAACACCCACAAAAGCGGCGTATCCGCAGCCACCTCCACCGTCCTCTTTTCACCGTTCACATCCAAAGTAAACTTCGCCATACCCACCTCCGGTGCTTTCATCACTATTCTATACCCCGCACCGCACCGAGTTCACACTTCCTGGGCAACCGCAAGCTGCCTCCAAATTGACCCAACAAAAGAAAGCATGTTACTTGCGAGGGCAAAAAAGGCTGAGCAGAGCGCAAAAGGCCCTCGCGGCTTGCGCTTCGGGCGCCAGAAAACCTTTCCATGATTAGGCGCTCTCCTGGGTTTTGCCTCTGTAACCGCAAAGTACAGAAGGTCTTTAGCCTATCTTCCGGAAAAAAACGCGTAACCCTTCACGAAGAACGTGCAAACCCTCGAAACTTGGCTATGGGATGCGGTGGGCATCATTCGCGGCAGGCTGGACGCGCCCAAATTCAAAGGCTCCACCTGGCCGCTTTTCTTTTGCACGCGCCTTCGAGATGTTTTCGACGATGAGGTCAGGCGCCGCGCGCCGGCCTTGGGCGGGAAAAAGACCTTGCGCCACTTGCTGGCACAGGAGCGCCAACGCGGGCCGGTGAGCCTGGTGCGCTTCTTCACCCCCAAACATGCCCGCGGGGAGGCGGCCCGCCGGCAAACAACCAGCTTGGGGCAGTATTTGACCGCTACTGTCACGCATGGGTCTTTTTCGTTTTTTGCTTTCTTGCGCGATCCCTTTGTGGCCAGCGTTTTGGAACATCAAAGGCGTGCGAGCAAGCCCTCTTTCACCGCGACGTATCTCACACGCGGCTCAATCCCCTTCCCCCATCTCCCCGAGCAGCGCAAAATCACCCGTATCCCCTAGGCGGTGGACCGGCGTTTTCAGGCCCGCAAGGCCTACAGCAGCGCCCTGCGCCATCTGTTTCCATCCCCGCTGCGTACGTTAATGAGCGGGCAGAGGCGGTCTGTATGGTAAACGATGGTTTGACCTCAAGGGGGATTCCCCGTGACGCCCTAGGATCCCATCCGCCACCATCGCCGATGCAACCGTCTAAAAAGGTACGATTACACCCAACTGCGTGCGTATTGCATCACCCTTGGCACCCACCACCAGGCGCAGACGCTTTGGCGCGGTGCGGGATGGGGCAATGCCGCTGAGGCACGCCGGGTGCCTCGCCAAGCAA
>CALHAH010000034.1 GCA_937934115.1 uncultured Thermoanaerobaculum sp.
CTGGTCACCTCCCGTTGGTAGCGCAAAAGCTGCGCTTGCGGCTGCAGCTTGGAGTCCAACACCAAGGGGTTTTTTGCCGGATCCGCCAGCGCCGGGTTGTGCTTGTACGCTTTGGCGTAGGCCTTGACCGCCGCCCGCCGATGCCCGCTGCGCTCCAAAGCCAGGCCCCGCATAAACTGCGCTTCAGCAAAACCCGGCCTCGCTTTGATAACCCTTTTGTACTCCCGGGCGGCAGCCCCATGGCGACCCAGCCGCTGCAATAGCAACCCCAAGCGGTACCGGGCCTCCACGTTTTTCTTGTCCAGCTTAAGAGCCTTCCGGAGGTAGGTTTCCCCGTCGTGAGGAAACCCCTTTTCCACCAACAACACCGCCAGCTCCGCAAAATCGTTGCTTTTGGCTTTTCCCTGCTTTTCCAGCTGCAGGTAGTTGAGAACAGCGCGATCCCGAGGCACGTTGGGGTCCAGAAACCGTTCAAAGACCGCTGCCCCACTCTCTGCCACCCAAAGCACTAAGGCCAAGCACAAAACCTTTTTCATGAGCCCTCCTTTTTCTTACGGGCTTTGGCTTTAAGCGTAACCCCACCACCACTGGCTACCAACGAAAACCCATGCACCTCAAACCCTTGTTCTTCTAGCCTCCGTTTTTGGCCATCCAAAAACCGCCGGAGCCCTTCCCTGTCCCAAGCCGGCCTCTTGCCCGCCCGCTCCATGGCCTCCACGTAGTCCCGGTACAAACGGTCCAGCTCATCCCCTGACTTTACGGATGCCGCCGCCGAAGCGTCGGCTACCCGCCGGGCTTCGAACTTCGCCCGCAGCTGCCGATCCCAAAGCTGGGAGTAGGTGGAAAAACGGTGGAGGAGACCTTCCAAGCGAAAACGCACAGCGGTGGGCAGGCCCTCCATCCGCGAAATGACCTGCAACTGATGGGCCAGGGCTTGCCGTTCCCGCTCGGGAGGAATGGGCACGTCGCGGTCCCCCGTAAAGTAACGCTCCCACTTGCGAGCCAAAAGCTCCAGCTTTTTCTCCAAATCGTCCAGCGGTACGTCCACAGGGATAGCTTACACCGCGTACAATGCCGCCATGAGCGGGCGCCCACCGGCAGTCCACGAGCTTCTCGCCGAGCTTAGCGAGTTGGTTTCCCGTCTTGGCCGAGAAACGGTCAAAGGGGTCATCCGCGATCACTTGGCCCACCTGCGCGCCGCCGGAAGAGCTTTCCCCGAAAAAAAGGAGCTCATCGCCCAGCTGCAGGAAAAGCTCGTTCCCCTGACCCGCCCTTCTTACCCCGGCGTTATCAACGCCACCGGGGTTTTGATCCACACCAACTTAGGCCGTAGCCCGCGTCTGCCCGTAGATGTTGGGGGGTATCTGGCTTTGGAGCTGGATTTGGAAAGCGGCCAACGGGGGGAAAGGCTGGCACCGGTGCGCGACAAGCTACGGCGTTACTTTGGCGCTGAAGACGCTCTAGTGGTCACCAACAACGCCGCAGCTCTCCTGCTGTTGCTTGCCGCCCACGCCCGCGGCAAAGAAGTGGTGGTTTCCCGCGGGGAGCTCATCGAAATCGGCGGCTCCTTCCGACTTCCGGAAATCATGGCGGAAGCTGGGGCCAAGCTGGTGGAGGTGGGGTGCACCAACCGCACGCACCTTTCCGACTACCGCAAAGCCTTGACCGGGGAAACCGCCGCCATTCTCCAGGTACACCGCTCCAACTTTGCCATGACCGGCTTTGTCACCAACCCTGACCCTGAAAGCCTGGGCAGGCTCGCCCACGAGAAAGGAGTGGCGTTTTGGGTGGACCAAGGCTCCGGCTGCCACCAGGATCTCCGCCCCTACGGGCTCCGGAACGAACGTACGGTGCAAGAACTTTTGGCCGCCGGCGCCGACGTGGTGCTCTTTTCCGGCGACAAGCTCCTGGGCGGGCCCCAAGCGGGTATCTTGGTAGGCCGCAAGGAAGCCTTGGCCCCCCTGCGGCAACACCCCCTCCGTCGCGCTTTGCGCCCAGATAAGGCGACGCTGGTGGGGTTGGCCGCCACACTGGACTGTTACTTGAGCGGCGATGGGCACCGCGTCCCCCTTTACCGCTTGCTTTCCCAGGACCTAGCTCAGCTCTGTCGGCGGGCTCGCCGGCTGGCCCGCCGGTTACAGGCCCAGGGACTTCCAGCGGTGGCAGTGCCTAGCCACGCGGTGTTGGGGGGCGGAACCACCCCAGGTCAGGGGCTGGCCTCCTGGGGCGTGGCCTTGCCCGATGTGCCCGCGGTGGCGCGCGCCCTGCGCTTGGGCCAGCCGCCGGTTATCGCCCGGCAGGAGCAGGGGAAGCTGCTTTTGGATCTCAAAGCGGTGTTTCCCGAGCAAGACGGGGATTTGGCCTTTGCCGTTCAGCAGGCTTGGGCCTACGCACGCACGTAGCGCGCCAGCTCCCCCCCCTCTTCACCGGCAAACTCCAAGGCCAGCGCCCGCACATCCTTTTGTTCCCAGCCCTCCCGCAGAATCTCCCGGGAAAGCTGCAGCTCTTCCGGTCCCACCCGTTCGCCCGCGGAGAGAATCGCCACCCTTTCCATGTGGTTGGCCAGCTCCCGGATGTTCCCAGGCCACGGGGGAAGCACCAAAGCTCCCAGCGCCGATGGGCGCAGAAGGGGCAAGGGCAGGCCGTTCTTGGCGCTGGCCCGAGAAAGTAGGTGCAGCGCCAAAGCCGGAATGTCGCGCCGACGCTCCCGCAATGGGGGAAGGGTGATGGGGAACACGTTGAGGCGGTGGTAAAGGTCGGCACGGAAGCTCCCCCGCACCACATCGGAAGCCAAATCCCGGTTGGTGGCTGCCACCAAGCGCACATCCACGCTTACCTCACCGCTACCACCCAGCCGACTGATGCGTCGCTCCTCCAAAGCTCGCAACAACTTGACCTGAACCCCGGAACCAATTTCTCCAATTTCGTCCAAAAAAAGCGTGCCACCGGACGCCTGCTCAAATCGGCCCACATGCCGGGCGGTGGCACCCGTGAAAGCCCCCCGCTCGTAACCAAAAAGCTCAGCCTCCAAAAGGGTTTCCGGAACTGCAGCACAAGCAAAGGCCACAAAAGGCCCTTGCCGCCGCGGAGAAAAGGCATGTAGAGAGCGGGCAAAGAGCTCCTTACCCGTTCCCGATTCCCCCAAAAGCAGCACCGAGGCTTCGGTGGGCGCCACCCGGCGCAGCGCTTCCAAGGCGGCCAAGAAGTTAGGGCTTTCACCCACCAACGTGGGCGCCCCCGGTGCCGGCTCCAGGGCCAAGAGCTGGCCGCGGGCGCTGGCCGCTGACCGCAGGGCCACCAGCAGGCGGGCCATTTCCAAGGGCTTGGGGAAGTAATCCCGAGCCCCCATTTTCAGTGCCTGCACCGCAGTTTCCACGGAGGCGAAGGCTGTAATGAGGAAAACCGGTAGTTGCGGGTCCCGCCGGCGCGCCGCCTGCAGCACCTCCAACCCATCAGCCCCGGGAAGCTTCAAATCGGTAATCACCGCCAGAAGCGTAGGGCCATCGGCAATGCGGGCAACGGCCTCATCCCCGCGCAACAACACTTCCACACCGTACCCTTCGCGGGTGAGGGTCTCAGCCAACATGGCCGCCAGCTGCTCGCGATCCTCCACCACCAACACCGGGCCCATCATTGGGGTGTCTCCTGGGGGAAGCGAGCCACAAACGTCGTGGGCGAACCAGCCGACACCAACTCCACCTCTCCTCCCATGGCGCGCGCCAAGCGTCGTGCCAAAGCTAAGCCAATGCCACCTGTGGGCTTTTGGGAAACAAAAGGCTCGAAGAGGGTGGAGCGTTGCTCTTCGGCAATCCCTGGACCGTTGTCTTCCACCACCACGTGCACCTGCCGGGCCTCGGCCTTGACGGTAGCCTTCACCCACCCCTCTGCCTGGCGAGCGGCGGCCTCACAGGCGTTGCGCAGGAGGTTTTCCAGGACCACGCGCACGGCCGTGGGATCGGCCGCAAGCTCGGCGTCTCCGTGACTGTCCAATTTCACCTGGGGAAAAGCCGAATCCAACCGCGAGATCAACTGCTCCACAAGAGGGCCTATGCGGAAAACCACCTTTTGCGTGGCCACGGGGCGCACAAAGGTCATAAACCTTTCCAAAAACTCCCTTTGCGCTTGCACCTCCGCTGCCAAAGCCTGCACGTAACGGGGAAGCTCATGCGGGTTTTCCCTCGCCAAGCGCAAGTAGCCTTCCATGACCGAGAGGTTGTTGCGCAGCTCGTGGGCAAGGCCCGCAGAAAGCTCCGCAAGCTCCTGGGCACGCGCCGCCAGCTCTCGCTCTTGCTCCGCCACCCGGCTTACGGCTTGGCGAAAGGTGCTCACCAAGAAAACGTCCTCGGGGCCGCCTGCGGTTTTACCCGCAAACCTCCTGGCTTCGTCCAAAAGCTCCCCGTAGGGAGAAAGCCCCCGCCTTACCAAAAACCAGGCCAGCCCCCCTCCTGCCAAAGCCAATACCAGAGAAAGCAACAGCGTTAGCTCTAGCCACGGCTGACCTTTTTCTTTGGACCATGGGGCTGCCACCTGCAGGAGGCGATCCTCACCCACCGGCCACAGCACCACCCGTAGCTTTTGCCCTTGCCATTGCCCCTGGGCAACCGTAGGCCGCCCGGCTGCTTCCCAGCCCTGGCGGCTGGAGTAGGGCCAGTAGGGGGCATCGGGAACCAGACCTACCTTCCAGAGCGGGGACTCCCCGCGGTACAGAGCCAAACCTACCTTGCCGCCGGGCACCACCAACATTTGGCCCTGCTGGATGGCGGCAGCTACCGCCGCCGCTGTGGTCATGAGGGGATCGGCATCCTCCCGAGGAGCAAAGGCCATGACGTAGAGCCCAACTAAGGGCAAAAGGCATCCCAGCACCAAAAGCACGATGACCGCCAGCAAAAGCGCCCTCACCTCGGCAAACCGGCGCACCGGCAAACTCTTCACGGCTGACCCCAGCTCCAAAAAGCGGCCACCTTTTCGCCGCCAAACAGCACTACCACCGCTGCCGCGCAAAGGAACGTACCAAAAGGCAGCTCCGTCTGGCGTGAGCCCTTCCCGGCCACAATCAAACCCACGCCCACCAACGCTCCCGCCAACGCCGCCAGCGCCAACGTCAGCAACATCCCCTGCCAGCCCAAAAACGCCCCCAGCATTGCCAGGAGCTTCACATCGCCCAAGCCCATCCCCTCCACCCCCCGCAGCCAGCGGTACACCCATATGATGGCCAGCGGCAGCGAAGCTCCCAAAACGGTGCCTATGGCTGCGTGCAAAAGCGGCGTGGGCCCGCCCACCACCGCCAATAGCAAACCCAAGGCCACACCCGGCAGCGTCAAAGCATCCGGCAGGATCATGTGCTCCAGGTCAATAAGGGCGAGGGCCACACAAAGGCTGGCGAGCACCACCGCATGTAAAGCCCACAAAAGCTGCGGCATCTTGAAGGCCGCTGCCAAAAACAGTAGACCCGTGGCCGCTTCCACCAAAGGGTAGCGGGGCGAGATCGGCCCTTGGCAATGGCGACAGCGGCCTCGCAACAGCAGGTAGGAGAGCACAGGCACGTTGTCATACCAGCAAATGGCCACACCGCAGCGGGGGCAATGGGAAGGGGGGTACGAAAGCGACTCCCCACGCGGTAGGCGGTGGATGATCACGTTAAGGAAGGAGCCCACCACCAAACCAAGGAGGGTGGCGAAGACCGGGAAAAACCAAGGGGGAAGTTCACTCATGACCCAGCCCTTTGCGTCCAAAGTGTACGGTACAAGACCTCCTGGTCACGAACCATGCGCTCCACCGAAAACTCCTCCAGGCCTTGCGTACCCGCCGCACCCATGGTCCTGGCGAGCTCAGGATGGGCCAGCAAGAAAGCGACCCGTTCTGCCATGGTTACCACATCACCAGGGGGAACCAAGAAACCGTTGACTCCCTCCTGCACCACCTCCACCACGCCGTCCACCGCCATGGCCACCACCGGCACCCCGGCACAGCGGGCCTCCACCAGTACCCGGGGCAAACCCTCAAAGCGCGAGGTGAGGGTAACTACGCAAGCCGTAGCCAAAAGACGGGGAACGTCTCGGCGCCAACCCAAGAAGTGCAACCGCTGCTCCAAGCCCAAGCGCTGTCGCAAGCGCTCCAGGGCTTCCCGCAGCTCCCCGTCCCCCACCAGCAGGAAATGGGCTTGGGGAAAAGCAGGACTTACCCGCGCTGCCAGTTCCACAAAACGCTCCGGCGCTTTTTGCGGCTTCAAGCAGGACACCTGAAGCACCACCGGCGCTTCCAGGGGGATATGGAGCTCCTCCCGCAGCGCTTCCCCGTCAGCGGCTTGCGAAAACGTCCCCAGATCGATACCCGAACGAATGACCGTGGCCTTTTCGCGAGAAAAAAGGCCTAAGCGCAACCCGGTTTCAAGGTTTTCCCGCGAAACCGCTATGAAAGCTGTGGTCTTGGCAGCCACCAGCCTTTCCATGGCTAAAAAAGCCGTGCGCACCGGCAGCCACTGGTGGGGGCCAAAGCCAAAGCCATGCACCGAGTGAATAACCACAGGCACGCCCTCGTGAAAGGCCGCCAATCGCCCCAGCACCCCTGCTTTGGAAGAGTGGGTGTGTACGATGTGGGGAGCAAAAGCGCGTATGGCCGCCCGCAACTCCCAAAAAGCCCGCCAATCGTGGCCGGGCCGCACCTCGCGCAGCAAATGGGGGATTGGGAAAAAGGTGGTGTCCGGAAGGTTTTCCCCCTCCGGGTAAAGCTCCCCGCCCAACCCGCACGCCAGCCCCAACGTAAACTGCTGCCGATCGAGCATCTTCACCGTATCCAGGGTATTGCGCTGGGCTCCCCCCAGTTCCAGCTTGGTGATAACGTGCATGACCCTGAGCTTCACCTTTGCACCACCTTGCGCGCCACGGTCGCCCCGTCCCACAGGGCATCCTCCATGGTGGAGTACTTCCACTCCGCCCACCGACCACAAAGGAACACACCGTGCCGGCGGAAGAAGTCACGGAGAGCTGCCACCGTTTGCGGCCGCTCACGGTTGAAGATCACGTACGCGGGGTCCACCCGCACCACGTGGGACAGCACCACGTCCCTGCTGGCGGGCAAAAAGCCCACGCGCTCCAAAGCCGCCAGGCACGCCTCTTCCCAACCCGCAGGGGGAGTGCTTCCCGATGGCACGCTCACCTCTACGGAAACCGTGTGAAAGCCCGCCGGTGCCACAACCCCGTGGTTGCAGGGAAACCCCACCCGATAAAAGGGCAAGTCTTCTTCCGGGCAGTAAATCCAGTGCTCCCGGCGCCTGGCCTTACCCCGCACCGCCAGGTTAAGGTTCCAAACCGCCACCGCCGCAAGTCTTTTGGCTTCATCCCGCAACGCTTCCGGAACCGGCCCCGCCATGGTCACCAGCTGCGGCAGAGGACAGGTGGCAATGAGCACGTCGAAGCTCACCCTCTCGCCGTTGGTGAGCACCACGTACCGTTGGCCGAGATCCAAAGCCACCACCGGCGAGTGCAAAAAGAGCCTGGAGGTCTTCCGTGCCAAGCTGGCCGCCAAGACACCAATGCCCCCCCTTCGTGGGTAGTAAAACCAAGCGTTGTAACCCACGGCTCGGGACTTGGGGAAAAGCCCCAGAGCCCCATCCACCACCTCCTCCACATCTGGCCTCGGAACGTAACGCCCTACCCACTCCGTGGTCAGAGCAAAGGGATCCGTGCAGAACAGCTTGCGGTTGTAAGGGAAGAAGAAGTGGCGGGCAAACCCCTCCCCAAAGCGGGAAAGCACCCAAGAACCAAAGCTCCCGTCATCCTCCTGCCCCCGTGCCCAAGCACGAACAAAACCCAAAAGGCAATCCCGGCGGATTTCGCGGGGCAGATGGGCGGTGTGGATTTGGATGGGGTAGGGCGTTACCCGGCCGGAAAGCAAAATTCCCGCGCGGCGCTTATGGCGCCGGAAGGACGTGCCAAGCCCCAGTTGCCGCAGCATATCGTGGCTTTCTCCCAGCCGCAGGTGCAGCAAATGGCCGGTGTAGTCAAAGGCAAAGCCTTCACGCTGGATCGTTCGGCACGCGCCCCCCGGTTCTTTCTCCTTCTCAAAAACCAAGGCCTCTACCCCGGCTTGCTCTAAGTGCCAAGCCGCGGATAGGCCCGAAAGCCCAGCGCCAATGATGACCACCCTCATGACTTCACCGGCACGAAGCTCAAACGCAAAAGCCAGAGGGCCCAGACAAGCCATACCCCCAAAAAGGCTCCCAGGCTCACCTCAAAGAACGTGGTGAGGGCCAGGCTCACGCCCACCCCCACGAACACCAAAGCCACGAGAAAGCATCGCCCTACGGTGCCCTGTACGTCTCCCCCCCGCAGGGCTCGCCAACGGAGGGCAAAGTGATCGGGGCTTCCTTTCCAAAAGGGGATGCCCTGCCGCGCCCGCAGCAGCGTCACATAAGCCACCTCGGAAAGCGGCAAGGCCAAAAAAGCTAAGGGCGCCAAAAAACCCGCTGGCGAAACCTCGCTCCACCGCACCGCCAACGCCAAGGCCCCCAGGGTTAACCCCACCGAAAGACTCCCCGCGTCCCCCAGGTACATGCGGGCAGGGGCCAGGTTGGCGGGGAGAAAACCTACCAACCCGCCGGCCAAGCTGGCGGCAAGGATGGCCAAGAGCGTTTGACCGGTAAAAAAGGCCACCACCCCCATACCCAAGGCGGCCAGCGCAGAAAGACCTGGGGCAAGCCCATCCATAACATCCACGAGGTTCACAGCGTTGGCCACCAAGAGAAGCCAAAAGACCGCCAAAATCCAGTGCAAGGTGAAGGGGAGACGGACAAGCTCCACGAGGACACCCGCCCGCAGCAAGGCAAAAACCGCAACCCCCAGTCCCAAAAGCTTGGGAAGAGGGGTCAAAGCGCCAAGGTCGTCTATTAAGCCCACCAACAGCGAAAGTGTCCCCGCCAAAAGCACCGCCAGCACCTGCCGATCGAACTGCGCGAACAAACCCAAGCTCAACAGGTACGCCAAAAAAACGGCAAGCCCGCCCAAATAAGGCACGGGCGCAGCTTGCTTCTTGAGTTTGCCGTCCGGGCGGTCCACCACCCCCGCCCGCAGCGCTACCTGCCGCAGCAAGGGCGTGAGGTACAAGGAAAGCAAAAAAGCCAAAACAAAAGCGCACGGAGCAAACCACCAGCTCATGAAAGCATCTCCTGCAACCGCCGTTGCCTGCATAGTTGCCGTTGCCGAAAGGCCAAGGCGAGCCTTTTGGGAAGCAGGCGAAGGTGCGGGAGCACCGCCGGTTTTCGCACCACCAACGCCGTCACCATGGCCATATCCCAGGCTACCAGCAGCGGTAGCCGCCACCAAGCGTCCCGCGGGTGGAGGTTTCGCACCAACGTGGCCCAACGATTCAAGAGATAGCCGGCGGCCAACGGTGGCGGCCGGCGAAAGAGCAAGCGCCCCTTGCCCTTCTGGGCGGTGGCTCCCCGCCGGTGCACCGCCACCGCCCGCGGCTCGTAGAGCACGTGGTACCCAGAAGCGCTCACCCGCCAACCCAAATCCAGGTCCTCCCAAAAGGCAAAAAACTCCGACGGGAAAACCTCACCTAACACCCGGACGCGCTCCAAGGCTTGGCGACGGTACACCATTCCCGCCCCACAAGCAGCCAATACTTTTTCTGGAAAGGAAAAGCGACCGGCGGCGGGGGCACCGTACCCGCGGTCCTGCACCATCAAAACCCAAGGGGAGAGCACCTGCCCGCAGGAGTCCAAAACGTCCTCGCCTTCGCGTACAAGACGGGGTGCGATCCCGCCGATCTCGGGCCGTTGCCTGAACAGTTCCAGACACACCGCAAAGAAATCGGGGCGTGGAAAGCAGTCGGGGTTGAAAAAACCCACCACCTCCACACCCTCAGAAAGGGCGGCCAACCCGGCGTTGGCGCCGCCCGTATAGCCTCGGTTTTCGGCCAAAGCCAAAACCTGCACCTCCGGAGGTGGCGCCTCCACCCACCGACGGGAGCTGTCCGTGGACGCACAATCCACCAGCAGCACGCCCAGGGGCACCGTTTGCTGCCTAAGGCTTTCCAAGCAACGGCCCAAGTCCTCGCCGCCGTTGTGGTTGATCACAATAGCTGCGGCTTTCACACCAACTCCCGCCATAAAGCGAGATGCTCGCGCGCGGCTTTTTCCCAGGAAAACTCTGCCGCCAGCAAAAGCCCGCGCTCCCGCAGCTCCTGGCGCTCTTCTGCATCCTCCAAAACCGCCGTAAGGGCAGCCGCGAGGGCCTCCGCCTCCCCGGTGGGGAAAAGTCGGACCGCTCCCGCAAACACTTCCCTATGCACCGGAATGTCCGAAGCCACCACGCACGCACCGCAGGCCAAAGCCTCCAAAACCGGCAAGTCGAACCCTTCCCCCCGGGAAGGCGCAACCACCGCTTGGGCTCCGGCGTAGAGCAGTGGAAGCAGCCGGTCTTCCACAAAACCTAAAAGCCGCACGGCCGGTGGCAGCTGTGCCAGGGCAGGTACCGGGGCCCGCACCGGACCCGCCAGCACCAGCTCCAGGTCAGAAAAGCGCGGGCGGAGCATCTCCCAAGCCCCAAGGAGCGTATCCACCCCCCGCCGGGGCTCCAAGGCACCAACCATGAGCAGGTAAGGGCGTTGCAAGCCAAGGCCGCCAAGTCCTTCGCGCAAGAGGGCCCCGTCACAGGGAGCGAAGAGGCCACGGTCCACACCGTAAGGGATGATGCGAACGCGCTGCGGCGGTACCCGGCACCAGCGCACGATTTCCTGGGCTGTCCAAAAAGTGCCCGTGATAACCGCCTCAGCCCGCTGGGTGCCGGTGGGAATAAGCCAGCGGAGGCTGTTCCCCCGAGCCCTGGGGAACCACTGCGGGTGAGAAAGCACCAGCACGTCGTGCACAGCTACGGTAACCGGGCAGGAGGGGAAAAGCGGGGTGTAGTAAAAGGGAAAATGAAAAACCGAAAACCCGCGGCCCGTGGCCTTCTGCAGGTTCCAAAGGACCCAAGGGGCAGTGCGAGTGCGTTTTTCCGGAGAGACCACCACTACCTCTAGCTCCTCCGGTGGCAAAGCCGCAAGACCCCGCAGCAGCCCCTCGGTGTAGCGGGAAACCCCGGTCTTAGGGGGAAGCAGCGGCTTGCCGTCAATCCCTACCTTCAGACGCATTGTCCCCACCTGTCTTTTCGTGCCAAGCTAAACCCATGCGTTTTGCCCTGGATGCTCGTGCTGCTTTTTATGACCCGCACCGGGGCTTTGGCCGGATGGTTCAGGATCTTGTTCCGGCCCTTGCCAAGGTGGCGTCCGCGTCGTTGGTGGTGTGCGTACCTGCCCATGCTTCCGTCCCCGCTGCATGGTACCCGTCGTCCGTTCAAACCCTCAAGCTGCGCCGGCCTCGGCGCGGTGCGTTCTTGAGCGACGGTCTGGCGTGGGCCTTTACCGCCCGGCGGTATGGGTTTTCCTGCTTGCACCTCCCAGCGTGGGGTGTGCCTCCGGGAATTCCCGTGCCGGTGGTTGCTACCTTTCACGACGCCACACCGTTTTTCTTCCCCACCGGCCTTTCCTGGTGGCAAAAGAAGAGAATAGCCCTGGCTTTGGCTTCCCTGAGGCGGGCAACGGTGGTGCACACCCCCTCGCTTTTTGCCAAAAAGCAAATGGCTGAGCTCTTTCCAGATTTAAAAGCCAAGACCGTGGTGGTGCCGCACGGCGTGCACGAACGGTTTGCACCAACCGCTAGCCCCCGTTGTGACTTTGTTTTGGGCGTGGGAGGCGGTGAGCAGCATAAAAACTGGGAGGTGATCCTCGAGGTTTACGCCCAGCCCGAAGCGGGCGTCCTGCCGCCTTTGCAGCTTTTGGGAGCCGTGGCCAGGGAACCGCGGCTTTTAAGGCTGGTGCGAGAAAAGGGGCTGGAAGGCAAAGTATCCTTTGCCGCCCAGGTGGACGACGCCACGTTGGTGCATTTTTACCAAAACGCCCTGGCCTTGGTCTTTCCCTCGAAAAACGAAGGCTTTGGGCTGCCGGCCCTGGAAGCCATGGCTTGCGGCTGCCCGGTGTTGGCCGCTCAAGCCGGCTCCCTGCCGGAGGTCTGCGGCGAAGCCGCCGTTCTGCTGCCCCCGGAAGACCCCAAAGCCTGGCTCGCCGCGCTCCTTGCCCTCCAAGCCAACCCTTCCCAGCATCGCCAGCTTCGGGAAAAGGGGCTTGCCCGGGCCCAGCAGTTCACTTGGGAGCGCACGGCACACGAGCTCGTAAACGTTTACCGCGAAGCCATCCGCCGGGCGAGCTCGGCGCGGTGAGCAGCCAGGGCAGCATCGCGTCGCCGCATGGCTTGGTCCCAGTCACCGGGAAACCACGCAAACGGGCTGGTCATAACACGAGAATTGGTAAGAACGGTAAAGTTCACTAACCACGAGCCCTCTCGATCCAAAAGGCGACCTGAAAGGTACTCCACTTCCGGGAAGTCGTCCCGGTGGGGGGCGTGCCCCGCCACGAGTTGCGCCACCTCCTGCGGTCCCAAAAGCACCATGGCGGCCAGGTCCTCAGCTCTACGAACCCCAGCCTCCCATAGGGAAGGCTGAAGGTTAGCATCGGCTAACGCCCCCCAGCGAAGCTGCACCGGTGGCGGGGTAAGGCTTCCGGTGACTATGGTGAACTCATTGACAACGTTTGGGTTATACCAAACCACCGTGTTGGGGAAAACCTCCCAAAAGGCCCGCAGGATGGCCAAATAGGAATCGGTACGCAGAGAGTAGAGCGGAAGCCACATGGAAACCACACCGCCAGGGTTAAGACGGTCACGGCAAAGCGCGAAGTACTCCCGGGTGTAAAGGCTGGAATTACCAGCAAAAACCGGATGAATGGAGTCGGAGAGGATGACGTCGAAACGCTCACTCGTGGCCAAAAGCACGTTGCGCCCATCGTTGAGCACAACCCCCACACGGCGATCGCTCAAAACCCCGTGGTTCACGTCCCGAAAAAGGCGGTCGGCCAGGCGCAACACCGCGGGGGAAATCTCGGCCACTTTGATTTGCTGCACCGAGTCGTGTTGTGCCACCGCCCAAGCTGTGCCGCCTGAGCCAAAACCAATGTGCAAAACGGTCTTGGGATAGGGGTGAAGAAGCAACGGCACATGCCCTTGCAGCCTTTGCACGGCCCAAAGCTCCTGGGAAGTGCCAGCTACATTGACACCGTTAATCTCCAAAGACCGCCAAACCCCGCGAGCGTCGTGCACGCTGCGCACGATCACCGTGCCTTCGGCGCTTTCCTCCATCTCCTCCACTGGGCCATCCTGCAGCACCCCAGCAGCCGAAAGCACCGCCCCCCGCGGCAACACCGCCCCCACCGCCAAAACCAAGGCCACAAGCACCCCCCCAGCCAGCTGCACGCTCCTGGTAGGCCAAAGGGTTACCGCCAAGACCGCAGCTCCGCCGGCAAAGACCAGAAGCAGCTGCTGCGTCCCCAAAAGGGGAACCAAGACCAAAGGCCCCAAAAGGCTCCCCAGGATGGCTCCCAGGGTATTGGCGGCAGCCACCAAGCCGGTGTGCGCACCCCCCGAACGCTCGGAGGGAACCACCTCCACGGCCAGGGGAAAGCTGGCACCAAAAAGAATCGTGGGAAGAGCCAAAAGTACCGCCACCGCCAATGCCAAGGTCAGCTCTAAGCCCAAAAACCCCCGCGGTTTCAAGGTTTCCCCAAGAAAGGACAAGATTCCGGAAAATCTAACGAGAACGGGCACTTGAAGCAAAAGAGAAAAGCCCAAAAACGCCTGGCACCAAGCAAGGGCCTGACGGCCAGCGGGGAGTACGCGCCGCGCCAACAGGGAACCCAGAGCCAAACCGGCAAGGTAGACGGCCAAAACCAACACGAAGGCGTAGACCCGAGAGCCGAGATGCAAAAGCAAAACCCGCGTCCAAACCAACTCCAGGCTCAACGCCACAAAACCAAAGAGAAACGGGTAAAGGAGGTACCAGCCGGGACGGCCCAAGCGCGAGGGCATGACGGTTTGCGCCGGCGGCAGCCGGCGCTCCAAAAGCCACGCGCCCAGGGCTACGAGTAAGCCTAAACTGGCGGCTACCGCCATGGTCCCTTGCTCCCCCAACAACGGCAAACCGAAAAACCCTGCCCCTACGGTGCCCACCACCGCGCCTAAGGTGTTAGCGGCGTAAAGCTGCGCCACCGTGCCCCCCAGAAGCCCATAGGCCACGCGGCTAACCAGGATGGGGAGGGTAGCCCCTAGGGCCACTGTGGGCAGGGCCAAAAACAGCCAGCTGAGGATGAACCGCCCCATAAGCGGCAAGCCCCAGGAACGGAAAAGCTCCGGGCCCAACGCGGCGGCCAGGCGCGCCAAAAGCGGCAGCACCCACGGCGTGGCCAACGCCCAAAGGGCCGCCACCGCCTCGCAAACCGCGTAGAGACGCAGGTGTCTGCGCACCCTCGGGGCCCATTGGCCAGCCAGGTAGCTCCCCAGGGCCATTCCCCCCATGTACGCGGCCACCACCGCCACCGCCGCCCATAACGAATTCCCCACCAAAAGACCCAAAGCCCGCACCCAAACCACTTGGTAAGCCAGGGCGCAAGCCCCGGAAACCACAAAAAACACCCACACTAGTGCCGCCACAGTACCCCCAAAAGGAGAAGCGACGCCAAGCTCAAGACCCCCCCCACCAGAAAGCCCGGCGGCCGGTACAGCACCCGCACCTCCTGATCCCCCACCGTCAACGGAATGCCTTGCAGAATACCCGCACCGCGTAAAGGCCGGACCCTTTCGCCGTTGACCAGAAAGTGCCAGCCAGGATCAGGCGCAAAAAGCCAAAGGAAAACCCCTCCTTTCGGTGCGTGCACACGAAACCACCACGAGCTCTTTGCTTGCTGGAGTAAAACGGCGCTGCCCGCTGGCTCGGGCATCTCACCCTCAGCCGGAAGGCGAAGGCAAACCTCCCACAGGGGGAACGCGGTGGGGTTATGGGAAACCCAAAGCCCCTCCTCGGCACACACAGCTCGATACCCGGGAAGGGGATGGAGGGAAAGGATCCGCTTTGCCCCCAAAGCCGAAATCCACCACCATCCGTGGGTCAAGCCACGATCCGCCTGGGCAAGATGAGCTGCCAACGTTCGGTTTTCAAGAGGGGCACAACTGCGAGCCAGGGATCTCCCGTCCAGGAGCACCGAATAGCCCCAAGCCATTGATGCTTCCCCCCTGAGCCCTTGCTCCCGTACCCAGCGAATTTGCCTCACGTCCGTTGCCGCCGGGTAGAGTCGGCCCGGCTTTTGTGCATCCACACAAAACACAGCTTCCGGCTGCCAGGTCCTAAGCTCCAAAACGGGCACGGTAGACACGGCCAAGGCCAAGGAGCCGGCGGCGGCCCACCCCATCCCCCAGGGAGCGAAAGCTGCCAGCACCCCTTGCCCCACCATCCACCAGGGTTTCTCCGAGACCACCGCTCCCAGTGCCCCCAAACCCAAAGCTACAAAAACCCAGGCACGCCCCCGCGGCAGCTTCCCCGAACCCGCCACTGCTGCCAAAGCCACTGCTCCCGGAATCAAGAAGCGCCCGGGAAGGCGAACGAAGCCAAAAGAAAAACCTGCCCATAGAGCGTCGCCCCAGGGAAGGGCAGGGAGGACCGCAAGAAAAACGAAGCTCGCCGCCAAGAGTGCTAACCGCACTCGCTCTCTCGTTGCTTTGCGAAGCGAAACCAAGGCCAAAAGCGACCAGAAAGGCACAGAAATAACGGGCAAAAAGCGGACCGCCACCGAGGGCAGCGGGTAGCCGGGGATTGCCAAAGCTGGGAGTTCCGCCAGCGCCACCCCGCCCGCAGCCACTGCCTCCAGGGGCTTGTCCGGCCCGCGGTCGCCACCGGCAATCCAAAAGGCCATCGGCAAAGCTTGCACCGAGCAAAGGGCAAACCCCAAGACCACCCCGCAAACGTTTGGTCGGCGCGGGAGGAGGAAAACGGCACCTGCGGCCCCCAACAGGGCCAAAACTGGTTCCGCTGCAAGAAAACTGGCGGCTACGGTGAGAGCCAGTACCCTGGCACGGCCAGCCAACGCCGCCTCCCACATCCACGGCAACCAAGCGGCGGTGTCGAGGTTGTTGAGCATCCCCGCGGCAGAAAGCACCGGTCCCGAAAGGGCCGCACCCCAAGCTGCTGCCAAGCTACTAAGCGGGGTGCCACCCAGATGCCGAGAAAGCCGCGCCACACCCAAAGCCAAAAGCATCAAGTGGAGACCTACCTCCAGGCCCACCGCACGCTCGGGGGGCAAAAACAATGCTCCCCAAGCCAGAGGGTACAGGAGCCCCGACTGCGGGTTCGCAAAAAAAGGTTCCCCGCAGCCCACCTGGACGTTGAGCCAAGGCGAAACCTCACCCACGAACACGCGCGAAAGGTAGAAGCGCAGCGGTACAAAGTAGCTGGGGTTATCGCGCGCTGTGGGCACAAAGCCCAC
>CALHAH010000035.1 GCA_937934115.1 uncultured Thermoanaerobaculum sp.
CCCTCCTGCTGCGCATCTTACCTGAACCCCTGCCTACGTTCTCCAAGGCCCGGCACCCAAAGGAGAGGCGGTGAGCGGCGTGAGGTGAAAATTTTTTACCGTCTCCTCGGTCCTGGGCCGGTTGTGGGGAAGCCGCGCAGCAGCTACCGCCATGGGGGTGCGGGGGGCCAAGCCGGCCACGGGTGGGTGGAGCGCGCATCCGGCTTTGCCGGTGCGCGCGTTGGGGGCGCGGGGGGCCTCAGGGCGGGTGGGCGTGGCGGGTGCCCCCCGCCTCAGGGAGCTCGTGGCCGTGCCCCCCGCATCAGATAACCGGCGGCCCCACAGGAGAGGGGCCCGAAACGTTTCCGATTTTGCGAGGGAGATCGAAAAAGCCCTGCACGCCTTCGGCCTCGAACACTTCTGGACCTACTTTCGGCTTGCCCAAGGAAAACCCCTTCGCGGAGCGGGCAAGCCGCACCCTAAAGGACATGGGCATCAACTACAACCTTGATCTCCTCTTCACCGACTTGGACCTAGAAACCGCAAGCTCCCCCACCACGCGAGGAAACGCAAAACCCCGATCCAGGTTTTCTCCGAATCCACCAAGGCGTGGCAAACGTTATGGATGAATACAAACCCTTTGCCAGGCGGGTGTCACGGCGCTAAAGTGAGTTTCGAGTAGGGAGGCTATCATGAGACAAAAAGTATTCTTCCTGACTTTAAGTCTCACGCTTGCATCAGCGCTTCCGGTTTTGGCACAGCTGGTAGGAAACGTACACCTGATACCAGTGGTGGCCAAAAATCGGGGGCAAGTGGGGACAGACTGGGTAAGTGATGTGGCCATCAGCAGTTTAAGCGGATCACCACTGGCGATCCAGCTTCGCTTTTTCAAAGAAAAAACGGACAATCAATTCAATACCACGTACTCCGGGCATTTAAATTTGACTGACGGGGGCACAGAGCTGGTGAGCGACGTTTTGGGAAGTTTATTTCCTCAGGTGGGTAACAATACAAAGGGCTTCCTGCTCATCATGGCCGCTGATCCCAGCGGGATTGATCCGGAACCCAGACTGGCTGTGACGTCCCGCACGTACAACAACGCCGATCCCAACCGCACCTACGGGCAAACGGTGCCCTCCGTCTCATCACCCCTGGGATACATGGTTTGGGGAGCCGGTAAGGCTGTGCTTGCCGGGGTTCGCCAAGACAGCCGTTTCCGCACCAACATCGGGGTCGTGAACCTCTCCTCCCTCCTCTCCCCCAACCCGGTTCGTCTCAAGGTCAAGTTGCGTATTTTAGGCCCCGGCGGCACTCTCATTCGCGAGGTTACGAGGGAAATCGAGGCGTTGTCTTTACAGCAGTGGGGGCTGCCGGAGTTAGGGGTTAGTTCGCTTGCCGCTGGCCAGGTGGAGGTTTCCGTGGATCCTGCCGATCCCCTCTACCAACGCTGTCAGATCCGTCGTGACGCGCGGGATCTTGGGGCTCTTTTCCTGGCCTACTACTCCAAGGTAGATAACACCACCGGCGATGCGGAGTTTGCCCTGGGACAGGTGGACTGGAGTGAGTATATGGGCTGCCCCGAACCACCTGGTGGTGATCCCTGCAAGTGAGGCTCCACGGTAGGAACGAAGCTGAGGCCGGCGCCACTTTTTCCTGCTGAGCTACAGGGCGCATTCCCTGCTGGCAAAAGGGCTAGGCTTACCGCTTTGCCTTAGCCAAAGTTTCGGGCTGTTCTTCCAGGAGAGGATACCTACCGGAAAAGCACGCCGTGCAGAAGTTTTCCGCGGGTGTCTCCAAGCACGAAAGCATCCCGGCTTCGGATAGGTAGCCCAAGGTATCAGCGCCTACGTACTGACGAATTTCCTGCACAGAAGCCGAAGAGGCAATGAGCTCCCGCCTCTCCGGGGTGTCAATGCCGTAAAAACAAGGCCCAATGGTGGGAGGCGAGGAAATCCGCAGGTGCACCTCCCGCGCACCGGCTTGCTTAAGCATGGTGACGATCTTGCGGGAGGTGGTGCCGCGCACAATGGAATCGTCCACCAAAACCACGCGCTTGCCCGCTATGAGCGCCCGTACCGGGTTGAGTTTCACCTTCACCCCGAAGTGCCGAATGCTTTGCTTGGGTTCAATGAACGTGCGGCCCACGTAGTGATTGCGCACCAAACCTAACACGAAAGGTAAACCCGAAAAACGCGAGTACCCCAGGGCCGCCGGCACGCCGGAGTCTGGGACCCCCACCACCACATCAGCCTCCGCTGGTTGCTCCAGCGCTAATCTTTCCCCCAAGCGTTGGCGCACGATGCCCACGTCCTCCCCAAAAACCCGCGAATCAGGGCGGGCAAAGTACACGTGCTCAAAAACGCAGTGGGCGTAAGGGGGCTGGCTGGCCGGCCGAACTTGGCGAATGCCCCCCCGATCCAAAACCAGGACCTCTCCCGGAGCCACTTCCCGGATGGGTTCGGCCCCCACCAAATCAAAGGCGCAACTTTCCGAGGCCGCCACCAATGCCCCATCCAGCCTGCCCAAAAGCAGTGGCCGGAAGCCCAGGGGGTCGCGAGCCAGCAAAACCCGCTCCCGGGCCAGCACCGCCAAGGAATACGCGCCTTTCACCTGGGAAAGGGCAAAAAGTAACGCCTCTTCCACTGAAAGCGCCCGACACCGGGCCATCAAATGAAGGATGACCTCGGTGTCAGAGGTGGATTGGAAAATTGCCCCTTCCCCTTCCAAGCGACGGCGCAAGCTTGCCGCGTTCACCAGGTTGCCGTTGTGGGCAATAGCCAGAGGGCCGTGCTGGGTGTTCACCACCAGGGGTTGCGCGTTGGTGAGCGCCGAATCGCCTGCTGTGGAGTACCGCACGTGCCCGACGGCCACCTCTCCCGGTAACCCCTCCAAGGTCTTGCGGTCAAACACGTCCGCCACGTACCCCATGGCGCGATGGGACCGCACCCCTTGCCCATCCCAGGTGGCAATGCCCGCCGACTCTTGGCCGCGGTGCTGCAAGGCGTAAAGCCCTAAGTAAACGAGGTTGGCGGCATCGGGGTGGCCCACCACCGCGCACACCCCGCACTCTTCGTGAAAACGGTCCTCGGCCAAGGTCATGTTTCTTCCAAAAAGCGCAAACCCTGTTCCCGCAGGTGGGCAAGTTCCACAAGGGAAAGCCAAATCAGCTCCTCGTCGTCATGCACCACCACCAGCGCGTCACCTTCCGCCCGGCCAACGATGAGAAACGGCACCCCCTCAGCTGCCGCGGCTACTGCTTCCTGGAAACGCTCAGGGAAAGCCAAAAGGTACCGCGGGCCCCATTCCCCAAACAAGAAGCTGGCAGGCGAAACGTCGCCGGGGATAGAAACCCGCACTCCAATTTCGTCGCACATTTCCGCCAAAATCACCGCAAGACCACCGTCGGAGATATCCCGCGCCGCTACCAACCCCAGACGTACCAGGGAGCGTACCAGCTCGGCAGCTGTTTTTTCCCCTTGGTAATCGGGATGGGGAATGACACCCGCTTTTATGTCCCAAACCAGCTGCAGGTAGCGGGAGCCATTGAGCTGCCCCACCACGGGTCCGAGAAGTGCCACCAGATCACCATCCCGAAGGGTAAAGCGCGGGCGATGCAAAACCCAAGGCACGACCCCCACCATCCCCACGGTGGGCGTGGGGAGGATGGCCTGGCCTGAGGTTTCGTTGTAAAACGAAACGTTGCCAGAGACCACCGGCACACCCAAAGCCCGACACGCATCGCCTAAGCCCTGAACGGCAGCCACAAATTGCCCCATGACCTGCGGGTTTTCCGGTGACCCGAAGTTGAGGCAGTCAGTTACACCCACCGGTTCCGCTCCTACGCACGCCAGATTCCGCAAGGCCTCCACCACCGCCTGCGCGGCCCCGGCGTAGGGATCCAGAGAACACGCGAAAGCGTTGCAATCGGTGGTGGCTGCCAAACCAATGCGAGTGCCGGGCACCAGCACCAGTGCGGCTTCCCCTCCCGGGCCCGCCAACGTGGCAGCCCCCACCGTTTGGTCGTACTGCTGGTACACGGCGCGTTTGCTGCCCAAATGCGGCGATGCCAATAGCCTGCGCAAATCCTCGCTAAAATTGCGACCAGAAAAGCTGGGCAGGGTCACCGCTGAGGGCGAGGGGGGCAGCTGGAAAGGGCGCTCGTAGCGGGGAGCGGCATCCACCAAGGGAGCCACCGGCAAACGAAACGCCAGTTCCCCCTTCCAGTAGGCAACCACCTCGCGGCCTTCCACCACCTCGCCAATATCGCAGGCGTCCAAGCCCCAGCGGTGGCAAATGGCAAAGATCTCCTGCACGTCTTGCGGGCGCGCCACGAGCAGCATGCGCTCTTGCGATTCCGAGAGCATAAGCTCGTAGGGCGTCATCCCCTCCGCACGCACGGGCACCCGGGATAAATCCAACTCCAGCCCGCACCCACCCCTGGCTGCCATCTCGAACGCTGAGGAGGTTAACCCTGCGGCGCCCATGTCCTGAATGGCCACCACCAGCCCTTTCTCCATCAGCTCCAGACACGCCTCGATGAGCAGCTTTTCGGTAAAAGGATCCCCCACCTGGACGGTGGGTCGTTTTTGTTCCGCGGTTTCATCGAAGGTATCCGAGGCCATGGTGGCGCCGTGAATGCCGTCCCTTCCGGTCTTGGAGCCCAAGTAAATCACACGGTTTCCAGCTCCTTGGGCGCGGGCAAAGAAGAGCTTGTCCTTGCGGGCCACCCCCACACACATGGCGTTCACCAGGATGTTGCCGTTGTAAGCAGGATCAAAATCCACTTCCCCGCCCAGGGTGGGAACACCCACGCAGTTGCCGTAATCGCCGATGCCCCGTACCACGCCGTCCACCAAATAGCGCATACGCGGCAGCGAAAGCTCCCCAAAACGCAAGGAATCAAGGAGCATCACCGGTCGTGCTCCCATGGTGAACACATCCCGAAGGATGCCACCCACGCCCGTGGCTGCCCCTTGGTACGGCTCGATGAAAGAAGGGTGGTTATGGGACTCAACCTTGAAAACTGCCACCCACCCTTCGCCGATGTCCACTGCGCCAGCGTTTTCCCCAGGCCCTTGCACCACCCGGGGGCCGGAGGTGGGGAGGTTTGTCAGGTGCACCCGCGAGGACTTATACGAGCAATGCTCCGACCAGAGGGCGGCGAAGATGCCCAGCTCTGTAAGGTTGGGGGTGCGGCCCAAAGCGGTGAGGAGGCGCTCCCACTCCTGGGGAGAAAGACCGTGATCGAGAGCATCGGCAAGCTCCGCCCCATCGTCCCAGCGCTTCATGAGACCTCCACCAGCGCGGCAATAAACGGTTTACCAAAAGGCTCCCCCAGGAAGGGATCCACTCGACACTCGGGGTGCGGCATCATACCCAGGACATTGCCCTCACGGTTCGTAAGGCCGGCCACGGCTGCCAAAGCACCGTTAGGGTTGTAGGCTTCCGCCACCTCCCCCTCCGCCGAGCAGTAGCGCAAGGCTATCAGCCTTTGCCTTTCCACCTCCTGGAAGACCTCCGGCGGGGCAAACCAGTTCCCCTCCTTGTGAGCAATGGGGAGCCTCAGCACCTGGCCGCAGCGCAGCTTACCCAAAAGCGGGGTATCGTCGCGTTCCACCCGCAAAAAGACCTCTTTGTGAATGAAGCGCAAGCTGCGATTGGGAAGCATGGCCCCAGGCAAAAGCCCCGCTTCCAGCAAAATTTGCAACCCGTTGCAGATACCCAGCACCGGCCCCCCAGCTTCCGCGTGCTTACGCACCGCTTTCATCACCGGGGAGTGGGCCGCCATGGCCCCTGCCCGCAGGTAGTCACCGTAGGAAAAGCCCCCGGGGATGAGTACGCCCGTGACGCCCAGGAGGTCTTCGCTCTCGTGCCAAACGGGTACCGCCTCGCCGCCGCACAACTCCACCGCGCGCATGGCGTCGGCATCGCGGTTGGAACCCGGGAAGCGCACCACGCCAATTTTCGGCCGCCGCCACGTCATAACACCCGCACCTCAAAGTCCTCAATGATGGGGTTGGCCAAAAGCTCACGGCAGGCCTCCTCTACGCGGGCACGCACGTGCTCGCGCTCCTCACCTTCCACGTCCAGGAGCATGAGCTTGCCTACCCGCACCGCGCTCACTTCGGTGTACCCCAAGCGAGTAAGCACGCGGCGAATGGCTTCCCCCTGAGGGTCTAACACGTCCCGTTTCAGGCTTATGCGCACTTCCACCTTCATGGCTCCCCCTCCTCCAGGTGCACCGTCAGTGGTTCTTCTTGGGAAGCCACGGCGAGCTTCACGTGGCCTCCGCGCAGCACGCACCCAAGCTCCTGCTCTACCAGGGCCGGACAGTTGTTTTCACGGGAAAGGTGCATCGCCACCACCTGCCTTAGGGCGGGGTGCACCAATCGTCCCAAGGCATCTCGGGCTTGCGCGTTGGAGAGGTGGCCGTGCCGCGAGGCAATGCGCTGCTTCAAAACCGGCGGATACGGGCCGAAGCGCAGCATATCCAGGTCGTGGTTGGTCTCCAGGAAAAGCGCGTGGCAACCGGCAAGGCGGTCCAGGAGCAGCTCGGTCACGACCCCGGTGTCAGTTAAAAGCCCCAACCGCAGCCCGCCACCCTCCACCACAAATCCTGCAGGCTCCACCGCGTCGTGCGACGCGGGCAAAGGCAGCACAGAAAGGCCCGCCACCGTCGAAGGTCTGCCCAAATGCAGTAGTTCCCCACCGCAAGCCACACCTCCCAAGGCGTCCCAAGTGCCCCCGGTGGCTAGAATTGGCACCGAGAAGCGCTTTTGGAAATGCGGTAGACCCTTCACATGGTCAGAGTGCTCGTGGGACAGCACCAAGGCCAGAATTTGCTCAGGGTGCACCCCCACCGCCCGCAGCCGGGCAGCCAATACCCGCGGGCCCAAACCGCAGTCAAAGAGCACTGCCCCTTCCTTGCTTTCCACCACCAGGGCGTTCCCCGCGGAGCCTGAAGCGAGAACGTGGACCCGCACTCAGACCCCCGTGGAACCGAAGCCGCCCCCGCCGCGAGCGGTGGCGGAAAGCTCTTCGGCTTGAGTGAACTGCGCGCGCACCACCGGCGCCAGCACCAGCTGGGCAATGCGGTCCCCTCGCCGCACAACAAACGGGGTGTTCCCCAGGTTCACCAAGATCACCTTCACCTCGCCGCGATAGTCGCTGTCTACGGTCCCGGGAGCGTTGGCAACGGTAACCCCGTGGCGCAGTGCCAGCCCCGAGCGTGGTCGCACCTGAAGTTCAAAGCCCTCCGGCACCGCTACCACCAGCCCCGTGGGAATCGCCACCCGGCCCCCCGGTGGCACCACCACATCCACCTCCACCGCGGCACACACATCGGCGCCCGCTGCCCCAGGGGTGGCGTAGGTGGGCAAGGGCAGGCCTTGGCCGTGGGGCAAAACTTGGACCAAAACCTCGGGCATCACGCCACCTTGGCCAGGAGGCTTTCGGGAATCCCCAAGCCCCCCGGGGGTCCGCACACCGCACCGGCAAGCCACTCCAAGGACAAAAGCTGGCTTGCCATCTTTTGCACGTCTTCAAGCCTCACGGCCTTTATTTCCTCCTCCACCCGCCCACCGGAAAACCGCCGTCCCCGGGCCAAAAACTCCCCGGCATGGGCTTCCAGTAGGGCATCTGGGGAGCTGGTCCCCAAAACCACCGAGGCGCACAGGGCTTGCTTAGCCAAATCCACTTCCCAGGGTGCAATGTGTCCCCGGCTTACCGCCTCCAGCACCCCCAAAAACGCGTCCCACGCTCGCGTAGCTCGACTGGCCGGTGCAGCAAAACTCACCTCCAAAACGCCAGCGGCAGCCGTGGCATAAAGGGAGCTTTGCACCTCATACACCAAGCCCAGGTGGTCCCGCAGTTCGCGAAACAGGCGGCTGGAGTTGCCAGAACCTAGGAGCTGATCCAAAACCGCTAAGGTGGGTAACCGCACATCGCGGGCCGCTAAACCCGGAAACGTCAGGTGCACGTACACCTGCTCCAAGCCCGCCCTCTCCTCCACCTCTAAACGAGGCACAAAAGCCGGAGCTTCTAAAGTCTTCACGCTCTCTTCCGCCTTTGGCAGCGAGGTCCAAAGGCGCTCCAGCTGCGGTTCTTCCCAATCCCCCACCGCCACCAGAAGGGCGTGCTGCTGGCCAAAAAAACGGCGGTGGAAGCTCTGCAAGTGCTCACACTGCAGGTTTGCCACGGTTTCGCGAAAGCCCAGCACTGGCCGCGCCAGCGGGTGCGCCCCCCAGCAGGCCATGAGGGCCTTTTCCGCCGCCACCTCTGCCGGTGAGTCTTGAATCACCTCGAACTCCGCCGCCACCACGCCCTTTTCGATCGCCACATCTTCCGGGACAAACCGCGGTGCAAACACCGCATCCAGCAAGAGCGCCAAAGCTTCCTCTTTACGGTTGGAAGGCACGTGGGCCGTCACCGCGCACACTTCTCGCGTGGTAAAGGCATCCACCTGACCACCTAAGGAATCAATAAGCTGAGCAATGGCCTCGGGGGTACGCGCCCCGCAACGGCGCAAGAGCAAATGCTCCACAAGGTGGGTAATGCCCGCCTGCTCCCCGGGTTCCACCGCTGATCCCACCTGCATCCAAACCCCCACCGCAGCGGTGGCTGTGGGTACGCGTTCCACAATCACAGCACTTCCTGCTCCCATGGAACTGGAAGTGTACACGCCCACCCAGGATGGCGACAACAACCGGGTGTGGCCCATGGGTGCGGGAGAAAAACCGCGCGACCCGCTCCCCCACGCGCGTGACAAGTTTTGCTTTTCACACATTGCGTTGCTTCGTTTTTTCCACGCGATGCCCCACGCAGGTGAAAAAGAGAAAAAAGCGCTGACGCTTGCCACGTCAGTGAGGTGGCATAAGCCAATCCGTCACATACCCCGACAGCTCCCTGGCAGGAAAACGGCTCAGGTACTCGTGGGCGCCCATCCATGCCGCCAAATGTTTGCTCGCCCGAAGGTAGCGGCTGGGCCCCGTCAAGAGCACCACTGGCAGCCACAGGGCAAGGCTCACCCCAAACCCAGAAACACAAGCCCAAAGCCAAACCAGGTGGCGCTTTCGCGAAAGCTTTAAGGCCACAAGCGCCCAAGGGAGCAACAGCACCAAGAAAACCTGTGGGCGCACGCCACAGGCTAACGCCGTGAGCGCACCACTGGTCAAGGCTCTGAAAACAGTGGGGTGCTGCTCCAGAACCAGCAAGATAACCGAGGCAGCCAGGGCAACACTCGCCCCTAACATGTCCGAAAGCCCCAAATTGGCGGGAAAGGCCAAAACCGGAGAGCTGGCCGTAAACCAGCACACCAAAAACGTTCCCAAGGGCGAAAGGCCAGCCTTCGCCGCAAGCCACGCCACCCCACCAAGGGACAAAAGGGCACCCACCACTGACGCCAGCTGCGGCGCACGAATGGGGGTTGCGCCTCAAGCAGCAAACACCTTGGCAAGCCCCACGTAGACCGGATACCCCGGGGGATGAGGGGCATGACCCGCCACGTCTAGCTTGGGCACCGCCCGCGCAAAAAGAACTTCATCCCACTCCATGGGAGTTTGGGGGAGCGTCACGATTAGCCACGCGGCGTAAAGGGAAAGGGGGGGGAAAGTCAGGTGCCACGGGGCAAGCCTTACCGGCCCTTTTAGGAGTGCCACCAGGCGTGGGGCAGTGTCCTGCCATACCCTCCGTCCACCTTGGCCTTTCCACTAAGCTACAACCATCCCCGGAAGTCTCAAACCCACCCAGAGCAGCGGCGGCCCCAGCACCGAAAGCCAAAGGGTTGTGGCGGGATACAGGGCACCAACGGCTGCCACCTGACCGTAACGCTTAAGGCTTACGGGAACGGCCGCACTCAAGGAAAGCACCGGCCAGGCTTACCCGTTAAACCAGCGGGCCGCCCCTAACGAAAGCAGCACCCCCCACGCCCAGGCGAGACCCACCTCCAGCCACGGGGGACTCTGCCCCACCAACTGGCGTGGGGAAACCAGGTAGAGGCTGCCCAACTTTTCGCCGGTAAGGTCCAAAACGTTTTGCCGCTTGATTCGGGAAAAATGAAGAGGGCACGGGGCTTTCCCCTATCGTTGGAGTTGCAGGACGTGGCCTGCGCGGGGAAGCACGAGACGTGCTTCGGTAAAATGCACCCCAAAGCGCAGCGTTGCAAGTTTTTCTCCATCCAAAAGCACATCCCAGGAGGACCTGCCACCTTGGGCTAAAGCTTTGATCTTGATGAGGTCACCGGCTCCCAATTGGGAAAAGCGGAAGGTGAGGCGTCCTCCCGAAACCCAAGCGAAATAGCCCAGGGATGGAGGCGCAAGCTGGTCCACTTCCACTACCGCCGCGTGGGGCTGAGAAAAAGGCAGGGGTTCTTTTTCCCAATGCCAGCCGGACCGCGTTTGGTGCAGGTTACAAAAGGCCCCCGCTGCCACCACCAGCACAGCCAAAACATGCCGAATCCCCATGTTTTCGCCTCTCTCCTTGGCTCCCCAGCGCGGTCTTAGCTGCGGGCTTTGTCTCCCGGCTGCCCCGGTGTGGGAGCTTGGAACTTCTTGGGGTCAAACACGAACTTCCAGTCGCAGTAGCGGGTGCGTCCTTCGTACATTTTGATGGATTCTTGGCAGGAGCGGGAACGCACACCCACGATGGGACCCCGAGCGTCGGTTTTTCTCAACTCACCAGGCGGTGGCGTGGGCAAGGCGATGCCAATGCCTAAGCCCCCCAAACCGGCACCTTCTTCGCCCAAGAAGACGGGCACCCAGTCCTTCTGCCCGGTGATGGGATCAGACCACGCCTTCCGCAGGACCCGCGGTTTGGCTTCCTCCAATTCCTTAAGCGTCAAGGGGAAGCGCCCGTTACGGGCACGAAACAGGCGAATGGCCTCTACGTACTGGTTGCCGCGAAAGATGAGCTCTTCTTCCTTTTCTCTTTGCCTTTGAAAGGTGACGGTTTGCACCGCCACCCCCATCATGATGGCCATCACCGCCATGGCCACCACCACTGCCACCATCGTGAAACCGCGCTGGCGGTGCATCACCAATCGGCGTAGCGGGTGCCGTCCAGGGCAATCCCTTCCGCCCCGGAATGCACGTCAATGATACCCGGACCCGCCGCTTGCTCCCTCTCCGTTTCCTCACCTGTGGTTTCCGCGTACACCACCACCCAGGTGTCTGCAGAGCCGGTGATGGGGTCCACCGGCACCTTGCGCAGGTACCCCATGCTCACTAACTCATCAAGGGATGTGGGCCATCGGCCCCGGTCCCCGTGGAACTGGTCTATGCAGGAGCGAAGCGTGTAAAGGTCGGCTTTCAGAGCCGCTTCTTTGGCACGAATCGGGGCGTTGCGCATGGCGGGCACGGCAATGGTGGCCAAAATACCAATGATGGTCACCACCACGATGAGCTCAATAAGGGTAAAGCCCCGTTGCGTTATGCCGTTAACCATACCTACCAGTCCTTGTACTTAGTGCCGTCCAAGGCCGTGGCCTCGGACAGCGAGTACACGTCGTAAACGTTTTGCCCTCCCCACGAGCTGGAGTCCGGCTCGTCTTGGTACGAGCGCAAACCCCACTCCGCTTTGCCGGTCATGGGATCCACGGGAATGCGGCGCAAGAATTTGCGCTTGGTCTTTTGCCCCACGATTTCCACACCCTCCACCAGCTCCTCCAAGCTCTTAGGGTAACCCTCGGTACCCAAATCCACTTGGATCATACCCTGATCTGCCAGGCGTTTGTACTCGTCAATGGCGTTGCGCATGAGACGTAACGCCAGCTTCAGCTCCGCCTCCTGCTCGCGACGAGTCATGAAGCGGGCCGTGGGCACAGCAATGGCGGTGAGGATGGCCAAAAGCCCCGCCACCATCACCAGCTCCGCCAAGGTAAAGCCGCGAGAACCGCGAAGGTAATTCATGGTTGCCCGCCCAAAACTTTCGGTACAGCCACTACCGTGGCGTTTTCGCTGGTAATACCGCCCACCGGGCCGGCAAAGACCAACGGCAGTTCCCCCGCCACCCGCGGGCGCACCGTGAGCTTGCACAGCGTAGTGCTGCCGGTGGCGGTTCCGGGGAAGGAAAGGGTGATCCACCCCAACACAGGCGTGTGGGTGACCGTCACCGCCTTCACCCCGTCCTGGGTGGTCACGCGGCCCTCTTCCACCCGCAGCACCTCCAGCCGCGCCGGGTCGTACGCCAAATGCAGGGGCGCGTCGGCTCCCGCTACCCCCGCTTCCAGCACCACCACCACCTGGCCCTCCGCCCCAACGGGCACGGGAAACCGTTGCGGGTAAAAGCTGATGCGCGAAAGACCAAAGGTCTCAGCTTGGGCGCTGACGGCCTTCGCGGCGAGGCCTTCCCCCTTGGCCTTCTCGTAAGCATGCGTTTCAGCGGGCGGGGACACAAGCAGCGAGCTGCTCTTATCGGGCGATTCCTGCTCCTTAAATCTTAGCGGCGGTGCTTGCTCCTGAGGTTCTTGTCCCTCTTGTTCAGGCGGGACGGGTTGTTGCCCGCGGCCAGGCCCAAAGATACTCAGATCTACGGGACCCTGCACTCGGGGGGCCGAGCCAAAGATCGTCACCCGAGTTTCGGTGCCCACCCACAGGGGAGCGAGGTCTTCCTCGGTGATGTCGGGGTTACGGATGATGTGAGGGGTAAGGGTCAAGATGAGGTCGGTTTTCTTAAAGTCGTGCTGGGTGGAGCGGAATAGACCACCCACCACCGGCAAATCGGAAAGGAAGGGTAAGCCAGACTTGCTTTCCCGTTTACTGTAGCGCAAAAGACCCGCCAAAAGCGAAGTTTCCCCGTCCTTCAAGCGGATTACGGACTTGATTGTGCGGGTGCCAATCTTGGGCTGGCGCTGACCCTGAGCCACCTCCACGGCCTCCCCCAGCTCGGAAACCTCCACCTCCAGCTTCAAAGTGATCTCGTTGTTGTGATGTACTCGGGGCTCCACGCTGATCTTGATGCCCACGTCCTGGTACTGAAAGGCCGTAATGGGAACAATGTTGCCACCCACGGTTTGGGACGTGTTGAAGGTGGTGGTGGGGATGGGCACGCGATCGCCAATAACCACACTGCCCTTCTCCCCCTCGGTAATTCGCAACTCAGGTTGCGCTAAGGTTTCCGCTTGCCCTGCGGACTTGATGAGGTTAATGGTGACGTTGGGCACCACCACCCCCCACATGGAACGGGTGATGTCGTCCAGGCGTGGCAAAGGAATGCGCGCCTTATCCGCGGCACCCGTAATGCGGGTGGGATCCATGGTGATGGGGTAGCTGTAGGAGGAAAGGCTGGTGCCAATGTCCCGCAGTTTGGAGGAATCCACCTGCAAAAGCTCCACGCTGACCAGCACTTCCGCTTTGGACTTGTCGTTGGCGGCAATAAGCCGCTCGGCAATGGCCACCTTATCGGCGGTGTCGCGAATGACCAGGGCGTTCAGTTGCTCGTTGGTGGCCACCCGCCGAGCGTCAATGAGGGTACGGATCATGTTGTTAATGTCCTTTACTTCGGCGTTGGACAAGAAGAACGTCTTAACCACCAAGTCCTCGTAGTCCCGGCGGTTCTGCGGGGTATCTTCCACCACGATGATGGTTTTTTCATCCAAAACCTTGTAGAAGTGCTGGGCCGCTTGCACCACGTTATCCAGCGCTTGTCTGGCGGTGACGTTTTTTAGCTCGATGGCCAACTTGGTGTCCCGAAGCCTTGGGTCGAAGAGCACGTTGAATCCAAAGGCCTTACCAATGGCGTTGTAAATGTCCTTGACGTTTACCGGGTTGGGGAAGGCCAAGGTCATGGGTTCGGCGGTTTCCGGGGTCAAAATCGGAGGCTTGACCTTCATTTCCCGAGCGGCTTTCTTAGCTTGCTCCAGTTTGGCTGCCCCCCCTTCTTGCACAAGGATCTCCAAGTCCTTGCGCACCTTAGCCAACTCGGTTTCCGCGTATTGATGGGTGGGGTCCAGCTGCACTGCCAGCTCCAGCTCCGTGCGTGCCCTCGCCAGTTCTCCAGCCTCCTTGAACCCCATACCCCGTCGGAAGTGCTCCTCCGCCGCTCGCGTGCGCGCCCGTTGCAGGTCCATCTTGAGCTTAATGTTACCGGGATCGGCCGCCAAAGCCTCCAAAAGGTAGTACACGGCTGCATCCCAGTTGTCGCCCTTCATGGCCTCTTCCGCCTGCCGCGAGTAGCGGTACGTGGCACAGGAGCCCAAGATCACCGTGAGTATCACGAACCAAGAAAACCTTCGCATCGTCACCTCGCCAACGGTACCTGGGTGGTGATGTTGTCCGGGTAACCCAGGTAGCCAATCGTCACCGTGGTGGGACCTACTTCCCGCACCACGAAGTTTTCTTTCACCACAGAACCTACGGGAACCACCAGCACGTCGTTGCCGTCGCGAAACACCGCCACGGGCCTGTCCCGCGGTCCCAACCAACCCAGGTAAGGCAAGGAAAACTGGGGAGGAGGGGGCAGCCGCCGACCATCAGGAAGCAAAACGCCAGGGGGTGTGGGCGTGGGCCGCGGGGGCGCCGGGGTAACGGGGGGTGGAGGCATGGGTGTGGGTGTGGGTCGAGGGTCCGGCGTGGGGGTTGGGGGAACCCCAAAGGTAAAGAGGTTGCGGCCTGTCCCTGCGGTTTTCGGCGGTTGGGGCGCAGGGGCCGGCGGCAGGTGCGGGACCTCGAACCGAGAAAACACCACTCGCTTCTCGGTTCCAGGCAAAACCTTTTGCACCAAGCCCGGCTGCAAACGCCACACAACGGCCAAGGCCATGGCCACCAAAAGCAGCACGGCCAAAACCACCTTGCGCGGGGAATCACTCACCTGCACTCTCCGCCTCCTGTGCGCCCACTTGCGAAAGCAACGCTTGATCCCAGTCGGAAAAGTACGTGCCCACCACCATTTGCAAGGAAATATCCGTGCTCTGGGCGGAGCCCTCCCCCCGCAACCCCAGCCGCTCAATCACCACAAACTGGGGGATGGCCTCCAGTTCCGCCATGTAGCGGCGGAGCTGCTCGTAAGAACCGGTGAGTGCATAGGTGGCCGTGAAGTGCACCAGGCCAGATTTTGTATCCTTGCGCGCCGCGTAGGCAATTCGTTCCGGGAAAAGCCCCACCTTTTGCGCCCGCACACCCACTTCCTGCAAAAAGGGCACCAGCCTCTCGCGCATCGCCCCCATTTCCTGCTCCCGCAGCCGCTCAAGCTCCTCCCGCAACCTGGAAAGCCGCTCCCTGGTGGCGGAAAGCTCCTGCACCACCCGCTCCAGCTCCTTCACCTGCGATTCCTTCTGTTTGAGTTGTGCCACCGCTTGCGCTCCCTTGCCCAAAACCGCCGAGCGCAAAACAAAAAGCCAGACGGTATTAGCCAGTACGAGAGCGGTGGGTAATAACCACACCCACACGTACTTCCACCATGCCGAGCGGTTCACGACGCAACCTCCGGCTTGTAGGTCACGGCGAGAGAAAACCCGTAGCCCATGGGGTTCCCCGTCCCCGGCGCCTGTTCCTGCCTGGGGATGGGATTGGCAAAGCGCGGATCCTTCATGAGGCGCGCCAAGAACCCAAGCCACGCTTCGCGGCTGGTGGCTACCCCTTCGAGGGTTACGGTCACGGCGCCCGAGGCATCTACGGCTGGGTTGATGCTCAAAAGACGCACGTCCCAAGGGGTGACAGCTTCCAGGTCGGACAACAACTGACCCCAGCGCAGCTGCCTTTGGGACGCCGCATGAGCCACTGAATCCACTTCCAGCTTGAGTTTTTTCCAGTTTACCTTGGAAAGTTCACGGTTGAGGGCATCCGCTTGTTGCGAGAGGAGAGCGGCTTTTTGGCTCAAGGCTTGCAGCTTGGTACCAGCGTCTTTTTCCTGTCCCTGAACCGAAAGAAAATCCGCAAGCGAGTACGCGCTGAGGGCCAAAGCCAAAAGCCACACGCCTCCAGCCACCACCCACACCGGCCTGCTGTTCAAAAACGGTTTGGAAGCCAGGTTTGGACGCCTCATTCCCCCTCCCCAGGTTGGGCTGCCGCAAGCAGAGCCCAGGTCATTAAGGGGTCCGTAACCAAAGCTGGCGGTGCCGGAGGCTCCCCTAAGCGGCGCACATCCACACCCTTTTGCTCCAAAGCCCAAAGCTGTATGGCCTTGGCCAAGCTTTCCTCGCCGGCGGCCACCACCACCGAAAAACCTGCCGTTGTCCACCCCTTGTCCGCCAGGAACTGGGCCGTTCGGGAAAGCTCCCGCAGCGCCAACGCCTGAGCCCTCCCTGCCGCCTGCGGCATCAGCTTCAACCGTGAGAGCTGGACTCTACCCTCGGACAAGACCACGATGGCCATGGCGCGCCCCACCACGGAAACCAGCACCAGCGGCCGTTGGCTTGTGGGCAAGACCGCCGAAAGCGCCACCGAGATCGGCTCGATGCTCCCCAGTTCACAGCCGAAAGCCAAAAACGCTTCCTCCAAGGACGAGAGGGGCTTGTCCAGACCCAGTACCACCAGCACGCGGCCGTTGGCGCCGCAAGGGGTGTAGTCAAGCCGCACTTCCTCGGGACGGCAGGGGAGGAGCTTTTTAAGGCGCCAACGGATCACCTCCTCCGCCTCCTCCCGCCGCGGCGGCAAGGCTTCCAGCTCCAAAACCAAAGCCCGCAGCCACGCGTCGGGCACCACCAGAGCCGCCCTTTTGGGAAAATCGCCAAGAAGGCTTTTGAGGTTCTCGATGGTGGCTTTTACCCTGTCCACCTTCACCTGCAACAGCCCCACCGGACCCAGCTGCACGGCGTCGGCGGGAAGCGGACGGCTCTCCACCCGCTCTAGCCGCGTGCGCCGGCGATCCAAAAAACCGTAGTGCACGGCCCCTTCCGTCACGCCAAAGACGTGCCGGGGGCGGGGGGTCAGGAGGAGGTCCTTTACGCTCATTCGACGAACGTCACCTTGTTCACCTCGCGCAGCGTGGTGACACCGGCAAAAACGCGCTCTAGGGCTGATTCCCGCAAAAACTTCATGCCCTCAGCCTTTGCCGCCTTCTTAATTTCCGCCGCCGGCCGACGATCCAGGATCAAAGCCCGGATGTTGTCGGAAAGGTCCAAAAGCTCGGAAATGGCGGTACGGCCTAGAAAGCCGGTGCCGTTGCACTCCAGGCAGCCGGTCCCTTCGTAAAAAGTGACACCCCGCACCATTTCCCGTGTAAGCCCCGACTCTTCCAGAAGCTCGGGGCTCACCTCCACCGGTCGCTTGCAGTGAGGGCAGATCTTGCGCACCAAACGCTGTGCCAAAACACAGTTCAAAGCCGAAACAAAGTTGTAAAGGTCCACGTTCATGTTCAAAAACCGTCCCAAAACGTCCACCACGTTGTTGGCGTGCACGGTGGTGAACACCAAATGCCCCGTAAGCGCGGATTGGACAGCAATTTGCGCGGTTTCCTCGTCACGGATTTCCCCCACCATGATCTTGTCCGGGTCGTGCCGCAGAATCGAACGCAAGCCCCGGGCAAAGGTTAAGCCCTTTTTTTCGTTCACAGGGATTTGCGTCACACCGGGCAGGATGTACTCCACGGGGTCTTCAATGGTGATGATCTTGTCTTCGGTGGAAACGATTTCCGAAAGACACGCGTAAAGGGTTGTGGTTTTGCCGGAACCGGTGGGACCGGTAACCAACACCATGCCGTAGGGCTCGCGGATGAACTTTCGCAGCTTGCGCTTGGTTTCCGCATCGAAGCCCAAAACGTCCAAATTGAGGTTGCGGAACTCCTGGTTGGCAGATTCCTTATCCAAAATACGGATCACCGCATCCTCACCAAAAACCGTGGGCATGATGGAAACGCGAAAGTCCACGGTACGACCCCTGATGCGCAACTTAAAACGGCCGTCCTGGGGGATGCGCTTTTCCGCAATGTCCAGCTCCGACATGACCTTGATCCGGGAAATGATGGTGGCGTGGTGGCGACGGTCAATGGGTTCCAAGGCCTCGTAAAGCACGCCGTCAATGCGGTACTTCACGATCACCCCATGGTCTCGGGTTTCAATGTGGATGTCAGAGGCCCGACGCTGGATGGCGTTGTAAATGATCGTATCCACCAGCTTGATGATGGGAGAGGTATCGGCGGCAATGCGGTCAATGGAGAGCGCTTCCTCGCCGTTGTCGGTTTCCTGCACCAGCTGAATACGGAAGTCCTCGGTGGCTTCGTCCAAAACCCTTTGCGTGGATTCCGACTTTTCCAGGATCTCGGCAATGCGGTTTTTGGGGGCCACCCGCACTTCCACTGGCGAGCCCAAGGCCAACTCCACCTCGTCCACCATCAAGACGTCCGAGGGGTCGGCCATGGCCACCACCACCACCTCCCCTTCCCGGTGGAGGGGCACGAACTGATAGCGCAGCATGACGTCCACCGGAATGTGGCGCAAAAGCTCCGGGTCCACTCGAAAGTTGGAGAGGTCGTCAAAGGGAAAGCCCAAGCGTTCGGCCAAGGTTTGCGCTTTGGCCACGTCGTCCTCCGGTGGGGTCCACCCCGCCAGGGTTTGCGAAAGCTTTTTTAAGTCCGTGCTCATGACCCCTCCTACTGCACCCGTTGCAACAGCGTAAACATGGGCAGGTATACGGACAAGAGCAAGGTCACGATGACACCGCCCATCAGCACCAGCACCGCCGGTTCGATGAGCGTGACTACCCTGCCCAGCTTGACCTCAACGCTTTCATCGTAAAACTGTCCTACCCCGTCCAGCATCTCCACCAACGCCCCGGTAGCCTCCCCCACCTGTACCATGGCCAGAGAAAGCTCCGGAAAAAGGCCGGTGGTTTCCAAGGAGGACCAAAGGGGCTGCCCCTCCCGCACCATGGGGATAACCCCTCGCAACGGCTGGGATAGGGCGCGGTTGGTGACGGTTCCCACCGCCACTTCTAAAGCTGGCACCAAAGGGGTGCCGCCGGCCAAAAGCGTACTCAACGCCCGCACGAACTGCGAAAGCCCAAAGAGGTGAAAGATCTCACCCACAAAGGGCAAGCGCAAGCGGGCGCGATCCCAGGCGAGACGCCCCGCGTCGCTTTCCAGGTAGCGGCGCAGCACCACCACACCCACCACCAGACCGGCTAGCAACACGTATATTTGCTGCTTGATGAAGCTGGCTACGGCCAGGATCCCCAGTGTTAAAAGCGGCAATTCCGCTTGGAAATCCCGGTACAAACCGGCAAAGCGCGGGATCACGTAGGTGACCAGCACCACGATCAACACGAAAGCCAAAGCCATGAGTACCGCCGGGTACGTGAGGGCCGAGGTGACCTTGCGACGGGCCGCCTCCAGCATTTGCTGATAGCGAATGTAACGCCGCAATACCCCCACCAAGTCACCCGAGCGCTCGCCAGCAAACACGCTGGCGCAGTAAAGCGGGGGAAAAAGCGCCCCTTGTGCCGCAAAGGCTTCAGAAAGCGCCACCCCTGAGCGCACGTCTTCCAAAACGCGAGCCAGCACTTCGCGGAAAAAGAGGTTGGCCTGCGCTTTTTGCAGTAGCTCCAAAGACTGCAGCACCGGCATCCCCGCGGCCAAGAGCGTAGCCAGCTGTTGGTTGAACACCAAGAACTCCAGCGGCTTGACCTTCTCCCGGTAGCGCCAGCTCCAAGCCCAGCGAAGGCGACGGGCGGCTTTCACCGAAAAAACGTAAAGGCCGCGGGATTCCAGCTCCCGGCGCAAGGCTTCGGCTGAGGCGGCGTGGTGCCTCTGCTCGCTCACGCGCCCATCGGGCATCCCCAGGCGAACCACAAACTCAGGCATTACATCTCCTCCCGCTCCGCCCAAAATACCAGCACCAGCGCTTGGTTGGCCGCCTCCGAGCGAGCTGCCCCCAAAATCCCGGTTTGCTTCAAGCGCAGGGAAAGCGTGGTCCGCAGCAAAAGGCGCAAGCCCTCGCTGCCGTCGGGGTTACGGCTCTTGCGGTAAAGCTCAAACCCCTGCAACTGCACCCGATCCCGCTCGCGGCTTGCCCCCCGTACCAAAAACTTAAGGTAGTACTTCCCCGCCGCCTCGGCCTCCACGGTGGCCCCGTCGGTGGCTGCCAAAAGCAACGTATCCAGTTCCTGGTAAGAGGTAAAGCGGAAAACCTCGGAAAGCTCCTTGCCCACCCCTTCAATCAAAGGGCTGGCCGCCCCTGGCGTGGGCGGCACCGTGGAAGCTACGATCAAGCGCAAGCGAATGCGGTAGGTTTCCGGAGGCTGATCGAAGTTTGCCAAAACCTCCGCCACTCGCTTTTGCACCGCTGGGGTGTCCCGCACCGTAAGGGTGTTGGCGCGGGGTTGGATGAGCAGCGAGCCGTCCGACGAGAGCAGGGGTTCAACCACCGCAGCCGCCTCCCGCGCCGGCTTGAACCGTAGCTGGAAAACCCGCACCTCTTGGGCTGTTTGCGCCCATGCGCCATACGTTACGCCAAAAAGCACCGCCAGCGCCGCTACCCACCGCACGCCCTAAAGCTCCACCGCGGGGCTCACGATGAAAGCCACCTGCGTTCGCGCCTCTCCCTCAGAAACCAACTGGTACACCCGCACCCCCTCCCCCTCCACCTCCACAAAGGGCTCGGGGACAAGCTTTTCCTGCACAGGCGTGGCCACCACCGTCGGTGGCGGCACCCGTGGCCAACGCTCGTAGGCCAGTCCCAGAGCCAGAAACAGGAAAGCCGCCGCTGCCACCCGCCGCCAGACCCGCTTTTTCCTCGCCAACGACTTTTCCACCCGCCGCTGGTGGATACCTGCCAAGACCTCTTCCACAAAGTGGCCATCGGTCGGCTCCGCCGCAGGCAAGGCCAAAGCCATGGCCAAGGCCGGATCCTCCTGCCAAAGGAGGCGACGGCACTCCTGGCAGCCACGAACGTGAGCCCGAAACTCTTGGCGCTCGTCTTCGCCCAGGCCTAAAGCCACGTACGCGGGAAGCCAGCCGCAGACCTTGCCGCAGCTCATGCCTCACCCCCTTTGGGGAGGTACTCGGGAAAGCGGCGCGCCAGCTCCCGCCGCAAGGTGGCACGCGCTGCAAACACGTGATTGCGCACGGTGGTTTCCGTGCAGCCCATGATGCGCGCCACCTCCGAAGTGGAAAGACCCTCCACCTCCCGCAGTACAAAAGCTTGCCTCTGGGCGGGGGGCAAAGCTTGCGCCAGTTGGCGAAAGATACTCTCCACTTCTTTTTCCTGCAGAAGCTGCGGGGCTTTTGGCGCTTCGTCTTCCCCCACCAACCGCAGGTGCGTTTGGTGGGTGCGGTCCCTGCTCCCCCGCGCCCGCAGGGCATCAACGGCCAAGTTTGCGGCTATGCGGTAAAGCCACGTGGAAAAGCACCAGGAAGGGTCGTAGCGGGAAAGGTTTTCCCAAGCTTTGATGAAGGCCAGCTGCGCAATGTCCCGGGCTTCCTCTTCGTCCAACAGGATGCGGGCCGCCAAACGGCGAACCCCGCCCTGATGGCGCTTTACTAAGAGCGCAAAGGCTTGCTCATCCCCGGCGCGCGCGGCTTTCGCCAGCACACGGTCGTCGGCTTCCGCGCTCACGTCCCTACTCGTAAAAAGGCGAAGCACCCCCACGGCACCTCCGTCCTCCACCCCCGTTTACGTGCCCCGGCGTCCCGCCGTTGGGGGCAGTATAGTCCCTCCCGGTTTTGGCCGGCGCCTGCGCTAGACTTGCCGCGTGCGTGGGCTTCCTTTGCTTTTTTACCGCTTGGCGGTGCACGTGACCTTACCCCTCGCCGCCCCTTTTCTGTGGCTAGCGGCGCGCCGCTCCGGAAAACACAGGCCCCCTTTAAAGCTGCGCTTGGGTTTGGGTTTGCCGCCCGTACCCCGCGGCGGCGTGGTGGCTCACGCGGTCTCCGTGGGCGAGGTCACGGTGGCCCGCGCTTTGCTTTCGGAGCTTCGACGTCGGCGCCCCCAGGTACCGCTCATCCTCTCCGCCACCACCGCCACCGGATTGCAACTGGCCTCTGGTGCGCAGGTCGCCGATGTCACCCTGCCCTTTCCCTTGGATCTCCCAGGCCCCACTCGTCGTTTCCTTTCAGCCACAAAGCCCCGCCTCTTCGTACTTGTGGAAACCGAGCTATGGCCGGAAATGCTGGCTGCCTGTGGCGAGGCAGGCATCCCGGTGGTGCTGGTGAACGCTCGCATTTCCGACCGTTCGTTCCCGCGCTACAAGCTGTTGGTTCCCCTCTTGCGTCAGCTGTTGGCGCCGCTGACCTTGGCCCTGGCGCAAACCGAGGAAGATGCGGCAAGGCTCGTAGCCTTGGGGGTGCCGCCGGAGAAGGTGCGGGTCACAGGCAACATCAAATTCGACGTTACACCGGCAAAACCTCTGGCCCCTGAGTTGGCATCGCGGCTTCGCCACGTAGCCAGCGGCCGTCCCATCCTCGTGGCGGGGTCCACCATGCCCGCGGAAGAAAAGCAGGTTCTCGCTGCCTGGAAAAGCCTTCAGCCGCGACCCTTGCTCCTCCTCGCTCCCCGCCACCCGGAACGGGCCCAGGAAGTGCTGGAGCTTTGCCGGCAGTGGGAGGTACGGGCCGTGCGCCGTAGCCCCCTGCCCCCCGCCAACGGCACAGTGGATGTGGTGGTGCTGGACACCGTGGGGGAACTGGCCGCCCTTTACGAGCTCGCCACCGTGGCGTTTGTGGGTGGCTCGCTGGTCCCCACGGGAGGGCACAACCCCATTGAACCGGCGCGGTTTGCAGTGCCCGTGGTTTCCGGTCCCCATGTGCGCAACTTTGCCGCCGTCTACCGGGAATTGGCGCGTGCAGGTGGCGTCAAGATCGTGTCCCATGCCCGCGAGCTGCAATCCACGCTGGCCGCGCTTTTGGCCCACCCAGAGGACGCAAAAAACCTGGGGCAACGGGCGTGCCAGGTTCTCGCCAAGCACGCGGGCGCCACCGGGAGGACCGTGGAAGCCTTGCTTCCGTTTTTACCATGAGCCCCAGACGCTTGCTCAACGCCCCTTTTGAGGGCTTGAACTTTGTGCTTCGCTTGGCTGTGGGTCGTGGTTTTTTGCCGCGGAAAACTGCGCCTTTGCCAGTGATCTCCGTGGGCAACATCACCATGGGTGGTACGGGCAAAACCCCTTTGGTGGAGGCTTTGGCGCGCACGCTTTTGGAGCTGGGGGCCAAACCCGCCGTCCTCACCCGCGGGTACAGGCGCCAAGGCACTTCCACGCTGGTGCTGCAGGGGGACCCCGGCCCTGCCTGGAGGCAAGCCGGGGATGAACCCTCGCTCTTAGCCAAAAGGCTCGCGAAAGTGCCAGTGGTGGTGGACGCCAACCGCCTGCGCGCGGCCCGACAGGCCTTGTCCCTGGGGGCTACCCACGCCCTTTTGGACGACGGTTTCCAGCATTGGCCTTTGGCTCGCCACCTGGATCTTGTAGTGGTGGACGCCAAAGACCCCCTGGGACGTGGCACGTGGCGGCGAGAAGGACCGTGGGCTTTGCGGTTTGCTTCCCGCATAGTTTGCGTGGGCGAGGCCGCGGATCAAGAAAGCGCTCGCCAGATCCTTTCCTGCTACCACCCTTTGCCACCTTTTGCCGTGACCGCAAAACCCCAGGGCTTTTTCTGGGAGAACCGCCTGCAACCCTTGAGCAAGCTTTGTGGCCAAAAGCTTTTCGCCTTTGCCGGTATTGCCCAACCCACCCGCTTCTTTCAAGCTCTCGCCCAAGCCGGTGCCGAGCTCTTAGGGCAGGTGGCCTTCCCCGACCACCACCCCTACACCCGGGAACAACTGCAGGCTTTGCTCACCCAAGCTCGTCGCCACAGCGCCCTCCCCATCACTACCGGCAAGGACGCCGTGCGCTTGCCCCCAGATCTGGCCCGCCAGGTGGCGGTTTTGGAGATCTCGTTGGCGCCCCAGGAGGAGCCCTTCACCAATTTGCTGAAACCCGTTCTCGGCATCCGTTAGAATCCCGGTGTGCGGGAAAAGGATCGCCTCCACCACCTGATAGACAGCTTCCGCAACTGTCGGGTGCTGCTCTACGGCGATTTGGTCCTGGACCGCTTTATCCTGGGAAGCCCCAAGCGCATTTCCCGCGAAGCACCGGTGCTGATCTTGCGCTTCGAGGAGCAAAAAGACGTACCCGGAGGCGGTGCCAACGCCATGGCCAACATCTTGAGCCTCGGCGGTCAGGTAGTGGCGGTGGGTGTGGTGGGGGACGACGAGCCAGGGGAGGTGCTGCGGGAAACCCTCAGGCAAAAGGGTGGGGAGCTGAGTCACGTGGTGGTGGTTCCAGGCTTTCGCACGGTGACCAAGGTGCGCATCTTGGCCGGTGGCCCCTCTGCCCTCAAACACCAGGTGGCCCGCTACGACATCGAGGACCACGTGAGCAACGGCAAGGTTAGGAACCAACTGCTGGCAGCCCTCGCCGCTCTGGCGCCAGCGGTCCAGGCAGCCGCCATTTCCGACTACGGGTACGGGACCGTCTTTCCCGAGGGGGTGCACGTACTCCGCCAACACCTCCCACCGGGTGTTTTAGCTGTGGCGGACTCTCGCTTTGCCCTTCCTGCCTTGGGCCCGGTGGACGGCGCAACCCCTAACCTCGAGGAGCTTTCCGCCCACGCCGGCCAGTTCCCGCAGACCGACCGTCAGGTGGCGGAAGCGGCGGAAAGCTTAAGGCGCAAGCTGCGAGCGCGGTTTTTGGTGGCCACCCGCGGCTCCCAGGGTTTGACGCTGGTGGAGCGGGGCATGCCTCCGTACCACTTGCCGGTTTTTGGTACCGACCAGGTGGCGGACGTCACCGGTGCGGGCGATACGGTCTTAGCTACCTTGACGCTTACCCTGGCCGCCGGCGGCACGCCTCGGCAAGCGGCCATTCTCGCCAACCTCGCCGGTGGCATCGTAGTGATGAAAGCCGGCACCGCCACGGTGAGCCCCGACGAACTGCACGCGGCGGTGGACGCGGCCCCTTTTGTCCATGACTGACCCCAAGTCCAAGATCGTCCCCCGCGAACAAGCGGCCCTCCTCTCGCAGAGGGCTCGGGAACAAGGGCTAACCGTGGTCTTGGCCAACGGTGTTTTTGATCTCTTGCACGTGGGTCACGCGCGCTACCTCTGGGCCGCCAAAAACCTCGGCGACGTTTTGATCGTGGGGGTCAACAGCGATGCTTCGGCCAGGGCCCTCAAGGGACCGGGGCGGCCGCTTCTCCCGGAGGAGGAGCGCGCCGAACTTTTGGCGCATTTGGCGTCCGTGGACTACGTGGTGATTTTCCCCGAAACCACGGTGGTGGAGCTTTTGAAGGCGGTAAAACCCCATATTCACGCCAAGGGCACCGACTACACCCCCGACACCGTCCCGGAAAGGGAGGTGGTTGTTGCCTGGGGCGGGCGTACCGCCATTTGCGGCGACCCCAAAGACCACGCCACCTCCGACCTCGTGGCAACCCTTCGTCGGCGGTTTGCTTCCGAAAGCTCCTCTTGAGCTCCATGCGTTTCTTACTCACGCGCCTTTCGGCCCTCGGCGATATCGTCCACACCTGGCCGCTGGCCGCGGCGTTAGCGCAAGAAGGTGACGTTTTTTGGCTTGTGGAGCAGCGTTTTTTACCTTTGGTTTCCCTCCACCCCGCAGTGGTGGAAGCGGTGCCGGTAGCCACCAAGCGCTGGCGTCATACCCCTTGGGGGGCAACGGTGCGCGCGGAGGTGAAGCAAACCCTGGCCAAGCTCCGCGCTTTGGCACCCGAGGTAGCCCTTGATCCCCAAGGCCTCACCAAGTCAGCCCTTTGGGCCGCTCTTGCCGGGGTGCCCCGCCGTCTGGGGTTTGCCCCGTCCCATCGCCGGGAGCGGATAAGCGGGCTCTTTTACACCCACACGGTTGCTCCACCAGCGGGCTTGAAGCATGTGGTGGACCTCAACCTGGCGCTGGCCCAAGCCCTTCACCTGCCGGTGCACTACGGCGTGGCCCCCGACGGCTCTTTCCTTCGCCCGCACCTCCCTCCCCCTCCTCGAGAAGCTTCTGCCGTACTGCTTTTCCCCGGAAGCGGACACCCCAAGAAGAACTGGCCCCCGCAACTTTTTGCGCAGTTGGCCCGTCACCTTCACCACCTCGGCTACCCCGTCACGGTATTCTGGGGTCCGGGCGAAAAGCCGGTAGCCGAAGCAATCCAGCGGCAAGCACCCGAAGCCCTCCTGGCGCCCCCTACGGATCTTTTGGAGCTCGCCTCTTGCCTGGCTTCGGCTCAGGCTGTGGTGGGTGGCGATACCGGCCCCATCCACCTGGCGGCCTCCTTGGGAACACCCACCGTGGCGCTGCACCTGGCCACGGATCCCCAGCGCAACGCGCCGCGCGGCCCCCGCGTGGCGGTGGTGAGTGGAGCCCGCTGCGGGGCCACCCGCGGAAAAGCTGCCACGGGGGCAGCGCGCCCCGTTGCCGTGGACGAGGTGGTAGTGGCGCTACAAGGGGTTTTGGCAAAAGCCGTGTAGGATAAAGCCATGAGGTTTTTCCTGTGGCTGCCTTTGAGCGTTTTGCTGGTGCTTTCCTCTGCCGCAGCTTCCGATCTTTCGTGGTTGGGAGAAGGGGAGAAGCTCACCTACACTTTAAGCTATCTTCACGTGGTGGCCGGAACCCTGGAGCTTTCGGCACAACCGGAAGGGGACAACCTGCGCCTTACCATGAGCGCTACCTCCACCCCTGGCTTTTCCCGCATTTTTCCGGTTAACAACCGCATGGAAACGCTCCTTTCCCGCAACCCCTTGAGCTTGCTTCGCCAGGAGGCTTCTATTGCCGAGGGTAAACGCCGTTTTTCCGAGGTGCTGGTAGTGGACCCTGCCACTGGTGTGGCTACCCGTACCCGCGATGGACACGACAAGGGGCAGGTGCGGGTACGCGTCCCGGTGTTGGACACCTTGGGCGCCATCTTTGCCCTCCGCAGCTTGGACCTTGCCCCCAGCCGCGCCTTTAGCTTGGACGTCATCTCCGGTAAGGAAGTCCTCCCGCTGGCGGTGGTGGTCACGGGGAGGCAAACGGTGAAGACTGGTCCCGCAAGAGCCGAAACCTTTGTGGTGGAACCGCGATTTCGGAGCGGTGGGCTTTACAAGAACGAGAGCCAGCTGGTGCTTTACGTCACCCAGGATCCCCGGCACATCCCGCTGAAGATCGTATCCCGCCTCCCCTTCGGTTCCCTTACCGCCACCCTGGTGGAGGTCTCCCCACCTTGGCAAGGGGTGGTAGAATGGCAAAAGCGAGAAACAGGAGTGAAGGATTATGGCACTGAAACTCGGTGAGCTGCTTTTAAAGGCTGGTCTCATAACCCCAGCCCAGCTGGAAAAGGCTTTAGAAGAACAGAGAACCCGCGGTGGCAGGCTGGGAGAGGTCTTGCAGAAGCTCGGCTACGTTAGCGAGGAAGACATCATCGAGTGCCTTTCACATCAGTACGGGGTGCCCTCCATCAACCTTCGCAATTTCGAGATCGATGCGGCCGTAGCTAAGCTCATCCCGGAAGACCAGGCCCGGAAGCACAACATCATTGCCATCTTGAAAACCGGTCAAACCCTTACCGTGGCCATGGCTGACCCTACCAACATCTTTGCCGTGGATGACATCACGTTTTCCACAGGCTTCAAAGTTGACCCGGTGGTAGCTTCCGAAGAGGCCATTCGCGAAGCTATTGACAAGGTGTACGGCTCCACCCGCGAGGTGGAGCTCAAGAAAGTCATGGAAGACCTGGCCACCGTGGAAGAGGAAGCCCTGGAGCTTTTGGAGGAAGAAGAGGAGCTGGATGTGGCCGAGTTGGCCAAAGAGTCCACCGAAGCGCCGGTGGTGCGCTTGGTCAACATCATCCTCACCGACGCCATCAAGCGCGGCGCCTCGGATATCCACATCGAGCCTTACGAAAAGACCTTCCGCGTTCGCTACCGCATTGACGGGATCCTGCAAGAAATCATGACCCCACCGCTAAGGCTTAAGGACGCCATTACTTCCCGCATCAAAATCTTGGCAAAGTTGGACATTGCCGAAAAGCGCTTGCCCCAGGACGGACGCATCAAGCTGAAGGCCAAAGTGGAAGGGCGAACCCGGGAGCTGGATTACCGCGTTTCTACGGTTCCCACGCTCTTTGGGGAAAAGGTGGTGCTCAGGCTTTTGGATAAAGAAAACCTGCGCTTGGACATGACGAAGCTGGGGTTTGAAAAGAGCTCCCTCAAGAAGTTTGAGGACGCCATCCTGAAGCCCTACGGCATGGTGCTGGTCACTGGGCCTACCGGTTCCGGCAAAACCAACACGCTTTACTCCGCCATCTCCCGCATTAACACCCCAGAGGTCAACATCATGACCGCCGAGGACCCGGTGGAGTTTCAGCTCCCCGGGGTCAACCAAGTGCAAATGAAGGACAGTATCGGTCTGAACTTTGCGGCGGCTCTGCGGGCCTTCCTGCGGCAAGACCCCAACATCATCCTGGTGGGTGAAATCCGCGACTTTGAAACTGCAGAAATTGCCATTAAGGCCGCCCTCACGGGCCACCTGGTGCTTTCCACGTTGCACACCAACGACGCCCCGTCCACCATTTCGCGGCTCATGAACATGGGCATCGAACCGTTTTTGGTGGCCACCTCGGTAAACGTCATTGCCGCGCAGAGGCTGGTGCGCCGCATTTGCAGCAACTGTAAAGAGGAGGTGGAGGTTCCCATTCAAAGTTTGCTTGCGGTGGGCTTCTCCGAAGCTGAGGCCCACTCTCTGAAGATTTACCGGGGCCGAGGTTGCGATCGTTGCGGCAACACCGGCTACAAAGGCCGGGTGGGTCTGTTCGAGGTGATGGAAATCACTGAGGATATTCGGGAGTTGATCCTTTCCGGCGCCACCGTGGTAGAGTTGCGGCGGAAAGCCATCGAGGAGGGGATGATTACCCTGCGGCAATCGGGCCTTCACAAGATCCGCGAGGGAATTACCACCATTGAAGAAGTGGTCCGCGAGACCGTGCTGTAAGGGGGAAACCATGCCAGTAACGCTTCATGAGCTTTTAAAGATCGCCGTGGATCGGGGGGCCACCGACCTCCACCTCACCAGCGGTTCCCCGCCCGTGATTCGCGTGGATGGCATGTTGGAGCGGCTGCCCAACTTTCCGGTCCTTACCGCGCCGGAAACCAAGCGGCTGGCCTATTCAGTGCTTACCGATGCGCAAAAGCACCGCTTGGAGGAAAACCTGGAGCTGGATTTTTCCTTCGGTATCAAGAACCTGGCGCGTTTTCGCGCTAACGTCTACTTCCAGCGAGGCGCGATTGCTGCGGCGTTTCGCCGAATCCCATACGAAATCTTGGGCTTCCGCGACCTGGGGTTACCGCCGGTGGTGGAAACCCTCTGCAACAAACCCCGGGGACTGGTGCTGGTGACCGGACCCACGGGTTCGGGAAAGTCCACCACCCTTGCCGCCATGATTGACAAGATCAACAAGGAGCGCCCCGTCCACATCATCACTATTGAGGACCCTATCGAGTACCTCCACTCGCACCAAAAGGCCATGGTCAACCAGAGAGAGCTGCACAGCGACACGCTTTCCTATGCCAACGCCCTGCGTTCGGTCTTGCGCGAAGACCCTGACGTGGTGCTGATTGGTGAGATGCGAGACCTGGAAACCATCGAAGCGGCGCTGCAAATTGCTGAGACTGGTCACCTCACCTTTGCAACCTTGCACACCAATTCGGCACCGCAAACCATCAACCGCATCATTGACGTGTTCCCTGAGCATCAACAGCCGCAGGTGCGGGCACAGCTTTCCTTCGTGCTGGAAGGAATTATCTGTCAATCTCTGTTGCCCAAAGCCTCGGGCAAAGGTAGGGTCTTGGCGTGTGAGGTGCTGGTTCCCAACGCTGCGGTACGCAACCTCATCCGCGAGGACAAGATCCACCAGATTTACTCAGTCATGCAAACCGGTCAGCTCACCCATGGGATGCAAACCTTTAATCAGTCGCTGGCCACCTTATACCAGCGGCGGCTTATTAAGCTGGAAACAGCCCTTTCTTACAGCTCAAACCCGGATGAGCTGCAGGATCTTATCAACCGGGGTGTAGGCGTCGTGCAGCCGGCGGTGGCGCCCCGGGTAGGAGGGAGGAGCTAACCTATGCCAAGCTATGAGTGGCGCGGAAGGGATCGCACCGGAGCCGTGCGCAGTGGGGTTTTGGTTGCCGAAAGTAAAGAGGCCGTTTTTGCCCTGCTGCGAAGGCAGCAAATCGTGCCCACCACCGTCAAGGAAAAAGGAAAAGAAGTGGCGGTGCCACGGTTGCGTGGTCGAATCCCGGACAAGACATTGGCGATTTTTACCCGCCAGTTTTCGGTAATGATTGATGCCGGTTTACCCCTCGTCCAGTGCTTGCAGATCCTTGGTGAGCAGCAGGAAGACAAGCGCTTTGCCCAAATCATCCTGCAGGTGCGACAGGATGTGGAGGCGGGGTCCTCTCTGGCCGCTGCCCTGCGCAAACACCCGCAAGCCTTCAGCGATCTTTACGTGAACATGGTTGCCGCTGGTGAAGCCGGTGGTATCTTGGACACCATTCTGCAACGGTTGGCCACCTACATTGAAAAAGCAGCGCGCCTGAAGGCGCAAGTGAAGTCCGCCATGATTTACCCAGCAGCCGTGATCACCATCGCCATCCTTGTGGTTTACGTGATCCTTTGGAAGGTGATTCCGGTTTTTGCATCGCTGTTTACCTCGCTGGGAGCGGAGCTGCCTTTGCCCACCCGTATTGTGGTTGCTCTTTCCCATTTTGTAGGGAGTTTTTGGTGGCTCATCGTTGGGCTTGCGGTGGCAGGGTTTTTTGCCCTGCGCCTTTATTACCAAACCGAACAAGGCAAGCTCGTTATTGATCGTCTTTTGCTGAAAGCCCCGGTTCTGGGGATTGTCCTCAGAAAAATTGCGGTGGCGCGCTTTTGCCGAACTTTAGGAACTCTTCTGGCCTCCGGTGTACCGCTTTTGGAATCGTTAGAAATTACCGCGCGCACTTCGGGAAACGCCGTTATTGAACAAGCAATCCTAGAAGTGCGCAAGCGGGTCGAGGAGGGCAAGACCCTCGCGGAGCCTTTGGGAGCCACGGGCCAGTTTCCGCCCATGGTGGTGCAGATGATTTCCGTGGGCGAAACCACTGGCGCCATGGACACCATGCTCTCCAAGATTGCGGATTTTTACGAGGAAGAGGTGGACATGGCGGTGGCGGGCATGATGAAGCTCATCGAACCGCTGCTCATTGCCTTTTTGGGCGTGGTCATTGGTGGCATCGTGATTTCCATGTACCTGCCCATGTTTGACCTCATTTCCAAGATCGGATGAGGGGAGCGGCAACGGGCCCTGAAATCCACGGCCCGCGAGCTGGCCGCCTGCAAACTGGGCGCTTAGCGCGATGGCTTCTTGGCCTGCGGCTTTTGGCCATTGGCGCGGTGGTGGTTACTGCCCTGATCCTGCAGAGCCTTGCGGAAGAGATTCTGCCGCTGCACCCGCTCTTCGCTGTGGCGGGGTGGGGTTTTACCCTTTCCCTTTTGTGGTTACTGCTGTGGGTTGCCGGTCTTGATCCGGCAGTGCATGGGCTTTTGCAACTTTTGGGTGACGTGGTGCTGGTAACCACCATCGTGTACTTCACCGGTGGCGCATGGTCGCCCTTTGCTTTCCTCCTGTTAGCGCCGGTCATGTTGGCGGCGCTGATGTATGGCCTCAAAGGGGCCTTGGCCCTGGCGTCCGCAGCCTTCCTCGCGTATTTGGCCATGGTGCAGCTGGTGGTTTCAGGCGTGCTGCCACCACCCGCTAGCATTTCAGCCTTGGCCTCCCCGCGCCCGCCGTCGCTCACCCTGCAGCTGGGTCTGACGGCTGCGGGCTTTGCGTCGGTAGCGCTTTTGGCCTCGTACCTGGCCCATTCTCTGCAGCGAGCGGAGCAAAGCTTGCAACAGGAGAGGGAAGCTGCTGCTCGCGCCTTGGCGCTCACCGCTGATGTCTTGCGATCGGTGGAATCGGGGGTTTTGGCCTGCGACCTCCAAGGGCGCGTACTTCTGGCCAACCCCGCCGCCGCCACCATCGCCGGAAAGCCGCAGCCCCTGGAAGGCACATCTCTGGCGGAGGTCCTCCCCCTTGCGGGGGTATCTTGGGATACCATCCTGGCCCGCGTTGCCAAAGGCTTCCCCCAAAAGTTGGAAGGGGCGCTCCCCCCCACCCACCGACCGGTGGGGTGCACCGTCACACCCTTGGCTTCTGACGATAGCAAGGTTTTGGGTGCCGTGGTGCATTTTCGCGACCTCACCGAGGTGCAGGAGGCAGCACGCAAAGAAAAGCTGAGGGAACGAATGGTGGCAGCCGGTGAAATGGCAGCCGGCATTGCCCACGAGATCCGTAACCCGCTGGCTTCCATTTCGGGGGCAGCCCAGGTCTTGGTAAACCGCAGTAACCTCAGCGAGGAGGAACGCCGCCTGTTGCGCATCGTGGTGCACGAGTCGAAGAGGCTTTCTAACATCATCGAGTCGTTCCTCAACTACGCGAGGCCCCCAGAACCCCACTGGGGACCTTGCAACATTGCCGCAGTTCTTGAGGAAACACTTGACCTTTTTACCCACTCCTCTGAGTTAGGTCCGCAGCATCGCATTGTGCGCCGTATCGTGCGCCATGAAAGACCCGTGGTTGCGGACGAGCAACAGCTCCGCCAGGCTTTTTTCAACCTGGCCCGCAACGCCATTCAGGCGATGCCCAGCGGGGGAACGCTCACCGTGGAAGCATTCCCCGACGGTGCCTCCTATGTGGTACGTTTTGCCGACGAGGGGGAAGGCATGGACCCCGAGCGCATCCAGGAGATTTTTCAGCCCTTCAAGGCGTTCCGGAAGGGGGGAACGGGTTTGGGGCTGGCGGTGGTTTACTCCATCGTGAGCGACCACGGTGGAGAGGTAAAAGTGGATTCCCAACCGGGAACGGGCTCGACCTTTACGCTCGCCATCCCCATGCGGGAGGTTTAAGTGCCGCGCATCCTGGTGGTGGACGACGAAGCCCCCATGCGCGAGCTTTTGCGCATCATCTTGGAAGCGGAGGGGTACACGGTAAACGAGGCTGGCAGCCTCAACGAAGCTCATGCCCAGCTGCAGTGCGCTCCGTTCGATTTGGTGGTTTGCGACATCTACCTGCCGGACGGCAACGGCCTGGAGCTCCTGCGCTCAGCTCGCAAAAAAAACCAGGAAACCCCTTTTGTGGTCATCACCGCCCATACTACCCCGGCGCAGGCCATCACTGCGCTGCGCGAGGGGGCTGTGGATTACCTCTCCAAGCCTTTTGATGTGGAAGTCTTAAAGGCAGTAGTGGGCAAGCACCTGGCAGCAACCGCCCCAAAGCCTCTGGCGTTTTTTGATTTCATCGGCCAAGCCCCCAGCTTATGGCCCATCCTCCAACGCCTCCCCCAGGTAGCCCGCAGCGACGCTACGGTTCTCATCACCGGCGAATCGGGCACCGGTAAAGAACTTTTGGCACGGGCCATTCACGCCGCCTCCCCGCGAGCAGCTTTCCCCTTTGTGCCGATCAACTGCGGCGCCTTGCCTGAGCCCCTTTTGGAGAGCGAGCTTTTCGGGCACGCTCGCGGTGCTTTTACCGGCGCCATCCGCGAAAAGAAAGGACTGTTCCTGGAGGCCCATGGGGGTACCTTGTTTTTGGACGAGGTGGGGGAACTGCCCCTTACAATGCAAGTCAAGCTCCTCCGCGCCTTGCAGGAGCGACGCATCAGACCGGTAGGTGACAACCGTGAAATGGAGGTGGACGTACGGATCATTGCCGCCACCAACCGGGACTTGGAAAAGCTTCTTAAGGCAGGACAGTTCCGCGAAGACCTTTACTACCGCCTCAACGTTATCCACCTGCACGTTCCCCCCCTTCGCGAGCGGCGCGAGGATATTCCGGAGCTTGCCCGCCACTTTGCGATCCGCGCGTGCACTCGTCTGAAGGTACCGATAAAGCACATTCACCCGGACGTCATGTCAGTCTTGGAAAATTACCCGTGGCCAGGGAACGTGAGGGAGTTGGAAAACATCATCGAGCGAGCCGTGGCGCTGGAGCCTTCCTCAGTTATCACGTTGGGCGCTTTGCCCGCTTCCCTCCTCGGCCGAGGAGACGTCGCGCCGTCCACAGGGCCCGTGCGCCTGCCCGAGGCAGGCTTGGACCTAGAAGCACACCTGCACGAGTTGCGCCGAGAGTACATGCGCCAGGCTCTCATGCGCACAGGCGGGGTACAAAAGGAGGCGGCCAAGCTGCTGCGCATGTCCTACCGAGCTTTTCGTTACCATGTGGCAAAGTACAAGCTAGTGGAGGAATAGCCTATGTTCGCGCTTTTGCTTGCTGTGGTTTTTGCCGGTCAAGGAGGCGGACCCTCCTGCGTACTCCCGGACAACACCGTGGTTTCTTTGGAGCTGGCGCTCACCGACGAACAAAAGGCCGTGGGCCTCATGTTCCGGGACGTGCTTCCTCCTAACCACGGGATGCTTTTTCTTTTTGATCGCGAGGACTACCTCCCCTTTTGGATGAAAAACACCCTCATCCCCCTGGATTTGATTTGGCTGGACGCCAGCGGCACGGTGGTTGACGTAAAAGCTTCGGTGCCTCCGTGCAAGCTGGACCCTTGCCCCTCCTACAAGCCGACTCGTCCCGCTCGCGCCGTTCTCGAGCTGGCTGCAGGTCAGGCGGCGGCTCACGGCGTTAAACCCGGGGTTCGTCTTACATTCACTGCCGTCCCCGGGTACCCTATCGCTGGCGAGGGCAATCGCTAATGCTTACCCGCGCCGTTTTTCCTGTGGCTGGCTTTGGAACCCGTTTCTTGCCCGCCTCCAAGGCCATCCCTAAAGAGCTCATCCCGCTGGTGGACAAACCGGCCCTTCAGTACGTGGTGGAGGAAGCCGTGGCGGCGGGCTTTACCACCGCTATCTTTGTTACCGCCGAAGGGAAAGCGGCCATTGAAGACCACTTTGACCGCAACCTGCGCTTGGAGGCTTTCCTTGCGCAAAAAGGCAAACAGGAGCTTTTGCGAATGGTGCAAGAACTGGGAAGCCTTGTGGAGGTGGTGGCGGTTCGCCAAAAGCAAGCCTTGGGGCTTGGGCACGCGGTCCTGCAGGCCGCCTCCCTTCTGGCCAGCGAACCCTTCGCAGTCTTGTTAGGAGATGACGTCATCGTAGGCGAAAACCCGGCCATTGGCCGGCTTGTGGAGGTGCATCGGCAAACCGGCGCCTCAGTGGTAGCGGTGATGGAGGTACCGGGGGAAGAAATTTCCCGCTACGGGTGTGCCGCCGCCGAGCCTTTAGGCAACGGCGTTTTTCGCGTCCATGACCTGGTGGAAAAACCATCACCGGAACAGGCCCCTTCCCGCTGGGCGGTGATTGGTCGCTACATCCTCACCCCCACGGTACTGCACGAACTGCGTACCACACCCCCGGACCCGTCTGGAGAAATCCAGCTCACCGAGGGGCTGCGGCGGACCTTAAAGCGGGAACCCGTCTACGCCTGTACCTTCCCGGGAACGCGGTACGACGCCGGCAACAAGGGCGACTTCCTCCGGGCCACGGTAGAGCTGGGGCTTTCCCATCCGGAACTAGGACGCTGGTTTAAAAGCTTTCTCGAAGACCTTGCCCGGCGCCACTTCCAGGTTTAGGTTTTTTCCCGCTTCCGGAAGCAGCGTCAGCCGCAGATGCTGCCGAACTCTCGCCGCCGCTCTTCCCCTCGGTGCGGTTTTCCGCCTTCGACCCGTTCCCCCGGCGGCCGTAGTCGGTGACGTACCAACCCGTGCCTTTGAAGTGGAGAGCCGGTGAAGCCAGCACTTTGTGGACGGGACCGCCACAGTGGGGACACGAAGCCAGCGGCGGTGCAGCAACTCGCTGCATGACTTCCGTGTGAACGCCACAGTTTGCACAGGCGTACTCGTACAGTGGCATGGCCATCCTCCTTGTGCTGCAAATCCTGGGGCTTGCTCAGCATCCCCTTTTTCGCACCCCAGGCAGTGAGGTGGCCGCGCCTGGCGCGGCAACCGCTCATATAATACACCCTCAGCCGGCCGACACCTGCACCTTGATGCCACCCTGGTCCTTGACCTTTTGGATCAAACCCAAGCAGTGAAACGCGTAGAGCACCCGGGCGTTGAGGCCGGGGGCAAAGGGTCCTTGCTCGCACAGCTCGTAAAAGGTCTTGCGGCCATCCACCAAAGCCAAGAGCTGCTCCTCCTGAGTTTCCAACTCCAACCCCCTTAGATGCTCAGGGGTAGGTACCCTTTGGAAAACCGTCATTTTGCTCCCCAAGCGCGCCACCAACCGGCGAGCATCAGGGACGGTTTTACAACCGTGGAGCACAGCTCTGGGAGTTGGGATGCGGAGCTTATAGGCTTCGTCGGTGCGGTATTCCCCTAAGGTAAAGGTCACTTTGCCTTCGTTCACCCCGAAAAGCCCCCACACGATGCGCTGCACCTGCTCCAGCACCGCCACCCGCAGCTCGGCTTCCGTGAGCACTCCCATTTCCACCAGCACCTGCCCGTGGCGCTTGTGAGGGTTTTGCAAGAGCAAAAGCGAGGAGGCCCGGTACTGTTCGTGGGTAATGCGCCCGGCCGCGAGAAGCATGTCACCGAGGGACTCAGCCCGGTTGGTGGAAGTGGCAAAGATAATGTCGCCGTCGTATATGAAAACCCGCTTGCGGGCGTCACCTACCTCCGCTTCCAAAACCCCGGGAACGCGGTAACGGTGGATGGTGGCGAGCATTTCCGGAAGTGGCGTTTCCGCAAGCTCCCCCACGTAGATATGACGCGAACCCTGGGCTCCCACAGCAGGCATCCTAGCACGTTCCTGCGCACAGAGTTTCGGAAGCGCATGGGAATCGAACCCACCCCCAACCGCCTTCTGCGGCTGGGCAACGGTTTTGAAGACCGCGAGGGCCACCAGGCCCCGTGCGCTTCCGCGGGTATTTTACCGCTACGGCTGAGGCGACACCTTCTGGAGGGGCACGAGAATGGCATCGCCGGTGCGGTTGTCCACCACCGAAGCATACGCAAAAAGCCTTGCCCCGGAAGGCGTGCAGGAAAGTACCACGTAGAAATCTTCCACAGCTTGATCGGTAACTTTTTCAAGGACCTTGTCCAGCTGCGTGAACTCGTAGGGTTGTAAGTCCTGCTGGAACTCGCCCATGAGAATGCCGTCCGCACGAAAGAAGCGCAGATGGGCGGTAATTGTGGCGGGTGTCGCGTTGAGAAGGCCGAGGTTTGTGCGAAAGCCGTCAGCCAGGCTCGGATTGTGCGCGAGCTGTAAAAGCCTGCCCTCTTCACCCGCGAGCAAAGCTTGGGCTAACCCCAGAACCGGCACAAATTGCCCGTAGGTGCCGCCCACCAAAGCGTTGTAGGTACGGCTCGTTGCTAAAACCACTCCCGGCGCCGCTTCCAGACGCAGCGCCGCCGCACCTTGAGCTCCAAATTCCGCAAGGATCACGTCCTGATGCCGCCGCGCTTGCCTCGCTCCCACGCTGAAGTTCTTGCACACAGGGCTCAGGTTTTCTGTGCCCCGTCTGAGCAGACACAGCTTGTAGGAAGCTGGCAGGGAAGTCACATTGTGGACCACCAAGTCTGTGCGCCAGTTGGTGTCGTTGTCCCCCCGCACGTGCGCTGCCACCAAAACGTAAAGATCGCTGGGCACCGGCGACGGTTCCACGGTGAGATCCAGAAAACCCGAAGCACTTTGCCCGCTCACTTTACCGGAGGCCACGATTCGGAAGTTTCCCGCTGCCAAATAGGTGTGCTTTATCTGTTTGCATCCTCCGAAAAGCACGCACTCTATGCCCCAGCTTACCTTCCCTGTGGCACCGTCCCCAAAATCAAAAAGCACCTCATCGCCGCTTTGGATCACCGGAGGCGAGAACGTAAAAATCACTTCCTCACCCACCCGCGGACGGTTTGGTGAGACGGTAATGGTGAGGTCTACGGCTTCGCTGTTCACTGCCAAGCACATCAAACCAAGGACAAGAAGCCTCATGGTTTCTCCCACCGGCTCCCTCCCGGGAAAACACCGGAAAGGAGCCTTTCCCAATAATACCTCCAAGCAACATCACAGCGCACTGATGCCGTATCTAAAAGCAAGAAGTTGAGGGAAACGCCCCCGCCGCTTGACGGAGAAGCGCGAGTTTGCTACCTTCAAGTCCCCTGGTGGGGCCGTAGCTCAGTTGGGAGAGCGCATGAATGGCATTCATGAGGTCGTGGGTTCGACTCCCATCGGCTCCACCATGTTTTCCCTTCGGCAAAGCCCAACCATGAGAGTCGTTATCGGCTCAGTGTCTCCCGCGGGGGGCAGGCCCCGCACCACCCCAATGCTCGCCATCGCCCTTGGCCGCCCCACGGATTGCTGCTGTCGTGCCCCGTCGTGAATGGTGCGGAACGGCGTAGCCTCTCGCAACCCCAGCGCTCGCCCCGGCAAAGCTGAGCTTCACTGACGCTCGCACCGGGAAAGCGGGGTGCTCGCTCTTCTGGGGCCACCGCTTTTACGGTGGCGGACAGCAAACAAGCCTGCACCGCACGCGCGTACCACGTTTTTTTATCCTGCGGTGGGTAAAGCGGCCCACTGCCGGCGCAAGACACGGCAAAAAGCCGCGGACACGGGGCACCCTCCACGCTAACCGCTACTCTGGCCCGAAGCCGCAACCTTACCGTCGGCGGAGATAAAGCTCCACAGCTTCTGCGGAAAAGCGGCGACCCACCAAATCCCGACGACTCAGAGCCTGGCTTAGTTCCCCTGGCGTTTGTAGCGACACCCGAACCACATCCACTACGTCTCTTTTTATGAGCTCGTCGGCCATGGCTTGGCGTAGCGCCGAAAGCCCAAAGCCGGTCCGGGCAGAGACAAAGACGCTACGGCGGTCATAGGGGAGATTCGGCCACTCTTCCGCCAAGAGGTCCACTTTGTTCAAAGCCAGCAAGCAGCCGCTGGGATCCACGCCCAAAGACTCCAGCACCTCTTCCCCCACTCGCAGGTGTTCTTGCCAGCGGGGATGGGAAACATCCACGACGTGAAGCAAAAGATCGGCAGATGCCGCTTCCAAAAGCGTGGCTCGGAAGGACGCCACCAGCTGATGGGGCAGCTTGCGGATAAAACCCACGGTGTCCGCCACCACCACCGCCAGGCCACCTTCCAGAGCCGCACGCCGAACCAAGGGATCCAAGGTGGCAAAAAGGCGGTTTTCCACCACCGTGCTTTCCCGGGTAAGCTGCTGGAAGAGGGCGGATTTGCCGGCATTGGTGTAGCCCACCAGTGCCACCGAGGGAAACCCTTGCCGACGCCGGCGTTGCACGAATCGCTCTTTGGCCACCCGCTGCAGCTCTCGCCGCAGGAGCGTGATGCGCCGCTTGATCACCCGCCGGTCAATTTCCAGCTGGGTTTCCCCCACCCCCCGGGTGCCAATGCCTCCTGCTTGCCGGGAAAGGTGCTGCCACCGGCGTGTCAACCGCGGAAGCAGGTACTCTAACTGTGCTAACTCCACCTGGAGCTTGGCTTCCCGGGTTCTGGCGCGCAAAGCAAAGATATCCAGGATTACCGCCGCTCGATCCAAAACCTTCACGCCCTCGGGTAAGCTTTCTTCCAAATGGTGCACCTGGGCGGGGGTGAGATCGGCATCAAAGGCCACCAAACCGGCGCCCGTTTCGTTCACCAGGTCCCGCAGCTCGCAAACCTTGCCTCGGCCAAGGTAGGTGGCGGGATCGGGGGCCACGCGTTTTTGCACCAACCGCGCCACCACATCGGCACCGGCAGTGTGCAAAAGCGCGCTAAGCTCATCTAGGTCCGCGTGAACCGCGACCACCGGCAGCCCTTCGGTGGCCACACTCACCACCACTGCCTTTTCCCGCATCACCATCGCTATCATGGTAAGGTGCGAGAGGCAAAAGCGTCAACGGTCGCGCGAGACCAATCCCCGTCCTTTGCTGAGTTTCTCAAAAGCAAACCGCGCCTTTTGGACGGGGCCATGGGCTCCGAGCTCTTACGCCGGGGAGTAACCTCGGCCACCACCTTATGGGGGGTGGGAGCTTTGATCCACGACCCCCAAGCCGTCCTTCAGGTGCACCGAGACTACGTCGCTGCCGGCTGTGAGGTGCTTACCGCCAACACGTTTCGCGTGGCACCCTACGCACTCCGTCGCTTCCCGCGCTACCCGAAACCCCAAGAGCTGGCAAAAACCGCGGTGGACCTAGCGCGGGAAGCAGCGCGTACATCCGCGCGGCAGGTTTTGGTGCTGGCTTCCATGACTACCCTGGAGGACTGCTACCAACCGCACTTGGTTCCCAGCGATGCCACCTTGGCGCAGGAGCATCGCCGCACCGCGGAGGTTTTGGCCGGTGCCGAGCCGGATGGCTTGCTTTTGGAAACCTTCAACACCATTCGCGAAGCGCAAGCGGCTTGCCAGGCGGCGGTTGCCACCGGTCTGCCGGTGATCGTGTGCTTTACCTGCCAAAGCGGCGGACGGCTGTTGTCTGGGGAAAACACCGCTGCCGCCGCGCGAGCGGTGACCATGCCGGGGGTGGTGGCGGTAGGCGTCAACTGCACGCGGATTTCCGACCTCATGCCCGCTCTCATGCCCATGGCCTTGGGCACCGATTTGCCCCTGGTTGCCTACGCCAACAACGCCTGGTACGACGAGCAAAGCCCCCACTTAGCCGCGGCTCGGGTTTCCCCGCAAACGTATGCCCGATGCATGCTTGCCTGTGTGGCCGCCGGGGCGCGATTGGTGGGGGGGTGCTGCGGCACAACCCCTGAGGACATGGCTGCGGTACGGGCCATGTTGGACAAGCACTTTCCGTGAAGGGTTACAATCCCACCGTGAGCGAGTTACCAGAGCCGTACGCTTCCAGCCTCCCCCCACTTTTAGCCCTGGCCTTCGCCGAAGATTTGCCTGATATCACCGGAAACGCGATTTTCAGCGTCGAAACCCAGGCCAAAGCTCGCATCATTGCAAAAAAGGACGGTGTGCTTGCCGGGGTTCCTGCTGCTGCTTTTTCCTTTCGCTTCGTAGACCCCCGCTGCCAGGTTGTCATTCGTTTAGGGGACGGCAGCCCCGTAACGGCAGGTCAAACGATCTTGGAGGTTTGGGGACCTACTCGCGCGTTGCTCGCCGCTGAGCGCACAGCCCTGAACTTCTTGATGCGCCTTTCTGGAATTGCCACGCTTACCAGTAAGTTTGTCTTTCGGCTTGCAGGCACCGGTTGTCGCCTTTTGGACACCCGCAAGACCACACCCGGGTTTCGCCGATTGGAAAAGCACGCGGTGCGTTGTGGTGGGGGCAGCAACCACCGCATGGGGCTTTTTGACGCCGCTATGATCAAGGACACCCACATTGCCGCCTGCGGATCCATTACGCAAGCGGTGGCCCGGGTGCGCGAAGTATGGGGCACGGAAATTCCCCTTATTGTGGAGTGTGGCAGCTTGGAACAGGTGGACGAAGCTTTGGCGTGCCACGTTTCCCACGTACTCCTCGACAACATGGACCTCCCCACCTTGCGCCAGGCGGTGGCGCGCGCTAAAGGGAAAGCGGTTCTCGAGGCCTCGGGTGGCATCACCTTGGAAAACGTAAGGGAAATTGCCCTTGCTGGTGTGGATTTTGTTTCCGTGGGTGCCATTACCCATTCGGCGCCAGCCTTGGATTGCTCAATGGAGGTCGGGCCGTGAAGCTGGAGGATCGCCATCGCACGGAGGTTCTGGTTTTAGGCACCGGGGTGGCGGGGCTTGCTGCTGCTCTTGCTGCCGCCGAACAAGGTGCCCACGTGTTGGTGTTGTCCCGGGCTGCCGACCCCAGCCAAACCAACACCGCTCGGGCCCAGGGGGGCATCGTTTTCCGCGGGGAAAAGGACTCCCCTGAGCTCCTGGCCGCGGACATCCTGGCCGCCGGGGCTGGCTTTGGGTTGCCGGAAGCCGCCACGTTCCTCGCCACAGAGGGTCCCAAGGCGGTGGAAGAATGGCTTTTGAAGCGGCTACGTATTCCCTTCGATCGCCGTCCGGACGGGAGTTTGGATTTGGCGTTGGAGGCTGCTCACTCGGTGCCACGCATCCTCCACGCCGCCGACCGCACCGGTGCCGCCATTCAAGAGGGCTTGCTCAAGGCCGTGCGCAAAAATCCCAACATCACCCTGCTTTCTAGCTACCAAGCTGTGGATCTTCTTACCACCCATCACCACTCCCGCCGCACGGTGGATCGCTACTCCTTGGAAAACCGCTGCCTGGGCGCTTATGTGCTGGAGGTAGGAAGCAATCGCGTGTGCACGGTTTTTGCCCATGCCACGGTGCTTGCCACGGGTGGCGCCGGCGCCCTTTACATCCACACCTCCAACCACCCTGGCTCTATTGGTTCCGGTTTGGCCATGGCCTCTCGCGCCGGGGTGCGGCTTTTAAACCTCGAGTTCATCCAGTTTCACCCCACCTGCTTGTATGTGCCGGGAGCACCGCGTTTTTTGATAACCGAAGCGCTGCGCGGCGCCGGTGCCAAGCTTGTGAACGAAGCCGGTGAACGCTTCCTCAAGCGGTACCACCCCAAAGGCGAGCTGGCCCCCCGCGACGTGGTGGCCCGTGCCATTGTGGACGAGTTGCACCGCAGCGGAGCCGAGTGCGTTTTTTTGGATTTGGGCGGTAAAGGTAAAGAGCTGGCAAAGCGGTTTCCCACGGTAGCCGAGACCTGCGCACGTTACGGCATTGACATCACTTCTCAGCGTATCCCGGTGGTCCCGGGAGCACACTACACCTGTGGCGGCGTGGTTTCGGACTTGGTTGGGCGAACCACCCTGCCTGGACTTTACGTGGCTGGGGAAGTGGCGTGTACCGGGGTCCACGGTGCAAACCGTCTTGCCTCCACATCGCTTTTGGAAGGGCTTACCTTTGGCCTTGCCGCTGGCCGTCATGCCGCTTCTCAGATGAAGGAGCAGCCGCTAGCCCCGGACCTCATCGGTGCTGTACCTGACTGGGAGCCGGTGGTGGGCCCCTCCAACGAAGACCCCGCCCTCATCGCCCAGGACTGGTCCGCCATTCGCCATACCATGTGGAACTACGTAGGCATTGTGCGTACCAAAGAACGAATGGAGCGGGCCGTAGCCGATTTACGTCATCAGCTGGTGCGCTTGACCCAGTTTTACCGGACCACGCCTATTTCCGCTTCGCTGGTGGATCTGTTCCACGGGTGCCTGGCCGCTGGGCTCATAGCCGAAGCTGCCCGGCGCAACCCCACTTCGGTGGGCTGCCATTACGTGGTCGCGTAAGGGCACGTGCGGTAAGCTAAGGTTATGGCGTATGACCGGCAACAGGCATGGGAATTACTTTGCTCATGGGTAAGCTCGGAAAACCTGCGCAAGCACTGCTTAGCCGTGGAAGCGAGCATGCGCGCCCACGCCCGTAGGTTGGGCGAGGACGAAGAAGCTTACGGCATCGTGGGCTTGCTCCACGACTTTGATTACGAAAAGCACCCCACCCCGGAAGAGCATGTCTGGGTAGGAGCTCGGGTACTGCGGGAGCAAGGGTGGCCCGAAGCCTGGGTACGAGCCATTGAAGGGCACGCGTCCTACACCGGCGTGCCCCGTGACACCAACATGGCCAAGTGCCTCTTTGCCGTGGACGAGCTTACGGGTTTTCTGGTGGCCTGCACCCTGGTACGCCCGGACAAAAACATTGCCGCCTTGCCGGTGGCGTCGGTGCTCAAGCGCATGAAGGAAAAGGCGTTTGCGCGCTCGGTCAACAGGGAGGAAATCGTTCACGGAGCAACAGAAATTGGCATGTCCCTGGCCGACCACATTGCCTTTGTCCGCGATGCCATGGCCGGTGTGGCGAAGGAGTTGGGGCTTGGTGCGTAGGGTTTGCTTGCTTGTTTCGCTGTTGCTGGTCCTGGCCGCGTGCGCCCAACCGCCGGCGCCTCGCACGCTTGCAGGTCTGCCCCGCACCCAGGTACTGGCGGGTCGTCGCGCCACAGAGCTTTTGCGTCAGATGCACGGAGGACGGTTCCAACCACCCCACGCCGTGGTAGCGGAGTACGGCAGGGGTCGCTTAAACCTTTACCTTGCCGTGTTCCCTTCAGCTGCGGAGGCCAGGGCCGCACTGCGGGCCATGACCGAGGCCATGGCCAAAGGTTCTGCCTTTTCACCCCCTCGCCCGCAACGCGAGCAGCCGCAAAGGTTCCTCACCGTGGGCCCCGGGGGACATCACCTCTTTTGGCGAGCAGACAACAAGGTGTACTGGCTGGCGGGGGAACCCGAACGGGTTTTTGCTGCCGCAGAGGAGTTACCACAGCCGGCGCCAGGGGTTTGGCTTTGAGTTTCCCGCCCCAGTACAATGTGCGGTGGGAGGCAAAGAATGACTCACAGCGAGCTTGAGGAAATCAAGCGGTACTTCGACGTGGTGATGGAACACGTTTTGGAGCAAGTGAAGCTCGTGGCCGAAGGGGTGTTGCAAAACAGCCAGCGTCTAGACCGCATCGAGGCGCGCTTGGACCGCATCGAGGAGCGACTGACGCTGCTCGAGGTTAAAGTGGCTGCCCTCGAATCCCGCATGACTCGGGTAGAGCAACGCTTGGACCGGGTAGAGCAACGCTTGGACCAGCTGGAACAGGAACTCACAGACGTACGCACCGAGCTCGCGAGCCTTCGGACCCAGCTAACCCGGTTCCAAGAGGAAACCGAAGCCCGCTCTCAAGAGCTACAGGCACGGGTGGAAAGGCTGGAAGCGAGCATCGCCCATCTCCGTCAATGACCCCACACCCGGCGGTACAATGCCGCAGGAAGGTGGGTTATGGCGCCAATGTATGTGCCCAAAAACAAAATTCGCTTTGTCACTGCCGCATCGCTTTTTGACGGCCACGACGCCGCCATCAACATCATCCGCCGGCTCCTGCAAGCCCACGGTGCCGAAGTCATTCATCTGGGACACAACCGCGCAGTAAAAGAAATCGTCCACGCCGCCATCCAGGAGGACGCCCAAGGAATTGCGGTTTCCTCGTACCAGGGCGGGCACATGGAGTTCTTCACCTACATGGTGGACTTGCTGCGGGAGCGCGGGGCAGCCCATATCAGGGTTTTTGGTGGAGGGGGCGGCGTCATCGTCCCCGAGGAGATCAAGAAGCTCGAGGCTTACGGCGTGGCCAAGATCTTTTCGCCAGAGGACGGCCGCAAGCTGGGTTTGGACGGGATGATCAGCCTCATGCTCGAAGCTTGCGATTTTGACGTCACCCAGCTCCCCAACGGCCAGCCCCCAGACCTCACCCCCAGCCTTTGGCAGCACGTGGCGCGAGCCATTTCGCAGGTGGAAGCCGGCAGCAAGCTGCAGCTACCCCAGCCCGCAAAGAGGGTGCCGGTCGTGGGCGTTACCGGAGTGGGAGGTGCCGGCAAGTCCTCGCTCACCGATGAGCTGGTGCGTCGGTTCTTGTTGGATTTTCCCCAGCTGCACGTGGGCATCATTGCCGTGGACCCCACCAAACGGCGCACAGGGGGCGCGCTCTTAGCTGACCGCATTCGTATGAACTCCCTGGCCAGTGAGCGTGTGTACATGCGCTCTTTGGCCACGCGGCAAGCCCACCGCAGCCTCTCAGCAGCCGTGGAGGGGGCCATCCAAACGCTCAGAGCTTTCGGTTTTGACTTGATTTTTGTGGAATCGGCCGGCGCGGGGCAAGCCGACAGCGAAATCGCCGACGTTGCCGATGTGGCCCTTTACGCTATGACCCCAGAGTACGGCGCTTCCCTCCAACTTGAAAAGATCGAGATGTTGGACTTTGCCCACCTGGTGGCCATCAACAAGTTCGACCGCCCGGGGGCTTTGGATGCCCTCCGGGAAGTGCGCAAGCAGTGGCGGCGAGCACACCCCGATTTCCAAGGGGACGAGGAAAAGGTCCCGGTTTTTGGCACCTGCGCTCACCAGTTTCACGATTTTGGGGTCAACGCCCTTTACGGGCGGCTGGTGCAAGAGCTGGAATCCCGCTTTGGCAGCGCCTTCCACGTGGACCAAACCCACGCCCACCCGGCGGGCCTCCCCCAGCGCCACCCTATCATCCCCGCCGAACGCACGGGCTACCTCCGGGAAATCGCCCAAACCTGCCGCAAGGCTCGGGAGCGGGCGGAATACCAGGTGGCGGTAGCCCGCAAGCTCTACCAGCTGGTGGGAGCCCGGGCCTTGCTGTCAGCGTTTCAAGGCGAAGGGAGCTTTGCCGAACTTTGGCAGCTCTTCGAGTCCATCACTGCGGGCACGTTGCCACCGGAGCCAGCTCTCGCTGACCTCGATGCTGAAATCCGCCGCCTGGCCCATGAGCTCCTCCCGGAAAGCCGCACCGCTTTGGCCACTTGGCCGAAGCTGCAACAGGATTACGCGGGGGACACCTTTACGTACAAGGTGCGTGACAAGGAGGTCACCGTGGCCCTTGCCTCGGTTTCTCTGGCTGGCACCCATATCCCTAAGGTGGTGCTACCACAAAGCGAGGACTGGGGTGACATCCTGCGCTTCATCCTGCGGGAAAACGTGCCCGGTGCGTACCCCTACACCGCCGGCGTTTTCCCCTTCAAACGCCAGGAGGAGCTCCCCACCCGTATGTTCGCTGGGGAAGGGGGCCCCGAACGCACAAACAAGCGTTTTCATTTCTTGCGGGCAGGTCAGCCCTTTGCCCGCCTTTCCACCGCCTTTGATTCGGTCACCCTTTACGGCGAAGATCCAGCTGTCGAACCTGATGTTTACGGGAAAATCGGCGAATCCGGGGTTTCCATTTGCACCGTGGAGGACATGGAAAAGCTTTACGCTGGCTTTGACCTCTGCGCTCCCCACACCTCTGTCTCCATGACCATTAACGGGCCGGCGCCCATGATGTTGGCTTTCTTTTTCAACGTGGCAGCGCGACAGGAAGCCAAACGCCGGCTCATTGCCGATGGACGTCTGCGCGGAAGGCCGGAGGATGCCCTGCAGCCCTACGTGGACGGTAAGGGCTGGGACGAAATTGCCACGCTCCTTGCACCCGGTGAATGGGAGGACGCTCTACGCTGCGCGGTACAGGTGGTGCGGGGCACAGTGCAAGCCGATATCTTGAAGGAAGACCAAGCGCAAAACACCTGCATTTTTTCCACCGAGTTTGCCTTGCGCCTCATGGGCGACATCCAAAGCTGGTTTGTGGAAAACCGCGTGCGCAACTTCTACTCGGTGTCCATTTCTGGCTATCACATCGCGGAAGCTGGCGCCAACCCCATCACCCAACTGGCCTTTACCCTGGCCAACGGCTTTACCTATGTGGAGTACTACTTGGCCCGGGGCCTTCATATTGACGACTTTGCCCCCAACCTGTCGTTTTTCTTTTCCAACGGCATGGACCCCGAGTACACGGTGATTGGGCGGGTGGCACGGCGGATTTGGGCCACCGCCCTGCGGGAGCGCTACGGGGGCAACGAGCGCAGCCAAAAGCTCAAGTACCACATTCAAACTTCCGGCCGTTCCCTTCACGCGAAGGAAATTGCCTTTAACGACATCCGCACCACGCTTCAGGCGCTTCTGGCACTGGCAGACAACTGTAACTCCCTCCACACCAACGCTTACGACGAGGCCATCACCACCCCCACCGAAGAATCGGTGCGCCGGGCCCTGGCTATTCAGCTCATTTCCACCCTGGAGTTTGGGCTTTTGAAAAACGAAAACCCGTGGCAAGGCTCGTACTTCATAGAATGGCTCACCGATACGGTGGAGGAAGCGGTTCTTGCCGAGTTTGACCGTCTCGCAGAACGGGGTGGCGTGCTAGGGGCCATGGAAACCGGTTACCAGCGGGCCAAGATTCAAGAAGAATCGCTTCATTACGAGCGCCGCAAACACTCGGGAGAGCTGCCTATCGTAGGTGTTAACTTTTTTGAAAACCCGCAGCGCAGTGAGTATGAGTTGGAAGCACCCCAGCTCACCCGTGCCACCAAAGAAGAAAAAGATGCGCGCCTCGCTCACCTCCGGGACTTCCAAAGCCGGCACGCATTTTTGGAGCTTTGGGCCCAGCATCAGGACCGGCCGGTGCCCAACCCGGACCTAGACGCCTTACCCCCTTGGCAGCGCCCTGCGGCGTACGCTTTAGCCCGCCTCCAGCACGCAGCCCGCACTGGGAAAAACCTCTTTGCTGAGCTTTTGGACACCGTCTGTTCCTGTTCCCTCGGGCAAATCACCCATGCCTTGTACGAGGTCGGCGGCCAATACCGCAGGAACATGTGAAGCTGGCTTTTTGTCTGCTACCTACCCTCCTCTTCCGGCTGGCGCGAGGGCTTGCGACGGCCGGAACGACGGGCTGCCTCGCGCAAGAGAAACTCGATTTGGGCGTTAATGCTGCGCAGTTCGTCGGCGGCCCAGCGCTCCAGCACCGCGTAAAGCTCCGCGTCGAGGCGCAAGAGGAACTTCTTCTTTTCGGGCACGGCGCCCACCGGCGCTTACTGGTACAGGCTGCCGGTGTTTAAAACCGGTTGCGCTTCGCTTTCAGAAACCAAGGCCACCAGCAGGTTGTTGACCATGGCAGCTTTGCGCTCCTCGTCCCGACGCACCACCCCTTGCTCGCCCAGTTGCTCCAACACCATAGCCACCATTCCCACTGCCCCTTCCACGATTTTTTGCCGCGCGGCAATAATGGCTTGCGCCTGCTGCCGGCGCAGCATGGCTTGGGCAATTTCCGGAGCGTACGCCAAATGGGTCAAGCGTGCTTCCATAACCTCGACCCCTGCCACCTTGAGCCTTTCCTGCAGTTCCGCGCATAAGCTGTGAGCAATGGTTTCGGGTTCACCCCGCAGGGAAGCTTCCCCTTCGGGTGCATCCTACGGGAAACGACTGGCCAAAGCGCGAAGGGCAGTTTCCGCCTGAACATCCACAAACGCCTCATAGGTGTCCACGTCGAAAAGAGCTTTGGCGGTGTCCACCACCTTCCACACCACCACCGCAGCAATTTCAATGGGGTTGCCGTGAGCATCGTTCACCTTAATCTTTTCCCAGTTGAAATTGCGCACTTTAAGGGAAACCCGTGGCCGCACCGTAAAGGGGTTAGCCCAGTGGTAGCCCGCTTCCCGCACCGAGCCTACGTAGCCACCGAAAAACACCAACACCCGGGCTTCGTCGGGCTGTACCACGAAAAGCCCCGGCAGCAACACGACAAAAACCACAAGCCCGATGGCGAGGGCGCCCCACAGAAAGCCCCAGGCCACGCTGGCCTCCGGGGTGCGCTCGGCGGCTGCCACGCTGGCAAAGAAAAGATAGAGCAAAACCAAGCTCCACAGGGAAAGGCCTAAAACCCCCACCAATATTGGGAGCCCACTCACGGAAAAAGCCTTCCTTTCATTAATGGGAACCATAGTCCACCTGCGCTAACATTACGATATCGTTACGCTAACGTGGTCAAGCTCGTAAACTCGTGCGAACCTTGGCAACGAGCAAAACGTATGAGCGAAGACGGAGGAGGAAGGAGGCACTCATGATGGAAAGACAAAAGTTTTTGGCTGTGGTGTTCTGTGCCGCCTTGGGCGGGATCGCCCTGGTGCCACCTGCAGGTGGCAAGCTGCCCCCGCTTTTGGATCGGGAGCTTTTCTTTGGCAACCCGGAAATCATTGCCGCGCAACTTTCTCCCGATGGCCAGTTCATCGCGTTCTTGAAGCCGTGGCACGGTACCCGCAACATTTGGGTAAAAGGCACCTTTGAGCCTTTTTCCGCCGCGCGGCTTTTGACGGCAGAAACCAAAAGGCCTATCCCCGGGTTCTTTTGGAGCCAAGATTCGCAGTTCATCCTGTTTGTGAAGGACAACGACGGCGATGAAAACTTCAACGTTTGGGCGGTTGACCCCAAAGCTGTGCCGGAGCCAGGACAACCCGCACCCACGGCCCGCAACCTCACGGACCTCAAGGGCGTTCGCGCCGTGATTTACGAGGTTCCCAAAAGTAAGCCCGACGTCATTTGGGTAGGGCTCAACGACCGGGACCCTTCCTGGCATGACCTTTACCGGGTACACATTGCCACGGGCGAAAAAGAGTTGGTGTACAAGAACAGCGACCGCATCGTGGGTTGGGAGTTTGACCTGGAAGGCCAACCCCGCCTTGCCAGCCGCATTCTGGAAAGCGGCGATTCCGAAATCCTGGCCTTCGACGGGGGGCAGTTCAAAAAGGTGTACGGCTGCTCGGTGCTCGAGACCTGCGCTACCCTGCGCTTTAGCAAAGACAAAAACAAGGTCTACCTGCTTTCCAACCGCGGGGAAGACGTCAACTTAGTGCAACTCACGCTCCTGGATTTAGCCTCGGGCGAGGAGGAAAAAGTCGCAAGCGATCCTTTAGGACGGGTAGACTTCAGCCAAGCCATCTTTTCCGAGCGCACCGACGAGCTGGTGGCTACGGTCTACTTGGAGGACAAGCCCAGGGTTTACTTCCACGATCCCGCTTGGGCCGAGATGTACGCGTACCTCCAGAAGAAGTTTCCGGGCAAAATCATCAACATTAGCTCCATGACCCGCGACGAAAAGTTTATGCTGGTGACCGCCACCGCCGACACCGAGCCAGGGGAAACCTACCTTTTTGACCGCGAGAAGAAAAAGCTCACGTTTGTCTACCGCATCCGCGAACGCCTGCCTCGTAAGTACCTGGCCAGCGTGCAACCCATCCGCTACCGCTCCTCCGATGGCCTGGAAATTCCTGCGTACCTCACCTTGCCTAAGGGAGTCCCTGCCAAGAACTTGCCGCTGATTGTCGTCCCCCACGGCGGGCCTTGGGCCCGGGACTTCTGGGGTTACTCCGGCATGGCGCAATTCTTGGCTAACCGCGGCTATGCTGTCCTGCAGCCCAACTTCCGTGGCTCCACGGGCTACGGCAAGGCGTTTTTAAACGCCGGCAACAAGCAGTGGGGCGAAAAGATGCAAGACGACATCACTTGGGGTGTCAAGTACTTGGTGGAAAAAGGCATTGCCGATCCCCAGCGGGTGGGCATCATGGGAGGTTCCTACGGTGGATACGCCACCCTTGCCGGTGTCACCTTCACCCCTGACCTTTACGCTGCCGCTGTGGACATCGTGGGTCCATCCAACCTCATCACCCTGCTGGAATCCATCCCGCCCTACTGGGAGGCCATGCGGGTCATCTTCCACGTTCGCATGGGCGATCCCTCCACCCCTGAGGGTAAAGCGCAGCTGGAAAAGCAATCGCCGCTAAACCATGTGGACAAGATCAAAACCCCATTGATGGTGGTGCAAGGGGCTAACGACCCCAGGGTGAAGAAGAGTGAATCGGACCAAATTGTGGTGGCCTTGCGTGATAAGGGCTTTCCTGTGGAATACCTTTTAGCTGACGACGAAGGCCACGGTTTTGCCCGGCCGGTAAACCAGATGGCCATGTATGCGGCCGTAGAAAAGTTCCTGGCCAAGCACTTGGGCGGCCGCTACCAAGCGGACATGCCCTCAGACGTGGCCAAAAGACTGGCGGAGCTCACCGTGGACGTGAGTAAAGTGGAAAAACCCAAGAAAATACTAGTTCAAAAAAGCCCCGCGGTGCAGGCCGCCCTTGTTCCCGGCACCTGGCGCTACACGCTGTCCTTTGAAGCTCAAGGGCAAAGCCAAACCCTGCAGTCAGAGGTTTCGGTGCAAGAAAAAGAGCAAACTTGGGTGGTCACTGAAACCCTGAAGCTACCCCAAGGGGAAGCTACCGATACTGCGGAAGTGGCCAAGGCCGATTTGACATTGGTGCAACGTTCGGTCAATCAAGGCCCCCTTTCCCTCACCGCCCAGTTTGTCAAGGACAAAGTCACCGCCACCATGACCATGGCTGGGCAAAGCAAAAGCTTTGAGCTCGCCCTTTCCGGACCAGTCATGGCCGACGGGCCTGCCACGGGGCCTACCCTGGTGGCCCTCACCCAGCAAGGAGAGCAAAGTTGGACCTTTTACCGGGTGGACCTTACGCGTCAGCAGGCCCTCCCTTGCCAGGTGACGGTGTTGGGTGAAGAAACCGTGGCGTGGGAAGGGCAAAGCGTTGCCGCCACCAAGCTGGAAATGGTGTGCGGGGAGGGGGAAGACCGCTTCTCCTTTTGGGTGGACCGCTCGCGGCAGCTCCTCCTCAAGGCTTCCGGGCAATCCGCCAGAATGGGCGTTACCCTGCACCGCACGTTGCTCCCGTAAAGCCGAAGACACCGAAAAGCTCGCCAGCCCGGGGCTCACGCCCCGGTTTTTTTTTTTGGAGCAGCGTCCATAGCCGCCGCCGAGCGGCGGCCCCACAAAAAATCAAAACGTCAGACCCGCGCTCCGCGCGGGTTTTGCAAGCACAAAAAATGTGGGACCCGCGCTCCGCGCGGGTTTTGCGGGAAAGTGTCCGAAGCATGCGAGCGAGGCCTAGCTTAGCTGGGCCGAGCGGTGGGGGTGCGGGGGGCCAAGCCGGGCACGGGTGTAGGTAGCGCGCATCCGGCTTTGCCGGTGCGCGCGTTGGGGGTACGGGGGGCCTCAGGGCGGGTGGGCGTGGCGGGTGCCCCCGCGGCAGATAGCCGGCGGCCCCATATTTCTCGCGCTGCCTCCGCAGAAGCGAAAGGGAGCTTCGCTGGCATATGCATCCCTGGGGGTTTGCCAAAGGGCGGTGGAGGGTCGGGGACCGCGCAAGAGCCCCCACGTGGGCTAATGGGCAGCCGTAAGAGGGGGCTTGACAAGGTTCGGGTGTACTACTACACTGATACAGTGGTACAGCAGGAGGTGCATGTGGACCTGAAACTGGACCCCACGGACCCCACCCCGCTGTGGAGCCAACTGGCCCAGCGGCTGCGGGAGCTGGTGGCTACCGGACGACTGGCGCCGGGGGACCCCGTTCCTTCGGTGCGCGTGCTGGCCAGGCAGCTTACGCTTAACCCCGCCACGGTATCCAAGGCCCTGCAAGCCCTGGTGGCAGAGGGGGTGTTCACGGTGCGGCGGGGCGAGGGGACCTTCGTGGCCCTGCATCCGCCGCAAATGTCTCCCTCCCAGCGACAGCAGGTGTTGGCCAAGGCGGCCTTCAGTTATGCGGTGCAGGCGCGAACGCTGGGGGCAGCTTTGCCTGAAGCCCAAAACGCGCTTACCCAGCAGTGGCGGGAACTGGAAAAAAACCGAGGTGACGCATGAACGAGAAAGCCATCGCGGTGGATCAGCTCAGCGTATCCTTTGGGAAAAACCACGTGTTGCGCGGCGTGAGCTTTTCAGTGGCTTATGGCAGCTTTGCCGTGCTGGCCGGGCCCAACGGCGCAGGCAAGACCACCTTGTTGCGGTGCCTCATGGGCTTTTACCAACCCGAAAAAGGCCACGTCCAGCTTCTCGGAAAACCCCTCTGCCACACCCCGGGCCCAGAGGTGGGCTTTGCAGCTGAGGCCTGTGACTACCCCGAGGATTGGAGCCTCAAGCACCTAGCCCGCTTTCGCCGCCTAGCGGGTGCTGCAAACCTTACCGCCGAGGAGAAGTTTTACCGCCTGTTGGAGGAAGCGAAGCTTTCCCCTGCTTGGAAGGTTTCCCAGCTTTCCCGAGGGCAGCGCAGTCTTGCACAGTTGGCCTGGGCCTTAGCCGCAAATCCAACTCTTTTGCTCTTGGATGAGCCAACCTTAGGCCTAGATGCGGTCGCCCGGGAACTGGCCCTGGATTTGCTTTTGGGTTATCTGGCAGAAAAGCCAACCACGGTGCTGCTGGCGACCCAGGACCTGGACCTCGCCGAGCGCTTAGCAGAAACGGTGGTCCTTCTCCACCGAGGTCGCTGCCACTGGGCCGGGCCGCTGGATGACATTAAATCCCGCTACCAGGTGGTGACGGTGCCCCGCGGCTTGAACGCGCCGGCGCAAGGCGCTCCCCTGGTGCGTCGGGATGTTTTGCAAGGCGAGCAGTGGCTGATTCCCGTCACCATCGATCACTGGAAGGTCTGGCTTCAGGAGCACGGGCTTTCGGCTCGTACCCCAACCCTTGGCGAAGTAGCCTTCGCCTTGTGGCAAGAGCAGAAGGAGGCACCATGCGCAAGTTAGTGGCAAGCGCGTACTTTTTCTTTCGCTACCATTTTTGGGTTTTATCCTTCGGGCTTGCGGTGCTGCTCACGGGCGTGTTTCTGAGCCTGGTGGGCCCCTCACTTTGGGCTTGGCAGGCACAAGAAGTGCGCGAAGCTTTGGCTTTGCTGTCGCTGGTGGCGTTGCCGCCTCTCCTTTCGGGCCTCACCGGGGCCCGCAGCTGGACTACCGCTCGCGCCCTCCAAAACCAACGGTTTTTGCTCAGCCAAGGCTTAAGCCCCGCCCACATGTGGTGGGGGGCGTTGAGCGCAAGCTTGTTTTTGGCTGTTCTTGCGGCTTTCTTGGGGGCCATCCCGGCTTTCAGGTTGCCTTTAAGGGAATTGCCCCGAAACCTCTGGGATTATGTGTTTTTTGCGGTTGCCGTTCTGGCCTCTTGGGCTTTGGGCCATTTGCTCACCATCATGTTGCGGGCCCGTACGCGGTGGCTTGTGGGCGACTTGGTGGGCGCCATTTTGGCAAGTTGGGGCTGGTACGCCCTGTGGCAGCGACTGCAAAACAGCCTGGAGTTCGGGGCGCTTTTGCCGGTCCTGGTGCTTACCTTGGGCTGCGCCACAGTTTTCTCTTTGCTCATCAGTTTTTTCACCCTCACCCGGGCTCGCACGCATCTTCCTGCAGCGCACCGCCAAGCCACTTTAACCCTCTGGCCTTCCCTGGTGGCGTTGGCGTTGGGGTTTTTGGGGATCCTTGCATTCTTGGAAAGGATGGCCCCCTACCATTTGCGGTGGGTTTACACCACGGTTCCCGATCCCACCGCACGCTTCTGGTTTAGTTCCGGACAAGCTTTTGGCCCTCTCAAGTTGCGGAGCACCTTCCTATGGGACCGGGAAACCAACGTCCGCAAGCGTATTGAGGTAAAGCAACGCTTCGGTCTGTTTTTCTTGCTACCCTCAGGCCTCTCTTTTTCGCCCGAAGGCCAAAAGCTTGCTTTTGTGGATGAAGACGAACGCTCGCACTTGGTGCTGGTGGAGCTGGCCACTGGCACCCAGCGCCAGGTGGCAACGCTCACGCCAGGTGCCAAGGTTTGCGCCTTAGGTCCCGCAGGCAGGATGGTTGCGGTGGAAGAACCGGACAACCAGTTGGTGCTGCTCAACGCCCAAACCCTGGAGAAGAAAAGCGTTTTCGCAGAGTCAGGGAGTCGCGCCGCATTTTGGGTGTGCCAAGCTTTTGCCGACTCCCTGGAGGCTTTCCGTGGGGAATGGCAAAACACGGAAAAAGAGGGGACCGAGCGCTCACTCCACATAACGCTTTGGCAGCTCCCTTGGGATGGCTCGTCCCACCAGGAGGTTTGGCGCTTGCAGTTCTCTGGGCCATACAACTTCGCCTTCGGCCAAAGGCTGCGAGATCGTTTCTTGTTGCGTTTCCACCGCACCGACCCCTGGGATCCCAACGCGCGAAGCACGTTGGTGCTCACCCGCCAAGGGCAAACCCTGTGGCAGCAAGACCTGCCGGCGGGTGCCTCTGCCTTTCTTGTGCCCCGCGGCGTGGCCCTCACCCAACCCACAACCCAAGGTATGATGGCGAGCCTGGTGGATGACAGCGGGAAAACCACAGCCACGGCGACGCTACCGCTAACAGAAAACTTTCGCTGCGAGGTTTGGCCCCACAGCGAACGTCAGTTCGTGGTGGCGTGCCAGGGACCTCTCCAAAAAACCGTATTTTTCCGCTGGGACCTTGCCCACAACCACACCAAGCTATTGGCCAAAGCCAACTCCCACGTCACGGGGTATCAACGTTCGTGGTGGAGGCGCTGGTTCTTTTTGAAGGAACCGTATCCCGCCGTAGATGGGCAACCAACCTTCCGTGCGGAAGGTGCTTTGTTTTCCCTGGATCCGAGCTCCGGCCACATTCGCCAGCTTCTCCCCTAGCGGTTACCAGGGGTTTTGCACGTGGCAGGCGCGGCCAGTTTTAGCAATGTAATCCTGGTGGTAGTCCTCCGCGGGCCAAAAGACTTTGGCTTTCTCCACTTGCGTCACGATCCTGCGGTTTCCGTAACGCCCAGAGGCTTGGAGCTCAGCAATGAAGGCGAGAGCTTCCCGTTTTTGTTCCTCGTTCACGTACCAAATCCCCGAACGGTACTGCTCCCCCACGTCCGGACCCTGGCGGTTTTCCTGGGTGGGGTCGTGCATGTCAAAAAAGGCCTGGAGGAGGCGACGGTAGCTGATGCGCTTGGGGTCAAAGACCACCTTCACGGTTTCGGCATGACCCGTGGTGCCGGAGCACACCTGTTCGTAGGTGGGGTGATCCACGTGCCCCTGCATGTAGCCCGATTGCGCGTCCAAAACGCCTGGCCCCTGCTGCAAGTAGTGCTCGATCCCCCAAAAGCAGCCACCGGCAAAGTACGCCACTTCGGTTTTCACAGGTTGGCTTTCCGGCGGGAGATCCCGGCCACGAGCGTAGAAACGCAAGGCCGCTGAGTTCACGCAGTGGCGCTCGCCGGTAGGCGGGGGTCCGTCCGCAAAGACGTGCCCCAGGTGCGCCCCGCAGCGGGCGCAGGTAATTTCCGTCCGCACCATGCCGTAGGAAAGATCCGGCCTGCGCGCCACGTGCTCGGGGTCGAACTCCCGATAAAAGCTGGGCCAACCGGTGCCAGAATCGAATTTGTGGTCCGTGGAAAAAAGCGGTAAACCACACACCACACACACAAAAATACCGGGCTCCTTGACGTGCAGGAACCCTCCGCAAAAGGGCGGCTCGGTTCCGGCTTTTTGCGTGATTCGAAACGCTTCCGGGTCCAGCTTGGCAGCCAAGCGCGCCACTTCCTCTCGGGCGAGGGGCGTAATGTCGTATCCGGATTTGGAGTACCGCGGCTTCACTGCAACCTCCTGGGCTTGGGGTACGCGAGCAATTTCGGGCCCACCACAACCCAAAAGCAGCGCCATCAGAACCACCCCCAGCCTCCACCTCACACTAGGTATAACCTCTGCTCGCACCGTTTGCTTCCAACGTTTGCGGCAAAGACAGCGTACAATCCTAAGGGCGTCGCCATGTACGAGGCATTCTACGGCTTGGCCGGTTCCCCCTTTAGCTTGACCCCCGACCCCCGCTTTTTGTTTTTTTCCCAGCAGCATCGGGAAGCTTTCGACAGCATCCTTTACGCCGTGCACCGAGGAGAAGGGTTTGTGCAAATCACGGGCGAGGTGGGAACGGGGAAAACCACCCTTTGTCGCGCCGTGCTCGCCAACCTGCCGCAAACCTGCCGCACTGCCTTGATCTTGAACCCTGTACTCACCAGCTTGCAGCTGCTCCGCGCCATCCTCAAGGAGCTGGGGCAAGAAGCTCGGGGCTTTGACCGTTCGCGGCTCCTCGACCGCCTCAACGACTACCTTTTGGCGGAAGCCCGCGCTGGGCACCGGGTGGTGCTGTTCATTGACGAAGCTCAGGATCTCCCCACGGCGCTGCTGGAGGATATCCGCCTGCTTTCCAACCTCGAAACTGACGATCAAAAGCTCTTGGTGATTGTGCTTTTGGGACAACCGGAACTGAAAGCCAAGTTGGCTTCGCACCACTTGCGACAGCTAGCCCAGCGCATTACCGTCCGCTACCACCTTTTGGGTCTGCACTTTGCCGAGACCAAGCGCTACATCCTTCATCGCCTCGTGGTAGCAGGAGCCAATGGCCGCCCCACCTTTTCCACACCGGCACTGTGGGCTATTCATGCGGCCTCCAAGGGCATCCCCAGGCTTGTGAACGCCGTGTGTGACAAGACTCTCCTGGCGGGTTTTGTGGAGGAAACCGATTTCTTGCGCCTCCGCCATGTACGCAAGGCCCTTTCCGCTTTACGAGGTGGACCATGAGCTTGGTCAGTGAAGCGCTCCGCAAAGCGCGGGCCCAGCAGCTACGGCAGGCGGCCGAGCAAGGCCAACTACCGCCTCCGGTAGCACCAGCACCCCCCAGGCAAAGGGGGCTGCCTCTTTTGCTTCTGGTTTCTGTGTTTTCGGGCCTTGGCGGTGCAGCGACAGTGGCGTTTCTGTGGTCCCGGTGGCTGGGGTCTGCACCCACCCTGCCAGCGCCGGCACCCCCCGCCACTGCCGCTACCCCTTTGGCGGCAACCACCCAACAACCAGCGCCGCTCCCCACGCCGGTTCAGCCCTCGCCCGGCCCCGTTCAGCCACAGGCGGCGGTTCCCCCACTGCTCAAAACCCCAGCGCGGGCGGAAGGGGATGTACCCAGCGTCACCCCGGTGGCCCCCACCCCATCACCTGAGGCCATGGCGCCAAAAGAGTTTGTGCTCAGGGCCCAACTCCCCGAGGCGGAACTCACTTTGGACTTTTTGGTCTATGGCGGCGCCAAGTCCTTTGCCCGCATTAACGGTCAGGATGTGATGGTTGGGGACTTGGTGGCTGGCTTTACGGTGGAAACCATTCAGGAGGACCGAGTGGTCCTCCGCGGCCCCACCGGGACTGTGGTTTTGAAGCTGCGGTAATGCCCCAAAGCGGGTAGGGCGTGCTGCCGCTAGACTTCGCCCAGGGATGGAACCACGTTCCCCACCGCGCTTTCCGCGGCGTCAAGCCGCGTTCGCGGTCCCAGGGAGAAGCTCCGGCCTCGCCAGCTTACTGTGCGCTGCAGCCACGCCAAAAACCACGTGATCACAGCCAAGTGCTCCGCAACCAACACACAAGCAGAAAGACGCGGCCAGCTCTCCCTTTCCCCCACCACGCGTAAAGCCCAACCGGAAAGCACAAGCTGAGCAACAAATGCCCCCGCCCAAACCGCCGCGCTAACAGTTCCAGGGTCAAGGGCAAAGCCTACCGAAGCCACCGCCAGAGGGAAAAGCAGGGGTTCGCCCAGAAAACCCCAGGGCGCCATGCGCCGGCGTATCTTGGCCCACCGCAGATAACGGCTCGCTACCTGAACTAATGACGCGCCTCCGGTGACGTTGTGCACGGGCAAGGTAGCCAGCTCCACGCTCAGACCCTGCGCCGCCACCTCCTGGCCGCACACCTGGTCCTCAGCCAAAAAACGCGCCAAGTACGGGAAGCCACCCATGGCGTCCAAGGTGCTGCGACGCAGCATCATGCTCTTGCCCACCACGCAAACGCCGGAAAACAAACGGTGCATAGCAGCAGTTCCACCCATCACGAAGGTGTTGAGGAGCAAAGCGTCGCAACTACCACCGAAGCTTGTGGCTTGCGTGCCGCGAATAGGGGAGGAAACCAAACCTACGCCCTCCTGCTCCAGGTGCGTCACCATATTGCGCAGCGTTTGCGGGTGCAAGAACACGTTGGAGTCCGATATCAGCAACACCTCATGGGAAGCGAACGGTAGGAGGTTCGCAAGGTTGGCCACCTTGGGGTTAGGGCCTACCTCCCGGCCATCCGCCACGACCCGGGACGGGATGTGGGGAAACTCCGCCGCCACTTTGCGGGCCACCGCCAAGGCTGGATCGTGGGCATCCCGAGCCCCAAGTATCACCTCGAAGTGGGGGTAGTCCTGGCGAAAGACGCTGCGCAGGTTTTCTTCCAGGTCTGGGTCCAAGCCCTTCACCGGTTTAAGCACGGTCACCCCGGGCCAGGCAGAGGGAGCCGCGGGAGACACCGCCCGGAGCTGTGCTCTTTGCGCCAAAAGCAAAACCAGGCGCAGCAAAAGGCCAAAAAGCACAAGGACACATACCGTAAGCGTCACCATGGTTTGCATGTTCACCGTTGTCCGTGAAGATGCGGTGAAGGCGGCGTTAAGAAAACGCTAACGCCGGGCTGTGCTAGCCTTGCCAACCCATGGGTACTGGTACTGGATGCGGAAATGTGCTGTTGGCGGCCGTCGACATGGGGTATGGGCACCTGCGCGCAGCTGCCGCCCTAAGCTCGCAGCTGGGCGTGCCCGTAAGGCAAGTGGACCGGCCCCCTTTTGCCAGTCCGCAGGAAGCTCGCCTGTGGAACGTGCTCCGCGCCGCTTACACCGGGCTTTCGCGCGCCTCCCAGGTCCGGTGGGGGGGGCGTGCCTTGCGGTGGGTTCTGGAAACCGTCACGGAAATTCCCCGCCTGTACCCTTACCGCGATCTCTCCTCGCCCTCTTTGGCGGTAAAGCTCGCCGCCGTCTTGGTACGAGCGGGGCTGGGGCAAGAGGTGGTGCGCGTCGTTCAGGAAACACATGCCACTTTGCTCACTACCTTTTTTGCCCCGGCTTTGGCCGCTGCCCACGTTGGTCTCCAACGGGTGATCTGCGTGGTAACTGACAGCGACATTGCCCGGGTATGGGTGCCTTCCGATCCCAAGCAACACCCCATCGTGTACTGCGCCCCCAGCGAGCGCGCGGCGCGCCGCCTTCAGGCCTACGGTGTCCCCCCCCACCGCGTACACCTCACGGGCTTCCCCTTACCCCCGGAACTGGTGCGCGAAGGCGACGCGCAGGCAGTGGCGGAAGCCATGGCACGCCGCCTGGTACGGTTGGATCCGTCCGGCACCTTTCGACGGCAGTTTCGGGTGGAGCTGCAGGCAGCCTTGCCCCAGCTGGAAAGCGTTGCCTCCCCCGAGCCCCCGCTTCTTACCTTTGCCGTGGGGGGAGCGGGAGCCCAAGCCTCCATGGTCCGGGAGTTTTTGCCTTCCCTTGCCCCACTCTTGCGAAACGGAAAACTGCGCTTGGCATTGGTAGCCGGGATCAATGCTGAGGTGGCCCAGCGCTTTCACGGCTGGGTTGCGGAAGCCGGCTTGGGCGATGCCCCGCCGGAGGTCCTGCGGGTCCTGTGGGAGCCCACGTTGGATGCGTACCTCACTTCCTTCCATCAGCTGCTGGGTGAAACCGATATCCTTTGGACCAAACCGTCCGAGCTCACGTTTTTTGCCGCCTTAGGCATAGCCTTGGTTTTCGCGCCGCCGGTGGGGATGCACGAGGTCTTGAACCGGCGGTGGGCTATGGAGCGGGGCGCTGGCCTCAAGCAGGAACACCCAGCCGCCGCCGGCCAGTGGCTCCCTGATTGGCTAGCCGACGGAACGCTAGCAGGAGCTGCGTGGAACGGCTTTCGTAGGCTGCCCCGCCGCGGTGCCAGCCGTATCCAGGAACTGCTGGTGCAGCTCCAGTCCCATCCCCAGAGCTTGCTTTAAACGGTCTCCGTCACCATCGAGCTCCAGCGCGCGAGCTGCGGAAGCCGACTGGTGGCTAAAAGGGCCATTTCCCTTTGCCCTGAAAAATGCCGGCGCACGATCCAAGGGGACAACAAAAGGGCCAGAGCACCTAGGGCTTTTAGGCGGAGCCGTTCGGCCAGGGACGACGCTTGTCGCAGGTGCTGGTCAATAACGTGACGGCGTCCCACCAAGAAGTTGTGCACGAGAAACGTGCGGGGTGTGGAATGGTGCCCCACCACGCGACTTTGCCCGTGCAAGATCCCAGCAAAAAAGCCTTCAAGGTCCTGGCACGGCACCGCCGTGTACACCGTGCCCACGTGTCCCGTGTGCGTGTCGCTGCCTCCCTGCATGCCTTTACCAAACCGCACCGCCAGCTCCTCGGCTAACACGTTGAGCGCTTGCATGCGGCCACCGTTGCGGGTTTCCAGCACGTCCACCTGGTCCACCAAGGCCAAGAACTCCTGGGCTTCGATGGTGGACAGGTTTTCGCGGTAAAAAGGATGGTTCCAAGCGAAGAAGAGCCCTTCCTTTTTGCAGTAGGCCGCCACTTCGAAGGCGTTATCGCGCAGCCTCTGCAACTCGCGGTGCTGGGCTTCGTTGTGGCCGTAAACGTTGATATGCACCGTGAGCTTGCTTTTCGGCAGCTGCGTGGAAACCTCTTCCCCAACCACGAAGTCCTTAGCCTCCGGGTGGCGGTCTAAGAAATCCAAGCAGCCGTCAATGGTGTCGTGGTCGGTGATGGTCACGAAGTCCATCCCCGCCGCTTTGGCCCGCTGGTAAATTTCTTCCGGCGTTTCCTGAGGCCGGAAGTTCACCTTGCTCACCCGTGGCACCGGCTCCACAGAAAAACAGGAGTGCACGTGCATGTCCATTTTCTTAAAGTCCATTGCTGCCTCCCGGCAACGGTCCAGGACCGTTGCCAACGGTAGGCTTGCAGAGGCTCGTGAAGGCCGTGGCAAAACTCTATCAAGGTGGCGTGAAGAAAACCGCCGGCCGGTGCATTCAAGCTCAGGGCAGGGCCCTGTACGTACGTTGCGTTCGGCTGTTGCCCCGCCCCTCGGGAGAAGGCAGCGCAGGTTTGGCTGGGGGGACGGGCTTCGGAACCCTGTGCACCCACGCATCCCAAAAATGAAGCAACGTGAGAATGGGGTGACGCCAAAGCATGCGCGGCCCGGAAAAGCGCATGACCTGACGGACCTTTTCCCGGGGCTCCGGTTTGTAACAATGCACCGGGCATTGGGCGCAGGTGGGTTTGCCCTCACCGAAGGGGCAACGCTCCAGCCGGAAGTGGGCGTAGCGCAAAAGCGCCGTGCAGTCTTCGCAAGTTTGCTCACCACCGTGATGCGCGCGGCAGTAAACGCGCACCATCGCAGCCAGCGTTTTTTCTTCCCTTTGCCGTCGTCGCCCCCAGGTCGCCATCAAGGTTTATTTTGGGCACGCGCTGCCAACTCATCTTTGCGGCAGCACAAAGACCAGCCGAAACTCTTTTGCCCGCCCGTGGCAGTTCCCCATGCCAGTAGAACGTTTTTCAAAAAAACGGCCCTTTTCCTGATGGTCTTTTGACTTTGTGCGGCCACCCTTGACTTGTCCCGCAAACGGATGTGTACTTTAGGCAAATTGGGCCTTGGCGGTGGCAGGCCACCGCGGCAAAAGGAGGTTGCAAGATGCGAAAACTTTTCCTCTTTGCTTTGTTGAGCTTGAGCGTTACGGGGTTGGCTTTGGCTTTGCCCCCCACAGACGAGGGTGGACCGGCACGCCTGGTGGCTAGTGTTTCGGTGGACCGCTACCAGTTTGGCTGGGATGAGCCACTCAGCGTTCGGTGGAGCCTCACCAACGAAAGCGACAAGCCCCTTTACGTGCTGCGTTGGCACACACCTCTGGACGGCATCGAGGCCCCCATCTTTGCGGTGAGTCGCAACGGCCAACCTGTGATGTACACCGGCAAGCTCATCAAGCGGCCGGCCCCTGGGCCCGAAGACTTCATCAAGCTGGAGCCTGGGGAAACCGTGATCGCTACCGTGGATATTTCCGCAGCCTACGACATGACGGTTCGCGGGGAATACACAGTGCGCTACCGCAGCGAGCGACTGCTGATCAAAGAAAGCGCGGATGGTCCAGAAATGCAAGCTTTCAGCAGCCGAACCGGCGAAGCTCAACTTTACGTGGAAGGGCGGGACGAAAGCGAGCGGCCACTGCAGTTGGACCTTTCCGCCATGTACGTAGGCGGCTTTACAAACTGCACCAACTCCCAGCAAAGCACCCTTTCCAGCGCCTTGAATTACGCGGTCACCATGGCCAGCAACGGGTACAACTACCTTTTGACCTACGGGAAAACCAGTGCGCGCTACAAGTGGTGGTTTGATTACCGCACTGACCCCTCGACCACGTACTTCAACACCGTGAAGTCTCATTTCGCCGCCATCAAGGACGCCTTGGCCAACAAGCCGGTTACCTTCGACTGCTCGTGCACCCAGAACTACTACGCCTACGTGTACCCCAGCCAGCCGTACAAGATTTACCTCTGCAACGCCTTCTGGTCGGCGCCCATGACTGGCCGCGACTCCAAAGCCGGCACCCTGGTCCATGAAATCAGCCACTTTTACGCGGTGGCCTCCACCGATGACTGGGCCTACGGCGCCACCGCTGCCCACAACTTAGCCGTAAGGCAACCTAAAAAGGCTATTGACAACGCTGACAACCACGAGTACTTCGCCGAAGACTCATACTGAGCCAGCCACAGGACGCTGGCAAGCGGGCGGGGCCTTCCCGCCCGCTTTTTCGTTTACCGGGCAAAGGGTCTAAACTTCTGCTGCTAGCGCCATGGGGAGGGCATGCAAGCGGTGGCCACGGTCTTAGAGCAGGTCCAAGAAAAGTACGAGCTTGTGGGCAAGATCAAGGAAGGGGGCATGGGTGCCATTTACAAGGTGCGCCACAAGCTCCTGGGAGAGGAGCGGGTGGTGAAGATCATGCGCCCCCAACTGGAGCAGGACCAGGAGTTTGCGGTGCGCTTCCTGCGTGAAGCCCAAACCCTCATCCGCGTCCGCCACCCCAACATTGCCCAGCTTTACGATTTCTTTGCCGATGAAGCCGGCAACGCTGCCATGGTCATGGAGTACATCCCCGGCATTGACTTGCGCGAGCTCCTGCGCCGGCACGGTCCCCCTTCGCTGGGGTTGGCCGTGGAAATTGCCTTCCAATCCCTGGAAGCCATTGGTTTTTTGCACCGCCGTCACATGGTGCACCGCGACATCTCCCCCGATAACCTCATGCTTTCCCGCGACGCCGACGGCAAGCCCTTGGTAAAGCTCATTGACTTAGGGATCGTGAAGCTCCTGGAGGCAGAAGCCACAGGCCTAACCTCCACTGGCATGTTCATTGGCAAGGTGCGCTATGCCTCTCCCGAGCAGTTCAAGAGCACGGAAGGGGCGCCACTGGATCAGCGTTCCGATCTGTACTCCTTTGGCGTGGTGTTTTACGAGCTTTTGACTGGCCGATTGCCGGTGGTGGGCGACACCGCTTCCGCGCTGATTGCCGCGCATCTCTATCACCCGCCCTTGGGTTTCGATGTTACCGACCCCCAAGGCCGGGTACCTTCCGATTTACGGGATTTGGTTTTGAAGCTGCTTGCCAAGGAGCCCGGCCACCGACCGGCGAACGCCGAGGCGGTGCAGGACCTGCTACGGAACTTGAAAACCCGCTACCGTTTTTCCCCGGAAGAGCTGGACACGCTTTTGCCTTCCCAGGAGGAGCTGCAGCCCACGGTGCTCACCGCGCCACCCACCACGCCATCGGCGCCACCGAGACCCCAGCCCACCGCTCCCACCGCAGGCCTTGAACCCACCGCCCCCACCGTGCCCGCGCCTAGCCCCCAAACCCCTCCTACCACCGCAGTGCCCCCCTTGCCCCAGCGGGAGGCGGCAGCCCCGCCTTTGCGCCGCCAGCGCTGGCTGTGGGCGGCAGCCAGTGTGGTTTTGGTGGCGGTCCTGGCGGGCGGGCTGCTTTTGGCCCGGCGTTTTTTCCCCGACGCGCAAAGCACTGTATCCAACGCGAGCACCGGCGTTTTGGTGGTCCACGCCGTGCCCTGGGCGCGGGTGACGGCTATCAAAGATGCGCAAGGCAAAGCTCTCCCGTTGCCTTCTGAAGCAGTGACGCCGCTCTACCTGCCGTTGCCCGCCGGCAGCTACTCCTTGGAGCTTTCGGACCCCGAAACCGGAAGGACCGTCACCGCCACGGTGCAGGTCATGGCGGGGGTCACCACTCGCTCGGTGATTCCCCTAAAGGAAATCCCAGCCGAGGATTTTCTCAAAGAGCTGGGGTGGAGGTAAGCCATGCGCAAAGTCTTTCTCTTAGGCGTTTTCTTTGTGCTTTTTGGGGCTTTGGCCCAAGCCCAAGACCCTGGCTCGGCCATTGCCGCTGCCGAAGCCGCCAAATCGCGGTTTGAATCGCTTTTGGCCGACCCGCAAATGGAACGGCTGTTTGCCGCTGCCCCATTCCTGCGCAAAAGTCGCCAGCACGCTGATGCCAAGCTCGCCCTCGCTCACGATACCCTATCTTTGGCCCGCACCCCTTGGGACCGGGCGGCGGCTCGGGAGCACGCCATTGCGGCTCGCATCGCCTACGAAAGGCTGGAGGCCGAGCTGCGGCAGCGCTGGGAAAAAGCGCAAGCCATCTTGGCGGAACCAGACCAAACCCGACGCGAGGAAGCCGAAACCCGCGCCTTGCGTGCTGAAACCCGCAGCCTTGCGCAAAAGGCCAAACAGCTTCTGGCGCGGCCAGCGCCCTCAGACCCCGAGGTGCTGGAAACCCGCGGGGCCGTAGGGCGGGCGCTTAAGGCTTACGAGCAGCTCGCCGCTGATGCTTCCCCCGATGCCCTGCGTCTGGTGCGCGACATGCTCGCCCAAGCCACCCGCTCTTTGGAGCGCCTGCTCTCCGCACCGCCAGCACCCGAAAGCCACCCGGCACCGGAAAAACTGCACCGCGCCGTAGCGGCGTTTTTAGCCGGGGATTACCAGCGCACCGTGGACCTTCTGGCCGTTCCCGAGCTTGGCAGCCCCGAGGCTACCCGCATTGCGTACCTGCTGCGCGGGGCTGCCCGTTTTTCCCTGTGGGTGGAAAGTGGGGAAAAGGACCAGACCCTTTACCAGCAAGCCCTAGCTGACGTGCGCCAGTGCCAAAAACTTGGCGGGTCTCCGGCTTCCGGTGCTTTTTCGCCGCGCTTTTTTGCGCTTTTTGCTCCACGCTAGGGGACCCGTGCCCTTACACGTGCGGCCTTTCCCCCGCATCCCGTTGGGAAGCGGAGCGTCGAACGAGCCCAAAAACCCAAAGCCCTAACCCCAGCGCCAGACCTACCCGCCAGAGCTTCCCCAAGGTAAGGCTTTCCACCCCTTGGTTGGAAGGCGGTCCCGCAGCCACCACGACGGGGATGGTGGTGGGGTCATTGCTGTTGTTGTCCACCACCGAACCGTACGCCCAGAAACTGCAGGGCGCCGTTTGTGGTGTGAGCATGGCATAGGCGATCTCGCTGCTCCCCGCTCCCACCCAAGCAAAAACGTCGTCCACTTGTAGCCACAAACCGGCAAGAACAGTGACTGCCTTGTTTTCTGTAGCCAAAGTCTGACCGTTGGCATCGAAAAGCCGCACCGCCAGTGTGCAACTGGTGTTGCCCAGATTTACAAAGCCAAGGTTGGAGCGAAAGCCTGAGTTTTTCTTCAAGTGAGGCACAAGCAAGGAGGCACTCCAGGCGCATGAATCACCGCCGGGACCACATAACGGTAAAGCGCTGGAGGCGTGGGGGAAGGCGTAGGCCCATGGGTGGGAGTGGGCGTTGGTGAAGGGGAGGGGGTGGCGGTTGGTGTGGGTGTGGGCGCCCCGGCGAACTCGTAGGCCCCTAAATCCGGTTGGTTATCGCGGGCACGGTGCTCGAGATCGTGGTTCGGGGCGCCGTTGGTGGTTCCGGCGTCAATGGCGGGACTTACGGCCTGGAGATGGTAGTCTCCTGGGGCTCCCCACGCTGGACGCACAAAGCTTGGGTCACCACAGGCATTGCCCACGCCGAGGGAAGCAATAGTAGTGCAGGTATAGCTGCTATGGCCATACTCCAGAACCACCTCGTTTTGCGGCAAGTAAAAGAGGTTATGGTCCGCCACGAGGGTACTCGCCCCGTTTACGGAAATGGGACAGTTTGGTCCGCGGCCGCTAAAAATTGAGTTACGTATCGTTACATGCACCGGTACCGGATTGCCGTACTGCACGTACATCAGGTAATTCCGGCCCACGTCATCATCCACCGTCACGTGCACGTCTTCAAAATGAGCGTTGGGCTGTTCCCGGTGGTTAATCACCAAGGGGGCCCAGGGAGTCGGCTGCGCGTCACCATCCCCCCGCCCGTAAATGAGCGCGTTTTCCACGCGGCTACCGTCAGCCCAAAGCTTTACCCCGTCACAGGAGTTGTTGGCCACAATAACGCGGCGGATGGTGGTGTTGGCAGCCTTGGAATCCAGCCCGTCCCCAAAGTTATGCTCGGCAACGGTGTCCTCAATAAGAATGGGCCCTTGCGAAGGTTCTATGCCAAACCCATCCGGACGGTCGTAGGGCCGGTTGGACCCGTCCCCCCCTTGGTAGTAGTGGCCGCTCCAAGAAAGGGAGCAGCCCCTAATGGTAACGTTGCGTAAGCCACCTTGCTGCCCGGCCGGCCCTCCCAAGGCACCAAAACCGCAGTATTCCACCCGACAGTTGACAATTTGCAGGTCGTCCACATCCTGAATGTTTATGCCAAACTCGTCCAGGTGATGGATGTAAAGGTCCTTCAGGACGATATGAGCCGATGGTGCATCGAGGATTTCCAGCCCATCGCGAAAATAAACTGCATCACCGGAAGCTTGATCATCGTGGGTAATTTCTAGGTTTTCCAGTCGGACGTACTGCACGCCGTTGAGGATGATTGCCGAAAGCAAATTGTTGCGCCCAGCAAGAACGGGGCGCTGCCGCTTTTTGCCCCTGATGGTGATCCACGCGGAAGGGGTGCCCGAGGGAGGTCTCATCACGTCATCGTCAAATTGACTGAGCACGTAGCGTCCATTCAAGATTTCCAGCGTATCTCCAGGGGCCAGCTGTGGGGACCCGTACCCCGGACTTGCCCACGGCAGCGCATCGGTGCCTGGGTTGGAGTTACTGCCATTGGGCGAGACATAGTAGGTTGTCGCCAAGCCCTGGGGAGCCACCCAGAAAAAAAAGATGCCCGTAACTGTCGGTATGAGTTTGCTTGCAAAGCGCCTCATCCCCATAGGTCACCTCCTGCAACAAAAGCCAAGACCTGCGCCATTACGATAGAGTTAGGCATTTCCCGGTGCGTATCCCGGGACTTCTTGCCATCGTGCTAAAGACCTCCTCCACAAAGGAAGCTGCCCGTGCCATGAGGCTCACCTTCCCCCTGATGGTCCCTCATCGTGTCTTCGTTCCTGCCCTGCTTGCCGCATAGGCTTTCCTCGCCCATCTTCCTATCCCTTGATGCTGCGAGCTCAGCTCGCAGAGGTATATTTGAGTTTTTTGCCTTTCTGGCGCTTGAAAAGTTGTGAAACGTTGTGACGAGCGGTGATGGCACGTGCGGCCCCTCTGGGCGCACCACCCACGAACGCTGCGTTGCCCCCCTTTGCAAAGCGCAAAAAAGGCATGCACGAACGCGAACATGCACGCCGCGCCAGCGCCCCACAGAAAAAATCGTGTCTCTGCCCTCGGTGGGTGTTCTGCGTCCTTCAAAAAAACCCGCCCCCACGGGGCGGTTGTGTATCCCTCACGTGGGCACGTCCTACGGTTGGGGCGGTGCCTTGTCGCTTGTCATGGTGGGCTTTGCCCACGTTGGCGAATCGCCTTGCATCCTCTTGTCTTCTTTGTAACTTAGCCCCTGCTCCTGGGGCTGTCCCCACTCCCTTGCATGCAAAGGTGCCTTGCTCTTCGGCGGGCTTTTCTTCTTCCACCGGAATTCTGTGAGCCTCAGCAAAGGGGTCTTTGCGAATGCCAGAAACTTGCCAAAAAACCTTGACATTCGCCATGTTGGTGCAAATCACAAAGCGATTATTGTGAATTTCCTCCTCCACCATGGCTTGGGCAAAACGACCAATGACCGTGAGCTGGCAACGAAAATCCTTGTTGAGAGCCTCAAACCATTCGCGAAGCTCCACCGCGACTCGGCCTTCTTCATCGGTCATAACCACCCCGTGGTAGACGTTTTTCATACCCGGCGACTCTACCAGCGAGTGGTACAGGTACTTGTGCTCGGGATCAAGAGGGTGGTCAATCTTGCCGGTGCACCACCTTCGCGAAGCGCTGGGCGACGACCCCCACTCGCCCAACTACGTGCAAACCGTGCCCAGGGTTGGTTACCGCTTTTCTGGCAGCCTGCGGCTGCTCGCGGAGAGTCCGCAGCGGCGATATCCGTTCCTGGTCCCGTCTCTTATCCTGCTGGGGGAAGCTGCTGTCGTGGTAGGGCTTGTGCCTTTTTTGGGGCGCCGAGAAAGCACCACCGCCGGCACGGGCGTGCGGTTTACCGCCTTCAGGAAAGCCTCATGAAACCCGCAGTTAGTGCAGATGGCACGTTTCTGGCAGCTGTGGGTAGCGCCCCTTCGTCTTTTCAGCATTCGCTTTACGTGTATGCCGGCACGCAAAGGGTCTTGCTATCCCAAGAGTTGGACGTGCGGGGTCCATCACCGGTGTTTGCCCCCGACGGGCGCCGGCTTCTTTTTTCCGCCCGCAGGCAAGGGGAGACGGGGGCTGGTTTTCCAGACCTATGGGAAGTTTCGGTATTAGGCGGAGCACCGCGCTTGGTGGCAACATTTGCCTGGGCTGGTGATTATCATCCCCGCGGTGAAGGGTACGTGCTTTCGGTGATTCGTGGTAACACCCCATCCTCGGTCTTACGCGATGGTCAAGGACGTGAAGACCTTCTGGTAGAAAGAGGCTTTTGGCCCCGTTGGTCTCCCGATGGAACATGGATTGCGTACACAACTTCCAACCCAGAAGGCGGACCCAGTGCCATTTGGGTTATAAGTCCCGACGGTCAGCACCACCGCCAGCTCAGCCGCGAGTTTTCTCAAGTTTATGGCCTAGCCTGGACCTACCGTCCGCAGGGGGTCGTATGCGGGGCTTCTAGCGGCGACGGCCTGCCTTTTCAGCTCTACTGGCTCTCGGTACATGGAAAAACAGTGAGACCACTGACCCTTGGCACTGGGGATTACGTCGCTCCTACTGTTTTTAAAGAGGATACGATTTTCTTTTCCGCCGGAAGAGAAAAAGCGGCTTTTTTTGTTGCCGATTGGGAAAACCGCCACTTTGTGGGCGACGTTTTCACGGCTAGGCTTTTCGACGCCTGTTTTGTGCAAGGTACCGCCCGCACCGTTTGGCTGCAAAGACAAAACGCCATACCAAAGCTTTGTTTCAAGCTGCAAGCGCTGAAGCGCCCACGTGCCAGGCCCTTCCGGGTGCACTTCGCCTCCTCACAGCGGGGGAAGCCGGTGCCCTGGTGGCCCGTAAAAACGGAGGGCAGGTGTGGTTGGAACCAGTGGACCTAGCTTCCGGCAACACAGAAAGGCTTAGGGAAATCCCGTCGTCCGCTTTGGCTGTGGCTGCGGCCCCCGCTACCCGTTGGCTGGCCTGGATTCGCCTGAGCTCCACCGGGGAAGAGGTCACTTTTCTGGTGCTAGGCCCCTTGTTTGGGGAGCAGAGGGTGCTGAAAGCCTCAGGGCGTCACTGGATGGCAGGTGGGTAGCCTGGGCCGCCCGAGCACGACCGGAAGGCAGGGAAACCAGTGGTGTGTGGGTGGTACAAACCACCGGCGATTTGCCGCGGCGCGTGGCAAAAGAGGGTTTTTCCCCGGTTTGGGCAGGGGGACGCTATCTTTTTCTTACAAGTGGACCGAGTTCTCAGAATGTGGGAAGCCGATGTTGCGACCGGCACCCTGCGCCTTGTGCGCATTGGGGAGCTCCCCCATTTCCCAGGACGTCTCGTGGTGGGTGGACGCACCGGTCCTTTTGGCCTGCTCGTTGTCACCAACTTTCCTTCTATTTACACCCTTGATGATTGGAAAAGCTGAGGGGAAACGCAAGGGGGCTTTGGGAGGTACCCCAGGGACGTAAGGAAAGACCCAGGAAGGCATGAGTCCATTGGCATTGGGAAACGAATCACATCATGCTAGGTTTGCGCGGGGGAGGTGGCCCATGGGTTTTGCCCAGCTGTTGCGGACTAAGCCGCTAGCCGAGCTACGAGCGACGGGCAGTGAAGAAGGTACGTCATTACGACGGGCTTTAGGCCCTTGGGATTTGGTGGCCATAGGTATTGGGTGCATCATCGGTGTGGGCATTTTCGTTTTGCCTGGGGTAGAAGCCGCCACCCACGCCGGGCCGGGAATCATCCTCTCCTTTGCCATTGCCGCGGCAGCATGCGCCTGTGCCGCTGTGAGCTATGCCGAGCTGGCAGCCATGATCCCCGTGGCAGGAAGTGCGTACACCTACGGCTACGCCACCCTTGGTGAGCTCCCCAAAAAGACATGCCCATTGGCATTCTTGCGTCTTTAGGGGTTGCCACCATCCTGTACATGGCGGTGGCCGCCATCATGACGGGAGCGGTTCCCTACCACCAACTGAACGTGGCCGATCCCGTGGCGTTGGTCCTCAACCGCTTGGGGATGCCTTGGGCTTCGGCGCTGGTGTCGGTGGGGGCTCTGGCGGGCATTACCTCAGTGCTCTTGGTCTTGCTTTTGGGGCAACCCCGCATTCTCTTCGCCATGTCCCGCGACGGTTTGTTGCCTCAAGCTTTTTCTCAGGTACACCCGCGTTATCAAACGCCCCATGTCACCACCCTTTTAACCGGCGTCATCGTCGCCACCGCCTCCGCCCTCACCCCCATGGGCGTGGTGGCCGAGCTTTGCTCCATAGGTACGCTGTTTGCTTTTGCCATAGTATCCGGCGGCGTGTTGGTTTTGCGCTTTTCCCAGCCAGAGCTCCCCCGCCCCTTTCGCGTCCCGCTTTTCCCAGTTACTCCGGCGCTGGGTGTCCTCCGCTGCCTTTACCTCATGGCGTCGCTGCCAGGGGTGACCTGGTTTAGGTTTTTGGGATGGTTGGTGGCCGGGCTGGGTGTCTACGCGGCTTTTGGTCGCAAGCATTCCCTCCTCAACAGGCACTAACGCTTCCCCTAGGTCGAAAGCCTTCGACTACAATCAAGGTATGTCTGGAAGCGCAAGCTGGCCGCGGGGCACTTGCGGGCAAAAAGCATGAGCAGGGTGCTTTTGGTGGACGACGACCCCGAGCTTTTGGCTTCCCTGCAAGATCTGCTGCAAAGCGCAGGGTTTGAGGTTATCGCTACTACCAATGGCCAAGACGCCTTGCGCTTTGTGGAGGAACTCCCGCCAGATGCTGCGGTTTTGGATGTGGTGATGCCGGGTTCTTCCGGCTTTGACCTTCTCCGCCAGCTGCGTGCCCTCCCCCAGACCGCCCACATACCAATCCTTTTCGTGTCTGGGCTTGCCTCGAGCAAGGACCGCATCCGCGGGCTTGCCGCTGGTGCTGACGACTACCTGGTGAAACCCTTTGAACCCGAGGAGCTGGTGCTGCGCCTTGCCAAGCTTTTGGCGCGCTACGAGGCAGAAAAACGTGCGGCGGGGAAACCCTATCAGCTGGAGGAAGCGCTGTCCCAGATTGAGCAAGCCCTCGCCGAAAAAAAATCGGTGCGCGGTATTCACCTGGGGCGCTACCAGCTGGACGCCGTCCTGGGAGAGGGTGGACACGGGTTGGTGTTTCGCGCTTTCGATCGCACGCTTTTACGGCCGGTGGCCATCAAGATGCTGCACGTGGCGCAAGAAGGTGAAAATCTCAGCGAGCTAAGGTCAAGTCTTTTGCGAGAAGCCGTGCTGGCCGCCAGGCTTTCCCATCCCCATATCGTGGCGGTTTACGATTTCCAAGAAACACGCCGCGCGGCGTTCATTGTCATGGAGCTGGTGGAGGGGGTGGGGCTCGATCGTTACATCTTGGCGAAAAGCACCCTTTCCCCTGAGGAAACCATTGCCATTGGCTGTGCCGTGGCCCAAGCTTTGGCTTGTGCCCACGGCCAACGCCTCATTCACCGCGACTTGAAACCGGGGAACGTGCTCTTGGGACGCGACGGCGCCATCAAGGTTTCCGATTTTGGCATTGCGACCTTCTTGTCCACGCAAGCCAAAGGTCCAGGCGAAATCTTTGGAACACCGGGTTTCTTGGCTCCTGAGTGCGTACGCGGACAACAGTACGACGAAAAAGGAGACCTCTTTGCCCTAGGGGTTACCCTCTACCTTTGCCTCACCGGGCAACACCCGTTTTCGGTGGGCAACATCGTGAAAACGCTCGAGCGAACCCTGACCCACGAGCCCACACCCCCGCACCTTGCCAAGCCAGAGGTCCCCCTGGAGCTTTCCCAGTTGGTTATGCGCCTTTTAGCCAAGGAACGCGCCAAGCGGCCAGCTTCTGCCGGCGAGGTAGCAAGCATCTTGGAGCGCTGGTTGCGGGAAAAAAAGCTGCGCTGGGCCCCGGACCTCGGAGCGCTGGAGCGGGCTTCCTCGCGACCCAGCGGCTTGTTCCGCTCCTCGGTCTTCCCTTGGCGAGGAAACATCGAAGGTTCCTAACCCTCGTGATAGCCTTAGCTGCTGTGAAGGGTTTGTGGATGACGCACCTTTTTCTCCTGGGCGTTCCCATATTTTTCTTGCTGATCAGTGGCTTTTGTTACTTCAAAGGGGGCAAGAATGGCTCCTGATGCCACCATTGCCCTGGTAGTGGCGGCCTATATGGCAGCTCTCTTGGCCCTAGGGTGGCTTGCAGCGCGTCTTGCCCGCTCCCCCGAGGATTTCTTCCTTGCTGGCCGTTCCTTAGGGGCTTGGGTCACGGCCATTTCCTCCACCGCTGCTTCGGAATCGGGGTGGGTGGTGCTTGGAGCCGTGGGTATGGCCTACACCGGCGGTGTAAGCGCTTTCTGGTTCGCTCCAGGGTGCCTCGCGGGGTACTTGGTGAACCTTTACCTGGTGGCCCCAGCCTTGCGACGGGAAAGCGCCCGAACGGGAGCCCTGACGCTGCCAGATTACTTGGCCTTCCGCTATCCATCTCATGCTGTCAGCTTGCGCATAGCGTCGGTGACGGTGATCTTGCTTTGCCTTGCCGGTTACGTGGCTGCGCAAATGACGGCCACCGGCAAGGCCATGGAAGCCATCTTGGGGCTTCCGTATCGCACCGGCATCATTCTCGGTGGCTTGGTGATTGTGGCATACACCTTTTTCGGTGGTTTTCGCGCCGTGTCGTGGACCGATTTTCTTCAAGGTTTGGTCATGGTCTTGGCACTGGTGGGTATGCCGCTTCTGGCCATGGCTGCGGTGGGTGGGTACGGCCTGCTTTTGATTAGGTTGCGCGAGGTAGACCCAGCCTTGGTCTCGATCACCGGCGAAAAAAGCGGGAGCGCCTTGGCCTCGTTCTTGGTGGGGATGCTGGGTATAGGGCTGGGGTACCCTGGGCAGCCGCACGTGCTTACCCGTTACATGGCCGCAGCTTCCCATCAAAAGATCCGGCAAAGCCAAATCATTGCCATGGTGTGGGGGGTTCTGGTCTTTTACGGGGCAGGTTTCCTCGGCCTTGCGGGTCGCCTTCTGATGCCCGAGCTAGCCACTTCTGGCGACCCCGAGCAGCTTTTTCCCCTGCTCGCCAAGACCATGCTTCCTCCCTTAGTGGCAGGCGTGATGCTAGCGGCCATTCTTTCCGCCATTATGTCCACGGTTTCCTCGCAGTTGTTGGTGGCCGCTTCCGCTACCTCCCGGGATCTCGTGGAGCAGGTGTTGGGCGCCACCAAATCGGGGAAGGCCTCGGTGCTTGCCGGTCGCCTGTCGGTTTTGGCTCTGGGCTTGGCAGCTGTGCTGGTGGCCGTAGGTGAGGTGCGCGTGGTCTTTTGGTTTGTGCTCTTCGCATGGTCGGGCCTGGGCGCGGCTTTCGGACCAGTGGTGCTTGGCTCGCTTTTTGGAAAGAAACTCACAGGCGGTGGGGCCCTAGCCGGGATCATCACGGGATTTACGGTCACCGTGGTCTGGAAGGTGGCAGGCCTTTCCCATTCGGTTATGTACGAGTTACCCCCCGCCTTTGCCCTTGCCGCGGCCGTTGCTTGGGTGGTGAGTCGTTGGGAAAGAAAACGGGAAAACGTGCTGGCACCAAATGACAATTCCTAAGCCGCAGGCCGCAAGCTCAACGCTTTAGGTCCGGCAGCGGCATCCAAGGCGCAGGATCGCTGTTGTGAGCTCCGGGGCAGGGTGACAGCAAAACACGGGGAAGCCGCATTCCCGCGCGTTTTTTCTGCACCGGCCCCACAGGCGCAACGCAAGCTCCACCGCCTGTGGCCTCACGGGCCAAAAAAAATCTCGCCCCGCGAGACAAACTGGTTGCGGGGGCGGGATTTGAACCCGCGACCTTTGGGTTATGAGCCCAACGAGCTACCGGACTGCTCCACCCCGCGCCGCAACGTGTATTGTAGTCCCGCTAAACCAAATGTCAATGCGGTGGCGTGGGCTCGCTCGCCGCTAGCGCGTGCCGCAGTTTTTCTTGATCTTCCGCGGACATTGCCAGAAACTCCACACCAATGTCGTAACGGCCGTCCTCGCGCCGGCTTGCGTAAGCCACCCTCGCTTTGGCTTTGAGCACCAAGCCTCGGGCGGAGATCAGGAGCTCAACGGTTTCCTCCAACCCCAGCGACTGCGGGTGAATGAAAAGGCACCCTCCCTGACCCACTACCTCGGTCTTGGCCAGGTTTTCCGTTTCCTGGGGCCCTAGGTGGCGAACCAGCACCGCAAACTCGGCGGGAAACCGAACGAAGCGCCGACGGTCCCGACCCTCCTCCATGTCTCGCACCCTCGCTTTCCCCTGCTTTAAAGAATAAGTCCTGACCTACGAAAAGCAAAGCCCCTGGTACCTGCGGTAGACTGTTAGTGTGGACGAAGTAGCCAACCAAGTTTACGTTTTGCCTCCCACGCAATTGGAAGCGTTTATCGAACGCTATCGTCGGGACACCGGCGTTCCCGAGGTCATGCCCCCAGCAAGCTTTTTCCAGGAGGTTTTGCAGCGCGCCAACGCCTTCGTCCCTTCGGAAGCTGGCTCCCTGCTTTTTGATAACCCCTTCGAGCGTTCACCCGAAGGTACGGCGCCTTTCCTCTACTTCGTCGCCGCCTTCGGACCTGCTGCCGCCACGCTTTTGGGCCAGCGCATTGCGGTAATGGAGGGGGTTGCGGGCTTCGTGTATCGCACTGGGCTGCCGTACCTTGTTCCGGACGTCTTCAGCGATCCAAATTTTTGCCCTCGCTTTGATGAAAAGGTGGCCTACCGCACCCGCACGTTGCTCGCGGTCCCCATTCGCTTAGGCACCACCGTGTGCGGGGTCTTGGAGCTTGTGAACCGCTTGGACGGGTCCCCCTTCAACGAGAGGGACAAAGACCTCCTCAGCATCTTCGCCGCGTACACCGCCGTTTCTCTGCAAAACCTGCTGGACGCCCGGCGTGCGGGAGAAGCTGCCCGCTCCGATGACCTTACGGGTCTAGCCAACGACCGGCATTTTCACCGGCGACTGGCTGAAGATTTGGAGCGAGCGGACGCCACCGGCAGCCGTGTGGCACTGCTGTTCTTAGACCTGGACAACTTTAAGAGCGTCAACGATACCCACGGTCATCTGGCGGGGAGCCAGGTGCTGAAAGAGGTAGGGTACGTATTACGCAGGACCGTGCGCCTTCCGGGGGTGACATTGGCGCGCTACGGCGGGGATGAATTCGTGGTCATCCTCCCCGGTCTGGACGTGGACGCCGCCGCCAAGGTAGCGGAAGAAATTCGGCAAGCCATCCGCAAACAGCCCTTCCTTCGCGGCCGGTTTTCCTGGGCTCCTGGCCCCGTGGAGTTCCAGGGCCCGCTCACGTGCTCCGTGGGTGTGGCGGTTTACCCCGACCACGTGCCCCGGCAAGGTACGTCTGATCAGAAACGAAACCTTCTCCTCCGCGAGGCGGACCAAGCAATGTACGTGGCCAAGAATTCCGGCAAGGATAAAGTGGTAATCGCCAGCACGCGAGCCTGAGCGTCAAAATGACACCCTGCCCGGTGATGGCTTTGCCCTGCCACGGGTGGCATACGACTTGCATCGAAACCACGTGCGGGTTCGAACCCGCGAAAGGAGTTTCCCGTATGAGACCGAAACCAAAAAGCTGGTTGCTAGCGCTCGTGGCCGTGGGAACTGCGGGTTTTACCGCAGGTTTGGTGTTTACCGGGGGGTCCAACCTGTCCACCTCCAGCCAGGCCCAAACCGCGCCGGCAGCTCCAACCTCCACCTCCAACGCTTTCCCCGACTTTGCCAGCCTCGCCGAGCGCGCCATGCCGGCGGTGCTGGCGGTCACCACAGAAGACGTCATTTCGCCACGTGACATGCGGCGCATCCACCCGAACATGGATCCCTTCGAGTTTTTCTTTGGGCCCAGAATTCTGCCCCGCCAGAAGTCCATTGGGGCAGGAAGTGCGTTCTTCATATCCGCTGACGGGCTGGCGCTTACCAACAACCACGTGGTTGCCAAGGCGGAAAAAATTTTCGTATTTACCGATGACCGTACCCGGTTTGAAGCCAAGGTGGTGGGGCGCGATCCCGCCACGGATTTAGCGCTCATCAAAGTGCAAGGTAAAGGTCCCTTTGCGTTCTTGCCCCTCGGCGATTCCGACGCCCTGCGGGTGGGCGAGTGGGTCATGGCGGTGGGTAACCCCCTGGGGATCGGACAAACCGTGACCGTAGGGGTGGTGTCGGGGAAGGGTAGAACTTTGAACCTTTCGCGGACCACGATGTCTTTCGAAAACTTCATCCAAACCGACGCCGCCATTAACCGTGGCAACTCCGGTGGGCCTCTCATCAACCTCAAAGGCGAAGTGGTGGGCATCAACACCGCCATGAACGCCGGTGCCGAAAACATGGGGTTTGCCGTGCCGGTGAACACCGCCAAGGCCATCCTTCCCCAGCTGAAAGAGAAAGGTAAGGTGGTCCGTGGTTACCTTGGTGTGAACATTACCACCGTAAGCGCCGAGGATCAGGAAGCGTTCAACCTGCCTTCCCGGGAAGGGGCCCTGGTGCACGAGGTCATGGAAGGAAGCCCAGCAGAAAAAGCAGGGCTCAAGCATGGCGATGTCATCGTTGGCCTTAACGGCAAGGCCATTAAAAATCAGCGGGAGCTCATTGACACCGTTGCATCCATGCCTCCAGGTACCAAGGTGGAGCTGGAAATCATCCGCGACGGCAAACGCAAGAAGCTCAGCGCTACCTTAGGTGAGCGCAAGGGTGACGATGCGTCGGAGGACCAAGGAAAGACTCCCCAAGAAGCGGCAGCTAAACTGGGGCTGGACGTTACCGACCTCAACGCCCGCCTACGACGCCAGTTTGACATTCCCAACAACGTGGACGGGGTTTTGGTGCAAGATGTGGAGGACCTCTCGGTGGCCGATGAAGCCGGGATCGCACGCGGAGACGTGATCCTGGAAGTTAACGGCCAAGCAGTGGCATCGGCGGACGCATTCAATCAAAAGCTTGAGAAGCTGCGCTCAGGTCAAACCGTGCGGCTGTACCTTTACCGCCAAGGAAGCAAGCGTTTCGTGGTTCTTCGCATGCCGTAAAAAGCCCTCCTCCTTTCCCAAAGCCCCCGCCCCGGCGGGGGCTTTGTGTCTCCACCGGCAAAACGTAAAATGGAAGGCGAGGAGAAACCATGGCGAAAAGCGGGCGGGTACTCGTGGTCGATGACCAGCCAGCCAACACTGAGGCCTTGGCCCAAGCCCTCGGCCCCTTAGGCTACGAGGTGTGGCAAGCCCTCGATGGGCCCACAGCGCTTCTGCTCGCCAAAGAAAGGCTTCCCGATGTGATCCTCCTGGACCTCCTCATGCCCGGGATGGATGGTTTTGAGGTTTGCCAAAAACTCAAAGAGGAACCGGAAACCCGCCTTTTGCCAGTGGTGGTGCTCACAGGCTTGGATTCCCGCGACGCTCGGCTAAAGGCATTGGAAGCGGGCGCCACGGATTTTTTGGCCAAACCTTTCGACCTCGTGGAGCTTGAGGTCCGGGTCCGCAACCTGGTCAACTACCGGCGGCTTATACAGGACCTAGACGACGCCGAGCGCATGCTTTTTGCAGTGGCTCGCGCCGTGGAAGCCCGCGACGAGGGGACAGGCGAACACTGCGATCGTCTTTCCCATTGGGCGGTGTGGCTTGGCCGGAAGCTGGGCCTCAACGAGGATGACCTAAAGGCCCTGCGCCGCGCCGGCTACCTTCACGATATTGGCAAAATCGGCATTCCGGACGCCATCCTCCACAAACCCGGTCCCCTCACCCCCGAGGAGTGGCGAATCATGCGCTCCCATGTGGACATTGGGGTGGAGATTTGCGCGCCGTTGCGCACACTGCAGCCGGTGCTCCCCATCATTCGCCACCACCACGAGCGCCGGGACGGCTCTGGCTACCCCGATGGGCGCAAAGGAGATGAAATTCCTTTTTTGGCCCGGGTTTTTCAAGTGGTGGACGTGTACGATGCCTTGACCTCGACGCGCCCTTACCGCAAAGCCCTGCCCCCCACCGAAGCCATCCGCATCTTGCGTGAAGAAACCGCCCGCGGCTTTTGGGATCCCCAGGTAGTGGAGGTTTTTGCTCGTAGCGTCGAAGAAGAAGGGTTCGAGGTGTCGGCCATTGCCCTTGGCGGAAAGGCCAAGGTAGAGTAAAGTAGCATGGGCGCCGGCTCAGGCGCCGCCTCTTGTGTAGCTATTGTGCGGCTCCCGTTGCCCTGGCGAAAAACGCAACGAGTGCCCAAGGAGCAGCCTGAATGGGTGAGACCGTAACGAACAATCAAGGAGTACCCGGAAGAGCGAGTCGACGAAGGCGTTGCCGCGGTGGAAAGCGAAAAAACCAGACCGCCAGCCTACGCCCCGTCGAGGGGTTTTTGCGCATCAACGAAGAGGGCCAAGGGTTTCTGGTGCAAGCCTCCCACCGCTTTGTCCCCCATGCCACCGACCCTCTGGTGGACGCACGTCTTTTGGAGCGGTGGCGCCTGCAAAGTGGGCTCAAACTCGCCGGCGAAGCAGTTGCTACCAACGGCAACAAGCAGGTTTTGAGCCAGCTTACGGCCATCGAGGAACTGCCCCCCGAACAATACCGAGCGCACGCTATTCCCTTTTCCGAGCTCACGTCCATTGACCCCACGGAGCGTTTTTCCTTGGAAACCGCCCCTGAGGTCTTGGAGACGCGCGTCATCGAGCTTCTGGCCCCCATGGGCAAAGGCCAGCGCTGCCTCATCGTAGCTCCGCCCAAAACCGGCAAAACCACGCTTTTGCAACAGCTGGCCCACGCCATTGCCGTGAATCACCCAGAGGTGCACATATTCGTGCTCTTGGTGGATGAACGGCCGGAAGAGGTCACCGATTGGACCCGAAGCGTGGTGCGGGGCGAGGTCTTTGCCTCCTCTTCTGATCAGGATGCGGCATCGCACGTGGCCGTTGCCGAAATGGTTTTGGAGCGAGCCCGGCGGTTGGTAGAGCTGGGACAAGACGTGGTGGTCTTCATGGACTCCCTGACCCGCTTGTCCCGGGCTTACAACAACCTGCAAAAAGGCTCGGGGCGCATCCTTTCCGGCGGTATTGACGCGCGCACCATGGAAAAGCCCCGGCGTTTTTTTGGCTCTGCCCGCAACGTGGAAGACGGCGGTTCGCTTACCATCGTGGCCACCTGTTTGGTGGATACGGGTTCCCGCATGGATGAGGTCATCTTTCAGGAGTTCAAGGGCACCGGCAACATGGAAATCGTGCTCACCCGCGATCTCTTCGCGCGTCGCATCTTTCCCTGCATTCACATAGCCAGCTCCGGCACCCGCAAGGAAGAAAAGCTTTACCCCAGGGAAGACGTGGAAAAGCTGTACCTCTTGCGTCGCGCTTTGGCCAGCCTTCCCAACCATGAAGCCATGCAGCTTTTGCTTTCCAAGCTCAGGCAGTACCCGAAAAACCGCGATTTTCTTTCCAGCTTAAAGCCTTAAATAAAAGAACCGCGGGCGCCGGGCGCCCGCGGAAGGTAAAGGTTTCGGGCTGCCACCTATTTGGTGAGATCCACCAAGAACGTTACCGTGGCCGTGGTTTTGACCCGCACACCGTTCTTGGTGGCAGGACGGAAGCGGTGCTTCTTTGCGGCCGCGATACACGCCTCGTCAATCCCCAAACCTCCCACGGGGAAACCGCGGAGGATTTCCGCGTCCTCCACGACACCCTTGGCGTTCACCACCACCTTGACGATCACCGTGGCCCTTTGGTTGACGCGGGCACGCATGGCGGCCAGCGGTAACTCAGGCTTGGTCTCCAGGATCTTCTCGGGAAGGGTGTCCACCTCCGAGGGCTCGAAGAACTGGTTTTCCTGAACACCAGCCACGGCGGGTGCCGGGGTCGGCGCTGGGGCTACGGCCGGTGCTCTGGTGGGCTCGGGGGTAGGGGAAGGCAACGGGGTCGGAGCCTGAGGAGGCGTGGTGGGGACCTCCACGACTACCGCGGTGGCGGTAGGAACCACTGTGGGCGCGGGCGTGGGGATGCTCACTGCCGGGGCCACTGCCGCCCGGGCTTTTTCTTGCTGCACGCGAACAAGCTCCGCCTCCTTACGCCGCTGCTCCTCTTCCCGCTGGGCAAGTAGCCGCTGCGCCTCTTCTAACCGCTTTTGCTCCTCGGGGCTCAGCTTTTGCACCCCCGTGGCGGCCTTCTTTTGGATTTCTGCCAGCTGCTGCTTTAAGGTTTCTGTTTCCTGGCGGGAGCGCTCCAGCTCTTCGCGCAGCGCTTGCTCGCGTCTGGTCAGCTCCTCGGCCACCATCGCCTGCACTTGCTTGCGCGTCTCCTCCTCGCTGGGGCCCTTGGGCCGGGTGAGCAAAAAGCCGACGACCACCGCGAGAATCAACACTAGACCAATCGCCACGTAAAGACCGGTACGGGTGGCAGGTGCGGCGGCAGCCGCTGGTGCTGGCGCCGAAGCGGCCTTCGGGGGCCGGTAGTACGGCGTCACATCCAGGGTCTTTTCCCGCTGCAGTTCCCGGTCCTCGTCCTCAATTTCTTGCCGGTACAAGCGGTCCATGAACAGAGCCAAGTTGAAGGTAGTGGGAGAATAGGCCCCGCCGTAAAGGAGCTTCTCCAAATCCCTCTTAAAGTCCACAGCCGAGGAGTAGCGGTCCTCGGGGCGGGTTGCCAGGGCCTTGCGGAGAACCGTAGCCACGTCGTCAGGAACCGGTCCCTCGTCCAAGGCGAGCTGCGGTTGGGCCACGGCTTGGGCACGCGCTTGCGGATCGGCAGGCAAGGGCTGGCCTGCCAGTAACTGGTAGAGAATGGCCCCCAGGGAGTACACATCACCACGTCGGCTGGGGTGACCGGTGGCTAAAACCTCGGGGGCCAGGTAAGGAGCGGCGAGTTCTTGCATCCCCACCCTGTCCAAGTTCGCCAAAAGGCCCCGCGCTAAACCAAACCCCGCCACCCGCGCTTCGCCATCGTTCGAGAGCATGACCACATGCGGTACCAAAAAGCCGTGAATGACCGGCTCTCCCTCGTGCTCCAAGGCCAAAGCGGCAGACAGTGCTGCTGCTAGTTTTTCGGCAATGAGCAAGCAGTTGTCAATGGCTACCGGAAACTGCTCCTGCTGCACGCGGGACAAAAGCTGATCTAAAGGTTGCCCCGGGAAGTAATCCCAAGCCAAATAGGGAATGCCGTCGGCTCTCCCCACCGCTGCACCGGAAACCACGTTGGTGGCCTTCAACGTCTTCCCAATTTCTTCCGCCAGAGGGAACTCCGCCGCCAAGGCCTGGCGATCGAACCCGCTTTGGTCGAAGCGCCGGAGCCAAACGATGCGTTTGAAGCCCGTAGCCTCCATTTCCCCCGCCCGCCACAGGGACCCCAGCGCGTCCTCGCTGCGCTTTTTCAAAAGGAGAAAATCACCAAACGTCGCGTAGCCTTGTGCCATGGCCAGCCCTCCCGTTCACCTTGGAAAAGCTAGCACCCTGACCCTGCTAGGTCAACTATCAAGCGGGCTTCCGCCTGTCCTTTCCCTGCGCAAAGCCAAAAAGCTCTCCAAGAGCAGAGCGGCGGCCAAGGCGTCCAGCTTCTCTCGTAGCTTCTTTTGCGGAACACCACGCTCGGCAAGCAGCGCCTCGGCTTCGCGGGTGGTTCCCCTCTCGTCCCAGGTGGTCACCGGCACAGGAAGCACTTGCGAGAGTTGCGCCACCACGTCTCGAACCCGCATTTCGCCACGGCTTTGCCCTGAACGGGTAGAGGGCACACCCACCAGCACCGCCTCCACGCCCAAGGTCCGCACCAGCGTTGCCACTCGTTTGGCCAGTTCTTGAGGGGAACCGAAAGGGATTGCCGACTGCGGGGTAACCACCCTCTCCTCGCTGTCGGAAACGGCCACCCCAACCCTTTTGGCGCCAATATCCAAAGCCAGCCACCGCACCCCTGCAGTGTAGCGGCTTTTCGGCGTTACAATTTGCCGGGAGGTGCGAGTCATGGAAAACGTTTACATTGTAAGCGCGGTACGTACGCCCATTGGCAGCTTCCTCGGTCAGCTATCGCCCGTGCCGGCCCCGCAGCTGGGCGCTCATGCCATTCGGGAAGCGGTACGCCGCGCCGGCGTCGAGGCTTCGCTGGTGGATCAAGTCATCATGGGCAACGTGCTGCAAGCCGGGGTGGGACAAGCTCCTGCTCGCCAGGCCATGCGCTTTGCTGGCCTTCCCGACAGCGTCCCTGCAGTGACCCTGCACAAGGTGTGCGGCTCCGGCATGCGCTCGGTGATGATGGCTACCAACGACCTGCGGGTTGGTGACGGCGCCATCATGGTGGCCGGCGGCATGGAGTCTATGTCCAACGCCCCGTACCTCTTGCCCGGTGGACGCAAGGGCTATCGCCTTGGCCATGGCCAAGTCTTGGACCACATGGTTTTTGACGGCCTTTGGGACCCTTACGGCGACAAACACATGGGCAACTGTGCCGAGCTTTGCGCGCGCGAGTTCGGCTTTTCCCGGGAAGAACAGGATGCCTTCGCCCGCACCTCGTACGAGCGCGCTATCCGCGCCACGGAGCAAGGGGATTTTGCTGACGAGATCGTGGCGGTGGAGGTAAGCGCCGGAAAAGGACAAACCACCGTCGTTGCTCGCGACGAGGAACCCTTCCGCGCCGACGTGTCCAAAATGGCCTCCCTCAAACCCGCCTTTGAACCAGGGGGCACCGTCACCGCCGCCAACGCCTCCAAGATCAACGACGGTGCCGCGGCTCTGGTACTGGCCACAGAAACCGCGGTACAAACGCATAACCTCAAGCCCTTGGCGCGGGTGGTGGCCCACGCTTCCTTTGCCCAGCACCCCGAGTGGTTTACCACCGCCCCTGCGGGCGCCATCCGGAAAGCGTTGGAGCGCGCCGGACTCCGTTTGGAGGACATTGACCTCTTCGAGGTGAACGAAGCCTTTGCGGTGGTGGCCATGGCCACCATGCGCCAGCTGGGCATCCCCCATGAGAAGCTCAACGTGAACGGTGGGGCTGTGGCCTTGGGACACCCCATTGGGGCTTCTGGAGCCCGCATCCTCACTACGCTCCTTTACGCCCTGCGCCACCGCAATTTGCGGTTGGGGCTGGCCGCCATTTGCATTGGCGGCGGGGAAGCTACGGCGATGATCATCGAAAACCTAGCGTGACACTCGCCCTTTACGTCCTTTTGGCAGCGGCCCAGGTACAGGGGCCGGTGGAGGTCACCGCCCGACGGCAACAGTGGATTGCCGAAACGCTTTGGTGCGGCATTGGCGACGTTGTGGTCAAGTACCAGGACATCACGTTGCGTGCAAACCAGCTAGAAGTTGACACCAAAACATTGAAGCTCCGGGCAGAAGGCAGCGTGGTTTTTGACCAAGGCCCCAACCGTTTAGCTTGTGAGAGGTTAGAGTTTGATCTCAACACCAAAACCGGGACCTTTTACGAGGTGGACGCGTTTTTTGCCCCCACCTACCACTTCCGCGGGGAGAGCGTGGAAAAGCTGGATGAGGACCATTACCGCTTCCGGCACGGGATCTTTACCTCCTGTTCTTTGGACGAGGGCTCCCCTCCTTGGCAAATTACGGTGCGGGATGCCACGGTGCAGCTGGAAGGGTATGGCCACTTTCGCGGGGCCGCTTTATGGCTCAAAAAGGTCCCCATCTTTTACACGCCGCGCTTGCTGTGGCCCGTGATGCGCGAGCGCGCTGCCGGCCTTTTGGTGCCGAGGATCGGTTACAACAACCGCCGAGGTGCGTACCTGGGCAACGCGCTCTTTTGGCCTTTGGGCCGCTCCTTTGACACCACGTTGTACCTGGACCTTTTCAGCAAGGGGTACGTGGGTTTGGGGCAAGAGCTGCGCTGGGCACCCACAGACAACGCCTACGGCGAGTTTTTGGTGAACTACTTCCGTGACCCTGACACCCACCGCTGGGAGTGGAAGCTCCAAGGCAAGCATCGCCAGCTCCTCCCCGGCGGCTGGTCTATTAAAGCCGACGCCTTGGACCTTTCCAACATGGATTTTTTTCAAAAGTTTGAGCGTACCTTTGACCCCAACGCCCTGCGCCGTTTGCCGGTCTTCCTCACCGTAACTCGCACGGTGGGACACCAAACCTTCAACTTCAGGTTGGACCACGAGAAAACTTTTTTCCAACCACGACCGCAAACCACCTCGGTGGTGGTTTTGGAACGGCAACCTCAGGTGGAGTACCGGCTTCGCCCCACGCAGGTTTGGGCTTCGCCCCTCTACCTATCAGCGGTGGTGGAGGCCTCCCATTTTCGGGTGAATCGCTCCCCCACTCTGCGGGGGAAGTACTCGCGTTTTGACCTTTTTCCGCAAGGGGCGGTGCTGGTGCCGAGCTTGCCCTGGTTTGCGCTCACACCCACCCTGGGTGCCCGCGCTACCTACTACACCGCCACCTACACTGGCGACCGCCAGGCCTTAGCCGACGAAACGTTGCTGCGCCGCTACGGGACAGCTGGGTTGACCCTCACCGGTCCCAGCTTTTCCCGCATCTTTGCCACCAAAACCACCAAGCTCAAGCACCTCATTGAGCCACGGGTGGAGTACGGCTACGTTTCCGACCCAGGGCCACAGCAAAGGGTACCGGTTTTTGACGAAAGGGACGGGGTCACCGTTTCCAACCGCTTGCGTTGGACCTTAGCCAGCCGGCTTTTTGCAAAAACGGCCAACGGCACGCGTGAGCTGGGTGCTTTGGAGGTTTCTCAGGACTACTCGTTTTCCCAGCCCCTGACCACCCGCTACGCCCCGCGAGAAACAAGCCAGCGGGGGCCGCTCTCCTTGGCCCTCCACGTCAACCCCAACGACAACCTTCTCGTAGACACCCGCGCCAGCTACGACGCCATTACCAGCAAGCTTTCCTCCCTTTCTTTGGGCAGCATCCTGCGCTCCGAAAAAGGCTACGTGAACGTGACGTTCTTCTCAAGCTTCGACCCACGAACGGGAAACACCAGCTCCTCCCAGCTCCAGCTCTTCTTGGGCACCACCGCCAACACCCCTTGGCGGTGGCAAAGCATGGTGGCGTACGATCTGTGGAAAAAGGAGCTACTGCGCCAGGAACACACCATGAGTTACCGGGGCACCTGTTGGGCCCTGAGCGTGCAGATCCGCGACTACAGGATCCCCCCCCACCAGCTGCGGGACTACCGCATCATGCTGGACCTCACGGGTATCGGCACCTTGTTCGACATCCGCGGTGGCCTCGAGGCTTTTGGCAAGTAAGCGTTTCCCTTGCGCCCTGCCGGGTTTTTCGCTAATCTCTTGCTCCCAGGTCGGGGCGTAGCTCAGCCTGGTAGAGCACACGGTTCGGGACCGTGTGGTCGGAGGTTCAAATCCTCTCGCCCCGACCATTCGCTAAACCTGCCCAATTTGGCATGATCCTCGCATTAGAGTGAACGCCGGCTCGCCGGCGCAAGGGGGTATGCATGAGGATGGGAAGGTCTTGGTTTTTGGTGATAGCAAGCGCAGTGAGTGCCGTCAGTGCCTGGGGTCAGGCCACCATGAACGCGCAGGAGGTGGTGAGTCGGGCTTGTGAAGCGTCAGGGGGCATTGCCGCTTTCCGCAAGCTGGGCTTTTTGCGCGCGGAAATTGCGTCGGAGGAAGTCACCCAGGACGGCCAAACCAGCAGCACCAGTAAGATTGTGATTTTCAAGACCGAGGCGATTGCTCCCGTGCGTCTTGAGCTACCCGCGCTGGGGGTGATCGCCGGCGATGATGGCTCCGGTGGCTGGGCTTTGGTGCAGGGACGCCCCGATCCCCGGCCCTCCACCACCGTGATGGTGAAGAGGATGGTTACCGCTGACGCCTTCCCCTTGCTCTTGCCCTGCAGCCTCACCTGGCCCGGGGTAGCCGTCACCGAGGTGGTGCCCGCTCAGCTCGCAGACCGGCCAACTTGGCGCCTGACGGTCACCCTTGCACGCAACTTCTTCCACACGCCACAAATTGCCACGGTCTGGTTGGTAGATGTGGACAGGGAGAACTACCGAGTTCTTCGCGCTGACAGCCCCTACACCGATTTGGGCAAGGGTGTGGTGGCTGACGGCATGCGGTTTTCCTGGAGCAACTTTGTCACCCTAGGCGGGGTGCGGGTTCCCACGCAACAGATCGTTGTGGGCCTCGACCCTTTGGGGAACGAGAAGGCCCACAGCCGCCGGGATACCGTGAAGTGGGAGCGGTTAGCCACCGAAAAAACCGCAGGCCTCTTTGAGAACCCCATTCCACCCGAGCAACGCCCGCGGCTGCCGGTGGGCAAGCCGGTCAACCTCCCGGGCAACCCGCCCCGGCGCTAAGAGGCTAAAGGCAAAAGCATCCGCACCTCAAGACCCGGCGGGAGGTTGCGAGCTTCGGCTCGTCCTCCCGCCTTTTGGCAAACCCGCTGGACCACCGCCAGTCCCAACCCCGAGCCCTCGCTGGTGGTAGAGAAGTGGGGTTCAAAAAGCCTCGGAAGGTGTTCCTCAGAAACCCCACCCGCCGTGTCTCGCACCGACACCACCGCGAAACTCCCCTCCCTTGCCAACTGCACCGTGATCTCACCGGGACCGTTGGCCAGGGCCCTTGCTGAGTTGTCCAGGAGGTGGCGAAGCGCCCGCCGCAACCAAGAAGGATCCGCGGTGACCACAAGCTCTTCCCCGGCCGGTTGCAAGACCACCTGTACCCCCCGGCGGGCCAAGACCCGGTACTCTTCCACCACCTCGCCGGCCAACTGGGAAAGCGCCACGGTGTTGGCCTCCCACTGCTCGAGAGCCACCAAATTGGAAAATCCTTGAGAAACCTCCTTGAGCCGGGCGACCTGCTGCAGGATCTCCTCAACGGCGAGCCTTGCCACCTCCACCACCTCTGCCGGGCCTTTGGCCAAGGCGGCTTGCAGCTCCTCCACCCACAGGCGGATAGGTGTCAATGGGTTTTTCACCTCGTGGGCAACAATGCGGGCAAGTTCCGTGAGGGAGGCTAGCCGCTCCGCCCGCGCCACCTCCGACAGATCCTCCAGCACCAAGCAAACCCTCCGGCCTTCACCTGCTAACGGCACCGCCGTGAGGTTCCAGACAGCATCGGCTTGCCCCCGAGGGGAAACCCGGGCGGAAACCGCCGCACCGCCTTGCGCGCGCGCCACTGCGTCCACCAAAGCGCGACCGAAGGTTGCCTCGAGTCGCGGCAACCCTGCTTCCGCCCCAATTTTCTTGGCGGCGGCATTGGCAAGCACCACCGCTTCGCCTTCCACCACCAAAACCGCCGCTGACAGGTTTTCCAAGACCTTTTCCAAAAGATCCCGTTGCCGTTGCACTTCCTCTTGCCGGGCCTGGACCTCGGCAGCCATGGCCGTGAACGCCTGGGCCAAAGTGGCAAACTCATCGCTGCCAAACCCCTCCCCAGCGAGGGAGGCCTGCTCACCCTTCCCCAGCCTGCGGGCAGCCTCCACGAGGCGCTCCATGGGCGCCGCTAGCCCCTGGGCCAGCACCTCTGCCGCCCAAAGGGCGAAAAACGCCGCAGCGAGGCCGGTGAAGAAAAACCACTCCCCCGGCGTAAAGCGGCTGCCTGCCACTTCCGTAAGACCGAGCACCGCCACCACTAGGTTTTCGGTTTCCCTACGCACCGGCAGAAAAACCGAAACCGTATCGTGGACCTCCACCACCGGCTCCCGCCACCGCCGCACGGTACGGATGTAGGCCTCCGGTGGCGGGAGCATGGGGACGCCTCCGGTGAGGGCTGCGTCGGGGCGGCTGGTCACAGCCAAAAAACTCGGTTGGTACACCGCCACCGTGGCCCCCAAGTCGCGAACCAGGGTTCCCAGAAGCTCCAACCGGGGTCCTTCCGCCATGGCCGTGCCCAGAGCGCGCGCCACCTCCAGCCGCGCCTGTTGGCGTTCGCGAATCCACTGGCCCGGCAGCACGTTTGCCAGCAAAAAAAGGGGCAAAAAAGCGCTGGTGAACGCTAAAACCCGCAGACGACCGGCAAAGCTTGCCCGCTCCCGCCACCACAGCACCAGCCGATGCTTGACGTGCCATAGGAACAACGGGCCAAAGACCCACAGACCCAGGGCCACCACCAACAGCAAAAAATCCGGGGGGGTGGGTCGCATCCACGGCACCGCCAACACCCAATCCCCGTACGCCCGCAGATAGGTGGGTTCCCGCCTGTTCCCGACGATGGCCGAACCCCACCACCTTTCCCGGGCCAAGGCTTCACCCACAACCGCCGGCGGCAGGGGCCGAAACGGTGCACCCCGGGAAATGGGGGAGCCGGCCCGATCGAAGGCTGCCACCGGCACCCCCACCCCGGAGGCCGCCAAAGCTGCCAGCACATCGTGGGGCGCTGCTGGTGCCAAAAGACGCAAAAAAAGCCCGCCACCCAGCCTACGGGAAGCCAACTCCTGATCACGGGCTTCGCCGAGCATGCCAGCTTCCCCCCAGGTGGCCAGCGCTTTGCCGTCGTGATCCTCCAAAACTAACGCTGTGCCCGGAAGTACCTCACCCAGCTTGGCAAACTCAGCAAGCTCCCCAAGGAGCACCAGCCGCTTTCCAGCGGAAGCTTCGAGAAACTTGACCAGTCTCCCCTCGGGGAGCGAGCCCACCAAGGCCCGAGCCACCGATCGCACCTCACCCCACCGCGCCAGCGTGCTTTCGGTCCGCGCCAGGATCGCGTTGCGGGTGGCACCATCGCCGCCACCTACCAAAGCCGCTGCCACCCCCAAGCTGGCGAACACGGCCCGCCCCTTGCGCGCCGTCACCGCCAAAAGCCCCACCCCCACGCCCAGCCAAACCCCAGAGGCAGTGGCCAAACCCCAGCCAAAGGCCGGGAGAGAAAGCCACAAGAGGTAAGGGGGCGCAAAAGGCACCGGCAGCACCAGAATCAACCCCACCAAGGCAAAGAGGTTGGCCAGCAACACCAAAGGCGGAGGGAGCAAAGAAAAAGCCAACACCGGCTCGCCCAACTCCGCAAGCAAGGGTGGCAAGGCCCACGCCACCAGTCCCGCCAGCAGCGCCCCTCCCAGAGCAACCAGCCTTTGCGGCGGGAAGCGTAACACCAGCAAAGCCACGAAAAACATCACCACCGCTGGCGAAAAGCTCATGGGCAACCACCCCACCGCCACTGCTGCCGCCGAGGCGAAAAAAAGCCCCCAGCGCAAAAAGCCCATGACGGCAAACACCAGCGGAACCAAAACTAAAGCCGCACCGGAAGCCGCAAGACCCTGCCGCAAACCCGGCCGCACTTTCAGGGTCAGCGCAGGTCTCGCCTCGGGAGCCTCCACCAGCTCTGGCACCACAACTTGGCCCCAGCCCGCCGTCACGCCCAGCACCGAACGGCTGCCGCCCTGGGGCAGGGAGACGTGGGCGAGCACACTTCCCACCACCCTCCCGGACTCATAAACCGGCTCGCGGCACCATAAAACCACCTCCCCCACCCAAGCTTCCGGGAGCCAAGCCCGGTCCCCCACCGGACGCCACTCCAATGGGAGACGAGGACGGTGCCCCACCCAAGCCACGGGCTCACCGCGTCCGTCCACGAGGACCACTCCCCCCACACCCGCAGGCAGACGGCGCCAGCTCTGGCCCAAAATGGCAAACGGCCTTTCCGGCTCGGCCTCAGCGCCGGTTCCGGCAAGGAGTTGTCCTAAGCGCGGCTCCTGAGCCAACAGCGCCAACTCCCCGGAAAGCCGGCCCACTTGATGCCAAAAGCGCTTTTCCAAGGTTTTTTCCGAAGGGCCCTTTCGAGAAGCCAGGTCCACCCCCCACGCGAGCAAAACCACCAAGGCAACAAACATCGCCAGGGCCTTACGCCGCCACAAACCCCAAAGCGCCAAGGCAAATAGCAAAGCCCGGGGAAAGAAGACGGCCAGGGGCAGCTCAGGCCAAGGCCCTGCCGCCAACGCGGCCAAGATTCCTGCGGCCAAGAAATGCCGCGTCACGCCCCCAGCATGGGGATGCGAATGCCGTGCCTCTGCGCGCAGGCTATGGCCTCCGGATACCCGGCGTCCACGTGGCGCATCACCCCGGTGCCGGGATCGGTGGTGAGCACCCGGGCAAGCCTGCGGGACGCGCTTTCGCTGCCATCGGCCACCACCACCATGCCGGCGTGGAGGGAGTAGCCGATGCCCACACCGCCCCCGTGGTGGAAGGACACCCAGGTAGCCCCGGCTGCGGTGTTCAACAAGGCGTTGAGGATGGGCCAATCGGCAATGGCGTCGGAGCCGTCCCGCATGCCCTCGGTTTCCCGGTTAGGGGAAGCCACCGAGCCGGCATCCAAATGATCGCGACCGATAACGATAGGCGCCTGGACTTCGCCACGGGCCACCAACTGGTTCAAAACCTCGCCGAATCGAGCCCTCTCCCCATAACCCAGCCAACAGATGCGGGCGGGCAAACCCTGGAAGTGCACCTTTTCCCGGGCCATGCGAATCCAGCGGGAAAGCGACTGGTTTTCGGGAAAGGTCTCCAGAATCGCCTGGTCCGTGCGGTAAATATCCTGGGGATCCCCGGACAGCGCCACCCAGCGGAACGGCCCTTTCCCCTCGCAAAACAACGGGCGGATGTAAAGCGGCACAAAGCCACCCACCTGAAAGGCATCCTCCACCCCGGCTTTGAGGGCTTGGCCCCGCAGGTTGTTACCGTAGTCGAAGGTTACCGCCCCGCGCCTTTGCAGCTCAAGCATGGCCCGCATGTGCTCCGCCATGGTGCGGTACGCCTCTTGAATGTAGCGCTGGGGATCGGTGGCCCGCAGATGCAACGCCTCTCGGTAGCTCATGCGGTTGGGAACGTAGCCGTTGAGCTCGTCGTGCGCTGAGGTTTGGTCCGTCAGCACATCGGGAACCACGTTCCGCTCCAGGAGCCTGCGCAGCAGGTCCGCGGCGTTGGCCACCACCCCCACCGAGCGCGCCTCCCCCTTTGCCTTGAGTTCCAAGGCGCGATCAATGGCAGCATCCAAGTCATGAAACTTCTCGTCCAGGTAGGCCGTCGCCAAGCGCTTATCAATGCGGGCTTCGTCCACCTCGGCGGCAAGGAACGTGCCCTCGTTCATGGTGGCAGCAAGAGGCTGGGCTCCGCCCATACCACCCAGGCCCGCGGTAACCACCAGCTTGCCCTTCAAGCTTCCCCCAAAATGCGTGCGCGCCGCAGCGGCAAAGGTCTCGTAGGTTCCCTGCAGGATGCCTTGCGTGCCAATGTAAATCCAAGAGCCGGCGGTCATCTGCCCGTACATGGTGAGACCGAGAGCTTCAAGTCTGCGGAACTCTTCAGCGGTGGCCCAACGGGGAACCAGGTTGGCGTTGGCAATCAAAACACGGGGCGCATCCTCGTGGGTGCGGAAAACGCCTACGGGTTTCCCCGACTGCACGAGAAGAGTTTCGTCGTTCTCCAGCGCTTGAAGAGAAGCCACCAGTGCGTCAAAGCACTCCCAGTTGCGCGCCGCCTTGCCAGAACCTCCGTACACCACCAAATCCTGAGGCCTTTCCGCCACCTCTGGGTCTAGGTTGTTCATCAGCATGCGCAGGGCCGCCTCTTGCCCCCAACCCTTGCAGGAAAGCTTTGTGCCTCGCGGCGCCCGTACCGTACGTGGTCCTACCATACCGAACCTCCCGCCCTGCCTCAGGGCACGCTAATCCTAGCGCTTACGAGGCCAAAAGGGGAACGGTAAAACCTTCCTGGCAGCAGGCCAGGGCTGCCTTCGCCACGGCGTTTCTCCTTTGCGGAGGGGTCCAAAAGAGCACGCTGCCCCCACCCCCCGCGCCGCAAGCCTTCCCGGCCCAGGCGCCCGCTGCCACCCCCGCGCCCAGCACCGCGGCCAGCTCCGGTGGTGCCACGTCCGGGGCTAATTGCCTCCGGGCTTCCCACTCCCTGGCAATGGCCTCACCCACAGCCGTGGCATCGCGGCTCATGAGAGCTTGCCGGCATTGGCGAGCAGCCACAGCAATGGCATCCAGCCAGCGGGAAACGGTAGGATCCCCGTCCACCCGTGCCCGGTAGACCTGCCAGTTCACCAGCCCAGAATGGTGGGTGATGCCGGTGAAGATCACCAGCAAATGGGCCCCCAGCCACCTTTTGCGCACCGCTATCCGCTCCACCACCTCGCCGCCTGGCCGATGGTGAATGGCCAAGACCCCGGGGAGCAGGGCAGGGTAGTAATCTTGAGTTCCCGTGGGAGCCTGCAACACCATGGCCTCCAGGTCCCTGAGCGTCGCCACCAACCGCCGCCGTGAAAGCTTTTGCCTGGAAACGGCCAGGCAAGCGCGAGCCAAAGCCACCGCGTACACCGAAGAACCACCCAAGCCCGAACCCACTGGCAGTTGCTCCAAAACCCGCACCCGCACTCCGCCGCAGGGCAAAAAATGGCCAACCACCGCCGCTGTAAGGTCATGGGCGGCATCGTTGGGGGCCAGTTCCTGGCGAACGCCATGCACCTCATGCATCACCCAAGCATCGGGGTAAGGTTCCAACACCAAGCGCACGCCTACGGCCAAACTGACGTTCAGCGTGAGGCTTTGCGGGTGCAAGCACCACAGCGGCCACAAGTCCAGCGTTCCCCCCGCCAAATCCGCGCGGGCGGGCGCAAAGACCTCAACGGGTGGGAAGCTCAGCAACGCGCACCCCCAGTTGCGTCTCTTCCACCACCGCCGCGGAAGGATGCGCCAGCGCCGCCTCCAGCTCCCCCTTTACCGCGCGAAAAGCTTCCAAGGCTTTGCCGCTCAAGGGTGGTCCTGGATCGCCCCCTATCCGCGCCGGGTTGAGATGCCGGCCGTTTTGCGTCACGCGGTAATCCAAGTGCGGTCCGGTGGCCAGCCCAGTGGAGCCCACGTAACCAATGACTTCCCCTTGAGTCACCCGTCGCCCCACGGCAAGCCCAGGGGCAAAGCGAGAAAGGTGGAGGTACGCGGTGGTAAACCCTCCTGCATGGCTGACTTCCACGGTCTTGCCACCACCCCCCTTCCACCCCGCAAAGGTCACCACGCCATCGGCCGTGACACGTACGGGAGTGCCTTCGGGGGCCGCGTAATCCACCCCGAAATGGGGAAGTTTGCGGCCCAAGATGGGATGGCTACGGGAAAAGGAAAAACCGGAGGTCACACGGGAATAGGGCAGCGGCGAGCGCAGAAACTGGCGCCGCAAGGGGTGGCCGAACTCGTCGTAGTAGCCGGCTCGTCCCTGGTGGGTGTACCGAAAGGCCTTATACTCCTTGCCCTTATTCCACAAGGTGGCGGCAAGGATGGGCCCATAACCCAAAAGCTCACCCTCGCTTTCCTGGCGAACAAAAAGCACACGGATCCTGTCTTCCGGTTGCAAGTCTCTATGAAAGTCCACTTGCCAGGCGAATACCTCGGCCAAAGCGGAAGCCAGCTCGTCCTTCTCGCCCCACGCCGCCACCGTACCAAAAAGCGAGCCGGAAATAGCGCCGCCCTTCACCACGAGGCGCTCGGTGATAGGGCGCTTTTTCAGTTCCGCGGTCACAACGCCTTGCCCGGCCTTGGCCAGCACCAGCTCCTCTCGGCCGAGGATGAGGCGCAGCTCCTGCAGCTCTACGCCCCAAAGCCGGTGACAAAACACCGGCGTCCAGGCTGGCAGGCGCCGAAGGTCCAGCTTGCCCATGGCCTGGCGAAGCCACAGCGCTGCCTCCCCTTCCCCTACCCCCAACCGGAGGAGCAGTGCAGTCATGGTTTCACCTGGGTAAAGGCTTGTGCTATAGGGAAGGTACAAGGAAGGGAGGGGTTTAACGGTTAGCGCTGCTTTTGTGGCTTGCACCGGTTGTTCCTGGCAGCCCAGCAGCGCCACGGGACAGGCAAGCACCACCCACTTCCACCAGCTCATGGCCGAGGAAGGTTCTCCAAGAGCTTTCGCACGCTGGAAAGATCGGGCCCGGCGGTGGTAGCAACCTCACCGCCCGGGGCAAGGACCAGCACCACCGGCGCCCTGCTCGCTCCCAACTGCCGCAGCAAAATCCCGCGGCGATCCACCACTCGTGGCCATGGTCCTTTGCCCAAAGCCGCCGCTGCCCGCTCCACCTCCGGTTCCTGGAAAATCACCAAAGCTCCCAAATAACCGGCAGCCGCAAACTGCTGCTCTACTTCACGGATGATGGTGACGAACTGCGGATCCTGCGGTAGCCAGCTGTTCCACAGCACCACCACGGAACGGCTTGGGGTTAGAGTCTCAAAGGAAAAAGGCTTCCCGTCAACTGTTACCAAGGTCTCGGCGACCAACAGGCCCAGAGTCAAAAAAGCACGCACGTCTCATGCTAGCAAACCTTAGGCCCCCTGGGAAAATCCGCCATCGTTTACAGGAGAGGTTAGTTCTGAGACGCAAGCCTGTTTTCTTCTGCCACCAGGTCCCCGGAGCGTAACCGCCGCGGGGTATTTCGAAGGTAATTGTGGTGCCTGCCGTAAGCCAAGAGTGTCTTTTCTAAGGCGCGGCGTCCGCGGTAAAGGCGAGACATGACCGTACCCAGTGGGATGGCGAGAATCTCGGCAATTTCCTTGTAGCTGTAGCCCTCAATGTCGGAAAGCAAGACCACTACCTTGTAGCTGTGAGGCAGGGCCTTGATGGCGGCCAGCACCTCCTGGTCCCATGACCGCTCCAAAAGCTCTTCTTCGGGGCTCTTCTCCGGCTCGGAAAGGATCTGTCCTTCCATCGTTTCCTCCAGGTCGGCAAAGTCGGCCTGCGGGGGTACTGCCCTTTGCCTGCGGTAGAGGTTGATGAAGGTGTTCTTCATTATCTTGAAAAGCCAGGCCTTGAGGTTGGTCCCGGGTTGAAAGCGACCCCAGTGACGGAAAGCCTTCAGGTACGTCTCCTGAACCAAATCTTCCGCGTCCTCGCGATTGCGGGTCAAGCGTAAGGCTGTCTTGAGTAGTTGCTCCCGAAACGGGAGCTCATGCAAATCAGCCCATGGGTTGGCGCTCACCCTACACCTCCAGGTAAAAGGATACCGATACCGAGACGCCATGTCAAGAAAGATGGAAAGCAAAGACCCACTGGCCGCGGGGCCAATGGGTCCAACACCTTTGTTAAAAGTGTCCCTTCCTAGGCCAGCACCCGGAAAGCGATGAGCAACGCGTAAAGCACCAGGGACTCAATAAAGGCGAGACCTAGGATCAAAGCGAGACGGATGGCGCCGGCAGCTCCGGGGTTACGGCCCATAGATGTGCATGCCGCGGCAATAGCTTTGGCTTGCCCAAACGCCCCGGCAAACGCAGCAACTCCCAGCACGAAAGCCGCCGAAATGTACTGCCATTGATTCTTGCCTTGCGGCGCCGCTGCCTCCTCCGCAGCACTGGCCGGCAAGGCCAACACCATCGCCAACATCACCAAACCCAAAACCAGCCCTTTCCTCATACGTCCTCCTTCTGCCCTTTTAGTGTTCCTCCGCCGTCACTCCCGCGATGTATACCGCGGTCAGCATGACGAAAATGAAGGTCTGAATCGTTGAGCCCAAAATCCCAAGGCCCATCAGCGGCCAAGGAACGGCAAACGGCACCAAGGCTGCAAAAACACCGGTTACCGCATGTTCCCCAAACATGTTGCCAAAAAGACGAACCGATAATGAGAGGATCCTCGCCAAATGGGAGATGATCTCCACCGGCAACATCAGGGGAGCCAGCCACCACACCGGCCCAATGAAATGCTTAAGATGGCCTAAAAGGCCGTTGTGCCGGATGCCCACCGCGTTGTAAAAGATGAACGTGGTAAGAGCTAAAGCAAAGGTAGTGTTCAGATCAGCGGTTGCTGGCTGCAAGAAAAAGAAAAGCCCAAAAATGTTGCAGGTAAAAATAAAAAACGTGAGGGCAGCGATGTAAGGCACGTAGGCGCGGCCTATCCCATGGCCAATAACATCTTCCGCTAAATTACGAAGCCCACCAACGAGTACCTCCACGGCTTGCTGTAGCGAAGAAGGGCGCTCCAGAGAGAGGTTGCGCTTCACCCAAGTCCCCATAGCCGCAATCACCACCACCGCAAAAAAAGCCATGATCACGTGATCGGGGAGCCAAACCGGATCAGCAAGGCCCAGAGCCTGCCGCCAACCCTGCGAAGGCTCGCCTAAAAGGCGTAGCAAGAGGGCGTTTACTGGCTTGTAAAGGATGGAATGCTCGTGTTCCATGAAACTCCCCCTCCAGCCTCATTTGCTGCGCAGGCCCGCCCACACCCACCCCGCCACTGCCAGCGTTACACCCAAAGCCACAGCCCAAAGCTCCACCTGCCGCCGATACACAAAAAGGACCGCCAAAACCCCCGCTAAAAAACCCATGCGCCCTGCCGCCTGCCAAAGCAGGGGCTTCGTGAGCCGTGGACGCGCTGGCTGCAGCAGGTGCCAAAGCACATGCTCCAGCCAAAGCCCGCTGATAATAGCCGCCAGGAAGCTAAGCGTCAAGACGAGGGCAGCGTGCGGACGACGGTACAGGAGCAAGCCAACCGCGGCCCCCAGAACCCAGGGAGCGCTGGCGCGGAAGCCAGTGGCCATGACCCTCACCCTTCGTCCTCCTCACGGGAAAGCCGCAAAGCCACCCGCACGGCGTTAACAAAACCGGCAACGATCCCAAAACCAGAAAAGATGTAGGTTAGGTAAGGTTCTGTGCCGAAGAGCTTGTCCATCCCCGAGCCCCACAGGTAACCAATGACGAGGGCCAGGGGAAAGGCAATGCCAATGCTTGCCGCCTCGGCTAACCGCCTGGCCGCTTTCAGCTTTTTCTCCCGATGCGCGGGCCCCGTCACCAGGGAACAATCTTAGCTGCGGGCGCCAAAAAAGCTAAGGCGGAAGTGGGGTAAACGCCAAAAAGCAGCGTGGCCAAGGCGCAAACAACAAGGGCGCGAACCCCCCACGCTTCGCTGAGCACTGCCACCCCTTCGCCTTCCCCAGCGCTGGCCAAGTACATTTCTTTCACGATGCGGAAGTAGTAGTACAGGGATACTGCGGACATGATCACACCCACCACCGCCAACCAAGCGTACCCAGCGTGCACGGCAGCTGCAAAGAGGTAAAGCTTACCCATAAAGCCCGCAGTTGGGGGAATGCCCCCGAGGGACAGCAGGAACAGCAGCATGGCGAAAGCCGCCACCGGTTGCCTGTGGGCAAGACCTCGGAAGTCGGCGACCTTTTCGCCAGCGTACTCCTTGGCTGCCAAAAGTACCACCAAACCAAAGGCGCCCAGGTTGGTCACCGCGTAGACCAGCATGTAAAACAGCACCGACTGCGTGCCCAAGGGACCACCTGCAAGAACACCCAAAAGCGTGTAACCGGCGTGGGCAATGGAGGAGTACGCCAGCATTCGCTTCACGTTGTCCTGGGTCAGCGCGGCCACGTTCCCCCACACCATGGTGGCGGCCGCTACCCAGCTCACCAGCAAGCGCCAATCTGCAGCCGCAGGCGCGAGGCCCACCCAAAGCACCCGCACCAGCATGGCGAAAGCCGCGGCTTTGGGCCCCACGGAAAAAAACGCGGTCATGGGGGTTGGTGCCCCCTCGTACACGTCGGGGGTCCAAACGTGGAAGGGCACAGCTGCCACCTTAAAAAGCATCCCCGCCAGCAGCAAGAACATCCCCGCTGTGGCCGCCACCGATCGCGGACCCGCTGCTAGCTTTTGGCTAACCTCGGCGAGGCTCAAGCTACCGGTGGCCCCGTACATCAAGGAGAGGCCGTAAATCAAAATGCCAGAAGAGAGAGCTCCCAAAACGAAATACTTGGTGGCGGCCTCGTGGGACTTCACCTCCCCGCGGAAGTAGCCGGCCAAGATGTAGGAAGAAAGCGCCATAAGCTCCAGCGAAACGTAAAGGCCCGCCAAGTGCACCCCAGACGCAAGAAAGCACATTCCCAAAGTGGCAAACAAGATAAGCGCGTAGTACTCCCAAGCCGTTTGCTGGGCGCGTTGGAGAAAGGGTCGGGAAAGCCAAACCACCAAAAGCGCTGAAGCCAGGAAAAGCAAACGGAAGAACAGGGCAAAGCGATCCAGCTGCAGCATGCCGGCAAAGAACGTTTCCGTTCCCCGCTCCCCCACCCCTACCACCGCAACCATGCTGGCCAGTACACCGAAGTTGGCAAGGAAAAACGCCAACCGCTGGGAACCCCGTCCCAAAACCCCGACCAGCAGGATGAAGATCCCCATGCCGGCCAACAAAAGTTCGGGGAGCAGCACCGAAACCTGTGCGTTCATGGTCTACTCCGCAACCCCGTGGGCAGCGCCTTCTTGGGCGGGGGCTTTCGGCAAACTCGCCGCTGGCGCCTGGAAGTACTGGGGATCCACCACCTGCACCACCCTACGGATGGAAGGCTCCATGATCTTGAAAAAGGGCTTGGGGTAAAGGCCTATCCAGAAGCACAGCAGTACCAACGGGATGAGGGTCCACTGCTCACGGAGGTTAGCATCCGCCAGGTTCTTGTTTTCCTCGTGTACCACCTCGCCAAAGAAAACCCGTTGATACATCCACAACATGTAGGCAGCGCCCAAAACAATGCCCGTAGCTGCCGCCACCGCCCACCAGGGGTTGCGGTTGAAGGCGCCCAAGAGAATTGTGAGCTCGCCCACAAAACCGTTAAGGGTGGGCAAGCCAATAGAGGCCATGGTAATGATCATGAAAAGCGTAGCGTACACCGGCATGACCTTGGCTAAACCACCAAACTCCGCAAGCCCGCGCGTGTGACGGCGCTCATAAATGATCCCCACCAGCAAAAACAATCCGCCCGTGGAAAGCCCGTGGTTAATCATTTGCAAAAGCGAACCGGAAAGCCCTTGAGGATTCAAGGCGAACATGCCCAGCATGACAAAACCCAAGTGCGACACTGAGGAGTACGCCACGAGCTTCTTCATGTCCTGCTGGGCCATGGCTACCAGAGCACCGTAAATGATGCCAATGATGGCCAAGGCCACCATCCACGGCACAGCCCAGCGGCTGGCTTCCGGCAACAGTGGCAAGGAAAACCGCAGAAAGCCGTAGGTTCCCATCTTCAGCAAGACCCCGGCCAGGATCACCGAGCCGGCGGTGGGTGCTTCCACGTGGGCGTCCGGCAACCAGGTGTGGAACGGGAACATGGGCACCTTAATGGCGAAACCCACGAAAAACGCCAGGAAAATCCACTTTTGCAGCGACAAGGGCATGGAAGGAGCTACCTTCATGAGCTCGGTAACGTCAAAGGTGGCGGGGTTGCCCAAACCTGGCAGGCCCACCAGTGCAAAGCCCGTGGAGTTATAAAAGTAAAGGGCCAGAATACCCACAAGCATCAGCACCGAGCCCACCAACGTGTACAAGAAAAACTTAATGGCGGCGTAAAGCTTGCGGGGGCCTCCCCAAACCCCAATCAAAAAGTACATGGGCACCAACATCACTTCCCAGAAAACGTAAAACAGCACGAAGTCCAGCGCCATGAACACGCCCAACATGCCCGTCTGCAGCACCAGAAGCCAAACGTAATACTCTTTTTCCCGGTGCGTAATGGCCGTAAAGGAGGAGTAAACAGCAATAAATCCCAGAAGCGTGGTGAGCAAGATCAAAAGAACGGAAATACCATCCACGCCAAAGAAGTACTGGGCACCAATAGCAGGAATCCACGGTTTCTTGTAGACGAGCTGAAAGGGTTCACCGTTGGGGTCGTAGCGAAACCATAAGGCCAAGGAAATCAGGAAATCAGCTCCGGCAAAAAGCGTAGCCCAGAGCTTGATGGCCTTGGTGTTTTCCTTGTTGATGAAAAAGATAATGAAAAGTGCACCAACCAGCGGCAGGTAACAAATGATGTTCAACAGGTTGGAGAAAAACTCCATGGACCCCTCCTCCTTACCGTGAGAGCAACCACGCGGCGAAAAGCGCCGCCAAAAAACCAAAGGTCATAATCAGCGCATAACCCTGGACCAGTCCCCACTGTACCCGGCGCAGGATCCGGCTTCCTATTTCGTAAAACTTCGCCACCGCGTTCACCAGGCCATCCACAACGTGCAGGTCGAAAAACCCAGAAAGGAAGGACGTTCCTACCGTGACATCACGGGTGCCGTTCACCGCACCGTCCACCACCTTGCTATCGAAAGTGAAGCAAGCCCCCGAAAGGCTTAAGGTGCCGGCCACCACCGTGGCCCCGTAGAGTTCATCCACGTAGTACTTGTTGGCTACCAGTTGGTAAAGGCGGGGGAAACGTTGGGCAAAGCTTTGCGGTACGGTAAAGGCCTTTTCGCCGGTGTAAAAGCGGGTGGCGAGGTAGATTCCCAAGGCCGCCACCCCCACCGAAAGCAAGATCAGCGCCCATTCCAAGCCCAAACTCACGTGCCCCACCTCCATCACCGGCGCGGCCTCGTGCAGGAAGTGCTCGAAAAGGTTCACATCCGCCCCAAAACTTAACGCCTTCCCCATCCCCACAAAACCCACCACCACCGAACCCACCCCCAAGATCCGCAACGGCCACGCCATGGAAGGCGGCGCCTCGTGCAGGTGGTGCTCCTGCTCATGGCTTCCCCGAAATTCCCCAGAAAACGTCATGTGCACCGCCCGGAACATGTAAAACGCCGTTACAAACGCCCCCACCACCCCCAACACCCACAACCCCAAGTACACCTTCCCATAACCGTTGAGATCCCCAACCCCCGCCGCAAACACCCGCCCCAAAATCTCGTCCTTGGAGAAAAACCCAGAAAACACCGGAATCCCAGCCAAAGCCAACGTCGCCACCAAAAACGTCCAATACGTCGTGGGCAGGTACCGCTTCAGCCCTCCCATCTTGCGCATGTCCTGCTCCCCACCCAAGGCGTGAATCACACTGCCCGAACCCAAAAACAAACACGCCTTGAAAAACGCGTGGGTGAAAACGTGAAACATGGCCGCCGCAAAGGCCCCTGCCCCCGCCGCCAAGAACATGTACCCCAACTGACTGACCGTGGAGTACGCCAAAACCTTCTTGATGTCGTTCTGCGCCAAACCTATGCTGGCCGCAAAAACCGCCGTCAACCCACCTACCACCGCCACCACCAGCATGGCCTCCGGCGCGTGCCGGTAAATAACGTTAACCCGCACCACCATGTACACCCCTGCCGTAACCATCGTGGCAGCGTGAATCAACGCCGAAACCGGCGTGGGACCCGCCATGGCGTCGGGAAGCCACACGTACAGGGGCAGCTGCGCCGATTTCCCCACCGCCCCCACAAACAAAAGCAACCCTATGGCGTTAAGGTACCCACCGTACCCCCCTGGGTTACCCTCCACCGCCCGCACCATCTCACCAAAGTCCACCGTACCAAAAACCCTGTACGCCAAAAAAATAGCCAGCAAAAAACCAAAGTCCCCAATGCGGTTGACAATGAACGCCTTTTTGCCCGCAGACGCACACCAGTCTTGGGTGAAGTAGTAACCAATCAAAAGGTACGAGCACAAACCTACCCCCTCCCACCCCACAAACATCACCAAAAGGTTGGCCCCCAAAACCAGCGTGAGCATGGCAAACATGAACAGGTTCAAGTACGCAAAGTACCGCGCGTACCCACGCTCGCTCTCCCCCTGCATGTACCCCACCGAGTACACGTGAATCAAAAAACCCACAAACGTAACAAAAAACACCATCACCGCCGACAACGCATCCAAACGCAACGCAAAATCAACGGTAAA
>CALHAH010000036.1 GCA_937934115.1 uncultured Thermoanaerobaculum sp.
CGGCGAATGCGAATTAGCAGAGCAACCCCAGGAAACCACCACGGCGTACGAATGTTCACCCGTAGTCGAGGAAAAAAGGCAGCCCGCAAACTGTAGAACGCTACCATTTGCACGCGTGGGAAGACGCTTTACTGTTCCTCAATTCTGGCCAAAAACTCCTCAAGCGCAGCCCAGCGAATGAGGCCCAAGGGCGTTCGAAACCAAAGTCCCTCACCAGTCACTGCCACGTCCGCCCCACGCAAGGGCTGCGGAAGACGGAAAAACCAAGGCTTTTCGGGCTCCTGTGGCAGCACAGCAATTAAGCCATCTGGCGTTGTGTTTTTCAACACCACCACGAGACGCGAACCCCAAAGGCCAAGAGATTGAACTACTCGACGCTGGGTGGGAGCAGATAGGTTTACCGCAGCGGGGGGTCTTTGCGTCGCGTCTGCGGGTACGAGGGCTTGCAGTTCGGCTTTCATGCGTTCCTGGTCACCCGCAGTGAGCTGCCCCTGGGAAATGGGCAGCTGCGTGCGCCGAACAACCTTTCCCGCTCGATTGAAACGTCTCACCTCCCCGCTATAAACGCCCACAGTCCACAATTCCCCCGAGGTAGTGGCCACACCGTCCACCGTCGCGTAAATACTTGCTGGATCCGCTGGGGCACGTCGCTGGGGGGCCCGCAGCAAAACGTCCTCTTGGCCGTTGCTCAGCTCCCGCAGGACGACCAGGGGTTCCTCCCCTCCCGTGCCTGGAAAGGGCGGCGCGTTCAGGAAAAAAACCATGGCACCGTCCACCAACTCGGCACCCACTGGTGGCCTACGAAAAACAATGGTTTCTACAAACTTCCCATCTCTGAAAAGGCAGAGATCACCACCGTTCCGTAGGAGGGCCAGGTCCCCACGTTTGGCTTCCAGCCTCGGTTCGACCAAGTTTGCACCACCAGGAGGCTCCAGGGCGGTAGTCTTCAACACCTCGAACGCGCGAAAGTTCACTAGAAAGTATTTGCCTTCCTCGTTTTGTGTCAAGGCAACAGCTTGTGAGCCTTCGGAACCAACAGAAACGATGTTCCCCAACCGGGAAAACAGGGAACGAGGCGCCGGTTCAAAAAGATCAAACGGTACTGACACCCAGCCCGGCTCCTCCGCCCAACCCAGCACCGAAAGGCTCAAAAAGGCAGCTGTTGTAAAAAAACGCGGCATCAATAGCACCCCTTTCGGCAGATTTTAGCAATACGTGATGGTTACGCTTCCGCTGTATTCACCGTCGCACGTGTAATGCTCGTGAATTTGCACTTCGCAGCCATTAGGGTCAGTGTACGTGGTGATGCACTGTTTTTTGCAGCCTGCCTGGACCGGTAGTACACCGCCCACCGCGCTGAAGAGAAGCACAACAACCAAGCTTAACCCAGCCACTGCTCGCAACATCGAACCCATCCTCCTTTGCCTTTGTGCCCCGCTCCCGGGCGCGGGGCTTCTTGTTGCGGGGATGAGACCATGCTTTTTTTGTCAAGCCCTCGTTTCCAAAGGAGGTGGGGCGAGGCGGAGAAAACCGGGGATACCCGTTCCTGGCGCCGCTCGTGGCACCCCCGTGCCAGGGGATCACCAACGGCACAAAGCATCCACTCCGCTTGCGGTCGAAGATTTGCTTGTGCTCAAGCGCAACCTGACGGTATGGTCGTTTTCACCCCCAAAACCCCCTTGCATTTTCGTCAAAAAAGGGTCATATTGAGGGTGTCTCCGACCCGGGCCGCCTAAAGGCGTGCGCCCAAGGCGGACGGGCGGTGGGCACCGGCGGGTTGCCGGTGGACCCCAAGGGCCGTCCTGGAAACGGGGCGACCTCCCGGCTTTGGAAAGGAGGCCATGTGACCGTCCAGCCCCCACCTCCCGTAAAACCACAAACGCTTAGGCTTTCCCTCACCGACCGCTGCAATTTGCGCTGTCGTTACTGTATGCCTGCCGAAGGCGTGGCCTTCATCCCACACCACCAGCTTCCCAGCTTGGAGGAGCTGGCCCACGCCGTGGCTTTTTTGGTGCAACACTTGCATGTGAACCGCGTAAAGCTCACCGGTGGTGAGCCGTTGGTGCGTAAGGGGGTGGTGGAGCTGGTGGGCCTTCTGAGGGCCATCCCAGGCATCGAGGAAATTTCCATGACCACCAACGGCACCCGCCTGTCGGCGCTGGCAGCAGAGCTTCGACAAGCGGGGCTTGCCCGCGTGAACGTTTCCCTGGATACCTTAAACCGCGAGCGCTTCCGGGAGCTCACCCGCGGGGGTGAGGTCAGTGAGGTACTGGCAGGCATTGCTGCTGCGCAGCGGGAAGGGCTTGTGCCGGTGAAGCTCAACGCGGTGCTGCGGGCCTCCACCTTCCGGGATGACGTTCCCCAGTTGGTGACGTATGCCGCGCGGGAAAAGCTGGAGCTGCGCTTCATCGAGCTCATGCGCACCGGCACTGAAGCCGCATGGGCGGAGCGGGAATACGTAAGCGCCCGCGAGGTGCAGGCGTTCCTTGCCCAACAAGGCGAGCTCGTCCCGCTCGTGGGGCACGCAAACACTCCTGCCCGCCGCACGCTGTTCCGCTACTCCGGTGGAGAGGTGCTGCTGGGTTGGATCACCCCCGTTTCCCATAGCTTTTGTGATGCCTGTAACCGCTTACGCCTGGATGCTCAGGGGCAGCTGCGGCGCTGCCTTATGGATCCCCTGACCGTGCCGCTGGTGGCCATGCTCCGAGAAGGGGAGGCCAAGGCCTTGGCAGCCCTCGGCCCGTACCTTGCGGGCAAAAGACCGCCAGCGGCTATGGACTCGCAGCTGCCCATGAGCGCTGTGGGAGGCTAGGATGAGCGAGCTGACGCATCTGGATGCGCAGGGCCGCACGCGGATGGTGGACGTGGGGGAAAAGGCCCCCACCCAGCGTCGGGCGGTGGCCGCCGCTACCTTGATGGTTGGCGAGGCCATTGCCCAGGCCGTTCGCCAAGGGAAAACCCCCAAGGGTAACGTTTTTGAAGCTGCGCGCCTGGCTGGCATTGCCGCTGCCAAACGCACGTGGGAACTCATACCCCTTTGCCACCAGCTCCCCCTGGACTGGGTGCAGGTGGATTTTACCTTGGAGGCTGACCGGATCCACATCCGCGCTGAGGCCAAGGCCTTGGCCAAAACCGGCGTGGAAATGGAGGCTCTTACGGCAGCAGCGGTGGCGGGCCTTACCCTTTACGACATGCTCAAGGCCTTGGGCAAGGGGATGGTTTTAGAAAACCTGAAGCTTTTGGAAAAGGAAGGCGGCACGTCCGGCCTTTGGCGACGGGAGGAAAGCCATGCAAGGTGAAGTGGCCTTTGTCTGTATATCGGAAAAGAAAGGCACACCGAAGCACGCCGTTCCCAGCGGAGAGCTCATCGCCGGCTTCGGTGTCGCCGGGGATGCCCACGGCGGCGATTGGCATCGGCAGGTAAGTCTTTTGGATGAAGCGGACATTGAGTTCATGCGCAGCAAGGGCTTGCACCTCAAGCCCGGGGCTTTTGGGGAAAACCTGGTGGTACGGGGCTTGCCTTTGGATTCGTTGGGAATTGGTACTCAGCTGGCCATCGGTCAAGCCCAGCTGGAAATTACGCAAGTGGGGAAGGAGTGCCACACCCGCTGCGCCATTTACTACAAGACCGGGGATTGCATCATGCCGCGGGCGGGTCTTTTTGCGCGGGTCATCCGGGGTGGTGCCGTGGCACCAGGGAACGTCATTTCGGTGGCACGACTGGTGCCCCGCGACGCGGTGGTAGCCGCGGTGATCACGGTTTCCGATACCGCCAGTCGCGGGGAAGCGGCAGATACGGCGGGACCCGCGGTTCAGGCTTTGCTCTCCCAACACCTCGGTGCCTTTGTGGTGGAAGCCGCGGTGGTCCCCGATGAACTACCGGTGATCCAAAAAACCCTCCGCGACCTGGCCAGCCGAGGACTGGATTTGATCCTGACCGTCGGCGGCACCGGCCTGGGACCACGCGATGTGACCCCGGAAGCCACCCTTGGGGTAATACAGCGCCCAGTGCCGGGAATTGCCGAGGCCATGCGCGCCGCTTCCGCGCAAAAAACCCCTAAGGCTTGGTTGCAGCGCGGCCTCGCCGGGGTTTTGGGGCGCACGCTCATCGTCAACTTGCCTGGGTCGCGACGAGCTGCCAGCGAAAATCTGGAAGTGGTGTTACCGCTCTTGCCCCACGCCATACGTCTCCTGCGTGGACACACGGCCCACCCGGAAACCGACCGCGAAAGGCAGGTAGCTTCAGCATGACAGCGCTGCTCCTTTTGGCCTTGGCTTCCCCACCACCGGAGCTTTTGGTGTTTGCCGGAGCTGCCAGCAAGCCGGTTTTGGACGAGGCGGCAGTGGCCGTGCAAAAGGAACTGGGCGTAAAGCTGGTTTTCTCCTACGGTGGCTCGGGAACGGTGCTCTCGCAAATGGAGCTCGCTCGCCAAGGGGATCTCTACATCCCCGGGAGCCATGATTGGTTGGAACGGGCCATCCAAAGGCAGTTGGTGGATCCCAAAACCCGGGTGGACTTCGCTTTTTTGCGTCCGGCATTGTTGGTGCTCAAGGGCAACCCGAAAAACATTGGCACGCTGGCGGACTTGGCGCGAGAGGATATCCGGGCAGCGCTGGCCGATCCCCGCACCGTGTGCGTGGGGGAGTACGGGGAAAAGGTGCTCAAGCGCGCCGGCCAATGGGAAAAGGTCATGCCCAAGCTGGGCCGCGCCCATTCCTGTGAGGCGGTGGCTAACCTCTTGGCTACCAAAACCGTGGACGCCGTGCTGGGGTGGGACGTGTTTGTTCACTGGTTTCCCGCAGAGGTGGAGGAGGTGCCGCTGCCAAAAGACCTTACTCCGGAGCAAGCCACCGTGCCGGGCGCGGTTTCGGTTTTTTCCACACATCCTAAGGAAGCTCTAGACGTGCTTCGTTGGCTGGCAGGACCCAAGGGGAAGGCCATTTGGCGCCAGTACGGCTACCGCACCGAGCCGTGAGGCAGTCTCCTTTTGGTTTGGCCGCCACCACCTCCGCCGTGGTTCTGGCCTTGTTTGTGCTGTGGCTTTTGGCCAGTCTCGCGCGCCTGGCGGTGCTAGGACCTGGCCGAAAGCCGCCCACCGCCATCCTGGTGCCCTTGGGCTTGAGCTTAGCTTCCGCCAGCATGGCCACGCTATTCGCCCTGATGCTGGGAGTCCCCGCCGCCTGGTGGCTCGCCCGCAGCCGGTGGGGGGGACGTACGTGGGTGGCTTTGCTTTTGGACCTGCCGTTGGTGCTTTCCCCGGTAGCCTTGGGCACAGCGCTCTTGCTTTTCTTGCAGTTCCCCCCCGGCTCAACTTTGGAGAGGCTCATCGGCGTGACCTTCCGCTTTCCCGGAGTGGTGCTGGCTCAGTTTACGGTGGTTTTGGCCTTGGTGGTGCGTGCTGCCACCGCGGCTTTTGCCCAAGCAAGCCTTGAGCTGGAAAAACACGCCGTCACGTACGGCGCCACCAGGTGGTTCATCCTTACTCAGGTTACGCTGCCCGCCAGCAAACCTGGCCTTTTGGCGGCGGCGGTATTGGCCTTCGGCCGGGCCTTGGGAGAGTTTGGTGCCACCGTGACCGTGGCTGGCACCATTCCTGGGCGAACGGAAACCCTAGCCACTGGGGTTTACATGGCGCTCGCCGCCGGTGAGCTGCGGTTAGCTGCACAACTGGCCTTGGTCTTGGTGTTGGCGGCGGCTTTGGCCTTGGCTGCGGTGCGGTACTGGGAGAAAAGGTGAGCTCGGCCCTAGAACTGCAAAAGGTAGTGGTTCGAAGAGGCCAATTTCAGCTGGGGCCCATCGACCTTGCGGTGGCTGACGGGGAGTACCTGGTGGTCCTGGGCCCTTCCGGAGCCGGGAAAACCGTGCTTTTGGAAACCATGGCCGGCTGGCACTTCTGGGACGAAGGCGAGGTCTTTTGCCACGGCCAACCGCTTTTCGCGGTTCCCCCCCGCCGCCGGCGCATGGCTTACCTTTCCCAGCATTTGCCCCTGCTTCCTCACGCTTCCGTCCAACACAACATCACCTTTGGCGTGCGCTGCCGAAATGAAAAAGCCGACCCCAAACTCTTGCAACGCCTCGTGGCGATGTTGGGCCTGGAAGCAGTTTGGAAGCGAAGCGATGTACGCACTTTGTCGCGGGGGGAACAGCAAAGGGTGGCTTTGGCGCAAGCGCTGCTCACGCAACCGCAGATCTTGCTTTTGGACGAGCCCTCCACCGCCCTGGACCCCCACCGCAAACCCGAGCTTTGGCAGCTTTTACGCACCGTGCATCGGGAGTTTGGCTGCACCGTGGTGCACATCACCCACGACCGCAACGAGGCTTTCTTCCTCGGGCAAAGGATTGCCGTGGTGCTGGCGGGAAAGCTGCAGCAGTTGGCTAGCCCCCAGGAACTCTACCACCAGCCCGCCACCTGGGCTGTGGCTCGGTTTTTAAGCCCCGAAAATCTCTGGCCGGTGGCCAACGCGGAAGGGACACGCAACGGTCTTAAGGTACGCCTCGCCACCGTGCCGGTTACCCTTGAGGTTTGGCGGCGGGGAAAAGCTGCCTTTGTGGGTATCCGCCCCGAAGAGGTTGCCATCATTGACCCCCACCGTCCCTTGGGGCCCCAGGTGCAGCGCAACGTTTTCGCAGCGAGCGTTGCGGATTTAATGTTCCTGGACGGACAAGCTCAGGTGCACATGGAAACCAAAGAAGGGCTTCTGGTCACGGCCCGAGTGCCGTTGTGCACGGCGTTGGATCGGGGGCTCTCCGTGGGGCAGGAGGTAAAACTTTGCCTGAAGCCTCGCGCCTTGTACCTGCTGCCAGAAGCCGACGGCGGCTCATGAAGCCAGCCAATCGCGAAAGCGTTTGTGGGTCAAAAAATGCTCCACACCCACGCGGAAGTCCCCCTGTTCGCGCTGGGCGGCGTTCACCTGGGCAGCGCGAGCCAATTGCTGATCCAGCTGCGGATGGGAAAGTTCCAGGAGCAACCGCTTGCAAGCAGTGACCGCCGAGGGTGCGGTTTTGGCGGCCACCTCCAAAGCCAGCTCCTGGGCCCGGGCCAAAGGATCAGGAACCACCTCGTCCACCAAACCCAAATCGTGGGCCTGAGCCGCGGAAAGCGGTTTGGGGTTCAAAAAAAGCTGCGCCAAGCGGCTAGTTACCACCCGCCGGTTCAAAAACACGCTAATGAGTGCCGGCACAAACCCCAAGCGCAGCTCGGAAAACTGCAGCACCGCTTGCGGGGAAGCCACCACAAAATCGCAAGCACAGGCCAACCCCGCCCCCCCACCAAAGGCCGAGCCTTCCACCGCTGCCACCGTCAGGTGCGGAAAGTGCAAAAGCGCAGAGTAAAGGGCCGCCAAGCGGCTCGCTTCCTTCTGCCCTGCCCCCGGCTGGTCAAGGCTTTCCGCAAGCTCCCCCAAATGTGCTCCGGCACAAAAGTGACCACCTTGGCCGGTGAGGATAAGCGCCCGTAACGGCTCGGACCGTAAACGGGAAAGGTGCGAGGTGAGAAGGTCCACGGTTTCTCGGGACAGGGCGTTGCGCGCTTCCGGCCTGGCCAACTCTAAGATGGCAAAGGCTCCGTTCATCGTCAGGCGTACCGACTCCATAAATTGATGCTATCACCTCCCGGTTTCGTGTACGCTGTGCAACCGTGTGGCGGTGGCGCGTGACCTTAGGCTTTTGGGCGCACCTGGCCCGGGATGTGGTGGGTACCTTTTTTTCCCGCTGGCGGCGGTTTTACAGGCGCGTGGTCAAGGGGGAGGCAGAGCTCGTGGTGGGGGTGGACATTTTCCCCTTTTTCGAGCGCATGACCGGGGTGGGGTGGTACGCGTGGAACGTGTTGTCCCAGCTCCCCAAGGCTGACCCCCATCTTCGGCTTAACCTTTACGCCCACGCCTTCGCCGCCCCCGACGAGCCCTCGCCTCCACCTCTGCCCCTTTCTCCCCGCACTCGCTTTCGCTTCCACCACATCCCTGCGGGGTTCCTGCTGCCCGTCAAGCCCACGTTGCGCTTCTTGCGCACGGTAATGGAGCCGCTGCTCATGTTTTTAGATGGCAACGACCTTTACTTTGCCCCCAACTTTTTTCCTCCCCGCCGCCACCAAGCTGCCATCCGCCAGTTGGTGGTTACCGTGCACGATGTGGCGTTCTTGCGTTTACCCCACACCGTGCAGCAGGAAACCCTGGATAACCTCCGCGCCCGCTTGCCCGAAACTTTGGCCAAGGCTTCAGCCATCATTGCCGTGTCCCAGGCCACAGCACAGGACGTGCGGGAGCTTTTGGGGGTAAGCCCGCACCGCGTGCACGTCATTCACGAAGGGGTGGACCCCACTCTCCTGGTGACGTCCGATGCGATGCCCCATGGGCTGCCGGAACGGTACCTGCTCTTTGTTTCCACGTTGGAACCCCGTAAGAACCTTGTGGGGCTCTTTCGTGGTTTTCAGTACGCGGTGGCAGGGGGATATTCGGGCCATTTGGTGCTGGTGGGTCGCTGGGGGTGGCGCACGGAAGAGGCACAACAAGAGCTGGCCACCTCGCCGGTCCGCGACCGCATCCGCCACCTGGATTACCTGCCCCGTGAGACCCTCAGGGCGGTGCTGCAGCACGCGGAAGCCCTGCTGATGCCTTCCTGGCTTGAAGGGTTCGGGCTCCCCGTGGTGGAAGCCATGGCGTGCGGTGTGCCCGTCATTGTCGCCAGAACCTCCTCCTTGCCGGAAGTGGTGGGGGATGCGGGGATCCTGGTGGATCCGGCAGAGCCCAAGACCCTCGCCGCAGCCATCCTCAAGCTGGCCTCCGACCCCACGCTCAAAGCGCAACTGGGAGCCAAGGCCAGGCAAAGGGCCAAGCTTTTCCAGTGGGAAGAAGCTGCCCGTGCCACCGCCGGGGTATTTCACCGCGTAGTAGGGAAAGAAACGGAACTTCCCGATGCGTATTGCGTTTGACGCCCGGCCCTTGCTAGGGCCCCGCACCGGCGTAGGCGTTTGGTTGGAGGGCTTGTTACGGCAACTGGCCGCTGCCACGCCGTGGGAGCTGGAGCTGCACCTGCCACGCCGGGCAGACCCCGTGGTAGGAAGCCTACCCCGCGAGGTGCGCGTCTTTTCGCCTTCCTGGCCGCTTCCGGGCACCCTCTGGCTCCTCACAGCCGCTGCCCACCAGGTGCAAAGCGCCGATGTTTACGTTGGCACCCTGGGGATCTTGCCCCGCCGGCTACGGACACCTTCGGTCCTGGTGCTCCACGACGTGACCCCCCGCACCCGCCCGCACCATCACCGCGTGGCCAACCGTTTTTGCTTCAACGCGTACGTGGAGGAATCCTTGACCAACGCCGACGTGGTGGTGTGCGCCAGCCACGCCACCCAGCACCGGCTGGCCTCAGTGTTCCCCGGCCGCGCTAAAGATGTGAGGGTCATTCCCTTGGCTGTGGATACTTTCTTTGCCCCCGGGAAGGAAGATACCCGCGCCGTGCAGGCGCGTTTTGCCGCCGGTCGGCCCTTCATTCTCCAGCTCAGCACCTTGGAGCCGCGGAAAGGGGTAGACACCCTCATCCTGGCCCACGACTTGCTTCTCGTGGAACACCCCCAAGCCCCGGACTTGGTGCTGGCCGGGGGCCGCGGTTGGGGCGGGAACTTCCTGGAGCGGGCCTTGGCCCGCCACCGACAGCCGGAAAGGGTGCACGTTCCCGGTTACGTGACCCGGGAGGAAGCGCGAGCGCTTTTGCGTACCGCCGAGGTGGTGGTTTTGGCTTCCGAAGAGGAAGGTTTTGGCTTGCCCTTGGCTGAAGCCCTGTGCTGCGGAGCCGCGTGCGTGACGTCGGATGAAGAGGCGCTGGTGGAGGTGGCAGGGGGTGCGGCCCTGCACGTCCCCAAGCGGAACCCCCGGGCCCTGGCAGAAGCGCTGGCCACGGCCCTTCAACCCAAGCTACAGGAAGACCTGCGGCGTAGGGCAGAAGTTCGGGCGCATGGCCTTCGTTGGGACAAGGTTTGGCCCCAGTGGGTCTCGCTCCTTTCAGAAGTTGCGGGAGGCCAAGGTTAGAATGCCACCGGATGGTGACAGTTGCCTTGGACGCCCGTAAGTTGCCCGATTTTGGTATCGGCAGCTACGTAGCGGCGCTCTTGCATCATCTGCCGTTTATGACCCCGGCGTGGACCTGGGCCGTCCTGGTCACGGCTGAAGGCCGGGAAATGCTCCCCCCATTGCCAGCCAACGTGCGAGTGCTCCACGTGGAAGCCAAGGGCTACTCCGTTCGGGAACAGCTGCTCTTGCCGTGGAGGCTTTGGGCTCTTCGCCCCCGCCTGGTGCACATACCCCATTACGTCATTCCCTTGGGGTTCCCGGGGAAAATGGTGGTCACGATCCACGACATCATTCATGTGCTGTTTCCGCAGTTTCTCCCCAAACCCGCGGGGTACACCTATGCCACATTCATGATCCGCGCCGCTGTGACGCGGGCACGGCGGGTCATTGCGGTTTCTCAAACCACTGCCCAGGATTTGGCCACGCTCTTTGGAGCCGAGGCCCACAAAGTAGAGGTCATTCCCAACGGCGTGGAAGGTGAGTTTTTTGCCGAAGCACAAGGCGCCGAAGACGACGCGCGCCGCCAGCGGCTGGGGCTTTCTCGCCCCTACTTCTTGTTCGTAGGCAACCACAAGCCGCATAAGAACGTGGAAGCCGTACTCAAAGCGTACCAGCTCTTCACCAACGAAGCCGCAGGCGAAGTGCCCCAGCTGGCACTGGCCGGCGGTTTCACTGCCAACGGACCCTTAGCTGCTCGCGTGGAGGCCATGGGCCTTACCAATCAGGTGCGTTTCTTGGGGTTTTTGCCCCGGCAGGAACTTCGAGCTGTGTACCGCGGAGCGTTGGCTTTCCTCTACCCATCCCTTTACGAGGGCTTTGGCTTGCCAGTGTTAGAGGCGGCTGCCTGTGGCTTGCCGATCATGGCCTCAGACATCCCCGCAGTGAGGGAGGTGTTGGCGGATGCGGTCTGGAAGGTCAACCCCAGGGACGTGGTGGAGCAAGCGCACGCCATGCGCCGGCTTTGGCACGAACCGGAAACTCGCCGAAAGCTGGCGTCGGCTGCCAAGCGCAGGGCGAGCCGTTTCCGCTGGGAACAGACAGCACGCGAGACCATAGCCGTTTACCGCCAAGTGCTGAGGGAAGGAACATGAAGGTTGCCTTTGTTCACGATTGGCTCACGGGCATGAGAGGCGGTGAAAAGGTACTGGCAGAAATGGCGAGTTTCTTCCCGGAGGCCCCAATTTTCACCTTGCTTTACCGCCACGGCAGTATCTACGGGGAGCTGGCGCGGCACCCCATCCACGTAAGCTGGTTGCAGCCATGGACCCTGGGGGGTCGTTTTTACCGCCCGCTTTTGCCGCTCATGCCGCGAGCTGCGGAAGAACTGGATCTTGGCGGCTTTGATCTGGTCATTTCTTCCAGTCACTGTGTGGCCAAGGGCGTGATACCGCCACCGGGGGCGGTGCACGTTTGTTACTGCCATACCCCCATGCGCTACGCGTGGGATCAAAGCGAAGCGTACCTCGCGCGCGTCCCCTGGATTTTGCGCGGCTATCTTAGGCGGCGCTTGGCTCACCTGCGCCTTTGGGACGTGGTTTCCGCGGCGCGCGTGGATCACTTTGTGGCCAACTCGCAGCTGGTGGCCCGCCGCATTCGCCATTACTTTCGCCGGGAAGCGGAAGTGATACCTCCCCCTGTGGACACGGAGTTCTTCACGCCAGGAGGGGCCAAGGGCAAGCACCTCCTAATGGTGGCGGCCTTGGTTCCGTATAAGCGGGTGGAGGTAGGCATCGAGGTGGCGAAAAGACTGGGGGTGGAGCTGCGTATCGTGGGAGAAGGGCATTTGCGGCGTAGGCTCACCCGCCACTCCCCCCGCAACGTGAAATTCCTGGGGAGGGTGAGCGACGAACGGCTGCGGGACGAATACCGGCAAGCGGCGCTGCTTTTAGTCCCTAACGTGGAAGACTTTGGCATGGCCACGGTGGAGGCATTGGCCTGTGGCACGCCGGTGGTGGGGCTTGCGGGCTCTGGTACTGCGGACATCGTGGTCCACGGCGAACACGGGTTTCTGGTACGGGAGCTTACGGTGGAGGCTCTGGCTTCCGCGTGCAGCCAGGCGCTTTCCCGTTCCTTTTCGCCTTCTGCCTGCCGCCAGCGCGCGGAAAGCTTCTCCCGGGCCCGTTTCCGCCGCCGTTTCCGGTACCTTTTGCAGCGGGTGGGCGTGAGCGTATGATTTACCAAAAGCTGCGGATGCAACGCACGTTGGTCTTGGCCGTGGATTTGGCCCTAACCTACGCGGCGTTGGTGCTGGCGTACCACGTGCGCTTTACCTGGGAAATCCTGCCGGTCACCAAGGGCGTGCCACCCTTTGGACCTTACCTGGCATTGATCCCCATCATCACCCTCATTTGGCCCGTGGTCTTTTACTTCCGCGGGCTGCTCACGGGCCGCCCGCGACGCTCGAGGATTGATGAGATCCTGGCCGTTTTCACCGCCGTGGCTCTGGCCATGGTGGTGCTCAACGCCGGCCTCGCTTTTTACCGCGACTTCACGTACTCCCGTTTGGCCCTCGCCCTCTTTGCCGGGCTCGACGCGGTTTTCGTGGCCTTGGGTCGGCTCTGCTTTTGGTACGCCATGGGCAAGGTGTGGGCCGCCCCGCACCGCCGGCAGCGGGCAGTGATCGTTGGCACCGGCGAGCTGGCCAAGGCCGTAGCGGAAAAGCTTTCGCAACATCGGGAGCTGGGGCTGGACGTGGTGGGCTTTGTTCACGAAAACGGTGGCGGCGCCGGAAAGATTGGCCTCTGGCCCGTACTTGGTGGCATTGGCGATTTGGAAAACATCGTCAAGACCCAGCGGGTGGAGCTCTTGTATATCGCCCTCCCCATGCGCAGCCAGCACAAGGTGGTCAAGATCCTGCGCATCGCTGAGCCGCTGCTGTTGGACGTGCGGGTGGTGCCGGACCTTCTCCAGTACTACGCCTTGCGTGCCGGAGTTGAGGATTTGGACGGGATCCCGGTGGTCAACCTCACCGCCATTCCCTTGGCCGGTTGGAATTCCTTCGTAAAGCGGTTGGTGGACGTTACCTTTTCGTTTCTCGGCTTGGTGCTCTTGTCCCCGTTGTTGGGTGTGATTGCCTTGGCCGTGTACCTGCAGGATCGCGGCCCGGTTTTCTTTCGTCAACGGCGCATGGGGCTGGACGGCCGACCCTTTTGGATCCTCAAGTTTCGCACCATGGTGGTGGATGCCGAAAAAATCACGGGCCCAAAGTTTGCACAACCCAACGATCCGCGCGTCACAAGGGTGGGAGCTTTCCTTCGCCGTTACTCCTTGGATGAGCTGCCCCAGCTTTGGAACGTCCTTAAGGGCGAAATGTCGTTGGTGGGTCCCAGGCCAGAACGGCCCGAATTTGTGGCGCGCTTTCGTGCCCGCTACCCCGAGTACATGGCCCGCCACCGGGTCAAGGCCGGGATTACCGGCTGGGCACAAGTGCACGACTTGCGTGGACAATCCTCGCTGCGCAAGCGCATTGCCTACGACCTTTACTACATCGACAACTGGTCCTTGGCCCTGGATTTTAAGATTTTGGTCCTCACCCTCTTGCGCTTTTGGCGCCACCGACACGCGTACTGAAAGCCCAGTACCCGGAGGAAGCGTCCCTCACCACAAGGCTGCAAGGGCGATCCTCATGCTTTCCCAACCCCTTACTCGGCCGTTGCCGCCTTGTCCCTTGCATGCTCCAGGCGGCGAAACACCACCGGATGATGCCAGCCTGCCGCAGCAGCCTCTTCTGTCAAGACCTTTCCCGCGGCATCGCCCATGGGCTTGCTGGGGAACACCTTTGCCCGTACCTTCGGAAAGCTTTTTTTGCCACGCCGTACACGGCAAGCTCCACCGTGCCGCGCCCGAAACTTTACAAGGTTTTAGCGTGGATCGGTCCAAAACCTTTGGCAGGGTTGGTGGACTCATAAAAAGTACAGTTTTTTCGGCGTGGTCCTTAGCGCAGGTAATTGGAAACGAAAAAAGCACCAGCGGCTATGCTCGAATGGGTCCTGCGCCTCCCTAGAGGCATGGGGCCACGAGAGGAACTTTTTGGCCGTCTTTGCCAGCAGCACGCGGAGGCAGGGCCAAGCGACCGTGAATTCAAGGCCTCTTTCCCTCCGCCTCCGGCAGCACCAGCGGCGGCACGGGCATAAAAGTTTCTTGCGGTGGCAAAGGGCTGGGGACAGCCCATTGCGCACAAACTCGCCCGTCCCAGTCCACCGCTTCCAGCGTCAAAGGTTGCCCCACCGGGGCCCGCCACACCACTAGGGGTTGCTCTGGTGCCGGCGGAAAATTCGTGAAAAAGGAAAAGCCCTCCGGCAGCGGGAACCGTCCCGCTCGTCCCCAGTTCCACACGTAACGACCGGGGTTACAGGTGGCGGCCAAGCGTTGGGAAATGCCGCCAGGAAGCACCGCCACCCCTGCCGCCGCCAAGCGAACGGAAACCGTGGCGTCTGCCCCTTCGGGAACGGTGGCAAAACCCAAAGCCACGTGAGGGTTGTTGCTAATAACGGTGAGAAAACCCGCACAACGCGGCACATCCGAAAGCACGGCTACACCCGAAGTTGCAATTCGCGTGCTCGCCACCAAAAGCCCGGGGGCATCGAAACACGTAAACGAAGCCATGTAAAAGCTTTCCCCATGACCTGTAGCCGTTTTTCCCTCTGCAGGCTCTTCAGTTTCCTGGTTCACCACCACGCTCACATCACGTCCAGGCCGCAGCTCCACGGTCACGTTCCGGCTCACCTCCGCTGGGCCGAAAAAACCTTCCGCTCCTTGCACCAACACCATGGCCTTTTCCGCCGCAATGCCCGGGCAGGAGAAAACACCCTGGCTATCCGTCGTTCCTTCGCAAACGGTCCCTCCCGGTCCGGCAATCCAGGTAGCCCTGGAAGCCACCGCCACCCGAACGTGTGGGGCAGCCCTGCCCTGGCGATCTTTGACAGTGATGGCAAACTTCCCCTGCGGGAGACGCAGCTCCAGCTCGGACTTGCGGCTTCCCGGTGCCACCAAAGCCTCATCGAAGACATGCAGGAACTGCCGTTGTTGGCACTCCAGGGAAAGGCGTACCGGCTCCTGGCGCCGCAACCGTAGGGAAAAGACAGCTGGCTCCTTCGCAACAGTGGTTGCTTCCCACAAGCCACCGTACCCAGTGGCCACCACCCGGCAAGGCCAAAGCGCCTCGTCCACACCCGCAACCCGCCCCCGCAAGGTCCACGGCGCCAGCGGAACCGCAAGTGACACGTTGTCTTTCGGGGCAATTTCCACGGCGCTGCGCCACAGGTAGTCACCAGCAGTTGTTCCAAGGCCCACTTGGGCAAGGTACCAGCCAACGGGAAGCTTGTCCCATACCACTTCACGACCCGCCTCCAAAGCCACCTCCGCCACCGCCTGGGCACCGCTTTGGGCGGATTGCGTCCACAGGCTCCAAAGCGGGCGCAAAGAGAAGCGCAAGCTTCCCAGCGCCGCGGCTTCCTCCGGCATGCGGACCGAAAGCCCACCACCGGGTGGCAGAGACAGGCGCCCCAAATCGCCACCGTCGGGGGGCACCGTGACGTTCCACACTACCCGGGCGGTTCCTTCCCCTTCAGCTGCCAAACTAACTCGGCTTTTTGCGGGAAGAAAAAGGGAAAACTTCCCATTTTCGTCGCTTATTGCTCCCAACTTCTCCAGCAAAAAGGCGCGCCCCTGCGGGGTGAGGCGAGGATCCCGGGCCAGCCCGGCGTAGTACACCCGAGCCCCCGCAAGCGGCTTGCCGAAAGCCTCCGCCACCACCGTACCGGAAACTTTCACTGCCGCACCCACAGGACAGGAAAAGGCCCCAGCCTTGGCCGCCGTGACCTCCACCGCCATGGGCGTATCGCCAAAGCCCCGCGGCGTGAACCCTGGGGCGGCACAGGAGAGCTCGTACGATCCAGGCGGAAGATGGGCGCCAATGGTGCCTGCCGCCGGCACCACCGCCTCGAAGACCACCTCATTGCTTTTTGGGTTGCGAAGCACAACGTACGCAGGTCCCGGGGGTGTGGCACCCCCAGGGCCCACCACATGAATCTCCACCGGCACCAAGTCTCCCGTAAGGGCGGCCGATGCCAGTGATACCAAAAGGGCAAAGCTCATAGGCGACCCCCACCCTTGCTAGCATGGTGCCATCAATGACATACCTGGGCTAGAGCACAGTAAAGTCTTAAGGCCATGGCGCCCACCACCAATCCTGGTAGTCAATATCATCACTGCCACCGCCACCTCCTGGCGCTGGACACCTACAGGATTCTTGGCAATCCTCACAAAAGCCGTACGGGCCACAATAGCAATCATAGTAACCACTTTGCGCACTGGCGCAGTAGCACAAGCGCGGCCCCTGCACCGCCCTTTGGCATTGAGCCATAGCTCCTTAGGGAAAGGTACACAGCACAGTGAAGATAGCCGCGATCCATGCGTGCGTAAAAACGGCCACTGCTTTTCTCATTTCTTCCTCCCTTCCTGCCTCCGCGCTTCCCGGCGCGGGGCTGTTGGTTTGGAGGATAAGACCATGCTTTTTTTTGTCAAGACCCCTGGATTCGTCCAAAACGTTTGGCACGCCTTGGTGGATTCGGAGAAAACCTGGATAGGGGTTTGGAGCTTCCCGGCGTGGTGGGGGACGGGGGTGGCTCCTTACGAACATGTCCTGAAGGCTGCGGCTTGCCCGCTCCACGAAGGGATCTTCCTTGAGCAAACCTCAACCTATAAGGTTGCCCCATGGCTCGGAAACGACGGGTAAGTTCCCCAGAGTCCGCCAAAACGGGCATCCTCCGGCCGTAACCTAGCATCGGGAAAAAAGTGGTCCGCTCATGGGGAAACGGGCTTTTCCCGGAGTTCTCGGGTTTCCCCAGGGCCCACCACAAACCATTTTCCCCGCCACACCGGTTTGCAAGCTTCGTCCGTGACCACCGGCCGGAAACGGCCTGGCGCGACCCGCTCCCATCGCTTGGAGATACGCCCCGCAGTAGTGGCATCGGCACCAAACGTCAGGACCTCAAAGGGATCCGTGCCCAGAAGTGCTCCATTTTCGGTTTCCAATGTGCAAAAAACGCCGCCCTCTGGCAGGCGCTCCGGTGACCAGGCCACTGTAGCCGCACTGGAAGCCTGAAATACCCCCAAAAAGCCTCGTTTTTCCCCTGGCAAAAAGATCTTGAAATGGCCCAGCGACTTTGCGTGGGCCTCTGAGGTTAGCAGTGCCACCAATAGCGAGCCGTCCACGTCAGGCATATTGGGGATCACCGCCTCACCCTTTTCATCCAGTACTCCAACCGTAAGTCCCTCAGCGCCCTTAGGGGAAAACTGCAGCTGAGCGCCCACCGGGTTGCCTTCCTCATCCACCACCCGAAGGCTAACCTTTTTGCCCGGAGAAAGGCGCAAAATGAGCGACGAATCCACCACCTGCTCTTCTATAGCCCAGCCCAAATCCAAACGATAAGCCCAGGCAACGAGCGGCCCTTCCGGGGCGGCAGGGCAGGAAAAACGCCCGTTCGCATCGGTCTTGCCACGCCAACTGAACCCGCTGCCGCTGCAAGATTGCGAATTACTTAGGCGGACTTCCGCAAAAAACACGGGGTTGCCGTTAACATCCACAACCTGCCCATTCACCGGGCGCACAGCCGCTGCAAGTTGGATGTCCTTTTTACCGGCACCCTCTGGCATGTGCACGGTTTTTAGTGGAACTAGGCTTTCACCCGCACCCTCCCGCCGCCGCAAGCCCAGAACCCAGGGCCCCGAAGCCTCAAGCAGAACTGCAAACTCGCAAGCGCTTGCGCTTTGCCAAGTCCCAGCCACGCGGTAGTGAAACCGTGAAGAGAAAGCCCAAGGCTCAAAGTCCGAGCAGCGAGCCTTATCAAGACCGGAAACCTTTACCGTAACCTCCCACCGGGTGGGCGTAAGCACGACTTCCTGAAAACTGGAAGGTGCCACAATAAAGGGAGGCGTGCTGTGGGAAGGGCGGTAGGTCATCCCTTGGGGGATGCGACCCCGGCTGCGACGGAGCACGCTTTCCGGCAACGTGCTCAAAAGCGCCCAATACGTTCCTGATGGTACCGACGCAAACAAAACAGTACCATCCTCCCCCAGAGGCTTTGAAAGCAAAGCCATGCTTACACTTTTAGGGTCGAGAAGGCGCGGGGTGTCTTCTCTTGGCTCGCCAGGAGGAACTAACTCCACCCACCATTTCTCTTGAGTAAGCTCTTTGCCCCAAGGCTCCACCCGCACCCTGACGCTTGCTCCGCCCTCAAGTGCCACGTCTCCAAGCTCAATTCCCTCAGAGCTCACCACCAGGGGTCCAATCACTTCCATAGCGTGCTCCGGCGCCCTGGCCACCAGAGTAACCCTGTCGCCCGGAAGAAGCCCCAAGGCAAAATGGCCCTCCGTACCGCTCACGCCTTGGTGTTTCAACCGCAAATGCCTCTCCAGCATCTCACTTTCGAAGGGTAGCTCCCGGAGGGCAAGAAAAGACGGTTCCACCTTGCCGCCAACCAGGGGTTTCCCATCTCGCTTGGACAACAGTCGACCCTTCACCGCCACCAAAGGGAGCAAGTCACAGCGCACTCTCTGCGGTTTGCCATCCTGCAAAATCAAACTCATGCTCTTGTTGGCGTGCTTCTCAGCGCCGCAGACAACGGTGTACTCACCCGGGTTGAGGGAAAGCTTCCAGGCGGGGAGGGAAGAAGGCAATTCCGTTTCCGCAACTAGACTCTTGCCTTGAAGAATTGCTGCGTAACGAAGAGTGGCAGAAATGTCGGCACCTAGGCTGGAAAAGGTAATCTCCACATCCACAGGCGCTCCCGCTGCCTTCCCGCCGCAAAGCGCTACCGCCAACACTAACAACCTCAGCCTCATGAGGGCCTCCAAAGGAGAGCCCCCTCACGCGGGAGGGGGCTTTCAGGTGCTGCTATCCAAACTATGTGCCACACTCCCAGGCCGCATACTCGGCGGAACAAAACCAAAAATTTCCGTCCCAAAGGTTAACAAACCGCGCCGGCGTTCCACCACCACCCCCAGCCCCGCCGCATAGTCCTTCTACCTTACAATAGGGACTGCACTCCCTGATCTTGCTTATCTCTGTGATCTTGTTACTCGGGTTAGCTGGATCAGGCTTTTCAGTCACCTCTATTTTTTCTGTGCAGCGTTCTCCAGCATCACACTGCGCGTAGCCAGAAAAGGCTTGCTCACAAATGCCTCGCGCTCCCACCGTAGGACCACCGGGTACATACCATTCCTGCCCACACGTGGAGCACACTTGTGCCACCGCTTTACCCGGCAGCATTAGCAAGCTTCCCAGTACCACATAGCTTACCGAGAGGCCACTGAAGAAATTTACCAATGTTTTTCTCATCTCTTCCTCCCTTCCTGCCTCCGCGCTTCCCGGCGCGGGGCTGTTGGTTGCGGGGATGAGACCATGCTTTTTTTTTGTCAAGACCCCTGTATTCGTCCAAAACGTTTGGCACGCCTTGGTGGACGCGAAAGGGGGGGGAGAGCTGTTTTAAGGTTTTCTTGGCGTGGTGGAAAAGCTGAAAAGCACCTTGGGTGTGACAAACCATCCGGTGGGGGCTGCCAGGGCAAGAGGTGAGGGGCGAAGGTCGCGTTCGCGGGAAGATAGGTCAGCTAGTTCCGCAAGCAGCAAAAAAAGTCGGAAACGTTTGGACGGGCACATCCACCGGCGCGTTCTTGCATGGATAAAAGCAAAACCCACTCGTATGCCTAAAGCTTGCACAGCAAGGCCTCCTAAGCAAAGCGCTCAACAAGCCCGTTACAGATACCGTTTAAACGCCTCTGGCTACCGGGCACGAGAAGAAACAACTGCCCCGAGGGAAAACTTAGAGGACGCTTTTTCTCATTGTTTTGATAATGGCTGCCAGGTTTCCGTCGAATTCCGGAAGCAGAGCTTTCTTTCCACCCCAGAGCTCTTCCACAAATTCGCGCGAAGGCGGCGCGAACGTTACCAGCTCTTTGTGGGCACGTTTAAGCTCCAATCTGCTCCCTAACCATGGGTTTTTACCCAACTCGTCAGGCCAGGTTTCTAAGACGGCCGAGATGCGACCGCCTTTCACATCCCCTTCTGCCGTTTTAACCCTGAGAGCATCGTACATTGCAAGAAAAGCGGTGAAGGCGTTATGCGCCTCTTGCGGAAGCTGATGTAAGGCGTACCGAATCATCCCTTGCGGACAAGAGCCCGGGCAGGAGGGGAGGAGCATGCCGTTCACATCCCAGAAAAGCACGCGCTTCGTCTCCTTCGCCTCAAATTGTCTTTGCAAGGCTACGTAGTCTTTTTTAATTTCCGCGGGCAGGCTTTCCGGGCTCTCCGCCTGCTCCAGTTCGGCTTTGTACTGATTTAAAAACTGCCCTAAAAGTCGCCTTTCCTCCTCCGCTTGCGGTTGGTATTCGCCAACTACCAAATAGCTGCCGCTGGCGGGATGGCCAAGAACCAAGATGCCGCCTTCCAAAAAAGAAAATAAAGCCTGTACACCTCGTACCTTATCTGAACCGCAAGTCAAAGTAAAAACTTGATATGTGACATCGCGGTCAGGCTCAAACATACCGCGGCGCGCAGGGGATACAAACTCAAGATAGGGCTTCATGAGCCGCGCTTTGCTTGGCCAATCCAGAGCCCGATCCCAGTTGTCTTCAATTTCCTTCAAAATGCCCTGCAGTTGCCGCCGTTCGTTTTGGTCCAAAGCTGAAAGCTTAGGGGCCATCCCCTCCCAAAGCCACACATGACAGGCCGCACGTTCTTCTCGTATTACTGAACCGGTATACGCAGCCCCGGGGAAGGGCATGATCCCTGAGCTGACAGCAAAAAGCAAAGCTGCATTGAAGAAAACCCCCATAGCGCCTCCTCCATTGCTACATTTTAAGCTTCGCACTCATCAATAAACTCTGGGTAGTCAATGGCACATTGCAGGGCACACCGCTCGTACCTGCGTTGTGCTTCTTCCACGCACCAGGCGCAACACAATCGGCACCAACGAAGCAAGCGGCACAGCGCCAAATCATTCTGCAGCTCATAACAACAAGCATTACAGCACGCATCACCGGGATCATCGCCCCAGACCAGACGGCAACCACCAGCCCACGCTGGAGACGGCAGCCACAACCCGCATAAGCTGAGGGTTATGAGGGCAAGTGCCAACAAAGCCTTATGTTTCCCCTTTGTATGCAGCATTCCTTTCCTCCTTTCCCCCGCTCCCGGGTGCGGGGTTTTTGTCCAAGGGATGAGACCATGCTTTTTTTTTTGTCAAGACCCCTGGATTCGTCCAAAACGTTTGGCACGCTTTCGTGGCTTTGGAGAAAACCTGGATAGGGGTTTGGAGCTTCCCGGCGTGATGGGGGAGTGGGGTGGCTCCTTACGAACATGTCCTGAAGGCTGCCGCTTGCCCACACTACGAAGGGCTCTTCCTTGGGCAAGCCGAAAGTGCGTCCAGAAGTGTTCAAGACAGAAGGATGGCAGGGCTTTTGGCGCGTGCCGGCGAACTCGGAAACGCTACGGTCCTCGCTCCTGTGAGGCCGCCGCGAAGAAACGTGGCGCCGCCGCGAAGAAACGTGGGGCCGCCGCTCCGCGGCGGCTATGAACACATTCCCGCAAAACCCGCGCGGAGCGCGGGTCCCACGTGTTTTGAGTTTTTTCTCTGTGGAGCCGGCGCTCCTGCGCTGGCGAGCAGAAAAAACCCTCGCCAAGCGCGCGGCCCTTCGCGCCGTGCTGAGCTGGCCACGGGTGCCTGGTGAAGGTTGGCCGTGCGGCCCGCACCTACGGCCCCAGCCGCTGCGCGGCTTTTTCACAGCCGACCCAGGACTCACAAGACGGTACGAAACGTCTTCACCTCACACCTGTCACCGCCCCTCCCCTCCGTGCCAGGTTTTTAGGGACGTAGGCGGCACTGGGTCCTCAGTTGCGGAATCCCAGCGGTTTGGGCGCCGCCGGGGCCCCAACAACGACCTCTGCAGTGGTTTCGTTTTTGCGCCAAAAAACCGCATAAAGCAACCTTCTGTGCGTGGAAACACAGCCACGGATCGAGTGGTTGCATTGCACCTGGCTCATAAAAAAGGCACCCGCAGTTAGCAACCGCCTGGATTTCCGCTGCCCACCACGGGGCGACAGCCGCTGAACGAAGCCTAAAGTTCATCGGGGGCGTAAAGCACTGTGCCACCATGGCCGCCAAAGCCGCGTACATTGTCAAAAAATCGGCAAGGCAACCCCACCATCTGAAAGCCACTTCAGGAACCTGGCCCCCAGAGTCTTCGCGAAAAAAAGCGGAGATAGCCCAGATAGGCCTGCCCTCTGCCCCGTAATGAGCTCTTCAAAAAGGGCTTGGGTTCGCCGCCTTTGCGCCACGGAAAAGCGAAAAGCAGTAAGAGAGCTGGATGCGCTGGTGCTTTGGGACCTCCTCCTGTCCCTAGGGGAAAGGCGGCGGCTTTTGCGGCCGGGAAAGCCCCTGGGTGCGCGAAAGGCGTTTAAAGGTGAGAGGCAGCGTGGCACCACCTGGGCGCCACAGCCCCTGGATTTCCCCGGTTCTTTCGCGCCACTGGCCGCGAAATTCGGCCCCTATGGCCCGCAGCTCCAGGCGAAGCTGGTTGCCGTAAACCATTCCTCGTCACCTGGGAGCCCCATAGGCCCCTGGTCCACGCTGTCCAACGTGGCCTTCCAAACACCGCTTTCCCTGCGCTGCAGGTGGAGCACCAGCCGCAGCTGTTACCCAGCCACGCTCGCAACCCTAACCAATCCCCTGAAAGTGTTTCCTGAGGCAACGCCGGTTGTGCCGTGCAAAAGGCGAAAATGCAAAGCAAGCGATTAACAAGGCCTTTTTTTGTATCTTTACCCCCAGTAACCTCACTTCCGACCCGAAAAAAAATTTCAAATGTTTCGCCATAGGCGGAAAGGCTACCCACCGAAAAAAAGCTTCCTGCGGAAGGCTTCTACCCACCTGCGGCTTGAAAAGACTTCCAGATAGATTTCGTAAAGCCGCGATTTATGTGCTTCAAAGCTGGGGGCCTCTCGGCACGCCAAAGAGGGATGAACGTACTGAGGGTTTTTGGCCGCTGCTTGCGGCGCCAGTTTTTCCAACACGCTGAACGGGCCTCGAAGGCGGAGCCAAAGGGTCGGAATTGAGCTCTTGCCAAAGCGGAAGGAGCTTTCCAAAGTCTTTAAAGGACCGTTTCAGCAGTGGGAGCTCGCTAAAAGGAAGCCCGCAGCACCCCCGTAGGGTTCGGTGGGGACCCACGATGAGGTCGCCTCCGCTGCTGTTGCAACCCCGGGCCTGATCCTTTAAAGCTTCCCCCCTGCATTCGGCGAATATGAGAATTCGCGGCCACTCCGACGGGAAAGCCCAAAACCTTCTGTAACCATCAAGAAATGGCGGTTGCGGTGGTGGCGCAAGAAAGAGCGTATGCGAGGCGCAATGTCCCCGATCAAGGCCCCAAAAGCGCTAGGAAAACCCAAGGCCCAGTGGCCAAAAGGCAGCCACCTAAGGCAAACCACCACGCCGGGCGGCAGGCCCACCCATCGGCCCGGCCCTTCCGGACACCAAGCCCGGCGAGAACAAAAGACACGCTGGCAGGGAGAGCGGCCCCAACCACCGCCCGATGGACCTGTCGCCAAATTTTTGGATGTGCCATTTTTGGCCCACGCGAATGCCCATGAAAGCGTTGCGCCCCATTTCCGCTACCAGCGGAAAAGAAAAAACCCTACGAAAAAAACGCGAATAATATGGGTACAAGGGCGCGAATGGGCTTTTCGTTGACAAGCTCGCCCAGGATGCCCTGTGCAGCTCCAGCACCCCTGCTGCAGAACTGAAGGTCGGAACAAAACAAACGCTGCAAATAAAGGGAAAAACCCATGCCCGCGCATCCAGGAAAGGTTTCCACGCGGAAGGCGAACCCCAGAACGGGCGAGATGGGCAAAAACTACAAGAGAGCAAACCACAAAGAAGCCACCCGACACGATGGAAATATACGATGGCCGGAAGCGACAACAACAATGTCCCCCAAACGGTTGGCCAAGCAAGCCCGCCCGGGAATGCCATAAAAACTGTGGACCAGCACACGTTTTTTGAGATGGGCCCGCGAAAACCCCCATACAACACTGCCATTGATTGAGCCACCTTTTTTGTGACGTAGCAAAAATTCCCAATGCCGTTTTCCTGCCGTTTGCCTATAGAAGGCGGAATCTCTGACGTTCAGCCTGAGCAAAGGTATTTTCTTCGCCGCTTCTTGCGTATTTGCTATTGCCGGTGGCGCAGCCGATCCGCGCAACAAAGCACCAATGCCGGCGCTGGCACCGTATTTCCGCAGTTTGCGTCTGGAGTTTTTCATCTTTTTTCCCCTTGTTTCTTCTCCCGTCCCCGGGCGCGGGCTTGTGGTCGGCGGGATGAAAACATCCTTTACCAGGATCGCTGCCGAGGGGTCGCACTTACTGGTGAACAAAAGCTCGCGCCGGAATTGCAAGTTGCCACCTAGGTGCAGCGGCTCCTAGAAAGCAAGATGGTGCGGGCTTTACGCGTTCTGCAAGCACACGGCGCTCGTGAACGAAGACCAAACCCAGCAGCAAAGGGGCGAGGTCTGGCCTCCATACAGGACAAAAGACGAAAAAATGCTCCTGTCCAACGTTGGCACCCAAGGCCACACCACAAAATGCTCACATCAGTCCACGGTTGACAAAAGAAGGTGCTCATTGAGGGCTATGAGAGCTGTCAGAGGAAAAAAGAAACGGGGCAAGCCACAAGCTTGCCCCAAATTCGCCCATCCGGGACTGATCAATCTTTAAGTTCCACCAACGCCATGCACGGCAGCCTGCTCGTCTCTCCCGCCTGTTTCTTTTTGCAGATGGCGCGGAAAGCGAATCGGTTGGGCATTACCATGGCTTCCAGGCTTACAGGACGCACAGAAATCTCACGGCTACTCAAAGCTTCTGCAACGGAAGCCAGAACTTCCCCATCCAAGTCATGAACCTGGACCAGGCCATTACCGGAAAACGTAGCAAAGTACTTGGCCAAGTCCCACACACGAGGATCGAAAGACCCATCGGGGAGGGGAGTCTTGTAGGCGGACTCAAGATAGATACCCATCCTGTTCCCCCGAAGTTGAAAGGCTCTAAGCTTGTTATTTTTTGCAAAAGCCGGCAAGCGCAGCACACCACGCTTCACGTCCAGCACTGGAGCCCCCCGCTTTTCCTGTGCCACCCAAAAGGAAGCTGTTTTACCGTCCCCAAGCCCGTGTGCATTATGCTAGCTCGGAAAAACAAGCGAAAGCCCTCAAACTTCACGTAGCTTTCATAATCTGGAGCTACCACAGCTTCCACCAGCACTGCCAATGAGTCACGGGGATTCCACGTTGCAATCGGAATCACGCCAAGGCTCGCCTTCTGAATACTGACCTTTCTGCCTTCGGGGTCGCGCGCCAATGTTGCAACTGCTTGAAAGAGCTCCTCTCCACTAAAAGGCAAGGGCTGAGCTTCCTTGTCTCCGACACGCCAAAGATACCCTAGGGTTTGGGGCACTTCGGGTTTGACCTGTGCAAGATCTCCAGGCCTTTGCAACCAGGGCGCGCGAGAAAACCGTCGGCCGAAGAAGAAAAGCCAGTAGCTTTGTCCCTCCAGCAGGACGCCGGGCCATCCAACCTCGTGTAAAGCGAGGTCAAGTTTTTTTGAAGGGCCAGCTGCAGGTCGTAACAGTAAAAACGAGCCCCCACCGCGTCCAAAAAGCCGTATGGGCAGGTAGGGGCTTGCTCCATCACCACAGCAGTGCTCCAACTGTTGGGAAAGATGCCCCCTTGGCCTGCGGCGTCCTCCGGCACCCCCCCTTCCGTCACGAGCTTGCCTCGTTGGTCGAACATCGCCAAAAGGAGGCGGGACTCCCGCTTTTTCAGGTGCTCTTGACCTAAGAAAAGGTTCTTCTGCTTTTCTTCTGCGAGCGCTTGTTCATTGCTCCACGGGGAGACTTGCATACGCGTCGGTTGTAGAAGCAGCAAATAACGATGACTTCCCGCTGGCGCCAGAGCCAGAATCTTCCACTCCCAGCGCTCACCCGTTACTGGGCTGACGCGTTCTTTGAGGTCGGGAACAAAAACCTCGAACGCTTCCCAATTCCCCTGATCTCCAGCTGTTGCTGAAGCTGCTAGCAGCAACGCCAAAATACCTTTGTGAACAGAGGCATCCATCCCTCGACTCTCTACGCGCAATCCATGATACAACCACCGTCGCCACAGTTTATCTCCAAATAGCAGACAGAGTGTTCAGCGGCAAAACAAGTGCCACCGCCAAACCCACCACAGGAGGAGCTATCGAGGAGTTTGGTAATGACCTTCCCCCCGGGGAACAGCCACCCTGTGGAACGCGTTCGTCGCCATGGAGGCTTGTTTCGAGATTCTCGGCACAAGCCAAGTGGATTTGGGTACCATCCCCTCACCCCTCATCTACTCCAAGCTTTTTGGCTGCAAAAAAGGCGCCTTCACCGGCGCCGAAGAGCGCAAAGGCTTGGTGCGCACCGCCCACGGCGGCACGCTGTTTCTCGACGGAATTGGCGATGCGCCCCTCGAGGTGCAACCGTGCCTTTCGCAGATGGTGGAGGCAAAAGCTCTGGGGACCCGCTGGGAGAGCGGCTCGTCGCCGAGGTCCTTGCCGGCAACGTTCCCCTCCCCGTGCTTTTAGAAACCATGGGCAACAAGGCCATTTCTTTTGCTGCGGAGAAACCGCAAGCTGGCGGGCTGCCGCGTGCCGGCGGCAGGTGCCTTTAGCAACGCTTGAAAGCAAGCGATAGAAGCTAGCTAAACGCTTTGGTGTCCCTGCGGACGCAGGGCAACACTTTGGCGCGGTAAGCCTCACGTTACGGCAGGTACAACGTGAGTCTTTACGCGTGGCAGGCAAGCTCCCGCAGGGTAAGGGCCGGGCGGGGCGTTTTCCCCCACCACCAAAGCAACAGCGCAGAGACCTCCAGCGGTCAACGTTGCATACACTCCAGCGGAGGTCGGGCCTTTTGCTGTTGCATTTCTACCACCTCGTCCACAAAACCCAGGGGGGCGAGGCGATGGGTTACCCAAAGGATGGCCGGGTTCCAAGGCAGGCAGTGAAGCTGGTGCAAAAGGCGCTGCTCGGTGGCGCGGTCGAGGCCGGCGGTAATCTCATCCAGGAGCAGCACCTTGGGACGCAAGAGCAAGGCCCGAGCCAAGGCTAGCCTTTGCTTTTCACCTCCGGAAAGGGAAGCTCCTCCTTCCGCTAACGGCGTGTCCAAACCCTGGGGCAATCGGCGCAACGCCTCTTGCAGCACACAACGTGCAAGGACCTCCTCCAGCTCCCGTTCTCCGGCGTGCGGCGCAAACAGCACCAGGTTTTCGCGAATGCTCCCCGCAAAAAAACGAGGTTCTTGGGCCACTAGAACCACGCTTCGGCGAAGTTCCGAGAGGGAAAAACGGCACAGCGGCGTGCCATCAATGAGGATTTCGCCCCCCGCTACCTTCGCCATTCCCACCAAGGCGCGCAGAACGGAGCTTTTGCCCACACCGGTTTCGCCCACAAGCGCCACCCATGCGCCAGGTTGCAGCACAAAGGAAACGGGGCCGACGGTGCGCCCTTGCCCCGGCTCCACCCGCAGGTCCCGAACCTCAACGGTGGGCTTTCGTGGCAAAAGGCCCGTCCCGAAGCTCACATTTTCCTGGGGCCAATCCATCACCTCCAGGAGGCGCTGTCCGGCAGCCAGTGCTCCAGCCACGTCAAAACTGGCACCCACAAGACTGCGCACGGGGCCAAAGAGGTACCCCAACGCCCCATGAAAGGCCAAAAAGGAACCCAGGGTAAACTGCCCGCGCATGATGGCCCAAGCACCGTACCACAGCACAAACAGCGGCAACACCGCACCGCCTGCAGCCGCCACTGTGGAGGCCTTTGCGGAAAGAAAGCCGTAACGGCGATCGCTGGTCAAAGCATGGTTGAGGCCTTCCCGGTACTTTCCCTGGGCTGGGCTTTCACCTCCGTGGGTTTTCACCGTGGCAAAAAGGGAAAGCAGTTCCACCAAAACCCCACGAAAGCGAGCCCACGCCTCCTGCCGCACCCCGCTTTCCCTTTCCAGGGCCCCCATGTACCGTTGGGAAGTCCAAAGGAAAAAAGGCACAGCCAAGAGGCTAACCACCGCCAGAAAGCTGTTGAGGTAAAACAAAAGCCCCACGCCCACCAAAAGCGTCACCACCTGCAGGAGCACCTCCAGGAAGGTATCCAAAAACAAATCCCCAACCCGGTCCACATCCGCATCCAGGCGAGCCTGCAGGTAACCCTTGTGTTCTCCTTCGGTGAGGGAAACTGGGGCAAAGAGCGTTTTTTCCCAAAGCGCTTCCCGCAAGCTTTGCTCAACCCGCACCCGGTTTTCCACCATGACTCTGTGGAAAAGGTAGGTCAACGCGTGGTAAGCGGCCACCACCGCCACCAAAACACCTGCCAAAAGGTGCAAGCGGGAAAACTCCCCGGAAGGGATCACCTGATCAATGAGGTAACGGGTCACCAAAGGTGCCGGAAGTTGCAACGCGGCAGAAGCAAAAAGCAGCAAACCCGCAGTACAAGCCAAGGGCCACTGCTTTTTTTGATGCTGCCACAAAAGCTGGAAAACGCGCCGGTGCTCAGGCTTCATGGGGTGTTTCTCTTTGCTGCTCTTGCCACCACCAGCGGTAGTACGAGGCCAGTTGCCTTTCCAGGTAATACCGCCACCCGGAACAATCCTTGCTGGGTAAAAGCCCCTGGGAAGCCTTGACCCTCACATCCACGCAGCCGCCAGCGCACAGGGGCAGGAAGCGGCACTGCAGGCATTCGGGGTCTTGGTCAAAGCCCGCCACCAAATACTGAACATACAGCGGATGGTTCACAGCCGCGTCAAACACCGTGCCCACCACAGCCTTCGCGTCCCCCACGTGGTTCCAACACCGGTACAACTCACCTTGAGGCCCCACCACAAAGGAGCACGCGGCGGTGGCTGTACACCCGGAGGCCAACTCCGGGTAAAGCGGCTGGGAAAGACCTCGCGCCACCAGCTTTTGGCCCAGTGCCTCCTGCATCTGCCAAAACGCCGAAGGCTTGAGCATCTCATCCAGGCCGCACCCACAGGACGGTGTGTACTTCCTTACGTAGCCGAAATGCACGCCAACGCACTGGGGGTCAAACCAAGGTTCGGCCATGAGAGTTTCCACGAAATCCAAGGCGTGCTCAGCGTTGTGCTGGTCCACGTTGACCCGTAAAGAGATGGGTAAGATTTTTGCCACACGCTCCAGGTTGGCCACGATGCGCGCGTAGGAGCCTTTGCCGGAGCGCAAAGGGCGGCGTTGATCGTGCACGTCGGGAGGACCATCCAAGGTCACTTGCGCAGAGGAGACCTTGGCAGCAAGCAATCGCTGCGCTACCTCTTCCGTGAGCAACGTGCCGTTGGTAATAATGCTAGCCTCATAACTGACGTGCTTTTCCTCCGTTACGCGCAAAAACCCTTGCGAAAGCGCCTCGATGGTATCCAAGGCCAAAAGCGGCTCACCCCCGTACCATGTGACGCTTAAGAGCTTGGCACCCCCTTGCATAAGCTCGCCGGCAAAACGCACCACGGCGTTTTTGGTTTCGTCGCTCATGAAGCCCGTAAAAGAACTCTCAAAGCAATAACGGCAGGCTAAGTTGCACGCCAAAGTTGGTGCAATGGTGAGGCCAATGTGGCTGGTGGCGTACTGCTGCATGCGGTAGCGCACCCGTACCACGTCGCGCTCGTCCAGCTCATCGGCAATGACGAAACCGCCCCTTTGCAGCTGGCATCGGGTTGCCTCCGGCAAGCTCCAGAACTTTTCTTCCGAAAAGTTTTCCAAGCAGTCGGCACACGCCTCATCCACCAAGGCTAAACCGTTAGTGAGGGCGTTGTAAGCCAGGCGCTTTTCGCCATCTACGGAAAACAAAAATGTGTAACGTGAAGCTTTCATGCCACCCCCTAAAAATACCAACTTACCTTTACAAAAACCTGTTGCCGTTCAACTCGATCCCAAAAAGGCTGCGGCAACTCCCCTTCCCTTTCCAAAGCCACGTTGGCGCCAACGTAAACCGCAGAAAAGGGGTTCACGCGATAGGTTAGCAAAGCGTTGATAAAGCGAGAACGAAAAGCCAAAGCGTAGTCAAAAAAGCGCAAGTCTTCGTCTACCAAAAATACCTTGGCCGACCACTGCTCGTTCCACACATAGGTCAGCGAGCCTTGCCACGCCTTTTGCGTGCGGGCACCAGAGCCAAACGAAAAAGATTCGTAAACCAATACCCCAGTAAACCCGGCAAGACTGGAGCTCAAAGAGGTACCCCAGGCGCGACTGGCGCCTTGCCAAGGCGCCGGACCGTAAACCACCTCTCGGCCCAAGAGAGCCCAAGCCGCGGGTTGAAAGAGAGGCCTTTCCCCCCACATTACGCCAACGGTGGCCGAGCGCGTGCGGGGAAACTCCTGGCCGCTTACGCCTTCGGTCCCCAAACGCCCGTTGAGGTACATGCGCACCTGATGCGGCAGCGTCACATCCGCGTAGCCCAGCAGTGTTTTCTCCACCAGGAGACCCTTCGTCGTGCGCTCGCTCCTCCAAGCGAGGTACGCGTTGCTGCCACGAACCAGACCCACGTCTTCTCTTGGTTTGTAGCTGTAATTCTGCTGAAGTTGAAATATTTCCCTGTCGGTCCTTACCACAAACCCGGCATCGGCGCGAAAGGAAGGGGCTACCCGTTGCCAAGAGCCGGAAGTGCTCCAATACTGATCCCAACGGTAACGAACTTCAAAAATGGCAGCGCTGCCAGAAGAAGATTTTTCGGGGCTGGAGGTGGAAGAAAAAGCCACCTGCCCATTCCAGGAAAGCCTTTCCCCGTTCCTTGCGGCGTCGAGGGAAAAAACGCCGTTACGGTGGTCAGCGCCAAAGCCGCGGTAGGTAGCTGTAGCACCCAAAAAAGAGCCCACTTCGTCCAAGGACCAGGTACTCCGAAGCACACCCCAGGTGGTGGTTTTGTCGCCCCCGCGTAACCCAAAACGCCCGGCGGGCACGTTTTCCTCTTGCGCCAGTAGGGCAAAAACCCCCAGCTTGTCGCCACGGTGGGAAAGTTTTAAACCCCACTCGGGCTGTACGATCTTTCTGGAGTAGTACAGACGAATAGGCGTTGCAAAGGACTCAGCTCCCTCCAGGAAAAAAGGCCTTTTTTCACGAATGAAAACCGGGTAGCGGTTGTTGATCTTTTGGTACGTATCATCGGCCTCCACTTGCGAAAAATCAGGGCGGAAGGTGCCTTTGACTGACGTGTCCTGCCGCACCTGCCACTCAGCGGTGAGGCCCAAGGCACCCTCCGCTGAACGTGTACGCGTTGCCTGCTCTTCCACGATATGAGAACCCACCCACGCGGGGATGAGATGCCAGCTGCGGGCCGGCTTGACGCCCTCGATATCTACCAACACGTACGCCATACCTTCCCGCGGGTCCTCGGAAGCGCGGTCCACGGGCAACAGGCTGTAAACTTCCGTGTCTTGCCGCGGCACGTAACGCTGCACACCCAGCAAAAAACGGGCCTGCTTTCCCGGCGCAAAGCTTAAGCTTGAAAACGGAATCACCAGCTCACACTCCCAACCGGTATCGGTAATACGCGCCCCGTGGCGAAATAGGAGATCGTAACTTAATTGACTGCTTCCCGCGGCAATGTCGTAAAGCCCATCGACGACGTCGTTCATGGGCGTCACGACAAAAAACACAAGCTGCTTCGCCTCACCAGTGGGATCGAGAAAAACCTCCACGCGCTCCGAGTCAAAAGCCTCATCGCGACGGTACCTTTGCCTTTTTATCTCCTGGGGCCGGGGGTCGTGGGCACGGAACCCCACCACCAACCCCTCTGCGTTCGAAAAGAGGAAAAGCTCGGTTTTGCGGGCAGGCTGCGCGTTTTCTCGCGGGGCTGTTTCCACGAACCGTTCCCAGTGAAAGGCTTGAGCGTACTGCGGCTCATCCAGGGCGCCGTCTGCCTTCACTTCGCCTTCCACCTTGGGCAAGGAAAAGGTGGGAGGCTCGGCGGCGCCTGCGGCAGAAGAGCGTAAAAGCAAAGTCACCACAAGGACGGGGAAAACAGCACTTTGGCAAAAACCAAACCACACCTTGCCTAAAGCCATGGCACCTCCAGCTCCACAACCCCGGCACGCCGGGCCCAGGTACCCTAACGCTTGGGTTTTTTCCCTTTTTTGTTGCTGTCCTTCCCCCGAGGAGGCGCGGATACCGCAGTGCACTGAAAACTAGCCTTGTGACACTGGCACACCTTGGAGCAAACCGGCGGATCGTTTGCGCCAAAAAGTGCAGCTGGCAGGACTATCCATCTGATCATGTTCGCCTCTCTCCTTTCCTTAGTTTCATAAGTTACTCCTCAGGACACTTCATTGTACCCCCTTTTGGCCGCTAGGGGTAAATCCTCAAAGACCCACAAGCCTTCCGACCGCATCCAGGGCTTAAAACTTCTCAATTCTATCAGTACACTTTCATTGGTTTCTCCTCCCCCTCAAACCCTCAACGAATCCGGAAAACACATCGCATTTAAGACTTTGCTTGCGGCAATCACATTTTATAATGCAAACCCTCGCAGCCACAGGCAAAAGCCCACTTGATGGCTCCACAAGCCAACGAATTTGGTTGGCTACGTTTTGAAAAGGCATGCTTTCCTCCCGCAAAGCACGCATCTATGGGTGCGAGCTTCGACACTCACACCGCTTGCTATTCGTCGTTACGGATACAAGGTCTCACCTCTCGCCACAAAAGCCCGCCTTCACCATGGGCGCAGAAAATTCACTCCCGAGAACGGGAAGCACCGGCAGGTCAAGCCCCGCCGGCGCTGCCTCCCGTTATACTAACGATTTCGTACCACACCCTTGTGAGAGCGTCCTACGAAGTTGTTACACTTAAAGCCGGCCTTGTTGCACTCGCAGTCTCCCCCACAGCCGCCTTTGATCCGACCGGGAAAAAGCGCACCCACGGGCTCGGAAATCCAAACGAGTGGCCGGTTCCCGTTATTTCCTGTCATTAGACCACCTCCCTTTCAAAAGCCTAATCTCCTGCGGTTTAAGGTTGCGTAGCGTCGCAGACCTTGCAGCCAACGATGAATTGACCGAGCTAGTTCTTGCCATTCTTTGGCGTGTACGTACCGCACTCAAACGTGCCGCCGTTGTGGCATCGGCATCTCACGATGCAGATTTCACTGCGTTTTGCAAGGGGCAAAACCTCAGCCACCGGGTCCTTAAGCCATACAACGGGGTTGCTTGCCAAACCGTTCATTTTATTCCT
>CALHAH010000037.1 GCA_937934115.1 uncultured Thermoanaerobaculum sp.
TGGCGCACTGCTCCCGCAAGCGCTCTACAGCAGCTTTCGCTTCCACAAGCTTTTCGCCCACACCCACTTCCCGCAGTTTGGAACCAGCGGTGTTGATTTCCCGCAGCATTTCTTGTACCAAAAAGTCCAGCTTGCGGCCCACCGCCCCTCCCTCCGCCAAAAGCCTACGGAAATGCGCCACATGCGCCGAAAGTCGGCTCTGCTCTTCCGCCACATCCGCGCGCTCGGCCAAGAAAGCCGCTTCTTGCAAAAGTCTTTGCTCCTCTACCCGCTCCCCCAGCAAGCTGGCCATGCGCTCGGCAAGCCGTCGGTACAAGGCTTGGCGCAAGCCCTCACCTTCCCGTGCTAGGTACGCTGCGAACCCCTCAATGACCGCCAACTCTTTTTCGAGAAAGGGCAGCAACAGCGTGGCTTCATGCGCGCGCGCGGCGGCCAGCTCACTGACGGCATCGCGTACCAACCCCAAAAGACCTTCTTGTTCGTGGGGGGTGAGTCCCTCGTCGCTGGCTTCCACAAAGCCGGGGATACTCAAAAGCTCACCCAAATGCAACGGTGCCAGTTCCAGCCCGGAAGGTCTAGTCGCAAGCTGCGCCGCCAACACGCCCGCCAACTGCCAGTTAAAGCGCAAGGCGTCCTGCCAGTCAGTGCGCTTGAGCTCCACCACCACGTGCACCCGACCTCGACTCACACGCTCGCATAGCTCTCGTCGGCAGGCGAGCTCCAGCTCGGGGTAATCCCCTCGCGGAAGGACGCGCAGGTTGATCTCCAAGCCTTTGGAGTTCACCGACCACAGCCGCACGCGAGCGGAAAGCCGCGGCGAAAGGGTCCCTGCCGCCTCGCCCAGGCCGGTCATGGAGTAAAGCGTTCCCATCATTCCACCAACCCCTGCAGCTCCGCCAAACGCGCGTACAGCCCGCCGCGGGCCAAAAGCTCCCTGTGCGTACCTTCTTCCACCACCCGCCCCTCACTCATCACCGCAATGCAAAAAGCGTTGCGCACCGTGGCCAAACGGTGGGCAATCACCAACGTGGTGCGTCCACGCATGAGGTTTTCCAGTGCTTTTTGCACCACCGCTTCGGCTTCCGCGTCCAACGCCGAGGTGGCCTCATCCAGGATGAGGATTGGTGGATCCTTGTACAAGGCCCTTGCCACCGCTATGCGCTGGCGCTGACCACCGGAAAGCTTGACCCCAGCTTCCCCTACCACCGTGTCGTAACCCTCGGGGAACTCCAAAATAAACTCCTCGGCAAAGGCGGCGCGAGCACAGGCGCGAAGTCTTTCCTCGTCTACCTGCTCTTGGCCGTAGGCGATGTTGGCACGAATGGTGGTGTTGAAAAGCACCGTCTCTTGCGTAACCAAGCCAATAGCGGCCCGCCATGAAGCCAGCGTAAACTCGCGGATGTCCACGCCGTCAGCAGTAATCAGGCCGGAATCCACGTCCCAAAAACGCGGCAGAAGCTGCGCTACCGTGGATTTACCGGCCCCTGATGGCCCCACCAGGGCCACCACCTTCCCCGCGGGGATAACCAGGTTGAAATCCCGCAGTACCGGTTTTTCCGGTTCGTAGGCAAAAAAGACGCTTTCAAAGCGTATGGCGTGGCGCAGGCCACCGAAGGGCTTGGCGCCAGGCGTATCGGCAATAACCACCGGCGCATCCAACACCGCAAAGACCCGCTCGCCGGCAGCAATGGCCATTTGCATGGCGAGGTTAAGCTTGTTGAGCCGCTTTATGGGGTTGTACATGCCGTAAAGGGCAAACAAAAAAGAGGTAAAAAGCCCTACGGTCATCTCCCCGCGGGAAATCAAGTGCGAGGCGTAGCCAACAAGCGCCATGGCTCCCGCTACCCCCAGCACCTCCATAACCGGTGCGTTGAGAGCTTGCACCTTGCGGGCCTTGAGGTTGGCCTTGAAGTGGCGGCGAGTCGCCTCGCGGAAGCGTGCCGATTCAAAGCGTTCCATGCCGAAGGCTTGTACCACACGGTGGCCCTTGAACACCTCGTCCAACACCATGTTCATCTCGCCCAGCCGCTGCTGACTTTGGTGTGAGCGCTTTCGCAGCTTACGGGAAAAGTGCCAAATGGGAGCCACAAGCAGTGGTGCCACCACCAGCGCTGCCAAAGCGAAGCGAAAGTTCAAAGAAAAGGCGTACACCAAAAGCCCCACCACCGTAAAGGAATCCTGGAAGAGATCCCCAAAACGATCGGAAATGGCCGCGGTGATTTGCTCCACATCGTTGGTGACGCGGGACATGAGCACGGCCGTGGGTTGCTTTTGAAAGTACACCGGAGACTGTCGAAGCAAAGCGTCCACCAGTTGGTCCCGCAGATCTTTCACGGTGGCAAGGCCCGTGCGGTAAAAGGCGTAATGCCCGAAGTACGTAAGGGCGTTCTTCACGAACACCGTGAGCAACACCAGCACCGCCAAAGACCAGCGGTCCGATGGCAAGTGGACCGAAAGCACACCCCTTGCCCGCTCAAACTGCTGCTGGAGGGTGCGCACGATGGGATTAGGCGCTTTTTTTGGTGCAGCCGAAGCCTGGCCTGCCACGCTCTTGCCCAGAATCTGCTGGGCCGCCCCCGCCCCCAGCATGTTGTCAAAAAGCGGCACCACCAGGTACATGAGAAACACCGTGGCCAACGCCACGCCCACCATGCCCACCACCGCCACCGCCGCCCACCCCACGTGCGGCCGCGTGTAACGCAAGAGGCGCCACAAAACCTTCACCGACCTGCCACCTGGAGGACTTCTTCCGCTGCCCGGCGCGAGGCGCCGGGACCACCAAGTCTTTCCCGCACCAGGGAAAGTTTACGCCGTTGGCTTTCTCCCTCCTCGCCCAGCAACGCTCGCCCCGCCACCGCCAAGGAGCCGGCATCCAGCGCATCCTGTACCAGCTCGGGGGCCACCCGCTCCCCTGCCACCAAGTTCACCAAGCCCACGTGAGGGACTTTCACCAAAAGTGAGGCCAGTATGAAGGACAGGGGGTGCAGGCGGTAGGTAACAACCATCGGCACACCCAACAGCGCACACACTAACGTAGCTGTTCCCGAAGCCACAAAGGCTCCTTGGCACTGGGCAAGCGATCGGTAGCGCTCGCTGGTCACAAACTCCAAGCCGGAAGCAGCGGGGCCTGCCAAAAGCTTAAGTTTCTCGGTGGCGAGACCAGGGGCAACGATGACCTTGCCTTCCAGCGTCGGGTCCTCGGCGCGCAACCGGCCAAAAGCCTCCAACATCACCGGCAACAGCGCCTCCACCTCGTGCCAGCGCGACCCGGGCATAAGGGCGAGGGCATGCTTGCGTTGCTCGCCTCCTTCTGCCACTACCGGCGCCAACTCATCCACCAAAGGGTGCCCTACGAAACTCGCATCCACGTTGTGCTGGCGATAAAAATCCACCTCAAAAGGCAAGATGCAGAGGACCTTGCGTACCACCCGCCGAATGACCTTCACCCGACCGGAGCGCCAAGCCCAAAGCTGCGGAGAAACGTAAAGCACCACCGGGATCCCAGCTTTTGCCAAATGGCGGGCTAAAGGCAAATGAAAATCGGGGGAGTCAATGAGTATTGCCACATCGGGGCGAAACTCCAAGGCCAGCCGCCGCACCTTGCGGGCCAACCGCCACAGGCGCGGAAGGTGCTGCCACACCTCGAAAAGACCCATGACCGACAGTTCTTCGGCGCAAGCCACCGGCAAGAGACCCTGGGCCCGCAACCGCTCACCACCAACCCCCCGAGCATCTATCGGCTCACGGGCTTGTAGCTCCCGCAAAAGATGCGCCCCATGCTGATCGCCGGAAGCTTCCGCAGCGGAAAGGAAAACTTTTAGCATCGCCGATGGAAAAGCCAAGCGCCCATTAAGGACCCGAAGGCGTCAGCCACCAGGTCCGAAACCTCTGCCGCGCGGCCGGGGATACTCCTTTGTAGCCACTCCAAGAAAAACCCTTGGCTTAAAGCCCCCGCGAAGGCCGTTGCCCAGCCACCTACCCCTCGGCGTAACACCCAGGCCAGAACCCCGTAAGCCAAGGCGTGGCCCAGCCAATCGGGAAAAAGACCCAACGCCGGGTGCAGCCGCGGGCGTGTGCTTACCCACAGGTAAAGCACGCTCAAAGCCACCGCAAGCACCTGATAGAGCCGTTTTTCTGTCACCGACCAGCCCGAACTACGACGGGCGCGGGAATGGGTACATGAGCCAACCCACCGCCACCGCACCCAAAAGCAAGATTAAAAACACCTTGATAAGGTAGCGGCGCCGCTCGGCTTTATCCCGCTTCCAAAGGAAGGAAAAAAAGGTCGCCAACAACAGGGCGTGGAGGGCCATGAGAGTGAAGTGATCGGCCATCACCAATCCTTTTTACCCACCGCGATATCGTAGGCGTCCAACATCAAAAGCAGGTTCATCACACCCGCGGTGAGCAGGAACGCATTTCCATATTCATACGTCACAGCCGTGGAAACCCCATCTCCCAAGCCTAAGAGCTTCGCAATAAAAAACAAAATCCCGTTGCCCAAGGTAGCCACCGTGGCGACGAAAGAGAGCGGATCGCCTTGTTTGGGAAGGATCAGCTCCCCTTGACAGAGGATGCCCACCACGAAGCTGGCCACCACCACCAGGGCAAAAACCGCTGCCCTCTGCCTGCGATGCAAGAGCAGGTGACCTAACCCCGGCACGAGCCACGCCAAAGCCACCACCAAGGTGGGGGACATGGGCAGGCGACGTTCCTCAGCGGCGGGCATCGTTCCCCTCCAACGCGCGGGTCAGCTTTTCCCAAGTAACCTCCAGATCCTCAGGCACCACCCTCACGCCCGCGTTGGTGGTCATGAAGTTGGTGTCTCCCCGAAACCGGGGAACGATATGGAGGTGCAAATGGTCAACAATGCCGGCACCCGCCGCTTCGCCCAGGTTGAAACCCAGGTTGTAGCCGTGGGGGCGGTATACCCTGTCTAAAGCACGCACTAGTTTTTGCCCCATTTCCATAAGCTCAGCCAGGGTTTCCCGATCCAAGGAGGTGAGGTCACCGGTGTGCGCCTTCGGTGCCACCATAACGTGGCCCGCGGTGTACGGGTAGCGGTTGAGGAGGGCAAAGACGTTCTCCCCCACCGCCACCGTCAAGGTTTCGCGCCCCCCGGCAACGGCAGCGCAAAAGATACAGGAGCCGGACGCTTCGCTGGCCTTGGACACGTACGCGAAACGCCAAGGAGCAAAAAGGTGAGCAAGCCGACCGCCGCTCACCCCAGTTGCTCCTTCAGCTCCTTTCCTGGCTTGAAGTAAACGACTCTCTTGGCGGCCACGGCTACCTTTTCTCCGGTGCGGGGGTTACGCCCGGTGCGGGGTTTTCGCTGCCGAAAGCGAAAGGACCCAAACCCCCGCAGCTCAATTTCCTCCCCCCGCCGCAAAGCTTGGACCATGGCTTCCAACACCACATTCACCGCCTCGCTGGCGCTCTTTTGCGGCAAATCCAGGTGGTTGGTAAGGGCCTCCACGATTTCCGCGCGGGTCATGCCTCCTCCTTACCCTCGGTCTCGGGGACCACCGATCCCTCCGTTGGCTCCAAGAACTCTGCGGGCTCGTCGCCCAGTTCGGGAATGGTTGCTTCTTGGAACTCTTCCGCCTGTGCTTCTGGAGCAGCGGCTTGCTCTGCACTCCCATCAGGCTGGGTGATACCGCGTAGCGAAAGGCCAATGCGACGCTCGGCGAAATCCAAGCGGATCAAGCGGCAACGCACCTTGCGTCCCTTGGGGAACTCCTCCGCCAGAGGTCCCGAAGACAGCCGCTCTACCTCCGAAACGTGGCACAACCCCTCCACTCCCGGAGCGAGCTCCACGAACAAGCCAAAATCCGTGACGTTGGTAATGTATCCGTCCACCTCGTCGCCCACTTGGTGCGCGGAAGCAAAGGTATCCCACTCGTTGGGAAGCAGCTCCTTCATGGAAAGGGAAATCCTCTGGTTCACCACGTCCAAGGCCGTAATGATGGCCTCCACCTCTTGCCCCTTTTGGAGGACCTCAGAAGGGCGGGTGATGCGGCGACTCCAGGTCATATCGGAAATGTGGACCAAACCGTCCACACCCGGAGCGAGCTCCACAAACGCCCCAAACTCCGTGAGGTTGCGGACTTTGCCGGTGACCTTTTCGCCCACGCGGTGGGTAGCGGCAAAGTCCTCCCACGGGTTGGGCTCGGCTTGCCGCAGCGAAAGGGAAAGCCTCCGGCGCTCCACGTCCACTTCCGTAACCACCACCTCCACTTCTTGACCCACGCGCAAGATCCCCTTGGGGCTTTTGACCTTTTTCGTCCAGGAAAGCTCGGAAACATGAACCAACCCCTCCACGCCTTCCTCCAACTCCACGAAAGCCCCGTACTCCGCAAGAGACGTCACCTTGCCGCGCACTTTTTTGCCCAGGGGATACTTGGCCTCCACATGGGTCCACGGGTCTTCGAAACGCTGCCGGTAGCCCAAGGAAACCCGGCCCTTATCCCGGTCCACCTTGAGCACCACCACTTTGGCTTCGTCGCCCACTTTGAAGTACTCGCTGGGGTGCCCCACCCGACCCCAGGAAATGTCGGTAACGTGTAAAAGCCCGTCAATACCACCCACATCAATGAACACGCCGTAGTCGGTCACGTTCTTGACCGTGCCGGTAACGATCATCCCCTCTTCCAATTTGGCCAGGGTTTCTTCGCGCTGGGCTTGCAGCTGCTCTTCCAAAATTGCCTTGCGGGAAATCACCACGTTGTTGCGCCGACGGTCAAAGTTGATGATGCGGGCTTCCACATCCTGACCGATGTAGTCCTCTAACCGGCGGATGGGGCGCACGTCCACCAGGGAACCGGGCAAAAACGCGCGCACCCCAATGTCCACGGAAAGGCCCCCCTTGACCCGCTCCAGTACACGCCCACGTACGGGTGTCTTCTCCCGGTACGCGGTTTCCAAGACCTCCCAAATGCGGATGCGCGCCGCGCGCTCGCGGGAAAGCTTAATCTCGCCAGTGGTAGGATCAAACTTTTCCACCAGCACATCCACCTCGTCGCCTACGTTCACCGTGAGATTTCCGTCGCGATCGAGAAACTCCGCGCGCGGGATCACGCCCTCGGTCTTAAAGGAAACGTCCACCACCACGTCGTCGTCCGTGATGGCCACCACCACGCCGGTAACCACATCACCGGCTTGCAGGTGACCAAAGGACTCCGCCATGAGCTCTTGCAGGGTTTCCCGGTTCAGCTTGCTGGTTTCCTCCTTGACAGGCCCTCGCCCCGTCTTGGCTTCGTCGTTGCTGATGGTGCCCACTCATGCCTCCTTCGAGCGATGCCGGACGGCACCGCGATGCTTGCTCCACAAGCGCGAAAGCTTAGCGGTTTTAAACTTTTGCTGTCAAGTTTTGCCGTGCACTGGAGGTCGTGCCCGGGGCAAAGGTTTGCCTATCCGCCAAGACGTTTTTGGGTGCGCCTGTAAAGCTCTTCCACCACCTCTTCCAAGGTCAAATCAGAGGTATCCACCACCACGGCGTCCGGTGCTGGCCGTAACGGCGCCACCGCCCGCGTGGAATCTCGCAAATCCCGCTCGCGAATCTCGCCAATGATCGCGTCCAGGTCAGCACTTTGCCCTTGTTTTGCCAGCTCGTCGCGGCGGCGCTGGGCTCGCACCTCGGGGCGAGCGGTAAGGAAAAACTTCACCTGAGCGTTGGGGAAAACCACGGTACCGATGTCCCGCCCCTCCACCACGGCGCCGTGCCGACCCAGGGCACGCTGCAGTTTTACAAGCTCCTCCCGCACCTCAGGAACTGCCGAAACGACCGAGGCCGCTCGCGAAACCTCCTCCCGCCGCAAGGCCGAGGTTACATCCCTTGCTCCCAGAAAAACCTTAGGATTTTCCGGCGTCCCTGCGAACCGCACAGGCAAGTGGCGAGCGAGCAGCACCAGTCGAGCCTTAGCCGTCTCGTCAGGGGGTAAGGCAATCCCTTCTTCCCAAGCCAAAAGCGCCACCGCCCGATACATGGCACCGGTGTCCACGTAAGGCAGACCAAGTCGCTGGGCCAAAAGCCGCGCCGCCGCCGACTTGCCGGCCCCCGCCGGCCCATCAATGGCAATCACCAAGGGTCCTTCCAGCACGGGCTTGGAGTTTACCAGCAGCCAGCTAGACTTACCGCATGCGGGTGTATTTGGCGGCGGCTATGACCAACCCTCAAAGGGATACCAGGGTCGTGGAAGAGGTGCTTAAGGCTTTACATGAAGCTGGACACGAGGTACTCACCCCGCACGTGGTTGGCGAGGTGGAAGACGCCTCCGATGCTCACGTGTCCGACGCCCAGCTCGCCCAGCGCGATCTCGCGTGGCTCCAACAAGCGGACTGCTTGGTGGCTGAGGTGTCCACGCCGTCCCACGGCGTGGGCATCGAGGTCATGGCCGCGGTGAGCGCAGGTAAACCAGTTCTTGCCATTGCCCGCGAAGGAGCTCCAGTTTCTCGTTTACTCTCCGGGCTTCCTGGCCTCACCCTTACCCGTTACGCGAGCCAAGCGCAAGCCGTGGCTTTGGCCTGCGCCTTCTTGGAACACCTTGGCGGCAGAGCGTGACCATGCCACCCCGCAGCCGCTCCCCCCTAGGGGTTGCTGACCTTGTCCTCGCCACGCTCATCGTCGTTTGGGGTGCCAACTACTCGGTGATTAAAGCTTCCTTTCGCTTTTTCTCCCCCCTTGCTTTCAATGCAGCCCGCTTTACCTTAGCCACCCTCACGGTGCTCATCTTGGTGAAGCTTTCAGGGCAAAGCCTGCGGCTTCCCCCTCGGGAACGCAAACAGGCGGCTCTCGCTGGGCTTTTGGCAAACACCGTGTACCAGCTCTTTTTCATCCTGGGCTTAGCCCGCACCACCGCCGGCAACGCCGCCTTGATTCAAGCCACGATGCCCCTGCAAGTGGCGGTCTTAAGCCACATCTTGGGACGGGAGCGGCTTTCGGTGCGAGCCTGGGTCGGGGTGGCTCTGGCTACCGGGGGTTTGGGCATGCTCATCGTTTTGCGGCAGGGGGTGAGCTTGGAGCTTCGCCATTGGGGAGGAGACGCGCTGATGCTGGCAGCGGCGTTCACCTGGGCCTGTTACACCCTTTACGCCGATCCCCTTTTGGCGCGAGCGCCAGCCATGCGCGTTACAGGCATTGGGTTTTTGGCCGGGGCTCCACCTTTGATCCTGGCCGCTTTTCCCCAGCTCGTCACACAGCAGTGGGGAAAGCTGCCGTTGGCAGCTTGGGGGGCGCTGGCTTTTTCGGGAGGTCTGGCCATTGGCCTGGGTTACTTGGGTTGGAACTACGCCCTTCGCCAGTTGGGATCTACCCGCACTGCCGTGTATTCCAATGCCACACCGGTGGTAGCGGCGGTCACGGCCTGGCTCACCCTCGGCGAGCGCTGGACGCCCGGGCAGGTGGTAGGTGCTGCCTTGGTCCTTGTGGGTGTGATCATCACCCGAACCGCGAGGAAATGAACCCACCACCTGGCGCTTTATCTAGGGGTGCCAACCACCAAAAATGGGAACAAAAGACCACGGCTTTCTGGTTTTTGGAAGGCGGAGGCCTTGCCTCCCCCGGGCTCCTGCTCGGGCGGGCCGCTTTTCGGGGGGGAAGCGGCCCGGTTTTTTTGGCTACCATGGGAGCGGAGGAGCTATGCGAGAGGAAGGCTTACTCCTGGCGGGAGAGAAACGACAGGGGGACACCGCCAAAACTGTCCGTTCTCCGTTCCATGGTCGGGTCGTAGCACAGGTGGCGCAAGCCGGTCCCGAAGAGCTGGACCTTGCCCTGGCGGCAGCACGGGAGGCGAGAACACAGATGGCCAGTCTACCCTCCCACCGGCGCGCGGCCATCTTGGAACAGGCAGCGGCAATGGTTAAGGCCCAAAGGGAAGCGCTTGCCCAAGTGCTGGTGGAAGAGGCGGGGAAACCCTTGGCCCTCGCCCGTATTGAGGCCGACCGGTGCGTGGAAACCTTTTTGGAGTCGGCCCGGGTAGCCAGAACCTCCGAAACCAAGCTTTTAGATCTCGGTGCGTTCCCCTCGGGAGAAGGACGTTGGGGTTTACTGCGCCGGGTGCCGGTGGGAGTGGTGGCGGGTATTACGCCTTTCAATTTTCCGCTCAACTTGGTGGCTCATAAGCTCGGCCCGGCGGTGGCTGCCGGTTGCCCCATCATTCTCAAACCAGCCTCGCAAACGCCCTCGCCGGCTTTGCACTTGGGCCGCATTTTGGTGGCGGCGGGACTGCCGCCTGCAGCCATTTCCGTGCTCCCTTGCCCGGGTTCCGCGTTCCAGCCAACGGTCACGGCCCGTGAGGTGCGTCTCGTGACGTTTACAGGCTCGGCGGCGGTGGGTTGGAACCTCAAGAAGCTTTGCTGGGACAAACGGGTAACTCTGGAGCTTGGCGGCAATGCGGCAGTGATCGTGGATGAGGACGGGGGCGATGTCCAAGTTTTGGCTCAGCGCATTGCTTTAGGGGCCTTTGGTTACGCCGGGCAATCGTGCATTTCGGTGCAGCGCGTGTTGGTAGCGCGGCGCATGTACCACACCTTGCGCGATGCTTTGGTGGCAGCAGCCGAACACTTTGCCACCGGCGACCCTGGTAACAGTGAGGTCCTGTGCGGGCCGATGATCACGCGGGAGGATGCCAGCCGGATCGAAGGGTGGATTGCCAGCGCCCGTAGCCGTGGGGCCACGCTTTTGACCGCCTGGCGGCGGGATGGCTCGGTGGTTTGGCCGCAACTTTTGGAAAACGTCCCCCATGATCATCCGCTATGGTGCGAGGAAGCCTTCGCGCCGGTGGCGGTGCTGGAACCTTTCGACACCTTTGGGGAGGCCATCGCCAAGGTAAACGATTCGCGTTTTGGCTTGCAATGCGGGGTCTTTACACGAGATGTGGGCAAGATCCAACAAGCCTGGGAAAGCATCGAGGTGGGCGCTGTAATTGCCAACGATATCCCCTCCTGGCGCACCGACCCCATGCCCTACGGCGGGGTTAAACAGTCAGGGTTTGGGCGGGAAGGTCCCGCTTGGGCAGTGGAGGAGATGACCGAGCTCCGGTTTTTGGTGCTCACCAGGCCGAAAGCCCCCTAGCCCTCTGAGACAACGTCAGCCGTTTCCTCGCCGGCTGCATTCTTGAGAAACACTCCATTGACAGAACCTGCCAATCGTCACATATTGTTGGAGGAGCGCTTCCAGCGCTCAACGGTACTTGCTCCCCCCAGCGCGGTGGGAGCACCCGGTGCGCCACTCCGGGAAAACCACCGCAGTGCGGGACTTCGGTCCCGCATTTTTTTGCGCGCTCACACTTATGGGAAAACTCACGCGTGTGCCAGTGGCTTACTGTAAAGGCGGTAAACCTTGGTGAGCCTAGCATCCATCAGGCGTACGGTACGTTTGGCCAGCTCGTTGTCCTCCAGAATCCACGAATACTCGCACCAACGGTAGCCGCGCTCCAAGGCCGCTTGCAGGCCATGGTAAAACATCACGCCTTCAATGCCCCGCAAGCGGTACTGCTGCTTAACCCCCATGGTAATAAGGCGCAACCCCACGGGCCTCCGCCCCACCCAATAGGCCCGCAAAAGCCGCCACGGGTTAGCCATGCTGCCGTTAAGCTCGGCCAAAGCAGGGTTGACATCGGGTAGGGCCAAAAGAAAGCCCGCAGGGTTACCGTCGTAAAAGGCAATGTAAAGCAGCTTGGGATCCACCAGGGGCTTGAGCTCGCGGGCTAGCCATGCAAACTCCTCGTCGGAGGTGGGGACAAACCCCCAGTTCTTCTCCCACGCCTGGTTGTAAATGTCCTGAATGATCCGCACCTCGTTGGCAAAGTCCTTGAGGTTGACGGCGCGAACCGTAAGACCAGGCTCGCGCTCCTGCGTACGCTGGGAAAAGCGTCGCAGCCGCTCCAAGGAACCGGGGTGCACCGGTGACCAGTACGCGTAGAGGTCCTTGGCCTTAACCAAACCCCAACCCTCCAGGAGGCCGGCGTAGTAGGGCGGGTTGTACGTCATCATGACCGTGGGCGGCGTATCAAAGCCCTCCACCAGCAAGCCACACTCGTAGTTGGTGGACGGGTTCACCGGCCCAACCATAGCCTCACACCCTTTTTCCTTGAGCCACTGGGCCGCTGCCGCCAGCAGTTCCCCCGCCGCCTCGGGGTCATCCTCGCACTCAAAAAACCCAAAAAAGCCCCAGCGATCGCCATGGAACCGGTTGTGAGCGCGGTTAAGGACTGCGGCAACACGCCCCACGGGCCGGCTTCCGCGATAGGCAAGAAACACTTGGCGCTCGGCGCGCCCATGAGCATAAAACGGGTGCCTCAGGTCCAGGTAGCCTTTCACTTGTTTCTTGAGCGGTGGCACCCAGCACGGGTCACCTCGGTATATCCGCCAGGGAAGGTCCAAGAAATGCCGCCACTGCTCTCGGTTTTGGACAATCTCCAAGCGGAGGGGAAGCGAATTCATGGGATCAAACCCACCTCGCGCCCCACCTTGGCAAAGGCCCGCAACGCCCTTTCCAAATGCGCGCGGGTGTGGGTCGCCATGTAGGAGGTGCGCAGCAGGGCGCGGCCGGGAGGCACCGCCGGGGAAATCACCGGGTTCACAAACACCCCCTCCTCCTCCAAACGCTTGGCCATGAAAAAGGCCAAGCGATCCTCACCCACCACCACCGGAATCACCGGAGTCTGAGAATCGCCGGTATTAAAGCCCAAATTGGCCAGCTCGCGCTTCATGAACGCGGTGTTCTCCCAAAGCTTGGCCCTCCGCTCGGGCTCCCTCTCGATGATTTCCACGGCCTTGAGCACGGCCGCTACCGAGGCCGGCGGCGGTGCGGCGGAGAAGATAAGCGAACGGGCTCGGTGCTTGATCCAGTTGACAACCCTCTCCTCACCGGCAATGAACCCCCCCACCGAAGCCAACGACTTGGAAAACGTGCCCATGATGAGGTCCACTTTGTCCTCAAGACCAAAGTGCTCGGCGGTACCACGGCCGTGCTCGCCCAGGACTCCAATGCCGTGGGCGTCATCCACCATAAGGCGCGCCCCGTATTTTTGGCATACCTCCACAAGACCGGGGAGGTTGACGATGTCGCCTTCCATGGAAAAAACACCGTCTACCACCACCAGAGCGCCGCGGGAAGGATCCTTTGAAGACATTCGGCGCTCCAAATCGCCCACGTCGTTGTGCTCGTACTTCACCACGGTGCCAAAGCCCAGCCGCGCGCCGTCAATGATGCAGGCGTGATCCAGCTTGTCCAGGTACACGATGTCCCCGCGCTCCACCAAGCAGGAGACCGTTCCCAAGTTCACTTGGAAGCCGGTGGAAAATGTAAGCGCCGCCTCCTTGCGCATGAACTGGGCTAGTTTCTCCTCCAGCTGCACGTGGATGTCCAAAGTACCGTTTAAAAAGCGCGAGCCCGCGCACCCCGTACCGTACTTCGCCACAGCCTCTTGTGCCGCCTTTTTCACCTCCGGGTGGTTCGTGAGCCCGAGGTAGTTATTGGAACCTAACATCACCACCTCGCGGCCATCCATCACCACCACCGGATCTTGGGCCGAGGAAATTGTCCGGAAGTAACTATAAAGCCCTGCGGCTTTCACCTCATCGGCATCGCGGAAGTCGTAACACTTTTGAAAAATGTCCACGCTTGTACCCCTTTCGCGCGTTCCGTCAGTCATAGGTTCAAATCTTAGCATGCGGCAGCCACCCTTGCCTGCGATACCAGGCCCACGTGAGCTGGGCGCCCTGCCGAAAAGGCACCGGCTCCGGCAAGCCCAAAGTCTTAAGCGCAGGTCCCGTTTGCGCGGTCCAATGGTGCGCCAAAAGCTCCCTGGCCTTATCGGAGGTCATGGGCACCTCGTCAAAACCCAAAAGGTGAAGGCCGTCGCCCACCCAGCCCGCTACCCGAAAGAAAAAACCAGGCAAAGGCACGACCCTCGCCCGCACCTGCCCCGCTTCTGCCAACGTCTCCAACAGCACCCGCATACGGTAAGGCCTTGGCTCCCCCAGGTAAAAAGCCCGCGCGGAAAGCCCGCTGGCGGCAGCGCGCAGCACCGCCAGCACCACGTCCCCCACAAACGCCACCGTGACGTAGCGTTCCCCCCGCGGGTAGAAAAGCCAACCTCTGCTTGCCATCTTGAAGAACTGCCACACGTCGCGGTCTCGCGGGCCGTAAATGGCGGGTGGTCGCAGGATCACCCAGCTCCCCGTGTACGCGGCCAGCGCCTTTTCCCCGGCAAGTTTGGAACGCCCGTACGCGGAAATGGGAGACGGTGGGTCTTCCGGTTGGTGACCTTCGCTGCGGGGCGAAGGCCCGGCGGCGGCCAACGACGAAACGTAAACAAACCGCGGTTCTGCCGATGCCTTTTGCGCTGCAGCCAGTAACTTGCCCGTTGCCACAGCGTTGGCAAGGAAGAACTGTTGCGCACGCCGAGCTCGAACCAAGCCCGCCAGGTGCAGCACCGTTCCCAAGCCCGCTACGAACCGTTGCAACGCGGTTTCGTCCCCCAAATCCCCAACCACCACCTCCACATGGGAAACTTTGAGCGGGGGGAGTTTTGCGGGGTCCCGCACCAAGAGCCGCAGGGAAGCGCCCCCCGCCACCAGGGCCTCCAAGAGGTGGCTGCCCACGAAACCCGTAGCACCGGTGAGCCCGATGGGCTGGGGGATTTGCATACAAAGGGTCGCCAGGTCCTGAGAATCCAGCGGCGGGACGAGGGGTGTCTTTGGGCCTTCGTTCATGCTTCGCTGTACTCCGCCCAAGTGTTTGGGGTTTCCCAAAGACGAACGGCCAAAACACGAACTTCCGGGCGCCAGCGGTAGGGAGCAACGCGTTGCGGCTCAGCCAAAGCCTCTGCAAAAACCCTCTTTATTTGGAAAAAAATGTGCTGGGCTAAGACCTCGGCGCTGGGCTCAGCGTCCAGGGCAACTACCCTTTCCCCAGCTTTCTCCAACACTTCGCGGAGGGGGTCTTCCCGCCACAGGATCATGGCGTGGTCTAAAGGAGCAAGCACCGAGCGCACCAAAAGCGATAGGGCTTTGTAATCGCAAACCATGCTGCCAGGGTCGAGAGAGGGAGCCTCCACGACCACTTCCACTCGGTACGTGTGCCCGTGAGGGTGGCGGCAAAGTTCAGGGTGGGAGGGCAGACGATGGCCAGCGTCAAAGGTGAACTGCTTCGCTACCTTAAAGCTTCCCATCTTCCCTCCGTCCCAAAGTGTAGCGAAATGGCTTTCGGGCCATGAAAAACCTTGGAATTTTCCCGCCCGTCCTGGCCACACTGGTGGCAAACAGCGGGAAGTGGGCAACCGGCCACCGAACCCGCGCTTTACGTGGCTTCCGAATCTTGGGCGTACCAGCGCACGACGGGTTGGCGAGCGGCACGGACCTCATCTACACGCCGCACCGGTGTGGTGTGGGGTGCGGTTTTGAGCAACTCAGGGTTTTCTTTCGCCTCCTGGGCGATGGCTTTCATAGCTTCCACAAAAGCTTCCAGCTCCGCCAAGCTCTCACTGTCGGTGGGCTCGATCATGAGGGCCCCATGCACGACCAGCGGGAACGAAACAGTCGGGGCATGGAAGCCGTAATCCAAGAGCCGCTTGGCGATATCCATGTTGGAAACCCCAAAAGGCTTTTGCCACGAATCGTCAAAGACCACTTCGTGGAGCGTGGGGCTCTGATACGGCAGGTGGTAATGGTCTTGCAGTGCACGACGCAGGTAGTTGGCGTTGAGAACCGCCGCTTCGGTCATGGCCTTCAGGCCGTTTCGCCCCAGGGAAAGGATGTACGCCAAGGCCCGCACCATGATCCCAAAGTTGCCGTAAAAGGAGCGAACCTTGCCGATGCTCTTCGGCCGATCGTAGTCCAAGGCGAAACGGCCGTCTCGTTTGTCCACCACTGGCACCGGTAAGTAGGGTTCCAAAAGACGCGAGACCGCCACCGGCCCCGCTCCCGGCCCTCCCCCACCGTGGGGTGTAGAAAACGTCTTGTGGAGGTTGATGTGAAGCGCATCCGCCCCCATCTTCCCCGGGGAAGCAATGCCCACAAAGGCGTTGAGGTTGGCGCCGTCCATGTAAAGGAACGCCCCCTGGTCGTGGAGCATGGCGGCAGCTTTGGCAATTTCCGGCTCAAACACACCCAGGGTGTTTGGCACCGTGATCATCAACGCCGCCACATCCCCCGCCTCCAGCTCACGCCTCAAAGCGTCCAAATCCAATGTGCCAGCGGAAGTGGAAGCCAACTCCTTCACCTTAAAGCCGGCAAAAACCGCCGATGCTGGATTGGTACCGTGGGCAGAGTCAGGAATCAGCACGGTGTGCCGCGCCTCCCCCCGATCCTGAAGAGCCTTGCGGATCATGAGCATGCCCGTAAGCTCGCCGTGAGCTCCCGCCGCCGGCTGCAGGGTCACGCGCGCCATACCCGTAATGCCGATAAGCGCTTGCTCCAGCTCCCACATGAGCCGCAAGGCCCCTTGCACCTCGCTTTCCGGCTGCAAGGGGTGCACCTGGGAAAATCCGGCAAGCCGCACCAGCTCTTCGTTGATGCGGGGGTTGTACTTCATGGTACAGGAGCCCAAAGGGTAAAGGCCGTCGTCCACCGCGTAGTTCCACTGGGAAAGGCGGTGAAAGTGGCGAACCACATCCACTTCCGAAACCTCGGGCAAACCCTGGATTTCCTCGCGCACCAAGTTCGCACCCAGCGTTTGCGCTGGGTCCACCTTCTCCACGTCAAAGGCGGGAAGTTGGTAGCCTACGGTTCCCGGGGTGGAGCGCTCAAAGATCAGGGCTTCCCGTGAGCGCAAGCTTTTGCTTTTCATGTCAGCCTCCCCACCGCTTCCACGAGACGGTCGCAATCCCCCTTGCTGTTCTTTTCGGTTACAGCCACCAAAATACCGGGCGGCAAATAGGGAGCTAAGCGGCTCGTGGCCACGCCCCCAAGGATCCCCGCCTCCGACAACCGTGAAAGCAACGCCTCAGGCTCCGGGTGCAAGAGGAGAAACTCGTTGTACGTGGGGCTGTGGGGAAAAGCAAGCTGCACCTTCGGTGCCAGCAATGCAAAGCGCTTCCTGAGGTATTCCGCCTTGGCGTGAGACACCCAAGCCAGCTCCCGCACCCCTTTTTTACCCAAAAGCGACAACACCACCGTAACTCCCAAAGCCATAAGGGAATGGTTTGTGCAAATATTCGAGGTGGCCTTGGCACGCCGGATGTGCTGCTCGCGGGTAGAAAGGGTGAGCACAAACGCCCTCTGCCCATCCTCGTCCACCGTTTGCCCCACGAGCCTTCCTGGCATTTGCCGCAGGTACTCCTTGCGGGTGGCAAAAAACCCCACGTGCGGCCCACCAAAGGACGGCGGCAAGCCAAAAGCTTGCATGTCCCCGCAGACCACGTCAAAGCCAAAGCGGCCCCCAGGAGCCAAAAGCCCCAAGGAAGTGGCTTCCGCCACCACCTGCACGGCCAGCGCCTCGCCCGCAGCTTTCTTCGCCGCCCCTAGATCTTCCACCACGCCTACGACGTTGGGCGACTGCACCACAACGGCCACCGCTTCCTCGGGCCGAACCGCCTCTAAGTGCGTGCGGCCGGAGGCATCCCAGGGCAGCTCCACAAGCTCCAATTCCGCCGCCTCGGCGTACGTGCGCAACGTGCCCAGGTAATCGGGGTGCAGAAGCCGCGAAACAAAAACCTTTCTCTTTTCCGGCCGCAGGCGGGCGGCCATGAGCACAGCTTCCACCACGGCGGTGGCACCGTCGTAAAGGGAAGCATTGGCCACGGGCATTTCTGTCAACAGGCACACGTACGTTTGGAACTCAAAGATGGCCTGGAGGGTACCCTGGCTTACCTCGGGTTGGTACGGGGTGTAGGCCGTAAAAAACTCAGCCCGGGAAAGAACCGCATCCATGACCGACGGCACCACATGCCGGTAAACACCAGCCCCTAAAAAGCTGATGGTGTCGTCAGCGGTGACGTTTTCCGCCGCCCACTGGCGAAAAACCCTACGCACTTCCTCTTCCGCCATGCCCAAAGGCAAAGGCAGTTCCCCCACCCTCAGGTCCTGGGGGATGGACGTGAAAAGCTCTTCAGGGGAGCTGAGGCCAAGAGCCTGAAGAATGCGCTGGCGATCCCCCGCACCCGGCTGGTACCGGTGCATCAGTGGCCCCCTTCCTCCTGCACAAACTGCTCGTAAGCCTTGGCATCCATGAGGTCGGCAGGCACTTGCGCCACCTTAATCTTGACTAACCAACCCGCACCGAAGGGGTCCTGGTTTACGAGCTCCGGGTGGGCCTCCAGCTGGCCGTTAACCTCCACCACTTCCCCCGAAACCGGGGAAAACACCTCGGAAACGGCCTTTACCGATTCCACCGTGCCCATCTCCTGCCCCGCAGCTACGGTTTTTCCCACGGGTGGAAGGTCCACCATCACCACGTCTCCCAGCTGTTCCTGGGCGTAGTCGGTAATCCCCACCGTGGCGATTTCCCCATCCACCCGCACCCATTCGTGAGTTTTGCTGTACACGAGGTTTTCCGGTCGCGCCATGTTTGCCTCCCTCTTTTCCCTACTTCGCCCGCCGGTAAAACGGCGTTGGTATCACCCGTGCCGGCACCTTTTGCCCGCGGATATCCACAAAAAGCTCGCTGCCTTCCCCCGCCAACTCTACGGGAACATACCCCAAGCCCAAGGGCTTGCCCAAGGTTGGCGACATGGTTCCCGAAGTTACATAGCCGATCTCGTGGCTCGCGTGAAGAATCGGGTACCCATGGCGGGGAATCCCCTTTCCCACCATCTCAAACCCCACCAACTTACGTTTCACGCCGGTAGCCTTTTGGTGAAGCAACGCTTCCCGGCCAAGGAACGGGCCTTTTTCCAGTTTCACGATCCAGTCCAGTCCCGCCTCATAAGGCGTGGTGGCGTCATCAATGTCGTTGCCGTAGAGAGGCATGCACGCTTCGAAACGCAGCGTATCCCGGGCGCCCAAGCCGCAGGGCTGGATTTCAAACTCCGCCCCCGCCTCCATGATTGCTCGCCAAAGTCCCACCGCTGCCTGGGGGGCAACGTACACCTCAAATCCATCCTCCCCCGTGTAGCCAGTACGGGCTATGATGGCAGGCACTCCCGCTACCTCGCCTTCCACGAACCGGTAGTACTTGATTTCCGCGAGGTTTTGGGGCGTGAGCTTTTGCAGCACCTTTTCCGCCAGGGGGCCTTGAATGGCCAGCTGCGCATACTCGGCGGAGCGGTCATGCACATCCACGTCATCGAAGGCAGGGGCTTGGGCGCAGAGGTACGCGTAGTCCTTATCCTTGTTAGCGGCGTTGACCACCAAAAGGTAGCGATCCGGTGCCAACATGTGCAGCAAAAGGTCGTCCACAAACGTGCCGCGGGGCGTCATGAGCCCCGAATACTGAGCGCGACCTGGGGTGAGACGAGAAGCATCGTTGCACGTCACATACTGCACGAAATCCAACGCCCTCTTCCCCACGACTTCTAGCTCGCCCATATGGGAAACGTCGAAAAGGCCAACGCCGGTACGCACCGCCCGGTGTTCCTCTAACACCCCTCTGTACTTTAGGGGCATTTCCCAGCCGGCGAACTCCACCATCTTGGCGCCCGCCTCTACGTGCACGACGTAAAGCGGCGTCTTTTTTGCTGGAGTGGGTGTCATGCACTCCTCCTGGCGCATCCAGCGCCGGTTGTGAAGGCTATCACTTTTGGCCTATGAATGACAAATCTCAGCGGGGCTCGCGTGCGGGTTTTGCACCGAGGAGCGTATTCAAAGGCACCGCCTCCCCCTCCAGGCTGGCGGAAGGGTCAGCCAAGCGTTGGTCCAGTTGCGGCAAGGGCAAGGAGAGCTGGACCAAAAGCGGGTCCACTGGCCGACTGAGCCCTTGGTAAGGCCAACGCACCTCGAAGTACAAAGCCGCAACCCGAGTCCAGCCGGAAGTTCCCACCGTGCCCAAAGGTTGGGCCCGCAAAACCCTTTGTCCAGCACGCACCTGCACGCTACCCAAATGCCCGTAAAGGCTCCACACCCCGCCACCGTGGTCCAGGAGCACCATGGTCCCCAGGCGGGTCCAAAGGTTGGTCTTTCGCTCCCGAGGCGTGCCGGCAAACGCCACCAACCCGCCGCCGGCAGCCAGCACTCGGGTTCCGGCCGGCGCCGCCAGGGTCAAGCCCCAATGCGGCTCCTCCTTGCCGGTGAAAGGTGACACCCGAACACCAAAGAGCCCCACCGGCACCGCGTGGCGCAAATCCAATGGCACACCCGTGGGCAAGTTGTCCAAAGGGCAGGGAGGTTGCGACGAGGTCGCTAAAGCAGCTGCAAGCTCTAAGAGCTTTTGGCTTTCTTCCAATAGCCACCGGAGCGTTTCTTCCGCCGGCGCGTCGGGGGCGGGAGGTTCACCAAAGGAAACCCTGGGCACACCCAGCATCCAAGCCAAGCGCGAGCCGCGGTTGACGCGGGCGGCAAGCTCTTGGGTCAATTCCTGGGTTGCTTCCCAAAGCTGTTGGCGAGTTTGCTTCAAACGCTTGTTTTCTTGCTTTGCGGCCTTGACCGTGAACTTCTCCAAATACCCGCGCACGCCCACCGGCAACGCCCCAATGAGCGCCAAAAGCAAAACCAACAGCAACGCCGCCGCCACTCGCAGCTGCCAAAGACGGCGGCGCGTGATGTACATGCGCCGAACCCGTTGACCCCGGAAGCCGTGCCATTGCACTTCCCAAACTGGCTCGCCCCCTATACCCACCGCAGCACCTCCGCAGGCTGCCTCCGAGCCAACGGCCAGGCCGCGGCCATGCTTGCCAGAAAGACCTCAGCGCTTCCCGCCGCCATCACCCAAAGCACATCCCCCAGGCGCACCTGCCATGGGATACGGTTGACCATGTAAATGCTGGCCAACTCAGAAGAAAAGCGGGGGACCCCCAGGGTATCCAGCACGGCTACCAATGCAAGCCCAAAGGCGGTCCCTGCCACCACCCCGCTCAGGCCCAAAAGCCCCCCTGCCAGCACCACCGCTCGTCGCACAAAGAAAGGTGAGGCCCCCATCGCCAAAAGGATTCCCAGCTCTCGGCGCTTCTCGGCGATAAGAACCACCAAAGCGGAAGCCACCTCAAAGGCGCCCACCCCGACGATCAGCGACAACACCAGCGCCAGCGTGATTTTTTGCCAGCGCAAGGCCACAAAAAGCTCCCGGTTCATCTCCGACCAACTGCGGAACACGGCTCTGGCACCTAACCTCCTCTCCCACTGTTCGGCAAAGGCATTGGCGTCATTGGGGTCGTGAAGGTAAACCTCCACCAGCGCCGTGCCCCAGTTTCCCCCGCGCCGAACCAGATCTGAAAAGCGACAAAAAAGCCAGCTTTCCCGTAGCTCCGCAAAGCCCGTGGCGAAAACCGCCGCCACCCGCGCCGGTGTGTACGCGAGCCGCCCCGAGGGTTGTGCCAGCTGCAGGAAAACCGTGTCGCCAACCTTCACCTTAAGCTTTAGGGCGAGGCCCTCCCCCACGGCCACCGGCAAGGGACCCACGGCATTGGCATCAAGCTCGCCTACAAAGGGCGGCAGCAGCTCCGTAGCCTTGAGAGTGATGACCTCACCCTGGGCTTGGGGAGAGGTCGCCAGAAGCCCAGGGAGAAAGATGCTTTTCCCTGTGGCTGCCACGCCTTCATGCCCCGATAACACCCGCGCCAGTTCTTGCTCGGACTCGCCAGCAGCCGGCAGCACCAGCACATGACCGCTGGCTGCTAAGATCCCCTGGGTAAGGGCCAGCCGGTAACCCGACATCAGCGCCAGAACCACCACCAGCGCCGCCACACCAAAAGCTACCGCCGCCAGCGCAGCCCTGGACGAAGCGGCCAAAAGCGGACTTGACCGCCGGCGTAAAAACCTAGAGGCTAAAAGCCAGGTCACGCGCACCTGGCGATTGTAGCCCCCCTAGCGCTTGTCCCCCAGGGCAAGGGCCCATCCCGCAAGCGCTCCCCAAGCCAAGACCGAAAACACGAGGCTATCCCGCAGCGGACCCCACCACCCCACACTTGCCCACCACGCCCCTGGCAAAAACCCTGCAGCCAGCGCCGTAGCTAGCCAAAACGCCTGCGCGGGCGGCCAGGCAGCAACGAGCAAGATGGCTGCCAATGGCACACCCCCACCGCCTGTCCACAAGCCGCCCGCGGCAGCCACCACCGCAGCTGTCGGTGCTAGCCGTCCTAACGGTGAAAGCAAAACCCTCCCACCCGCACCCATAAGGTCCCCGAGGTAGCCGGCCACCAGCGGCCCCGCCAGCATCAGCATCCAACGCGAGGGCACCGCGGCCAGCCCCACCGCCCAATCGGGAGCGCTCAAAAGCCCCAAGGTCCATCCCCCACAAAAACCCAAACCCACCGACCACCACGTGGGTTTATGGCCAAAAGCCGGGAGGACAAAAGCGCACGCTGCCACCACTGCCAGGACCAAAGCGGAAAAAGCTTGAAACAACAACAGGCTCACAAAAGGCCGCACCCCCGGCGCAAAAATTGGCCAAACCGCGCGGCTTGCCCCCAGCACCGCGAAAACCAAAAAAAGACAACCCATCGTCACCGCCCGCCGCAGCCCGGGGGCTCGTGGCTGCGGGCGCGTACGACGATGCACAGCGCCGGCAAGTAAAAGGCCAGCTGCAACCGGCAGCGGCCAGGAAACGGCAGCGGCAAAAGGTTTGCGAGGTCCAGGTTTACCCGCAAGAACCGTCCCTACCACCATACCCTCGGCGAGCCACCAGTCACGGCGGGCCAAGGCTTCCACGAACCCCAGAGGTTCCTCTCCGCTCAGGTGTCGCACCGCACTTGCGGAAAGCCGTCCGCCTGGCAGCCAAGAAGCAGCCTCCAACGAAGGCCTCTCCGGAAGACCCAAATCCGGCACGCGCACCGTTACCACCCAAGCCCCATGGGCAGGCTGGTAGACGATCCGCCAGCTTTGGCCCTCGCGGGAAAAAGCTCGAAGCTTGCCCCACACCACACCTAAAGAGGGCGCCTGGCTTTCCGCCCGTCGAAGGGCCCAAGATGGGGGTCCGGCCAGTTCCTTTTTGGGGACCACAAAGGCTGCCACCACCATAGGGGCAAAGACAACTCCAAGCTTTACCGCTTTTTCCCAGGCCACAGCAGGCTCCCCACAACCCAAAGGAACAGCAACTGCCACGTTTCTCCCCACGGAAACTGTGGGGCAAAGTAGCCAAGCCGTAAAAGTTCCCAAACCCAGCGGCTCGCCACCGCCCAGCCCCAACCGTATTGCCAGGCCAACCAGCCCAAAACCCCCTGCGCCAAAAGCTCACCCAAAATCCCTGCGGGAAGGGGTACGGCTGGCAGCGGGTGCAAAAGGCTCCCTACCGTGGCTGCCAACAGATAGGCTGCCCAAGGGCCCAAAAAAGGCCGCAAAAGCCACGGTATGCCTCCGCGCAGGAGGGGCTCTTCCCCGAGAGCACGAAAGCCTGCTTCGGCTACAACTAAGGGCCAAGGTTCGTTAAGCACCACGCCGGTACTGGGCATCCAACCCCCGGCACCCCTCACCATTTGCGGCCACAGCAAGCTGCAAAAGCCCAGGACAAGCCCCACCGGAGCAAAAGCCTTCTGGCCCCCTGTCGCCGGGGGCGCAAAACTGTGCAAAACCACAGCTGAGAAAAGCACCGCCACTGCCCAAAAAACCGTCACCGGAGAGGAATGACCCGTGCTCTTGCCCAAACCCCAACAAACCGCGGCCAGAAGGAGCGCAGAAAACCAAGGCAAGCGCAAACGAAACCAATAGGCCTCGAAAGCAGCCACCAACAACCCCAAAACCGCCAGGGCTGCCGCAAAAAAAGCCAGCCACCGGGCCTTTTGTAACTCTGCCACCCTCCCGACCACCACGCCCAGGGGATCGGGGTCGGGGAGCAGCCGCCGGGTCAAAGCCACCACCGTGCTGCCGGCCACCTCTACCTCCAGCTCCTCCTGCCACCCTTCCGGCAACGGCTCGCCCCGCAAGACCAAGTACGCCCGATGCCACGTAACTCCGGCCTCCACGCGGGAAGCCAAGCGCCGCAGGGAAAAGGCAAGAAACTCGGGAATCACCGGCGAAAGCTTGTGCCGGAGGTGCTCTTCCACCAAGGTTGGAGGTATAGCTACCCCCGGGTCAGTGGGCAGAGGACGGCGGAACCGCACAATCTTTTCTTTCTCGATGGCCACTTCCCCACCCCCAAGGAAACGAACCGTGGCCACCGACTCCAGCGGACGAAAGCGCCTCAGGCCTCGCGTCGCCCAGTCCCAAGCCCACGAAAGCCCCTGGCTTGTTTGGTAAACGGTAGTGCCTACAGGACCGGGGGAGAAACCCAGTTGTTCCGAAAAGCGCGTGGCCAAAGGCCCGAGGAGCTTTCGGTCGCGGTAAGGGCGGGCGCGCTGGAGCGCGTGCAAGGAAACCCCCAACATCACGAGGACCGCAACCCCCAGCACCCACCAAACGCCAGTCCCCCGCATGCTACAAACGAGTTTACACTTAGGCCCATGGGAGCGGTGCGATTTCGGCAGCTGCCCCACGTGGCTGACGTGCGGCTAGCAGTTTATGGCCAAAACGAAGAGGAGCTCATGCGCCACTTGCTTTTGGGTATGGCCCGCTTGGTGCTGGGGCGCACACCGCAGGGTTTGGCAAGGTTGTCCTCGCGTTTCTTCCTACCCCCGGATGACCTCGCCGCGCGTCTGGTGCGGGTAGGCAACGAGGCGATCTTCTGGCTTTTCGCCAAGCGGCAGGTGCCTGTGGACATCACGCTTCACGGAGAGGAAGCTGAGCTGCACCTTCGCCCCTTGGGCCGTCGCGCCACGCTGCGCTTCGAAATCAAAGCCGTCACCTTTCACGCGTTGCGACCGCAAGCCAAAGGCCAAGCGGGGCTTTCTGCGGTCTTGACGCTGGATCTTTGAGCTTGCTTTTTTGCCACACTCAAGACCAACGTGCCGCTTCCCTCTTGAGATCCTCCACGTGATGGAGGCTTTCCCAAGTGAACTCCGGCTCGTTACGGCCAAAGTGGCCATAAGCTGCGGTCTTGCGGTAAATGGGCCGCCACAGATCCAGCTCGCGAATGATACCCCGGGGTGTGAGGTCAAAAACATCCGTAATTACCTTGGTAAGCCGCTCATCAGGGATGACCCCCGTGGCAAACGTGTCTACCATCACCGAAACCGGCTCTTTCAGGCCAATGGCGTACGCCAGTTGCACCAGCGCTTGGCGGGCCAAGCCGGCTGCCACAATGTTCTTTGCAATGTGGCGAGCCATGTAGGTGGCAGAGCGGTCTACTTTTGTGGGGTCTTTTCCGGAAAAAGCACCGCCGCCGTGTGGTGCCCAACCACCGTAGGTGTCCACGATGATCTTGCGCCCGGTCATACCGGTGTCGGACTGGGGGCCACCCACCACGAACTTGCCAGTGGGGTTCACGTAAAACTTCGTGGGTTTTTCCACGTCCACGAGCTCTTTTGGCAACACAGCCCGCCCAACTTTTTCGATGATTTCCTGCCTTGCCTCTTCGGTGATTTCCTTACCATCGGGACGCAAAATGTCCTCGGTGTGCTGACACGAGATGACCACGGTATCCAGCCGGTAGGGACGTCCTTCTCGATATTCAACGGTAACTTGTGCTTTCCCGTCGGGCCCTAGGTACGGCAGAATTTGCTTGCGCCGCACTTCCGCAAGCCTCTTGGTAAGGGCGTGGGCAAGGGCAATGGGCATGGGCATGAGTTCAGGGGTTTCATCGCACGCGTAACCCACCATGAGGCCCTGATCACCAGCACCCCCCTGGTCCACCCCTTGGGCTATGTCCGGGGATTGGCGTCCAATAGCGTTGAGGATGCCGCAGGTGGCGTAGTTGAAGCCGTACTTGGCGTCGGTGTAGCCAATTTCCTTGATGAGCTGTCGCACCAAATCCTGCACATCCACCCACGCCTTGGTGGTAATTTCGCCGCCCACGATCACCAAGCCCACGGTGATAAAAGTTTCGCAAGCCACGCGCGAACGGGTACGCCAAGGGTCCTCACCGGGATGCTCAGCTTCGTAGGCGTTGTCGAATTTGAGGACCTCATCAAGGACCGCGTCAGAAATTTGATCACACACCTTGTCCGGGTGACCTTCGGTGACCGACTCGGACGTAAAAACGTGAATTCCGTGGGCGTTCATAGCCTCTACCCCCTTTCTGCTAACCCCACTCCCTGGCTCAAGATTCTATCCCGGCCTCGGTTTCCGTAAAAAGGCGGCGGGCCCGTTCCCGCAAGCGCCCCAGCTCCACAGCTGCGGTACTGTGGTGCTTGCCCTTCCCGGCCAGGTAGGCCTTGCACGCTGCCAGCCGCACCACCAAACGCACCATGGCCTGGCGTTCGTCGCGCCGCGCTGCCCACCTGCGGGAAAAACGCCGCCAAAAGCGCGCTCCCTTTTCCGCAACCCAAGGCGGCATGAGGCCAAAGCCCACCTCTTCCAACAACTGCGGGAAAAGCACGCGGGCCTCCGCCCACAAGCCGCAAGCCAACGCCAATAGCACCACGCTGGTGGCCAAAAGCCAGAGCACCCACGCCTCTTCCACCGCCACAAAAACCGCCGCCCACCCCCAAGCCCATGGCACCACCAAGGCCAGGGAAAGGACGCCTATGGCCAGTTTGCCCCCCAAAAACGGCCACAGCCACGTCATCCCCAAAAGGCTGCCAAAGACCACCCCCGCGGTAAGACCAACTACCGGCAACCAAGGCTCAGAAAGCCCCCCTAAACCTGCCACCACCCCTACGCCGGAACCCACGGCCAGCCCCATCCAGGTGGCATCCAAGGGCGTTTCCACCCGTGGCCAGCGGGCAAAAAGCCAAAGCCCCGCCAAGGCCGCAAGCGAGACCAGAGCACCACCTGCCCATGGCCACCGGGATACCAGCGGCGCCAGAAGCGGAACCCGCCCTGCCCCCAAAGCCGCACCGCCCAAAATCCCGCCACAAGCCCAGCCCAGCCACAGGAAGCCCAAATCTCGGGTTTCCCGCCGCTCCCACAGGCAAAGCAACAGCACCAAAAGGAAAAACACCATCGGCAGGCCCATGGACAACCCTTGGCTCATGGCAAAACACAGAACTCGGTGGCGAAACCACCGGCAAAAAAGGCACGCGCCTGGTCAATATCCGCGCGGACTTGCGCGGTCAAAGCCAAAACGTCCGGGAATCGTTTTTCATCCCGCAGGCGTTTTAGAAAGTACAGCCGCACCGGTTCCTTATAAACATCAGCCGTGAAATCCAAAAGGTGGGTCTCCACCATCAACCTGTGGTTTTCGTAAAGCGTGGGGCGCACCCCCACGTTCGTCACCCCAGGGAAAAGCCGTGAAAAGGAAGAAATATATGTGGCGGTGATATACACGCCTCTTCCTGGCAAAAGCTCGTTTTCTGGTTCCAAATTCAAGGTGGGAAAGCCCAGCCGTCGCCCAAGCCGTTTCCCCACCGAAACCTTGCCATCCACGAAGAGGTACCGGCCCAGAAGTTCCCTGGCCTCCTCCACCGCACCCTGAGCTACCACCTGGCGCAGCCGCGAGGAAGAAACCGGACCCTTATCGTCTTCCACCGGCGTCATCCCCACCACAGCAAAGCCCAGTTCAGCGCCAACCCTTTGGAGAAAAGCCACATCCCCCTCCCGGCCTTGGCCAAAGCGGAAATTGAAGCCCAGGTGAACCTCGCGGGGACGGAGCCTCGCGAAAAGAAAACCTCGCGCAAAACGGTCCGCGGAAGTTGCCGCAAACTCTTTGGTAAACGTCAGCTCCACCAGTGTATCAAGCCCTGTTTGCGCCAAAAGCTGCAGTTTTTGCTCCCGCGTGGTAAGGAGCTTCAGCCCGGAATCCGGACGCAACACCTTCTCAGGATGCGGCCAGAACGTCACACCCAAAGCCGGGACACCTAAGTCCCGGGCTCTGGCCACTGCCCCCCAAAGCAGCAGCTGATGGCCGCGATGCACGCCGTCGAAGTTGCCGATGCTTACCACGCCCCCTTGGGGAAGCTCCGTCCACGGAGAGGGATCGCGGATAACCTCCATAGACTACCGAGCCACCACCGGCAGGCGCGCGCTGGGCTTTTCGACCTGACTCCCCACCACCTCCAGCACCTCGCCCACCAAGTCGTAGTCAGCGGTGGAGGTGATCCTCACGCGCACGAAATCGCCGCAAGCCACAGGACCGCCGGAAAGCACCACGACGCCGTCCACCTCCGGGGCTTGCGTGGCCAGGCGTCCTTGCATGACCCAGGGGTGCTGGGGAGAGGGCCCATCTACCAGCACCACCGCCTCTCGTCCCCGGAGCGCCCTCAAGCGCCCACGGGAAAGCCGTCGCTGCAGGGACAGAAGTTTTTCTCGGCGAGCTTCCTTCACCTCCTGGGGGATCGGATCCCCCAGCGCTGCCCCTGGGTTTTCCTCTTGGAACGAGTAGGTGAAGACGCCTAGATGGTCAAACCCCACCTCCTGCACAAAACGGCAAAGCTCGGCAAATTCTTCCTCCCCTTCTCCAGGAAAACCCACAATAAACGTGGTGCGCACTGCCAAACCTGGCACCATGGCCCGCGCCTGGGCAATGAGCCGGCGGTAAGCCTCCGCGTCGCCGCCACGCTTCATGAGCTTGAGCACCTTTCGAGATGCGTGCTGGAGGGGAATATCCAAGTACGGCACCAGGCGGGAGTTGGCAGCCATCAACTCAAAAATCCCCTCGTCCAAGGTAGCGGGGTAGGCGTAAAGAAAGCGAATCCAAGGCACATCGGTTTCCGCCAAAAGCCTTTGCAAAAGCGTGCGCAGCCCAACCCGTCCCCAACCCAAATCCTCGCCGTACCTGGTGGTGTCTTGGGCAATGAGAATGAGCTCGCGCACCCCGCGTTGCGCCAGAGCTCGGGCTTCTGCCAGCAGTGACTCCACTGAGCGCGAACGAAAAGCCCCCCGCATCCTCGGGATATGGCAAAAGGCGCAAGGGTTGTTACAGCCTTCCGCCACTTTCAGGTACGCGTACACGCCACCAGTAGCCAAAAGCCTAGGCGTCTCGTGGTCGTAAAGGCGAACGGACGCCACTTGGTCGGGGATGTGTTCGCGGGAAAGCTTTCCAAAGACGGCTTCTGGTGCTCTCTCCAGTTCGTCGAGCCCCACAAAAGCGTCAATTTCCGGGATTTCCGCTGCCAGTTCTCGAGCGTAACGCTGCACCATGCACCCCGCCACTACCAGCCGCTTCAGGTGGCCCGATTCCTTGAGCTGAGCCAATTCCAGGATGGTTTCGATGGACTCCCGTTTGGCGTCTTCCACGAAGCCGCAGGTATTCACGATCACCACGTCTGCGTCTTCGGCATTTGGGGTAAGTTGGGCTCCTTGCTGCGCCAAAAACCCCAGCATCACCTCGCTGTCCACCAAGTTCTTGGCACAACCCAGGGAAACTACCCCCACCTTCAGCCGACGGTCCCTCCCCGCCATAAGCGGCTATTCTAGCGGAACCGTTTCCTTAAGTCCGGCGTTTGCGAAAGCACCGTTGCTGGGACGCCACTGGCGCCAGCACCTTTCAGCAGGACTTACGAGCGATCGCGGGCAAGGCCCGCACCCGTAGCGCCGGCTGTGGCCACTGGTAAGCAGCCGAAGCCGATAACAGAAAGGGCACACCCGCCCAGTTTGGGACGCCACCGGCCAACAGCGTGGTCAAAATCACATCGCGAGGGGTACGAGCCTCAACCTCCCAAACTGCGTGATCGGCGGCCACATACGCTGCGGCCTTGAACGCCGTCCTACCACGATTTCCACCCCGATGGCGTCGGCCTTTGTAAGCTCCGCCGCACCAACCAAAGCATCGCCGCTGTCACTGCAAGGCTACCGCTGCTCCCACTGGCAACCTGGCGAGCACGTAAGAGAAAGCCCCGCATCATCAACCACCGAGAGGTCGACAAGCGCCGCAAACCGGTTTATAAGGTCCTTTCTCCCTGTAAAGCGGCAGGATTTTGCCAATACCATCAACCCTCTCAAGCTTTGGCTGGTGTTGCGGTGGCTGGCAACCGCTTGGCTTTTGCGTGAAAGCGAGTATCCACATGCTACGCACCTTGAAGTGGCGCGCCGGGGTCTTTTTGTCGTGCAGTCTCTACAAGGGACAGTGGCGTTACACGAGGTTCGAAAGCAAGCTGCCCAGAATGCCTGACAACGGCCCCCAACCCTTGACCTCTAAGGAAGCCCCCCATGGCGATGTGCAACCAATCGCCTTTCACACCCTGCCATTTGTGACCCTTGCAAACCGCCACGCTGCCTGTTTTAATGTGCCGATGAGAGGCACTCTATGACGCTATGAGCGACCTACTGTTTAAAAAAGTCGATTACACCGTGGGCAAGCTCCTCCAAGACATTGCCTTCGGCGATATTGGCCTGCCGGACATTCAAAGACCCTTCGTTTGGGACACCACGAGGGTGCGGGAGCTCTTCGACTCGATGTACCGCGGTTATCCCATTGGCACTTTACTCTTCTGGGAAAACGGCTATCCAGAGGAATACAAGTCAATCGGTGTGGAAGCAAAGCAGAAGATCCCTCATCTTCTCATCGTCGATGGGCAGCAGCGGCTCACTGCCCTGTACGCAGTGACCAGGGGTGTCCCCATCGTGGACAAGGACTTCCGGAAGCGACAGCTTCGACTTGCCTTCAACCCGCTCGAAGAACGATTTGAAGTGACCAGTGCAGCCATTGAGCGTGACAGTGCCTGGATCCCCGATATTAGCGTCTTGTGGCACCCGGATTTTGACCAATACGCCTTCGTTTCCAACTTCTTAGAACGCCTCGGCAAAAAGGGAGAACTTTCTCAAGACGTGCGCAAGCGAGTTCCGCAAGCCATTCAGCGCCTTGTTAACCTCATTAATTATCCCATGACCGCTCTGGAAATTTCCTCATCCGCAACAGAGGAACAGGTGTCAGAGATCTTTGTGCGCATCAACAGCCAAGGCCGAACCCTTAATCAGGCCGATTTCATCTTAACATTAATGTCAGTGTTTTGGGACGAGGGCCGCTCCCAGCTCGAAGAGTTCGCGCGCCTCGCCAAGCAGCCGCCGTCCGATAGCAAGCCATCACCGTTCAACCCCTACTTCCAGCCTTCTCCCGACCAATTGGTCCGCGTTTGTGTGGTATTGGCCTTTCGCCGAGCTCGCCTCGAATACGTTTACGGGGTCCTCCGCGGCAAGGATCTTGAAACTGGAAAATTTTCCGGGGAATGCCGCAACGCGCAATTTATGTTGCTCCGCGAAGCGCACACAAAGGTTCTCGATCTTCAAAACTGGCATGATTTTCTCAAGGTTATCAAGCAAGCTGGTTACGTCCATCCCAAGCTCATCACATCGCAAACAGCTTTGGTTTACACCTACGCTCTTTGGCTCGTCGGTAAATACCATTTTGGCTTAGCTTACCATCCGCTTCGCAACATCATGGCCCGTTGGTTTTTCATGAGCTCTTTGACGGGAAGGTACACAGGGTCCCCAGAAACTCGAATGCATCAAGACTTGGCCCTCCTACGCGGTCTGACCACCCCCGAAGAATTTGTGGCGGTTCTCGATCAGGAAATCAACGCTGTTCTCACCCCTGACTATTGGCAGGTAACGCTTCCCAACGAGCTCGCGACGGCTTCAGCCAGGAACACCGGACAGTCAGCATATTTTGCGTCTTTATGCATTTTGGACGCCCCGGTACTTTATTCCCACCTTAAAGTCCGAGAGCTCTTTGATCCTCTTGCCCAAGCCCATAGAGAAGCGGTGGAGCGACATCATCTTTTTCCGCGACAGTACCTCATTCGCTTAGGAATCACAGACTGGCGCCAGATCAACCAAGTAGCCAACTACGCGCTGGTAGAATGGCACGACAACATTAAAATCGGCGATAAGCCTCCGTCAGCCTACGCACCACAACTGGAGAACATTTTCCAACAACAATTGAACCAGATGTATTATTACCATGCCTTACCTGAGCGTTGGTATGAAATGGACTATCATAGTTTCCTTCTTGACCGCCAGAGAAGGATTGCGCGCGTAATCAGGGATGGATTCGAAAGGCTCTCGCATCAGTTGAGGAGCACACCTCCATGCGAAGCTTGAAAAGCGCAGAACATGCCACGAGGATCGTACTAAAACCTAAGGATTTCTAAAAAAGGTACCGTCTTTTTCCCCCGACACCAGCTTAGGCGAATGATTCAAAACAAAATGCGCGTGCGAACGCAAGTCAAAACAAACGAGACTCCTTTTGGCAAATCTTCCCTGAAAGTTCTGCCTTACGGATACAGCCGGTAGAGCATGCGCGGGTAAGGGATGGTTTCGCGCACGTGGTCCAGGCCACACAGCCACGCCACCACCCGCTCAATCCCCATGCCAAAGCCGGAATGGGGGAAGGCCCCGTAACGGCGGATGTCCAAGTACCACTGGAAAGCTTCGCGGGGTAAGTTGTGCTCGCGAAGGCGCTGCTCCAAAAGCTCATAGGAAGAAATGCGTTCGCTACCGCCGATAATTTCCCCGTAGCCTTCGGGGGCAATCACGTCTACCGCCAACGCGCGCGTGGGGTCTTGGGGATCGGGCTCCATGTAAAAGGCCTTGATGTGGGCCGGGTAGCGCGTGATCATCACCGGCCTTCCCGACTCATGAGCAAGGGCCGTTTCTTCGTCACCCCCGAAATCGTCCCCAAATTGCACGGAAAACCCCTTCGCTTGTAACGTGGCGATGGCATCCGCGTAATCAATACGCGGGTACGGCCTTTTGGTGGCCGGCTCCAGTTTGCTCGTATCACGTTCCAAACGCTTGAGCTCCTCCTGGCAACGATCCAAGACCCGCGCCACCAGCTCCGACACAAATTCCTCTGCCAAGTCCAAAAGTTCAGGAAAGCGCATCCACGCCACTTCCGGCTCCACCATCCAAAACTCCATGAGGTGGCGACGAGTCTTGGACTTTTCCGCGCGGAACGTAGGGCCGAAGCAGTAAACTTTGCCATGAGCCGCCGCTGCGGGTTCGAGGTACAGTTGCCCCGACTGCGAGAGGTACGCCTTTTCCCCAAAGTAATCGGTTTCAAAAAGAGTCGAGGTGCCTTCGCAGGCGGCTGGGGTAAGAATGGGCGAGTCAATGAGCACAAACCCCCGCTGGTAAAAGAACTCGCGAATGGCGAAGCACAGCTCGTTGCGCACCCGCATGATGGCGTGCTGGCGACGGGAGCGCAGCCAAAGGTGGCGATTGTCCATGAGAAAGGCTACCCCGTGCTCTTTTGGGGTGATGGGGTAATCTTGGCACAGTTGGTAAATCCCCAGTTCTTTTACCGTCAGTTCCACACCCCCAGGGGCCCTGAGGTCTTCCCGGACGGTACCACAAACCCAAAAAGAGGACTCTTGGCCCAGACTTTCAGCGTCTGCCCACACTTTCTCCGGCACTTCCGCTTTAAACACCACCGCTTGCAGGAAACCCGTGCCATCCCGGACAATCAAAAACTGGAGCTTGCCGGAGGAGCGCTTGTTAAAAAGCCATCCTCGGATTCGCACTTCTTGCCCCACAAGTTCAGGGAGTTGTCGAATTTCAGCGTCCTGCATCATTCCCTCCCGCCGGCATTGTACGGTAAAATGCTCGCTCGCCGCGAGACGGTTGCGGAATGGAGGAGCTACGCGTGCGTGAACTTCCAGCTTGGTTGACAAAGGGGTTTGCAAACTTCCAGCGGCGTTTTGTCTCCGGCGAGGATCCAAGCTTCCGGCACGCCGTGCATTTCGGTCAAAGCCCCAAGGCCATGGTCGTGGCGTGCGCCGACTCACGGGTAGATCCAGCCCTGCTCTTTTCAGCTCGCCCCGGCGAGCTCTTCGTGGTCCGTAACGTAGCCGCCCTCATCCCACCTCCGGAGGAGGATTCGGGTTTTCACGGTGTCAGTGCAGCGCTGGAGTTCGGGGTGGTGACCCTACAGGTCCCACAGGTGCTGGTGGTTGGCCATAGCCTTTGCGGTGGTGTTCGCGGTTTTATGGGACAGGTTGGCACTGATCCCAAGTCCTACCTGGGGCGGTGGCTGGCACTCCTGCGCCCGTTACAGGAGGAGTTTCCGGAGTTGGGGGCGTGTGAGGAAAAGGAAGTGGGTCAAGCCGCCGTAAAGTTGTCGCTAAGGCGCTTGGCTTCCTTCCCTTTCGTGGCGGAGAAGCTAGCCTCGGGCAAACTGGCGGCCTTCGGACTTTACTTTCAGCTGGATCCCCCAAACCTGGAGCTGGTGGAAGCCATCCCGTGAAGGCAAAGGGTTCAAAAGCCAAACGGCCACAGGTTTTTCCCCAAGCGCTTGACAAACCCCAAAAACCTGTCAAGCTAAGCCTGCCTCGCCTACAAGCGATGCCCGCTTCAAAATCGGTTGGAGCGCGTAGAACACCGCGGGTGGTAAAGCGCACCCGGGGTTTTGGAGAAGGCTGGGAGGCCCCAGCAAGCAGCACGGCCGAGGAAGGCCGGCAAGGAGAGCAGCATGGCTAAAGGTACGGTGAAGTGGTTTAACGAGTCTAAAGGTTTTGGTTTTATTACCCAGGAGAGCGGCGAGGACGTGTTCATTCACTACTCAGCAATCCAGGGTGACGGGTTCCGCACGTTGCGCGAGGGTGCACGGGTGGAGTTCGACGTGGTACGCGGTCCCAAGGGGCTGCAGGCGGCAAACGCCCGCGTCATCTGACGTCCACACTGCGACCATAACTGGGCGGCGCTCTGCGCCGCCCCTTTTTTTGGACAACGACGCCCAGCGTTTGACAATTTTGGACAAGGAACCTACCCCGAGCCGCGGGCACTGCCCTGGAGCTCAAAGTTCGGGACGTGGCTAAGCTCCTGGGGGTCTGCGAAAAGACCATGTACCGCTGGCTTGCCGAAGGCAAGATGCCGGCCTACCGTTTGCACAAACAGCACCGGTCCTTTGAAGCTCAGGTTTTGGCCTGGGCGCAAGCGCTGCGGGTGCCAGTCGCTCCGGAAGCCCTCACCAAAGCCTCATCGGGCCAGGGAGTATTGCTGGCGCAAGTACCTCAGCGGGGAGGAATCCTCTACCGCCTCCCGGGGGACGATAAGACCGCGGTCTTGCGGGAGCTGGTAGCAACCATGCCGCTACCTCCGGGTCTTGACCGCGAGTTTCTCTACCAAGGGCGCGTAGCGCGGCACACCATGGCTTCCACCAGCATCGGCAACGGAATTGCCCTGCCCCACCCTCGCACCCCAATCCTGGCGGTGGGGGCACCGCCCCAGGTAACGTTGGCCTTTCTCCAACATCCGGTGGATTTAGGGCCTTGGACGGCCAGCCTGTTTTTGCCCTCTTTGCCATTTTGATGCCCTCCTCGGCAACCCACCTCAAGCTTTTGGCACAGCTTGCCTTCGCCCTCAAAGACAACGATTTCCCAGCGCTCATCCAGGCAATCGCCGGCAGGCGTCGCACGCTCACAAACGCCGCGAAAAGCGATAGGATCCTCCTGGATTGGTCGCAAGCCTCAAAAGCTCACTTACGGCGCAAGCGCTAAGCGTGGGGCGTAACTGGTAGAAACCGTAGCTGGAGACAGCACCGTTGCTCACACCCAAGCCTACTGCCAAGCACTGGAGGCCCTTTCAGGCGTACAGGTGCCTCCGCGGGCAGCCGCCCTACGGGCCGTGGCGTGGGAGCTGGAAAGGCTCGCCAACCATGGGGGAGATCTGGCTGCGTTGGCACAAGACGTGGCCTTCCTCCCCACCGCGTCGTACTGCGGCCGGCTGCGCGGCGAGTTACTGAACCTCACCGCCGAGCTGGGCGGTAACCGCTTTGGACGCGGACTGCTGCAACCTGGCGGTACGCGGTACGACGTCACGGCGCAAACACGAACCACCATCCACCGGCGCCTCACCGGCTTACGGCGGGAACTCCAGGCTGCTGTGGCGCTGATGTGGGATTCGCCCTCGGTGCTGGGTTGGTTTGAGGAAACCGGCCAACTCTTTGGCGAAGTAGCTCGGGATTTGGGAGTTCTGGGAGTGACTGCCCGCGCCAGTGGCTTGAGGGTGGACAGCCGCTCCCAATTTCCCGCGGGAAGGTACCGCTTTTTGCATGTGCCGGTGCTCACCAGCGGCTTCGGGGATGTCTTCGCCCGGGCCTGGGTTCGCTGGTTAGAGGTGCCACACTCGCTCACACTCGTGGAGAAACTCCTCCAAAGCCTCCCCGGCGGGGTAATCTTTGCTCCGTTGGGACCTCCCGAGGCTTCTTCCTTGGCCGTGGGGTTGGTAAAAGGCTTTCGCGGGGAGGTCTGCCATGTGGCCATCACCGACAAACGGGGGAACTGTTGGCTTACACGACCGCCGACCCCTCGCTCCACAACTGGCCGGCCCTAGCCTACGTGATGCGGGGCCAGGATACCTCTGAGTTCCCCTTGTGCAATAAAAGCTTTACCTTGTCGTAATGTGGCTTTGATTTGTAGGAGGCGGCGTGTGGTCCGTTCTTAAATCTCGAGGCACGCAAACCGCCAAGCCCTACCCCTACCCCGCAAAGCTCCCTGTTTTGCTTGGGCGTTTTGGTGGCCTGCCCGTCTTGCATTCCAGCCGCTGCCAAACCGGCTGCAGGGCTTGTGTGGAAATTTGCCCACCCACGCCATCCCAGTGGAGCCGTGGCGCTTAGATATGGGGCGCTGTCTGTTCTGCGGTCAATGCCAGGACGCGTGCCCCCCGCAGGCCTTAACCTTTTCACTCACGAGTTCCGCCTGGCCACCTGCCGACGGCAAGACCTCATCATTAGCGCAGAAAAGCAGTTTTAGCTTGCACAAGCGCTAGAGGTAGAGCTTGTGCGCGTTTTTGGTGGCTCCTTGCGCTTGCGGCGGGTGAGGGCGGGTGGTTGCAACGCGTGGCAAGCCGATGCCAACGTCCTGGAAACAGCTACCTTCGATACGGCTCCCTTTGGCGTGCAGTTCGTGGTGTCACCCCTCCACGCCGATGGTCTTCTGGTCACAAAGCCCGTCACCGAAAACCTGCGCGAGGCCTTGCTTGCACCCTACAAGGCGGTGCCCCACCCAAGAATCGTCATAGCTTCGGGGGCTTGTGCCACTTCCCTTGGGCCCTTCGCCGAATTTTCCGCAGTTCACAACGGCGTGGATAGGTTTTTACCCGTGGACCTCTACGTTCCTCGTTGTCCGCCCAGCCTTGGACGCTTTTGGATGGCATTCTTCGTCTCTTGCGCCGTGTGCATGGCGAGTCCCAAAGCCCCTAAACCAGCGCAGCGCTACTTGCCGGCACGCTGGGCATCGTTTGCTACCACTAAGCCAGCAGCGGACCCACTACGGTTCCTTCCTAGCTCTGTTTCGACCTGGTTTTTCACCCGTCAGAGCGCGATAGCTTCCTCACGAGGTCGGCGTCAGCCGGTGGCATCGGCAGCCTCCCCAGTTCCTCTGCTTTGAACCAAGCCACCTCTTGCCCTTGCAAGCCGCGAGGATTCCCGTGGGCAATTTCGGCATCGTAAAAGAGCAACAACACATCCTTACCGGGCTCTCGGTGCCAAGCAAAGGTGCGAGGACCCAAAATGTTCACCCGCACCCCCAACTCCTCTTCAAGCTCGCGAACCAGCGCTGCCTCGGGTAGCTCCCCATCCTCTACCCCCCCACCAGGAAACTCCCAAAGGCCACCGAGGTGCGCTTGGGGTAAACGACGGGCCAGGAGGTAGCGGCCCTCCTGGCCCCGAATAACTGCTGCTACTACCAAGCGAAAGCTAGTGCTTGCCACCGTCCTTCGGCTTTTCCTGGGGAGGCGCCGGGGGAGCCGCTTGTAAAGCCGCTTTGATTTCCGGATCTACAGGCTCAATTTTGGCTTTGGCCTTCCGCGCTTCCACAGCTTGTTGCAAAAGTTCCGAGCTCTTCCGCTGGGAAAGCATCTGTGCGAGGTTATCCTTCACTTCTTCCAGGGTGTAAAGCCCAGCCGGGCGCCGCTCGGCCACCCGAAAGATGTGATACCCGTACTTGCTCTCGAGGACCTTGGAGATACCCCCAGCCTGGAGTGCGAACACCGGCCCTTCCAGCTCCGGCAAGAGCATTCCTTTGCGCACCCAACCCACTTCGCCGCCCCGGGCCTTAGAAGGATCGTCAGACACCTCAGCAGCAACCTTAGCAAAATCCTCACCAGCTGCCAGGCGCTTGGCCGCTGCTTCGGCTTTGGCTTTGGTCTCAGCCTTAGCCTTGTCATCCGCCCCCTGGGGCAGCATGGCCAAAATCATGTAAAGCTTTACCTGCTCTTCGTGCTTAAACTCGTCGGGGTGGTCTTTGTAGTACTTCTCCACATCAGCCGCGGAAGGCTTCGCCTTTGGGCTGACTTCCTTTTCAATGTACTGCTGGATGAGAAGGCGCTGCTCCTGGAGCCGTGCCAGCTCCGCTTCGGTAAGACCCGCAGATTTTAAGGCCGCCTCGAAAGCCTGTTGACCACCCATCTGTGCTTTTTCTTGTTCTAAGGAAGCCTTCACTTGTGCCGTATCCACGGCGATTTTCGCTTCCCTCGCTGCCTGTGCCAAAAGCTCCATGGCCACGAGTTGGTCCACCGCTGCTTTGGTCAAAGCGCCCTCATCCACCATCCCCGGCTGCAGACCCATGCGCGCCATGAGCGCGTTCTTAGCCAAGCTCACCTGCGCCTTGCTGATTTCCTGCCCGTTGACCTTAAGCGCCGTTTGCGCTTGCGCACCCAAGGCAAGCAAAACGAAAAGAGAAACCGCAAAAACCTTCTTCATGCTCGTATATCCTTTCCTGGCGGCTTACCGCCCGCCCCACCTTACGCTTCTTGCGCCTCGGTGTCAAACGGCCTGTATTCGTCCATAACTTTTGGCACGCCTTGGTGGATTGGGAGAAAACCTGGATAGGGGTTTTGCGTCTTCCGGCGTGGTGGGGGAGTTGCGTGCCTCCGCGAATGAGGAACTGGGCGAGCTTGCAGCTTTTAGGTCCAAGGCGGTGAGGAGCAGATCGACGTTAAAGTTGATGCCCATGTCCTGAAGGGTGCGGCTTGCCCGCTCCACGAAGGGGTTTTCCTTGGGGGAGCCGAAAGTAGGTCCAGAAGTGTTCGAGACCGAAGGCGTGCAGGGCTTTTGGAACTTGCCGGCGAACTCGGAAACGCTGCGGTCCTCGCCCCTGTGGGGCCAACGCGAACAAATGTGGGGCCGCCGGTTATCTGACGCGGGGGGCACGGCCACGCTCCTCCCACCCACCCGTGGCCGGCTCAGCCCCCCGCACCCCAACGCTTCGCCCAGCAAAGCCGGGCCTCGCTCCTGTGGGGCCAACGCGAACAAATGTGGGGCCGCCGCGAGAAAAGTGTGGGGCCGCCGCTCCGCGGCGGCTATGAACCGTTTCCTGTGAAACCCGCGCATAGCGCGAG
>CALHAH010000038.1 GCA_937934115.1 uncultured Thermoanaerobaculum sp.
ATCCATCTGCGCCGCACCCGTGATCATGTTCTTCACGTAGTCCGCATGCCCAGGACAGTCTACGTGCGCGTAGTGCCGCTTCTCGCTCTGATACTCCACATGCGACGTCGCTATCGTCAATATCTTCATCTCATTCCGACGTCCCTGCGCAATCGACGCCTTCGCCACCTCATCGTACGACTTATACTCAGCCAAACCCCTCATCGACAATACCTTCGTAATCGCCGCCGTCAACGTCGTCTTCCCATGATCCACGTGCCCTATCGTCCCTACGTTCACATGCGGCTTCGTACGATCAAACTTCTGCTTGGCCATTGTCCTTGCCTCCTTTTTTGTGTCCTTTCCTCATCCTCGGCGGCTTGCAAGCCTGCCAATTCCTTCTCCAGCTGTAATGGAGCCCACGACCAGACTTGAACTGGTGACCCCGTCCTTACCAAGGACGTGCTCTACCGCCTGAGCTACGTGGGCCCGACGCCTTATTGCCCCGACATTGGAGCGGGAGACGGGATTCGAACCCGCGACCAACAGCTTGGAAGGCTGTGACTCTACCCCTGAGTTACTCCCGCCGAAAAATGGTGCAGGCGGATGGATTCGAACCACCGTAGGGCTTAGCCCGGCAGATTTACAGTCTGCTGCCTTTGACCGCTCGGCCACGCCTGCACCCACCACAGTCCCAAACCTTCCCCGCGGGATGCGATCGCAAACCCTGGAGCTGGCGAGGGGACTCGAACCCGTAACCTGCGGATTACAAATCCGCTGCTCTACCAGTTGAGCTACGCCAGCGCTTGCGTTCACGCCTCCGCCTCCGACACTACCAAAGATCTCCCGCGGTGCACACCTACACCGACAGGGACAAAAACTTTACCACCGAGCAATGCGAAAATCAAGGGGCCTTAAAAAGAGGGAACGACGTTGCGGCTTTTGCTGGGCGATGGCCTCGCCAGTTCCCACGGCAGCGGCGGCACCCTCCCCGCACCGGAGGACAACGTTTCCCTGTGGTTATGCCGCATTCCAGCGACGGCGCCACTCCCAAGCCAAAATGCCGCAGGCAACAGCTAAATTGAGGGATTCCACCTGGCGCGCCATGGGGATGGCAACGACCCCGTCCAAAAAACGCAGGGTTTTTGCACGCAGGCCCCCTTCCCCGCCCAAGCACAAGAGGAGCCGATTGGGCAAATCCACACGGTGGACAGGCTCGCCCTGGGCGTCCGCACCGAGAACTGCAAAGCCCGCTTCCCGCGCGTGCCGCGCGAAATCACCCAACGAGCCCACACGAGCCACCCTGACCAAAGGCAAAGTACCGGCTGCCACCTTAGCAGCCGCCCCGCCCAGCGGCGGCGGGTGTGGACCTGCCACCACTACCCCGCCCAGGGAGAAGGCCGCTGCCACTCGGATCACGGCCCCCAAGTTGTGGGGGTCCTGGACTCCATCAAGCCCCAAAAGGCAGTTGGGGGCAGGGGTTGTGAGCAGGTCATCAGCGTCCGCTAAGGGTGCTGGAGCCAAACGAGCGGCAAAGCCGTTGTGAGCCGCCCCCTCGGCTATCTTGTCCAGTTCTCGCCGAGGCACCACCGCGTACCGTACCCCCAAACGGCGGGCCAACTCCAGCACCTGGCGGGCGCGGCTCCCTCCTACCCCTTCTCCCAGCCAAACCACCTCCACTCGCGAGGGCTCCCGTTCCAAAGCCCCCGCCACCGCGTGGAAACCCACAACCCAGTTAGTCGCCCACAAGCAACACCACCGCTAAGGCGGCAACCCCTTCCCCTCGACCTACAAAGCCCAACCGCTCCGTGGTGGTTGCCTTGATGTTCACCGCCGTAGGCAGAACACCCAAGAGACTGGCGAGGTTTTCCCGCATGGCTTGCCTAAAAGGCGCCACACGTGGTTGCTCCGCAAGGATGGTAACGTCGCAGTTAGCTACAGAAAGCCCCATTTCCCGGGCTTTGCCCACTGCAAACTCCAAAAAAACCCGCGACGCTGCCCCCGCCCATTGGGGATCGCTGGGGGGAAAGTGTTGCCCAATGTCTCCGCCGCCGCAGGCCCCGAGAAGGGCATCGGTCACGGCGTGAAGGACCACGTCGGCGTCGGAGTGCCCAGACAAACCCATGGGGTGGGGTATGGGGCACCCACCCAAGAGCAAGGGCCGCCCTTCCACCAGAGGGTGGACGTCAAAACCCTGTCCCACGCGCACGGTCGGCGGGTAAAGACCGCGGAGAAATGTTACGTCCTCAGGCTGCGTCACTTTGAGGTTACGCGGATCCCCTGGCACCACCGTCACCGGTAGCCCCATGCTCTCCAGAGCCAATGCTTCATCCGTCCACCGGTCAACGGTGGGCTTCTCCCAGGCTTGGCGCAGCAAACCCACCCGGAAAACCTGCGGAGTAAGCGAGCGCACCAAGCGCTCGCGCGGGTGTGTGCGCACCACGCGTCCGCTGGCGTCCACCTCCTTGACGGTATCGGCCACGGGGGCCGCGAGCACCGCAGCTCCTCCCTCCTGAGCTGCCGCCACCACACGCCGCACATCTTCCGGTGGCACAAAAGGTCTGGCCCCGTCGTGAATCAACACCAACGCATCGTCATCCAGGTGCAAGGCCTCCACACCGGCACGCACTGAGTCCTGCCGGTGTACGCCTCCCGGCACCATCGCGTTTATTGCCCAGTCGGCAAGCTCCCGCGCCCGCGCTTGCTCTTCTCCCGCCCTAACCACCACCACCAGCGGCGCCTGGGGGAAAACCGTCCGCAGGCACCCCACGGCCCGCTGCAGGATGGTGCGACCAGCCAAGCGCACGCTGAGCTTATCTGAACCAAAGCGGCGGGAAGCCCCCGCCGCTACCACCACAAGCCCAAACGTGCGCTCAAGTTTTAAGTTCGTTGCTAGGTTCACACTTCCAAGATTTCCTTTTCTTTGGCCTCGAGGATTTTGTTGATGGCCTCGATATGGTCGTCGGTGAGCTTTTGCACCTCGTCCATCCCCCGACGCATGTCGTCTTCCGAGATCTTCTTATCTTTCTCCAGCTTTTTGATGGCGTCGTTGGCGTCGCGACGAACGTTGCGTACTGCCAAACGCGCCTTCTCAGCGTACTCATGGGCAAGTTTCACCAGCTCTTTCCGCCGCTCTTGCGTGGGCGGCGGTACAGGCAGGCGAATCACCTTGCCATCGTCCACCGGGTTCAGCCCCAAGTTTGATTTCTGGATCGCATGCACAATGGCCGAAAGCACCGAAGGGTCCCAAGGTTGGATAAGGATAAGGGTTGGTTCGGGGATGGACAGCGTAGCCAGCTCGTTCAAAGGCGTCGGCGTGCCGTAGTAGTCCACACGGATGTGGTCCAAAATTCCAAGGTTTGCTCGACCGGTGCGCAAGGTTTTGAGCTCGTCCTTGAAAACCTCCACTGCCTTATCCATGTGGGTTTTGGCGTTTTTGATTACATCCTTCATCTTGCGGCCCTCCGTTCCTGCCCTACGCCTTACGCGCTCATTGTATCGGCACTCAAGAGGCCTCGGAAACTGTGGAGCCCACATCCTCCCCCGAAACCACCCTCTTGATGTTTCCGGCAACGCGAATATTGAAAATGCGAATAGGGATCTTGGCATTTTGGCAAAGGGACACCGCTGCCGCGTCCATGATGGAGAGCCCTCGCTCCAAAAGGTACTGGTACGTAGCTTGCTTCACCAGACAGGCGCCCACGTCCCGCACCGGATCGGCCGTATACAGGCCGTCCACCTTGGTGCCCTTCAACAGCGCGTCGGCATAAATTTCGCTGGCACGTAACGCCGCTGCCGAGTCAGTGGTAAAAAACGGGTTGCCGGTCCCCGCCGCAAAAATCACCACCCGCCCTTTTTCCAAATGGCGGATGGCGCGGCGGCGGATGAAAGGCTCAGCTACCTGCCGCATTTCGATGGCCGTGAGCACACGGGTTTGACAACCCTTTTTTTCCAAGGCGTCTTGCAACGCCAAAGCGTTGATAACCGTCGCCAACATTCCCATGTAATCGCCGGTTACTCGCTCCAGCCCCTGCTCAGTGGCGGCGATGCCACGAATGATGTTGCCACCGCCTATGACGATGGCCACATCTACCCCTAAGGCCCGCACCTCAGCAAGCTCCTGAGCCAGCTGGGGAAGCACTTCCGGAGCAATGCCAAAGGGCTGGCTACCCATGAGCACCTCCCCGGAGAGCTTGAGCAGGATCCGGCGGTATACCGGTGTGGACGCCATCACCCCTCCTGGCTCACCGCCTCACCCAGCCGGAAGCGGGCAAACCGGGCCACCACCACCTTCCCACGCTCGGCCAAGACGTCTTTCACTTTTTTGTTGGGGTCCTTGACGAAGGGTTGCTCCACCAAGCATACCTGCTCGTAAAACTTCGCGAGCTTACCCTCGGCAATCTTTTCTTGTACCGCTTCTGGTTTGCCCGCAGCCGCCGCTTGCGCTTTCGCAATCTCCTTTTCCTCGCGAATCACCTCGGCAGGGACCGAAGCAGGGTCCACAAACCGCGGCTCTGCGGCCGCCACTTGCATGGCGATGTCTTTCAAGGTTTCCTCATCGGCAAAGTCCGAAACCTCAACGAGGACCCCAATTTTTCCACCCATATGGAGGTAGGAACCCAACTTCATGCCTGCCCCCGCCTCCCAATGCAGGGCGCGAGAAAGCACGATGTTTTCACCAATGGTGGCAATATGCGAGGCAATGACCTCGGCTACCGTATGGCCCGGGTCAGCAACAAACGGCCGCGCCGCAAGCGCTGCCGCATCGGGCACCGCTTCGTTCATGGCTTGCTCAGCCAAGCTCTTCACCAAGCTCTGATACTGCTCCGTACGGGCCACAAAGTCGGTTTCGCAGTTAAGCTCCACCATTCCAGCCTTTTTTCCATCTGCGGAAACCGCAATGGCCACCAAACCATCCTTGGCCACCCGGCCGGCTTTCTTTGCCGCTGCCGCCAACCCTTTCTTGCGGAGGATCTTGATGGCCTCCTCCATGTCGCCGCCGGCTTCCACCAGCGCCCGCTGGCAGTCCATCATCCCCGCTCCGGTCTTTTCCCGAAGCTCCTTTACCGCTTGTGCCGAAACGCTCATTGTTCCCTCCGTGTTTTCGCCAAAAAGCCCTGCGTGCAGCAGGGCCTCTTGTTGTTCCGTTCCCAAGCGCCGCCCCTAGCGCTCGTAAAGCTCCGTCTCGTCGTACTCGTCCAGTGTATCGTCCAAAGAGGGAAGCACACCTTCCGCCACCTCCTCTTCTTTGACGGTCACCGGCCGAGCTGCCAGCTTGGCCCGCACCTCTTCTTCCCGACCCTCAATCATGGCCAAGCCCTCGAGAATCGAGTCAGCAATGCGCGACGTAAAAAGCTTGATGGCGCGAATGGCGTCGTCGTTGCCGGGGATTGGGTAATCCACCAGATCAGGGTCGCAATTGGTATCCACCAAAGCCACCACTGGAATCCCCAGCTTAGCCGCTTCCTTGACCGCATTGTGTTCCTGGTTGGTATCAATCACATACAGCGCGTCGGGCAGGCGCTCCATTTCCCGGATACCACCCAGGTTCTTTTCCATCTTGGCCCGCAGCCGCTCCAGGCGGATTCGCTCTTTCTTGGTCATCTGCGAGTCCTCTGAAGCCAGCTGCCGCTCGATTTCCTTAAACTTCTCGATGGAGCGCCGGATGGTGGTGAAGTTCGTGAGGGTCCCCCCCAACCACCGGTTGGCCACGTAAAACATCCCGCAGCGAGTCGCCTCTTCCCGCACCACGTCTTGAGCTTGCCTCTTGGTACCCACAAACAGCACGGTACCGCCAGAGGCTGCCACATCACGCACAAACGACGAGGCTTCCTCAAAGAGCTGCAGCGTCTTTTGCAGGTCCACAATGTAAATCCCGTTACGCTTCCCAAAGATGTAAGGGCGCATCTTGGGGTTCCAGCGCCGGGTCTGGTGGCCAAAATGAACGCCAGCCTCGAGCAGCTCTTTCATGGAAACAGATGCCACGATTTTTCTCCTTTCCTCGCCTTAACGCTTGGAGAACTGGAACCGACGGCGGGCCTTGCGTTGCCCGTACTTCTTGCGCTCCACCTCGCGGGCATCCCGGGTGAGGAACCCAGCAGCCTTTAGCCTCGGCCGTAGCTCAGGGTTGAACTCCACCAATGCCCGAGAAAGGCCGTGGCGAATAGCGCCGGCCTGTCCGGAAACGCCTCCGCCCGCCACATTCACGTAAACATCGAACTTTTCAGCCGTTTCCGTAATAAGAAGCGGCTGTTTAATGATCATCTTCAAGGTACGGCTGGGGAAATACTCGTCAAAATCGCGCTTGTTGACCGTAATCTTCCCCGTACCGGGACGCAGGTACACCCGCGCCGTAGCTGTCTTCCGTCGTCCGGTTCCGTAATACTGGATCATCGCTTCCCACTCCCTCTCACACCTTCACCTTGATAGGCTGAGGTTTCTGCGCTTGATGGGGATGCTCAGGTCCGGCGTAAACCTTAAGCTTGGACAGGAGCTTGCGACCCAAACGGTTCTTGGGCAGCATCCCCCACACCGCGTACCGGATGAGGCGCTCGGGCGTCTTCTCCCGCAGCTCCCGAGCGGTGGCTTCCTTAAGATGGCCGGGGTCCCCACTATGCCGGTAGTAACGCTTGTCTTCCCACTTGCCGCCGGTCAACTTTACCCGGGAAGCGTTTACCACCACCACAAAGTCACCCACATCCATTCCCGGGGTAAACTGCGGCTTGTGCTTCCCCCGCAAAAGGCGGGCCACCAACGTGGACAGCCGCCCCAGCACCACATCGGTGGCATCCACTACGTACCAGCTTTGCTTTACTTCGCCTTCCTTCGGCACGTACGTTCTCATCCCTCGCTCCTCGCCTCACAACCGCATAGCCCGACTGTGGTTCCCCCACAGGGGGACGCTATCTTAGGCCACCACGCCGTCCTTGTCAACCAAAGGAGGGCGGAATCACCCCAGCCAGGGCCGGCGGAGGCGCTCTCGCGTGCGCAGCAGCACCAGGTACATGCTTGGTACCACAAAAAGCGTAAGAACCGTGGAAACCGTAAGACCACCGATCACCGCCACCGCCAGCGGACTCATGAGTTCCGCACCCTCCGCCGGGTTGAGGGCCAAAGGAAGCATTCCCACCACCGTGGTGCTCACAGTCATGAGAATGGGCCGTACCCGCAAGGGGGCCGCGTGCAGAATGGCGGCCGTTGGTTCCAAACCGGTTTTCCTGCGGATCTCGATGTACTCCACCAACAAGATGCCGTTATTGACCACAATCCCAGCCAACAGGATCATGCCCAGCATCACCGGGGCGGAGACGGGCAAACCGGCCAACGCCAGGGCCCCCACAACGCCCACCAAAGCTAAAGGAATGGCGCCCATGATCGCCAAGGGCAAGGAAAACGACTCGTATTGCACCGCCATGACCGCAAACACCAAAAACACCGCCAAGCCAATCATGGTGAGGAAAATCCGCCGGTTTTCGGCGATGGCTTCCTCTTGGCCACCAAAGCGCACCGTGTACCCCTCAGGCAGGGCAAAGCCCGCAAGCACCTTGCGCACGGCAGCGGTAGCTTCACCGGTGGACCACACCGAGGGAAGAGCTTGCGCCGTCACCCGCACCAAGCGGTTTTGGTTTTCCCGAATGATGGTCTGGGGCGATGAGCTTTCGTAAATCCGTGCCACGTCCCGTACCCGCACAGGCACACCGGAGCGCGGAAACAGGGGAACCGATCCCAGCTCCGCGGCGGATTGCACCAGCTCCCGGGGAAAACGCACGCGCACATCAAACTCGCGGTCCTGCTCCGTAAGCCGGGTGGCCACGGTCCCGCCCACCGCAGTGCGCACGGTGCGCCCCACCTCCCCCACATCAAGACCTAGCGCCGCCAACCGCACCCTGTCTACCTCCACCCGGAGTTCCGGGGCAGTGCGCTGGTAGGAACTGTCCACGTTTACCAAACCGGGCAAGCGGGCTAGCTGCGCCGCCAGGTCGTTACCCAAACGTTCCAGGGTCGCCAAGTCGTCACCAAAAATCTTGACTTCAATGTCCTCGGTGGAGGTGCTGGTGCGCAAACCTCGAATTCGCGGGGGCGAGACCCGCACCTGGGCATCCTTTAGCACTGGCAGCTCCTTAAGCCTTGCCTGGGCCATTTGCACCCACTGCGCCGCAGATACGCTGCGCTGCCGCCGCGGCGTGAGCTCCACCACCATGGATCCCACGGCGGGGCTCACGTTGACTCCCCGTCCCCAAATGCCACCGCCAGCCACGGCAAAGGTCTGCTTTACCTCCGGAAGGCTTGCCATCAACTTCTCAGCCTCTTTCACCGCGCGATTGGTAACCTCCACCGAAGTGTCCGGTGGCAAACGCAAAAAGACGCGAACACGCCCGTCATCCACCGGCGGAAGAAACTCATTACCCAGCTGGCCCATCCCCCAAAGGCTCAGGAAAAACGCCAGAAAAGCCCCGAGGAGCACCCATCCCCGATACCGCAAGACCCATGGCAGATGCCGCCGGTAAACGTCTTCCAAGCGCTCCACCAACAAAGGCACCCAGCGCAGTGCCTTGAGCTCCTCCAACCGAGAGCGCCGTGCTTTGAGACGGAATAGCTGGCCCGAGAGCATCGGCACCAAGGTCAGGGCCACCAAAAGCGACACCAAAATGGCGAAAGAAATGGTGAGCAGAAGCTCGCGGAAGATAAGGGCCGCCAACCCAGAAATCAAAAGAAACGGCACCACCGCGGCCAGGTTCGTCATGGTGGAAGCCGCCACTGCCGAGGCCACCTCCGCCGCCCCTTCGTGAGTGGCTTCCATGGCGTCCTCGCCTTTCCGTTGGTGGCGGTCAATGTTTTCCAGCATGACGATGGCGTTGTCCACCAGCATGCCGATGCCCAGCGCCAGGCCTCCCAAGGACATCAAGTTCAAGGTCATGCCAGAAAGGCCCATGAGCGCCAGACACCCCAGGATGGAAAGCGGAATGGCCAAACCAATAATCACCGTGCGTCGCAGGGAGCGCAAAAACAAAAAAACCACGACCATGGCTAACGCCCCGCCCAAAAGCGCAGCACTACCCACGCCCGAAACCGCGGCACGAACGTAAAAGGCTTGGTCCTCCACCACTTGCGAGGTAACGTCGGGAGGGAAAAAGCCCTCGGCCTGCAGCCGCGTCAGTACCCGCTTGCAGCCATCCACCACTGCCACGGTATTGGCGTCGGGTTGTTTGGAAACCGCCACCTGCACCGCCGGCTTGCCGTTCAAACGGACGTACACGCGGTTGTCGCGGTAGGTATCGAGAACCCGGGCAATGTCGGTGAGGGCCACCTCGCCCCCCGATCGCAGGGGGATGCGGATGCGCTCGATGTCCTCCACCGAGCGGAACTTTCCCTTGGTCTTTGTGAGCACTTCCCGCGTCGTCGAGGTCACGCGACCACCGGAGATGTCCACGTTTTCTTCTTGAATGCGGCTTAAAAGCTCGGAAACCGAAAGGCCGTAGGAACGCAGCCGTTCGGGATCCACCACCACCTGGATCTCGCGGTCCAAACCCCCAGCCACATCCACCGAAGCCACACCCTCCACGGTTAGGAGCTGCTTGGCCAGCGCGTCCTCGCACCAGCGCTTGAGCCAAGCCTCGTCGCGGGTAGGCGAGGAAACTGCAAACTGCAACACCGGGATTTGCGATGGGTCAAACTTAAAAATCACCGGGGGGTCCACGTCCCGGGGCAGTGCTCCCCGTGCCTGGTCCAGCTTGGTGGAGGCGTCCCGCAGGGCAAAGTCCACGTTAGTGCCGTAGGAAAAGTGCACGTCCACCCCCGAACGCCCTTCCGAGGACTCCGAAGTTATGAGAATGGCGTTTTCGGTGGTGGCCAAGCGGGTTTCCAGAGGCTTGGTCACGGTTTGCTCCATAACCTCGGGATCCACACCAGGGTAGGTCACCGACGCCCGCACCTGCGGGTAAATAATCTTGGGGAGAAGGTCCACAGCCAAATCCGTGCCCAGGGCCAAACCCACCACACAAACCCCCAGCGAAATGGTGATGGTGCCCACAGGGTGGGTAATGGCCCAATGCACGAGGCCGCGCCGGTTTCGAGCTTTCATAACGCCCCCTCCACGATCACAGCTTGCCCATCCCGTAGGAGTGATGCCCCCTCCACCACCACCCGGTCACCCACGGCTAACCCTGAACTCACCAGAGCCTTGCCGCCTTGACGCAAGCCCACCTGCACCGGCCGCACTCGGGCCACACCGTCTTCCACCACGTACACAAAAGACGGGAACTCCGACCCGCGCATGACCACCGTTTCCGGCACCAGCAAAGCAGTGGGGATGCGCTCCAACAAAAGCTCAGCTCGCGCCAAAAAACCTGGGCGCAACCCAAAAGGTACCTCCTCCAGCACCAGCTCCACCGTCACCTGTCGAGAAGCAGGGTCAGCAGCGGGGAAGATGCGCGCGATTCGCGCACGTAGCGGAGTGCCCGCTAGAGCATCCACCACCACGTTTGCCCGATCCCCAACCTTCAGCTTCACCACGTCCAGCTCCGACACCGGCACCCGCAACACCATGCGACCCGCCGCCAGCTCTACCACCGGCGATCGGCTGGTGACCAAGCTGCCCATTTCCACGTGTCGTGCTGTGACCACACCGTCGACGGGCGCGGTGATACGGGTAAAGGAAAGGCGGGTGCGCAAAGCGCTGACCCGCGCTTGTGCCACCTGGAAGCTAGCGCGGGCAGCGTCGGCCTCCGCCGCGGTGATAAGTCCCTCCTTAAGCAGCGACTGCGCCCGCTGCCATTGACCGGAAGCCTCGGATAGCCGAGCCTCCGCTTCCGCAAGCTGTGCCAAAAGCTCGCGATCGTCCAGCCTGGCGAGGAGCTGGCCCTTCGTTACCTTGTCCCCTTCCCGCACCAACAGCTCGGTGACCACACCTTCCTCCTGCGCTGCCACCAGCACCCTGTGTTCCGGCTCCACCGTCCCTACCGCCGTGGCCCGTACCTCCAGCACCTCGGGTGTGACCGCCATGACCTTCACCCGCACCGCCTGCGCACCCCTAGGGGCACCTTCTCTGCCCCCACCGCAAGCCACCAAACTTACAACTCCCAAAACTGCCCAAAGACGGCCCATGCACGCCTCCAACTCTAAAGCGTACGTGCTGATGAAGGAAAAGTTAAAGTGGTGTAGTAAGCTCTGGCCTGCGCGAAATAGCCCTTCAGTCCACCTGCATCTGCAAAGCCTTAGGCAGCAACGAGTGCAGCTGGCCGCGGGCGTAAAGACCGCACCCCAGGGCAAAAGGCCCAAAGCGTACCAGCACGTAACCGGGGGTTATCCCCGCAGCCAAAAAATTTTGGCTTTGTCCTGAGACAAACCGCCAGCAGGCTTTTTGGTCAGGGAGCTCCACCACCGAGTTTTGGATCCACGGTGCAAAGTACTGCAAAGCAAAGGTCTTGGGCTTGAACCCCCGGTGCGTTCGCTGCACCAGCGGCATGCCCAGCCCCTCCACTCCCACCCCCGGAAAAGGCTGGAGGTGGGGCAAGGCCACCCAAAAGAGCCGATTGCCGCGCTGCCAAAAACGAAAGTGCTTGAAAAATTCGGGTTGGACCCCGAAGCGCAGGGCAAAGGCATCCACCGCATCCCAACCAGCGGGGCGAAAATACGGGGTGGTTTTGCGATGCGAGCGCCCATCGCCAGAAAGCGGGATATCGGTGCGACGGATGCGCGCCACAAAAAAACCACCCGTGTTGTTAAGGTGCGGCCAAAACCTCTTGGCGTGCACCACATCCTCACGAAAGCTCTTTCCCTGCCACGTTGCGACCCCTGGTGCTGCCAAAAGCCCCGGAAGGTGGAAGGGTTCCACGAAGCCCCAATCCCCCAAGGCCGCGTCCAGAACCGCTTCGTTTTCCTCTGGCGAGAACGTACACGTGCTGTAAACCACCAACCCCCCGGGCTTAGTCAGGGCCAGGGCTCGCTGGAGCAGCTTTTTCTGTAAAGCTTGCAGCTGACGCCGAAAGCCCTCCGGTGCCGGCCGAAAAACGCCGCCCGGTTTGCGCACAGTGCCTTCCCCTGAACACGGCGCGTCCAAAAGAACCCGGTCCCAAACCCCTTCGGGCAAAGGCGCAAAGCGGCCATCTTCCCAAGTCACCAGCACGTGCAACAGGCCTAACCGGTCGATGGTTGCCCGCAAACCCGAAAGCCGATCCATCTGCGCTTCGTTGGCTACCACCACACCCTCGGGACCCACGCGCAGTGCGATTTGTGCGGTTTTTCCCCCCGGCGAAGCGCAAAGGTCTACGATCTTCTCCCCCGCCTGCGGGGCTAGCGCCGCCACCGCCGTGAGCGCAATTTCTTCCTGCACGTAGTACCACCCCGCCAAAAAGGGCAACGTCGCTCCCGGGCGGCTCCACCCGTGCACTCGGTACGCACCGGGAAACCACCCCACCGGTTCGGGAAACACACCTAACCCACGCAGGTACCCAAGACACGTCTCCGGTTGTGCCTTGAGCGGATTCACCCAAAAGCTTACGGGCAAGGGCGAGCGTAGGGCTTGCAGGAACGCCGAAGGGTCATCTACCAACGGCAGGTACTGGGCAAAGGCTTCCTCCAAAGAAACCACGGTGACCCCTCTCCCTTGCCAGCCAAGCTGGCGGCAAATGCTAGCATCGCGTATGCGTTGGAACCGCAGCTTTGGCGTCCTTTTACCCCTAACCTCGCTGCCAGCAAGCCCTATTCTGGGCGATTTGGGCCCGGCCGCACGGCACTTTGGCGACTTCCTCAAAGAAGCGGGAGCCAGCTTTTGGCAGGTGCTGCCTTTGCACCCGTTGGGGCCAGGCTTTTCCCCCTACTCTTCCCCTTCCAGCTTTGCCGGCAACCCCCTTTTGGTGAGCCCTGCTCTTCTCTGCGAAGAGGGCTTACTGAACCCCTCGGACCTTGAAGGCATGCCTCCTGCCACACGGCAGGCCCAATACGAAAAAGCCTATTGGCGGGAGCGGCTCTTGGCCTTGGCTTTTGCTCGCTTCCAGAAAACGGGGTGGCACGCGGCGGAATTTGCCACTTTTTGCCGGCGCGAGGCTTTGTGGTTAGAGGACTGGTCGCTCTACGCGGTTGCTAAAAGGACCTTTCACGGCACGCCTTTTTGGTTGTGGCCTCCAGAGATTGCCTATCGCCAGCCGCAGGCTGTGCAGCGCTTCGCTTCTGAAAAGCAAGAAGAGCTGGAAAAAGTCAAATTTGAGCAGTTTCTCTTCCAAAGCCAATGGGAAACCCTGCGCGCCGAGCTTGCTCCCGTCAAGGTCATAGGCGACCTCCCCTTTTACGTGGCCCCCGATTCTGCCGATGTTTGGGCACACCCCGAGCTTTTCCAGCTGGGTCCGGACTTGCGCCCTCTGGTGGTGGCGGGCGTACCGCCGGACTACTTTTCCCCCGAAGGTCAGCTTTGGGGTAACCCTACGTACCGTTGGGAAACCCACGAAGCCACGGCCTTTGCCTGGTGGAAGGCGCGCCTGCAGCGCGCTCTCGCCCTTTACGACGTGGTGCGCCTCGACCACTTCCGCGGCTTTGCCGCAGCGTGGGAAGTGCCGGCCGGAGAAGCCACGGCGCGCCGTGGAGCGTGGGTTCCCAGCCCAGGTAAGGAGCTTTTTCGCTCCCTTGGTGGCAGCTTGCCGCTTATTGCCGAAGATTTGGGGCACATCACCGAGGATGTCATCCGGTTGCGCGATTCCTTGGGCCTTCCGGGCATGGCCATCCTGCAATTTGCTTTTAACCCCCACGAACGTTCCACCTTTCTACCTCATCGCCACCGAAACCACCTCGTTGTGTACACGGGAACCCATGACAACAACACCGCGCAAGGTTGGTGGGAAGAAGAAACCAGCGATGACATCCGCGCTTACTTCCGGGCCTACGTTGCCAACGGCGAGCCGCCCCATCGGGCCTTGGTACGTCTGGCCATGGCTTCGGTAGCCAACCTCGCCATCATTCCTATGCAGGACGTGTTGGGCCTTCCCTCCTCCTGTCGCATCAACCGACCGGGGACACCATCCGGAAATTGGGTTTTTCGCCTTCTGGAAGAGGAGCTTTCGCGAGATGCGGCCTCCTGGCTTCGCCATTTGGCCTGGGTTTACGACCGCTTACCAAACCAACAGCAGTCATAGTTGTTGAGGGCCACCGAGGACCTGCCAAGAACAAGAAACTGTGGGAAGCGCAACAAAAAAATGTGGGACCCGCAAAAACAAAATGTGGGACCCGCGCTCCGCGCGGGTTTAAGAAAATTTCCCGTCCCGCACTCGGCGCGGGTTTTGCAAAAGCTGGGAAAAAAGCGGGCGCAGGAGCGCGCGCCCCACATGGCTCGCGGCGGCCCCACAGCCGGAGCAGCCCCAGAATTTCATGCAGTGGTCTCGCGCACGAGGAGCAAGCAACGCAAAGCCCTTGTGAAAAGCGAACACTTCGTGATAGATTTCGCAAGCGACGGGGATCCGTCGGGAGGTGTGAGTATGTCCGATATTCGGCCGTTTCGCGCACTGCGTCCCCTCCCGGAGCTGGCAGCCCAGGTGGCTGCGCCTCCATACGACGTCATTTCCTCGCAGGAAGCACGGCAACTGGCGGAAGGTAAGCCCTACTCTTTCTTGCACATCAATAAGCCGGAAATTGATCTTCCTCCCGAGGTGGACCTCTCGGACGACCGCGTCTACGCCCAAGGCGCCAGGAACCTGAGAAGGTTCATCGCCGAGGGTGTTTTCCTGCGCGAGGCGGAGCCCCGATTTTACGTCTACCAACAGACCATGGGGAATCACGTGCAAGCTGGTGTGGTGGCTGCAGTAAGTGTGGCAGAGTACGACGCCGGTCTCATCAAGCGCCACGAGCTGACCCGCAAAGACAAAGAGGATGACCGCACGCGTCATGTGGACGAGCTCAACGCCAACGACGAGCCTGTGTTTCTCACCTACCGCCAAGTGGCGGCCATTGACGCCTTGCTAGACCAGGTGCGGGGTAGTGCACCGCTTTACGATTTCGTAGCCGAGGACGGCATTGGACACACGGTGTGGGTGGTGCCGCCGGAACTCTCCTCATCCTTGCAGGGAGCTTTCCACCAAGTGCCAGCTCTTTACGTAGCCGACGGTCACCACCGGACTGCCGCCGCAGCGCGCGTGGGACGGGAAAGAAAGGCTAAAAACCCTCACCACCGCGGGGATGAGCCTTACAACTACTTCATGGCTGTGCTCTTCCCGCACAACCAGCTTAAGATTTTGGATTACAACCGCGTGGTGAAAGACCTGGGAGGACTTGCACCTGAGGCCTTCGTCGCCAAGGTTGCCGAGAAATTCACGGTGGTAAAAACAAACAACGGCCGTCCCGCAAAGCCACACCAATTTGGAATGTACCTCAAGGGGCAATGGTACCGCCTTGAGGCCATCCCGGGTACGTTCCGGGGGGACGACCCTATTGGCAGTTTGGACGTTTCAATCCTGCAAGAAAACCTTTTGGCTCCGATTTTGGGCATTGTTGACCCCCGTACCGACAAACGCATTGATTTTATCGGCGGTATTCGTGGCCTTGCGTCCTTGGAGGCACGGGTGGCCGAAGGTTGGGCCGTGGCCTTTGCCCTCTACCCCACGTCATTAGAGCAAGTGATGGCGGTGGCCGATGCCGGCCTTATCATGCCGCCTAAGTCCACGTGGTTTGAGCCCAAGTTGCGGTCCGGGCTTTTGGTCCGCACCTTGGATACCTGGTAAGTGCCGGCTTGCCGGCAGGAAAGGAGAAGCACCATGCTCATCCTCATTTGTGATGCGTTTGATCCCTCTTTGCCCGAAAAGCTGCGCCGTTTCGGCGAGGTCACCGAAGACGTGAACCGCTTGCCGGAAGCGGAGGTGGCCCTCGTCCGTTCCAAGACCAAATGCACCGCCGAGTGGATGGCGCAAGCTCGCAAGCTGAAGCTCCTCATTCGCGGCGGGGTTGGCATGGACAACATAGACCTGGAAGCGGCCAAGGCACGCGGGATTAAGGCGGTCAACACGCCAAAGGCGTCCGCCGTGGCGGTGGCGGAGCTCACCATGGCGTTCATGTTGGCCTTACCTAACCGCCTGGTGGAGGCCCACAATTCAATGAAAGAAGGCAAGTTCCTCAAAAAAGAGCTCAAGCGCACAGAGCTTTTGGGTAAAACCTTAGGGCTGGTGGGCATAGGCAACATTGGGCACGAGGTGGCGGTGCGTGCCCGCGCCTTTGGCATGAGGGTTTTGGCCTACGACCCTTATGTAAAGCAATCCCAATCGGCCATTTTGGTGGCAAGCCTCAAGGAGCTTCTACCCCAGGCAGATTACGTGTCGCTGCACGTGCCCCTCACCGAGGAGACCAAAGGCCTTATCAACAAGCAAACCCTGGCCCTCATGAAGGACGGTGCCTTCCTCATCAACACCGGGCGAGGGAAGTGCGTGGTGGAGGAAGACGTGGCCGAGGCACTGCGCAGCGGCAAGCTGGCGGGTTACGCCACGGATGTCTACTCTTCCGAGCCACCAGAGCCTGGAAACCCGCTGCTTTCCGCGCCAAACACCCTGCTTACACCCCACATTGGCGCCTCTTCCAAGGAAAACCTTTTGCGTATTGGTGACGAAGTGGTGAAGCTGTTGGAGGAATACACCGGCAAGCGGGCGTAAGCTTGCCAAGGAGGCCCACATGAACCGTGCCCATAACTTCAACCCCGGTCCTGCAGCCCTCCCCGTGGAGGTGCTGCAAAAAATCCAGGCGGAGCTTTTGGATTTTGCCGGTACCGGCATGTCCATTTTGGAAGTTTCCCATCGCTCCAAGGACTATGAGGCCGTGCACAACGCTGCCCAAGCCTTGATGCGCGAGCTTTTAGGCATTCCGGAGAATTACCACATCTTGTTTTTGGGCGGTGGTGCTTCGCTGCAGTTTTCCATGGTTCCCATGAACCTCCTGGGCCCAGGGGTTGCGGCAGACTACGTCATTACCGGTGCCTGGTCACAAAAGGCCTTTAAAGAAGCCAAGCTGGTAGGCAATCCGCGCATCGCGGCCACCACCGAAGTGGACGGCAAGTTTACCCGCATCCCCAAACAGGAGGAGCTGCAACTGGATCCCCAGGCTCGCTACGTGCACATCACCTCCAACAACACCATCTTCGGCACCCAGTGGCACACCTTCCCTAACACAGGTTCGGTACCCATCGTGGCTGATATGTCCTCGGATTTTTTGTGGCGTCCTTTCGATATTCAGCCCTTCGGTCTTATCTACGGCGGCGCGCAGAAGAACCTCGGGCCGGCCGGTGTCACTGTGGTCATCATTCGCGAGGACCTTCTGGCCGCCTGCCGCGAAGACATCCCCATCATCCTGCGCTACAAAACCCACGCCCAGGACAACTCGCTGTACAACACACCCCCGGTTTTTGCCATTTACATCGTCAAGCTGGTTCTGGAATGGATTAAGGAAAAGGGCGGACTGGCTTGGATGGAGCAAGAAAACAGGGCAAAGGCTGAGCGAATTTACGGAGTCATTGACTCCTACCCGGAGTTTTACCGGGCTCCCGTGGCCAAAGACTCCCGTTCCTTCATGAACGCCGTCTTCCGGCTTCCCTCTGAAGATTTGGAAAACACGTTCCTAGAAGGGGCCAAGGCCCACCGCTTCGTAGGGCTCAAAGGTCACCGCTCGGTGGGTGGCATTCGCGTGTCCATGTACAACTACGTGCCCCGGTCCTCGGTGGAAGCCCTCGCCGAGTACATGGAGGCGTTTGCCCGCGCCCACGCGTAACCGCAAAAGCCCCAATGCTAAAGGGCGGGAGTTTACCCGCCCTTTTTTATTGTGGCTGCCTCGTCCAGTCAATTTCGCTGCCGAGGAGTGAATGGGGGATAGCAAAAACCCCCACGGTGATGATGGCGGCCACCAAAACCGGCCACTGGCGGTCACCGCGGCTGCGGATGGCTGCCCACCCCCAAGCCAAAACCACCGCCAGCGTTTTGGTGTCGGTAAGGTCCTGACCCACCGGAAAGCCCGTCCAATAGGCACCAAAAGCGGCCTTTTGCACCAGAGGGCCCAAAACCAACCCTCCAAAAGTTAAAAGCGCCAGGGTTGGCCACACGTACGCCCGTGCCTGCTTCTCGCCAAAAATCACAGCTAGCCCAGCACGGTTAGCCAGCATCATCCCCAAAAACATGGCCACAATGTGGGGAAGCAACAAACCCGTGGACACGTGACCTTTAAACCGCACCACCACCGGCTCCCCAGGCACCATCGTGCCGCCGCCCATCGTGCCTTGCCGAGCAATCATGAACTGATAGGCCAGTTTGCCGGCCGGGGGTTGCTCGGGGAGAAAGGCCCACAGCTGGTTCCCTTCGCTGGAAAGCGCCAAAAGCTGCCAGTCCTCGTGGCTGGGCACCCGCCGGCAACGGACAAAGCCGGTCCATGGCCCGCCGGCAACCGTCAGCCAAACCTTAAGGTCCTTCCCCACTTCCGCAGAACGAGGTAAGCGAAAGCGTACCTTTTCCCCCGTGGGGAGGTGGAGCTCGCCCCGCACTGGCCACGTAGGTCCCGAAAGGCGCTGCCACACCGCCGCTGCCACCGTAAGCACCAAAGCCAAAACCCAAAGCGCCGCCCTTTTCATAGCGACGCATTCTGCCACGAAGTGAGTTTCTGTGGCTACAATGCCACTGGGAGGGAGCATGGAGCAAGCACTGCAGGACAAATACGCAGCGCAAACGCGCTGTTTTGGTTGTGGACCTGCCAATCCCAAAGGCTTGCACATTAAAAGCTTTCCTGAAGGGGACCAGCTGGTGTGCCGGTTTATTCCCGAAGAGCACCACGAGGGCTTCCCGGGCTTCCTCAACGGAGGTGTTATTGGCACGCTTTTCGACTGCCACATGAACTGGACCGCGGCGTACTACCTCATGCAGCGGGACGGTCTCCCCTCTCCTGCTCCTACCGTCACCGCCGAGTTTTCCGTGGAACTTCCCAAGCCCACGCCGTCTCGCCACGAGGTGGTTATTCGCGCTCGGGTGGTGGAAGCCCAAGGTCGCCGGGTAAAAGTTCAGGGGGAATTGTGGGCCGGCGGCGAGGTCACCGCTCGAGCTTCCGGCACCTTTGTGGCCGTCAAAGAAGGCCACCCCGCCTGGGGGCGATGGTAGTGCGGTTTTTGCGGGGTGATGTGGCCAATCCTTACCCAGACCTGCCCATGCAGCGTGTTCCCTTTCCCGTGTTTTACCGAAACATCCCCGGCCGCACCATGCCCACAACGTAATGCCACCGGAAGTCCAAGTCCCACAGCTTTCGCCGATACCCTCTGCCGGGCAGGATCAAAGTCAACGCCCGCACAGCCCAAGCGACCAATGGTTTCACGAGGAAAGTCCACGCTAACTCCGGGTGACGCCGAACCGCGCGCCTTGCCCCCGCGCCCGCCATACGCGCGCGCACTCGAAAGTCCTCCGGTCCGTGGTACAGGTGGTCGTGGTAACAGCTAGCATCGGGGAGGTAAAGGATCTTCCAACCCCGTCGCCAAAGGCGGTAGCCCCACTCGCTGTCCTCTCCCGCAGCTCCGGGAAATCCTTCATCCAAGGGCTCAGCGAGCACCCAGGATCGTGGCACGGAAAGGTTCGTTGTCCAACAAGCATCCCAGGGAATAAAACCGTACGGTTTTAGCCTGGAAAAGTTGAACTGGTGGCCGGCAGGTGCTAGCCAGTCCATGTACGGCGTGGTGGAGGCCTCCGGGTCCCAAGCCGTATGACCAAGAATCCCCACAGGCCCGAACCTCCTGTGCGCTTCCCAGTGAGATCGCACGCAGGCGGGGTGTGGACGGGTGTCGTCGTTGAGGAACAAAACCACCGGTGCACCGGCCACCCGACACCCCAAGTTGCGGGCGGCGGCCGCTCCCCGACGCGGCTGCGCCGCCACTGAAAGCGGAAAAGGCCAGGACCTTTCCACAACCCTTCGCGTCTCGGGGTCCTCACCGTCCATAACCACCACCACTTCAAAGGACGGCGTTTTCTCCTCCTGCGCCCCCAGGGCTTCCAGCACTCTAGCGAGCTTGAAAGCTCTCCCTGCCGTGGGAATAACCACGCTGAAGGCGTTCATATCTACCCACGCCCCATGATCCACGCCTTACCCCCTTGCCGATGCCCTGCCCCTCCTTTTCTTTTTACCCGCGTCGGCAACAACCCTGCCCCGAGCACACACACCGCAGGAATTATCGGGTATCGGTAGCGGTCCATAACACCAGTCACCAGGTAAGGCGCCGAGTATGCCACGGTCAACGCGATGATCAACCACCATTCCCCAGCTCGCTGACGGCAAGCAGCTACGCATGCCAACAGTAACACTATCCCAGGAACAAGCCAAAGGAGCCTTTTTGCCAGTAATCGAGTCCCACCCCGATCCCAATTTTTTCTTTCGTAAAGGAAATAGAAAAAACCGGTCCTGCGCAGTGTGTTCAAGACAAAATTAGCCAACGAAGTACTTGACAGCATCTCCTTGAACTTACTCTGCACATAGACAATCTCACCCAATTCTCGGTACTTGCGGAATTCGTCGGGATTCTGGCTTGGGTGATACATTGCTAAAACCCGATCGTTGAAAAGGCCTTTTGCTTCCACGCGATTCCCCAAGTATACTTCAAACCCCGCATTCGATTTTACAGGTACTAGCCCGCCCAGGCGCTCCCGTTGCCATAAAATGTAGGGGGCAACAATAACAGTCATCACAATGCCAATTACGAACAAATGAATAAAACTTTCTGCGCTCTTTTTGGTTAACCAAGTAACAAACCAAGCAACAAGGGCAGCAGTCAAGAACCCTGGAAAAACGAGGCCACTTATCCCAGCCACGGTACCCAAAGAAGCAGCCGCCACGGTTCCAGGCTGGCGATAGTACCTCAGGCTGGCCATTAAAAGTGCCGCAAAGCCCAATGTTACAAAATTAAAATCCAAGTGTCCTGTAACGCGAAAGATCCAGGAGTCGTATGGGAGTATTGCAAAGGAAGCCGCTGCCAATGCCGCCTTGATCAGATCAGAAAACAACTTTAAAGCTATCCGGTATACAATGCAACATATAACTACGGAGCATACAAGTGAAAAGAGAAAAACGAAAAGGATAGACTCGAAAGAGAAACAGCCAAACAGCAGAAAAGCTATAACGTAAGGGACTACGACCCCCGGGGCAATCCATGCAGTCGGCCCCGAGCGCGCACCAAAGGGATCGGAGTAGCCTTCAGCTTTGCACACTATTGCGCAGGCTATGCTCGACGCTTCCCAACCAAAGGATTGCAAGTGGGGCTGGTCATCCTGCGAAGACCATTTCTGCAGGTTTTCTGTGTCTTGAAAGAAATAGTCGAAATGTTCAGGAATTGATTGGCTTAGAAAGAACAGACGGATTGTAATCCCCAAACCAGCGATCAAGTATAGGATCATTCGCGCCCGCACGTTGCGAATTCTTAACATAGATTGTAGCCAGGTGTCAAAAGAAACAGCTGTCGACCAGAAGAAAGGCGGCTCACACTCACGTCCGAGCAATTGCGCTTGCTATAGCTGTTACAACCTAAATCGGGCCCTGCATCTCTTGGCTCGAGCTACTCCCTGCGTGCGCGCGGAGCCATGGCAACAACAAATCACGGAAAGAACTCGGTTGCTCCAGCGGCACCAAGTGGCCGCAGTGTGGTACTACGGTCAGGCGGGCGTTGGGCAGCATGGCAGCGAGTTTTTCTGCCATTTCGCAAAACTGTGGAACATCGTGCTCGCCGCGGATAACGTGCACCGGGCAGGTAACATCGCTCAGGCGCTCCGTGAGTTTCCAGTGGCGATCGGGAGGATCCTTTTCCGTTGCCAAATACTCGCCGGCGGGAAACTGCAAGACCATGGCTTGCAGTTTTTCCCGACACCGCGGGTTTTCCCAAGCGGAGCGCAGGAGAGGATGGGGAAGCCACAACTCTTGCACCGCCTGACGCACGCCCCTTTCCCGAATGGCTTGAGCAAAGCGCTTAAAAAACGCCCAAAATTCTGAAGGCAGCGGGTAGTCAGGGACCAAGGGGCCCACCAGAACTAAGGACCGCACCGCGTGCGGGTAACGCAAAGCCGCTTCCAGAGCAATACCTCCCCCTTTGGATAGCCCCACCACGTGCGCTGGGGCAGCGTTCCAATGCTCCAAAACCGCACACAAATCCCCAGCGTGATCCCCCCAACGGTACCCTGCCGGCGGTGACGAGGATCCCCCGTGCCCGCGCTGGTCGTAGCGAATGACGCGCAAACCAGCTTCCACAAGCGCCGGCGCCACGTCATCAAAAACCGAAAGGTCCAAGCTGTGCCCGTGCAGCAGGACCACCGGTTCTCCTTGGCCTTCTACCAGCACCCGCAGCCGTACACCCGGCGCAACCTCAAGCTGCATCACCGCACCCAAAAGGAAAAGCTCACCGCTTTTTCCAGCTCGTTGCCGGAAGCATCCTCCACGGCACCAGCATCCAACGTGGCGTACACCTTTTCCCGGCTTACCGGTGCCGTGCTTTCCCACACTACCCACCAGCGGTTGGCGTCGTAGCTGGCAATGCCGGCGATGAGCCCGGAGCGTTCACCCAGGACACGCACCTTTTTGGGGTCGAGGGAGGTGGGGGCGAGGGGTTCGGAAAAAACCCAAATGAGCTTAAGAGGGCCAGGGGGCACGTGAGCCCCAGCCGCCGGAAAGTGGGAGGTAACCACCGGGGCGACACGGTCCGATGCCTCCGGCCAGCCGGCAGCGAGGTTCAAGGTCACGTGAAACGCCACATCCCAAAGCTGCGGCGGAGGCAAAGGCGGCTCCGGCAGGTCCACATCCTTAAACCACTTGGATAAGGCCACCGCCACCACGGCCACCACCACCACGCCGGCTACCACAAGGGCCACGGGCAGGTGTTCTAGAACCGCCTGCACCTGCACCATTTCCCCGGCTTGCAGGGTGAACTTCTTTGGTTTTTCGGAAAGAGGAACGATCTTCCCATGTTCGTCCAGGCGGGCAGGGAAACGTAAGCGGTAGCGTCCAGGAGCAAGGCCAGCAAGCGTCCAGCGGGGTTCTAAGGAGCGAAAGACAGGTTGCCAGCGACCCTGGTCTTTATATTCCAACTCCGAAAGTACCCCTGGCGGCCCAGGCTCGCCCCGGCGGCGGGCGGCGTCGTCCGCAAAAATGATGACCGTAACCCCAGCTTCAGGCCGACCTCGTTTTTGGCTTTGGGTTTGGACCGAAAAGCAACCGGAAAGCTGGAAAGCCAGAAAGAGGGCTAAAAGACGTGCGGCAAAGGGCCTCACGCCCCCTCCCGCACCACCTCCACCTCGGAAGGCAGGACCAGCTTTTCTTCAGGCTGCCACACGCGCCGGCCCCCCACCTCCAAGGGAAGCCCGCCCAGCCGCAGACCAGCCGTCGTGGCTTCCACCACCCACCCCTCGGGGGTGGGGTCAGCCACCCCGCAGTCCCCCACCTCCGGGTGCAACAGCGTCAGGGGGAGACGCTGCAGCACCCACACCGCCTTTTTCCCCGCCGCCACCCCTTCTCCAAACTCCACCCACAGCGCCAAAACCTCGCCTTCCTGAGACTGCACCAGCCGGTACACCCCCTTGGCGGCCCCTCGGGCCACCACGATGCTCCCCTCCAAGCGGATGGGCGCCGCTTCCCCCCGCCCCAGCGTCACCCCATCCAGGGTTATACCGTGGGTCCCCAAACAAAAGGCCTCCAAGCCCTGGGCGCCAATGCGGAACTCCACATGCCCAGCACGGGAAATACTCTGTGCCAAAAGCAAAAGCGCCGAGTCCTCAGCAATTTTGTCCAAAGGCGGCGCCAAGTCCACGTGGTTACCGAACTGCGTGAAGCTCCCCCGCCCCATGCGCATGACCGGTCCCAAGACCACGGTCACGGGCTGCCCATTGACGAGAAACGTCTCTACCACCTTGAGCTTGCCTTGGGGCTTTACGAACCCCACAGGGGTGGGGACCACGACCCCGCCCATGAGTTTCTCCAAGGCTTCCACCACCGTGAGACGAGCGGCAAAGGAAAGCTCCGGCTTTTTCAAGAAGCCCAAAAGGGCCTTCAGCGCCTCGGGCGTTTTACCAGGCGACGCCTGGGCCCGTTCGCTTTCCAATCGCACGTAGTGTTCCACGACCTCTTCGCCGGGAAGCTCTTCGGCCACCCTGTCCAGAAAGCTTTGCGCCGCGGCAAAGTCCCTATCGTCCAAAAGCTTTTTGAAGGTAGAAGCCAAGCGCTGACGCAACCCCGCGTGCGCGCGATGGGCCATTTCCGCTAGCTCCCGCTCCAAGCTGGAGGAAAGCGATAAAGGCCCGCGCTGGGCTTTAGCCTTCTGCGAAAGCGACAATACCAGCTCGTAGGGCGGATACGTTTGCTCCAAGAGGGATTCTGCCCACTCCTTGAGTTGCTTGCCGGTGATCTTCGAGCGGGCCTTGCGGTCGCGGAGGTTTTGCTCGTAGTCGGCCTCCACATCCCGCAGCTCGGCCAAAAATTCCAGCGCCGAAGCTGGCCGCAGGTCCGGGTCACCCAGGCACTTTTGCAGCAGCTGGTCCATGGCTGGCGGCATGTAGTCCACCATGTCCGAAATAAGGTCGGGCGCTGTCCACCGCGGGTAGGGGATACCGGCAAAGGCCTCATAGGTGATGAGCGCCAGCTGGTACACATCGGCGGTGGGCTCCACGGTTTCCCCATCCGAGGCCAAACGCTCAGGAGGGGCCCAAGGGGCCGTGGCCCACGCGCCAAAGCCTAACAACTCGGCCCGGCGGCGCAAACGCGGCGGCACACCAAGCCCAATGAGCGTGGCGTTTTGCTTGCGATCCAAAACCACTAAGCTGGGACGCAGTTCGCCGTGCACAACCCCAGCACCGTGCACCGCGGCCAAAGCAGCGGCCACTTGACCTATAACGGCAAACCCTTGCTCCGCCGGTAAACCCTGCCCCCGCCCCTGGAGCATGTGCTTGAGGGTGGCGCCCCCCACCCAGGGGCTTGCAGCAAAAAGCAGCTCCAGGTTTTCCGGAGTAACCAGGGTTCCCGCCTCCAAAACCCGCGCCAAGCGAGCGTGCTCCACCTTGGCGCAGGCTTGCGCCCACGTCAAGAAAAGCTCGCGGTCGGCCTCTTCCGCCACCAGTTCGGGGCGTAGAAGGCGCAAAGCTACCTCCTTGCCGTCTGCGGCCCGGGCCCGCACCACCCACCCCGTGCGGGTGGTGTGCACCGGTCCCAGAAAGACAAACCTCCCGTTGCTATCCAGGGGGGCTTCCACCACCCTGCTCTTCAGCCAAGAGTCAAGCTGGGCACTGGCAAGCTGTGTGGCCAACACCATAGCCACCTCCTGCTATTGCTGCAACTATAGTAGCACGCCACTAAAAACGGCGGGTAGCGGCGCGGAGAGGTTGCACAAACCTCTGGATTTCCCCAAAAAGCTCCGGACGGTCGCCAATTTCCGCGATGCGCGCAACAATTGCCGAGCCCACCACCACGCCGTCAGCCACCTTGGCCACGCGGCTGACCTGCTCGGGCTTAGCTACGCCGAACCCTACGGCCACCCGTTTGCCCGCAAGCTTGCGCACCAGCCGCACCTGGTCTTCCAGCTCCACCGGCAGCTGGGCTTGCGGGCCGGTGACGCCCGTGTGGGAAACAAAGTACACGAAACTCTCCGCAAGCTTTTTCACCTGCTTGACCCGTGCTCGCGTGGAGGTGGGGGCCAGCATAGGGATAAGCTCCACCCCAACTCGACGGAAAGCCTGGTAGTAAGGGCCCGCTTCTTCCGCGGGCACATCGGTTACCAGCACCCCGTCCACGCCGGCGGTAGCTGCATCCGCCGCGAAGCGGGAAAGCCCATAGGCGAGGATGGGGTTGGCGTAGGAGAACAGCACCACCGGCAAGGAAGAGGCAAAGCGCAGCTCACGCACCGTTTGTAAAACGCCAGTAAGCGTGGTCCCCGCCGCTAAAGCCCTTTCCGCCGCAGCACAGTTAATAGGGCCATCGGCAATGGGGTCGGAAAACGGCACGCCCAGTTCCACGATGTCGGCGCCACCCCGTTCCAAGGCCCGCAAAAGCTCCAGCGTCCGCGCCGGCGAAGGATCCCCGGCGGTGATGTACGCGATAAAAGCCGCGCGCTTTTCCTTGGCCGCCCGCCGAAATGCCGTCTCAAGCCGGCTGCTCATAACCGCACCCCCTCCACACGAGCCACCTCCGCCACGTCCTTATCCCCACGACCGGAGAGGTTTACAAGGATGGCCTCGGCGGGCGAGTAACTGCGGGCCACCTTGGTGACAAAGGCCAATGCGTGGGCGGTTTCCAGTGCTGGCATGATGCCCTCCATTTCAGAGAGCAAGTGGAAAGCCGAAAGGGCCTCATCGTCGGAGACCTGCACGTACTCCACCCGGCGGCTGTCCTTCCAAAAGGCATGCTCAGGGCCCACCGCCGGGTAATCCAACCCCGCCGACACCGAATGGGTAGGGGCGGTGTTGCCGCCTCCGTCCTGCAGCACATAGGTGTACGTGCCGTGCAAAACTCCCGGCGAACCGCCGGCAAAACGGGCGGCGTGGTGACCCAAAAGGGGGCCCCTCCCCCCGGCTTCCACCCCCACCAGCTTGACCTTTTGGTACGGCAGGAAAGCGGAAAAAATGCCCGCAGCGTTGGAGCCACCACCTACGCACGCCACCACCAGGCTGGGGAGCGCACCGTGAGCTTTGCGAATTTGCAGCCAAGCTTCGGCGCCAATAACCGACTGAAATTCGCGCACCATCATGGGGTACGGGTGGGGGCCCAACACCGAGCCCATGACGTAATGGGTGGTGTTCACGTTGGTGACCCAATCCCGCAACGCCTCGTTAATGGCATCCTTGAGGGTCTTGGCACCGGCATCCACCCCCACCACCTCCGCGCCCAAAAGCTTCATGCGGTACACGTTGAGCGACTGCCGCCGTTCGTCTTCCGTGCCCATGTAAATGCGACAGGAAAGCCCCAAAAGCGCCGCGGCCGTAGCCACCGCCACCCCGTGTTGCCCGGCCCCGGTTTCAGCAATGACCCGCACTTTGCCCATGCGCCGCGCCAAAAGACATTGGCCCAAAGCGTTGTTGATCTTGTGGGCGCCGGTGTGGCAGAGATCCTCCCGCTTGAGGTAAATCCGCGCGCCACCCAGATGCGCCGAAAGGCGGGCGGCAAAGGTGAGGGGTGTGGGGCGGCCGCAGTAATCCCGCAGCAAAGCGTCCAGCTCCCTGCGGAAACTCTTGTCCCTGGTGGCCTCATGGAAGGCTTGCTCCAGCTCCTGCAAGGGGGCCATGAGGGTTTCGGGAACAAACCGACCCCCGTACGGCCCAAAGTATCCCCGTTCATCCGGTAACCGCTTCACGCAACCCTCCCTCACGAACAGCCCGCATAAAGGCCCGCACCTTCCCCGGGTCCTTGCGGCCAGGGGACGATTCTACCCCAGAGGACACGTCTACCCCGGCCGGAGCACAGGCAGCTATGGCCTGGGCGACGTTTTCCGGTTTGAGACCGCCAGCGAGCCAAAAGCTCATGGCAAAAGGACGCCTTGCCAAAAGCTCCCAAGAAAAGCTGCGCCCGCTCCCGCCCCCGGCATCGAAGAGGATGCGCGCCACCGAAGCGTAACGCGCCACCAGTTGCCAATCCACGTTTTCCCCGACAGTAATGGCCTTAATCACCGCGCTTGGCCCGCCCAGAGCGTGGCACAGCTCCGGCGGTTCCTGGCCGTGGAGTTGCACAAGCAAAAGCCCCGCTTTCTCCCGCACCTGCTGGATGAATTCCCGCGACTGATTGCAAAAAACCCCTACCTTGCCGGCAAAGGGTAAAGCTTTGATCCAACCGCAGTGGGCCAGTGAGAGAGCCCGCGGCGAGGACGGAGCAAACACAAAGCCCAAGAAATCCGCTCCGGCTTCCGCCGCCAGTAGAGCATCGGCGGTATTGGTCAGCCCACAGATCTTCACGGTAACCAAGCTGCCTCCCGCAGCTGCCGAAGGGCAGCTTCAGGGTCTGCCTGGCGAAGGAGGTACCCCCCAATCAAAAAGCACCGCACCCCGGCAGCCGCCAGCCGGGAAAATTGTTCGGCATCTTGGATGCCGGATTCCAACACCCCCACCACAGAAGTGGGCAAGCCTAGTACCAAGGCCGCGGCCGATGCCACGTCCACGTGGAAGGTTGCCAAATCCCGGGAGTTTACCCCCACAAGCTCCGCCCCAGCCTCAAGGGCACGGTGCATTTCCTCCTGGTTATGGGTTTCCACCAGCGGTTCCAAACCCAGCTCCCGGGCACAAGCCACCATTTCTGAAAGCAGGCTCCCCGGCAGCACCCGGGCAATGAGCAGCACGGCATCAGCACCGCTGGCCACCCCGCTGAACAGGTGCTCAGGGCGGGAAAAGAAATCCTTTTGCAGCACCGGCAAAGGCGTGGCTTTCTTGACTTCCGCCACCCAAGCGCTGGACCCTCCAAAGTACTTGGGTTCGGTGACCACCGAAACGGCCGCAGCACCACCCCGCTCGTAGGCCCGCACCAACGCCTGCGGGTCCATGGGGTCACGGAGCACCCCAGCCGAGGGCGACTGCCTCTTCACCTCGGCAATAACCCTTACCCCCGGCGAGCGCAAGGCTTGGAGCAAGCTGCGGCGGGGAAGGTTAAGACCGCCATCCGTCGGCGGTGCGGCCAAGCGGCTGGCGCTTTCTTCCACCAGCAGGGCAAGCCAGTTTTTAGACATGCGAAAGCTCCTGGGCTTTCGCCACCAACTTCTGCCAAAAGCCCAAAGCGCGCCCTTTCCGCAAGGCAGAGCTTGCCAGCTCGTACCCTTCAGCCATCGTGGCTACCTTACCGCCCACCACCAACGCCGCTGCCGCCGCTAAGGCTACCGCCGGCGCTGCAGGGTCTTCTTCGCCACCCAACAGCGCTAAAAGCCTTTTGGCGTTTTGCGCAGCGTCGCCCCCTGCCAAAGCCTCCTCCGCCACCGGCGGGACCCCCAGGGATTGCGGCTGCAGGCAAAAGGACTGCACCACGGCCCCGTCCCGCACCTCTATGACCCGGGTGGCAACGCTTGGCGAAATCTCGTCCATACCGTCTTCACCGTGGACCACCCACACGTGCACCGCACCCAAACGGGCAAAGGCTTGAGCTACCACCTCCTGAGCTTGCAAAGAGAAGACCCCCACCACTTGGCGCTGCACGCCGGCAGGGTTGGCCAAAGGCCCCAGCAGGTTAAAAACCGTTCGTAACCCCAGCTCCCGCCGTACCGACGCTACGGCTTTCATGGCCGGGTGGAAAACCGGGGCAAAGAGGAACACAAAACCTTCCTCTTGTAGAAGCTTCTCCGAAGCCTGGGGCGCCAAGGTCAAAGGCCAGCCCATGGCCTCCAGCACATCAGCCGAACCACAGCGGGAGGACACCGAGCGGTTGCCGTGCTTGGCCACTGGCACCCCCAAGCTGGCAGTAAGGACGGCAGCCGCGGTGGAGATGTTCAACGTGCCTTTACCATCGCCACCGGTGCCGCAGGTATCCACCGCCCCCTCGGGAGCTTGCAGTTTGACCGCAAACTGGCGCATGACCTGAGCCGCTTCCGCCACCTCCAACGGGGTCTCCCCTTTGGCGCGCAGCGCCACCAAAAAAGCCGCCTGTTGCGCCGGGGTAAGCTGCCCGCCCATGAGGGCGGTGAAGGTTTCCCGCATTTCCTGCGGGGAAAGCTCATCCCCCGCCAACAACCGTTCCATGGCAACCTTAAACATGGTCCCCCCCTAGCTGGCAAGCTGCAAGAAGTTGGCCAGCAAATTCTTGCCCTCGTTGGTCAGGTACGACTCGGGGTGGAACTGCACCCCAAAGTGCGGGTGGGTCCTGTGCTGTAAACCCATGATAAGCCCATCTTCAGTCCAAGCCGTCACCGCAAGGACCGCGGGTACGCTTTCCCGGCGCACCACCAACGAGTGGTAGCGGGTGGCTAAAAACGGAGTCGGCACGTGCCGGAAAATGCCCTGTCCCCTGTGATGGATTTCTGAGGTCTTGCCGTGCCGAGGTTCCGGGGCCCGCACCACTTCCCCACCGTAGGCCACCGCCAACGCTTGATGCCCCAGGCACACCCCCAAAATGGGCACGCCAGGTGCTTGCCGGAAAAGCTCCACGCTGACACCAGCGTTTTCCGGGCGACCGGGACCGGGTGAAATCACGATGGCTCGCGGTTTTTTCCCTAAAAGCTCGGCCACCGTGGCGCGATCGTTGCGCACCACCTGCACCTCTTCGCCTGCAGCCAGCTCCAGAAGGTACTGGACCAGGTTGAAGGTGAACGAGTCATAGTTGTCCACCATGAGGATCACGGTTCCATCCCTCCAGCAATGGCGCATGCCTTGGCTAGAGCCTGCACTTTGTGCCCACACTCGGCCAGTTCCCGCTGGGGAAGCGAGTCAAACACCACACCCGCCCCGGCTTGCAGGTTCACTTGCTCACCGGTAACCACCGCCGTGCGGATGGCAATACAGGCGTCCATATCGCCACCCAAATCGAAGTACCCCACGGCGCCACCGTAAATGCCCCGTCGCACCGGTTCCAGCTCCTCGATAAGCTCCATGGCGCGAACCTTGGGGGCACCGGTGAGGGTCCCGGCGGGGAAACAGGAAAGCAAAACGTCTAAGGCATCTTTGCCGTCTTGCAACTGCCCGCACACCTCGCTCACCAAGTGCATGACGTGGGAGTAGCGCTCCACCGCCATGAAGCGCACCACCTCCACACTTGCCGGCCGGCATACACGACCCAAGTCGTTGCGCCCCAAGTCCACCAGCATGAGGTGCTCGGCCCGCTCCTTTTCGTCCTGACAAAGTTCCCGTTCCAAAGCCGCGTCTTCTTCTGGGGACTGTCCCCGGGGTCGAGTACCCGCAATGGGACAGGTGGTGGCCAGGTTACCACGCAAACGGGCCAAGGTCTCGGGAGATGAGCCCAGTACGTGCACGTCACCGGTATCCAAAAAGAACATGTACGGCGAGGGGTTGGTGAGGCGCAAAGCGCGGTAAAGCGTGTACGCCGACGCTGTACGTGGCAAAGACCAACGTCGGGAAAGCACGATTTGGAAGACCTCCCCCGCCCTGATGGCGTCCTTCGCCTTTGCCACCGCCCGCAGGAAGTCCTCATCACCGGGCATGACGGTGGTTCCCGCAGGAAGCTGGTCGGAAACGGCTGGGATTGGTGCCGGCGCCGCGGCTTCCAAGGGCTGGGCTAACACCGCGGTAAGCTCATCCAGCTGCGCCAAGCCCTCTTCATACGCCCGCTTCACCCCTGCCTCCCGGGGATTAGGGGTGACCACGAGCAGCAGACGCTGCCGCACGCGATCCAGAGCGGCCACCGCTCGGTAGTCGCCAAACCACGCCTCGGGCAAGGCCAAGGGGTCAGAAAGCCGTTGCGGCAAGCGCTCGATGTAACGCACCACGTCGTAGGCCAGGTAACCCACGGCCCCACCCACAAACGGCGGGAACGCTTCCAGCTGCGGGCGACCCGGGCCTACCAGCAAGCGGTGCAAAGCCGCCATGGGTTCTTCCGGCACCGATACACCATCCACGGCCACGTGCCCTTCACGCAAGGTGATGACCCGCCGGGGGTTGGCCCCAGCAAAGGACCACCGGGCCACTCGCTCTCCCCCCTCCACCGACTCCAAAAGAAACGGGTGACGCCCCCACTGGCCCAAGCGCAGGAGCATCCCGTAGGGTGTCACCGTATCAGCGGTAAGTTCGCGAACCATGGGAACTACCGGGTACGTTTCGGCCAAACGACGGTAAGTGGCAAGATCGGGGACTATCACGGCTGCCCCCCCAATCCCCGCCCTTGCAGCTCCTGGGTCAGCGCTTCCACAGGCACCCCTTCCGCCACCAGCACCACGGCCACGTGGTACAAAAGATCCGCCAGCTCCTCCACCAGCCTCTGCTGGCCCTGACCGCGTGCTGCCAGCACCACTTCCCCGGCTTCTTCTACCAGCTTTTTCAAAGCCTCGTCGGGTCGGGCGAGGAGGCGCGCGGTATAGGAGCCTTCGGGGGCTTCCCGTTGACGAGCTTGCACCATGCGCAGCAAACCCAAAAAAGGCGGCACCGGCACCCACCCTTGACCCCAGAGGGGCCTATGAAAGCAGCTGGTAGCCCCTGTATGGCAGGTAGGACCCTGGGGCAACGCCAAGACCAACAGCGCGTCGCCATCACAATCAGCCACCACCCCCCGCAGGGCAAGGGTGTTCCCCGAGCTTTCCCCCTTTTGCCAAAGCCGGTTTCGAGACCGGGAGAAAAAGTGAACGAACCCTGTCTCTTGCGTTTTTGCCAGGGCACAAGCGTTCATGAAGCCCAGCATCAGCACCTCCCCGGTGAGGGCGTGCTGCACCACTGCCGGGATGAGACCCCGTTGGTCGTATTGCAAGCTCACGCTTTCTACCCCCACGCTTCCTCCCAACGCACCGGTACACCGCGGGCTGCCAAAGTTCTCTTCAGCGCACCCACCGTCGTTTGCCCCTCGTGAAAAATGCTGGCGGCCAGACCGGCATCGGCGCCCGCCGCATACGCCAAGAAAAAGTGCTCCGGGGAGGTGCCGCCGCCGGAAGCAACGATGGGCACGCTCACCGCGTGTCGCACCGCCGCCACCAGCTCCACGTCAAACCCTTGCCCCGTGCCGTCCCGGTCCACCGAGGTGAGCAGCAACTCGCCCGCACCCCGCTTTGCGCCTTCCCGAACCCAGGACAGCACATCACGCCCGGTACCCACTCGCCCACCATGGGTGACCACCTCCCACCCCCAGCTTGTCCTCCGGGCATCCACTGCCAAAACCACGCTTTGGCTCCCCAAAAGCGCCGCAAGCTCCGCCAGCAGCTCCGGGTTGGCCACCGCTGCGGAATTCACCGCCACCTTGTCGGCACCGGCGGCCAAAAGCTGGCGTGCATCCTCCACCGTGCGCACACCCCCGCCCACACAAAAAGGGATGTCTAAGACCTCCGCCACCTGGCGGACGACCGGAAGCAACGTGTTTCGACCCTCCACGGTGGCCGAGATGTCCAAAAACACCAGCTCGTCCGCCCCCTCGTCGCGGTAGCGGCTGGCGAATGCAACGGGGTCTCCCATGGTGCGGAGGTCCTGAAAGCGAACTCCTTTGACCACGTTTCCCTGATCCACGTCCAAGCAGGGGATAATGCGAAACGCGCCCACCTCACCCCTCCAAGATTTGGGCAACCTCAGCAAGCGACAGCGCCCCCGTGGCCAAAGCCGTACCCACCACCACGCCCTCCAGCCCCCGGGGTACAAGAGCAGCTAACGCTTTCACATCTTCCCGGCCACCAACGCCTCCCGATGCCAGCACACCAGGACCAAAGGCAGACAGGACTTCCTCCAGCAAGCCCAGGTCGGGGCCAGCAGCCGTTCCATCCCGGGCCACCGCCGTTACCAAAAGGTGTCGGCAGCCAAGCCTTCGCACCTCCCGGGCAAAAGCCTGTGGCGACCAGGGGCTCGCCTGGGCCCAGCCACCCGCTACCACCACGCCGTCGCGGCTGTCGGCAGCCACCACCAGTCCCTCCGGATCTTCACAAGCCAACTGCGCGATGGCCTCCGCATCCCGCACCGCCAGCGAGCCCACCACCACGCGGGAAGCCCCCAGCTGGCGGAGTTCGCGAAAGTCCCTAACGCTGCGCACCCCTCCCCCCACCTGCACCGGCAACGAGACCTGCCGACACAACGCCGCCACCACCTCGCGGTTATGCCCCACCCCAAAGGCCGCATCCAAATCCACCACGTGGACGCCCAAAGCGCCTTCCCGTTCCCACCGCTGGGCGAGAGCCACCGGGTCCTCACTCACCACCCACGCGGTCTCCGGCCTGCCCTGGCGCAACCGCACCGCCTTGCCCCCCAAAACGTCCACCGCCGCCCAAACCCGAAAACTGCTCATGACGATAGCTCCAAGAACTCACGCAAGAACTGCGCTCCGGCTTCGCCGCTTTTTTCTGGGTGAAACTGAACACCCACCACCCGACCACGGCGCGCCGCGGCACAAAACGAAACGCGGTCGTGGGTCACCACGCCCAGGAGATGCTCCGCTGCGGGCTGGGCCGCGTAGGAGTGCACGAAGTAAAACCACCTCCCGTGCAAAGAGCCAAACCCCGCTCCTGTGGCCTCCACCTTTGCCCAGCCCATGTGCGGCACGCGAACACCGGAAGGCAAGGGAGCCACCACCCCGGGCAGAAAGCCCAAACCCCGATGCAGACCAAACTCCGTCAGCTCTTCGAAAAGCAGCTGATGGCCAAGACAAATGCCCAACAGCCACGCGCCGTTGGCCACCGCTTCGCGAAGGGCCTCTTCCACCCCGTCCTTCCGCAGTCGCTCTAAAGCTGGTGGCGCCGCTCCCACCCCCGGCAACACCAAGCGCCGGGCCACGGCCACGTCCTCGGCTTGCGCCACCACCTCCACGGTGGTCCCCAAACGGCGAAAGGCCCGCACCACGTTGGGCACGTTGCCCACCCCCAGGTCCACCACCGTCACGGTCATAGGTGTAAGGTGCCCTTGGTGGAAGGCACCACATCGGAAACCAACCGCACCGCCTGAGCTAGAGCCAAAGCAAACGCCTTGAACGCCGCTTCCGCAGCGTGGTGGGGGTCGCGGCCCCGTTCCACGTCCACGTGGAGGGTGAAAAGGCCACGGCTTGCCACCGCCTTAAAAAACTCCGCCACCAGCGTCAACGGGAAGCTGCTGGTCACTAAAGCCAGCTCAAGGCCCTGGGGAAAGGCAACCCAGGCGTAGGGACGCCCGGAAAGGTCCACCACCGCCCTGGCCAAAGCTTCATCCAGAGGGGCGTAGGCAAAGCCAAAACGCTGAATACCTCGTCGTTCGCCCAGGGCCTCGGCCAAAGCCTGTCCCAGGGCCAAGCCCACATCCTCCACCGTGTGATGGGCGTCCACTACCAGATCGCCCTCGGCTCGCACCGTCAAACCCAGCGCCGCGTGGTGGGCCAAGGTGGCCAGCATGTGATCGAAAAAGCCCACGCCCGTGGAGATGGCGTACCCTTGCCCCCCCAGTTCCAGCTCCACCGCCACGCTGGTTTCACCCGTGAGTCGTTCTACCCGTCCCACCCTAGGGTTCACGTACCACCTCCTTAAGAACAGCCAGCAACACGTCCCCTTCCTCACGAGTCCCCACCGTCACCCGCACATACCCAAGCGCCGAAAGTTCCTCCACTTCCCGCACGGCAATACCCGCTGCGGCAAGAAATTGCGCCAGGCGAGGGCCACCCCAGCCTTCGCGACGGAGCAAGTAAAAGTTGCCGCGGGAGGGGACGGCTTCCCAATGCGGAAGCCTCGCCACCGCTTGCAACTGCCGCTCCCTTTCGGCCACCACGTGCGCCGCTCGTCGCCGCCCCAGCTCGGGCATGGCCGCGGCGGCTTCAAAGGCAGCCCACACCGCCACCCCCGGCGCAAAGGGGAAAAGCCGTGTACGTATCCTTTTGGCAAAACTGGCAGAGGTCAAAACACAGCCGGCCCGCACCCCAGCCACCCCCCAAACTTTGGAAAGGGTTCGCGTGATCATGAGGTGGGGAAACTCCAAAAGCCACGGACCCACGTCACCGTACGTACCAAACTCCCAGTACGCCCCGTCCCAAATGGTGGGCTTACCCAAACGCAAAAGCTTTCGCCAAAGCTCAGGGGAAAGCTCACCACCAGTGGGGTTGTTGGGGGAACAGAACAGCAACACATCTGCTTCTTCCGCCAAGGCGCAAAGCTCATCCTCCGGGAAGGCAAACGCTGGGGCCTTGAGCACAAGGCGCTTTTCCACCCCCTGGGCCCGCCGGATGAGCCATGGGTAAACGGAAAAGCTAGGCCAAAACGTCAAAACCCGGGCGCCGCTTGCTGCAAAGGTAGACAAAGCCGCTGCCAGCACCTCGTTGGAGCCGTTGCCCACCAGGGTGCCCTCCGCCGACCAGCCGTACAAGCGAGCCGCGGCCTCCCGTGCCGGTCGCGCATCCATGGCGGGGTAGCGGCGCAGCTCCACCTGCTCAAGAAAAGAAAGGAAAAGCTTGCGAAAAGCGCCATCGGCCTCCCACGGGGCCTCGTTCAAATCCAACCGCAAGGCCGCCGCGGCTAGCGGAGGACGTACATACTCGGTGCTCACAACCTCCCCCGTTCCCCGGCACTCAAGGCCTCCGCGTGCAGGGGGAGGCCCTCCACTTCCGCCAGGGTGGCCGCGGCCCTTGCCAGCTTGGGGTAGCGGTGAGGGGCTACTTGCACCACCGCCGTGCGGTGCACGAAGTCCCAAACCCCCAAGGGGGAAGCAAAACGCGCGGCCCGCGCCGTAGGCAAAATGTGATTGCTACCCACCACGTAATCGCCCAAGGTCACCGGCGAGTACGTCCCCAAAAACACCGTCCCCGCAGCGGTAATGCGCTCCACCCACCGTTGGGGTTCTTCCACCAAAAGCTCCACGTGTTCCGGGGCAATGCGATTCACCGCCTGGCAGGCCGCTTCCAGGTCTTCGGCCAAGAACACCGCCCCCCAGCGTTTGAGAGCTGTGCGCGCCGGCGAGTCGGCGGGCAACGAGCGAAGCTTTGCCCGCAACCGTGCTTCGATCTTCCCCACCAAGCTCTCGGCAGTGGTAATGGCCACCGCCAGCGCGTCCTCGTCGTGTTCCGCTTGCGCCAAGAGGTCGGCGGCCACTATCGCGGGATCGGCGTGGTGGTCCGCCACCACAACCACCTCCGAAGGCCCTGCGATAAGGTCCACGTCCACGATGCCGTAAAGCGCACGCTTGGCCGCCGTCACCCAGCGCCCGCCTGGACCCACGACCTTGTCCACCGCCGTCACCGACTCGGTGCCCAGGGCCAAAGCCGCCAGCGCGTGGGCCCCGCCCATCAAGTAAACCTCCCGCAGGTCCAAACGCTTCAGGAGGTAGCGGAGGTGCGGCGAGCTCAGGTACGCCCGTGGCGGGCAGGCCACGGCAATTCTCTCCACCCCCGCCAGGCGAGCCGGCACTACCGCCATCAGGAGGCTGGAAAGGTACACGGCCCCACCCCCGGGGACGTAAACCCCCACCGAGCTCAAAGGTCGCACGCGAATGGCCAACTCGTCCCCTTGAAGATCCAGCGTGTAGCCCTTGGGCTTTTGCGCTTCATGAAAGGCTTGTAAGTTGGCCAGGGCAAGCTCCACCGCCTCGGCAAAATCCTCCCCCACCTCCGCTTCCGTGGGTGCCTCGGGGGCGAGTTTGAGCTGCGAAACCGACATCCCCTTAAGGTCAAAGCGCCGCACATAAGCAGAAAGGGCCTTGTCCTTACCCTTGGCGATGTTGGCCACAATGGCGCGGACCTTCTCCTCCAGTCCAGGATCCAGCACCCTCGCCATGCGCCCGTCCAGCTGCTGCAGAAACTTCTCACCCTTCTCGTCGCTAATCCGAAAGCTCCTCATGGTCACCTCCCAAACGGTGCACTAACGCCGTCAATGCCTCAAACTCCGTTGCCCAAGAGGCCCGGTTGGCCACAAAATAAGGTGCCACCTCAAGCCAGGTTTCCACGATCACCAGCCCATTTTCCCGCAACGTTGTCCCGGTTTCCACAAGGTCCAAAACCAACGGCGCTAAATCCAGGGTGGCTGCCAGCTCCACCGAGCCGGCCAGCGGCACCACTTCCGCCCACAGCCCCCTTTGCGCCAAAAGCTTCTGCGCCAAGCGTGGGTACTTGGTGGCGAGCCTGAAAGGCTTCCAGAGGGGTGGTGCAGGCCTATCCTGCCGTGCCAGCAGGCACAACCGGCAGCGGCCAAAACCGAACCGCCGCAGGCGCAGGAGATCAGCTCCTGCCTCCAGGATTTGGTCCAAACCCACCACCCCTGCATCCGCCACCCCCTGCGACACGTAAGCGGGTACGTCCGCGTCCTTGACCACCACCACCCGCAGTTCCCCGTCCTCAAAAACCAACCGCCTGGGGTTGGACTTGACTGCCGCGGCCAGAGAAAACCCGCCACGTTCCAAAAGATCCGTTACCGGCGCGAACAACCTTCCCTTGGGCAAGGCCAGCGTCACCATGAGCCCTCCACCAGAAGCTGGTCCAAAGCCACGGTGGCCCCTACCGCCCACACGGCTCCGCTGCTTGCTTCCACCCGGTACTCGCCACCGGAAGCCAAAAGCCCCTTGCTCCTTCGCCCCCAGAGAGAAAAAACCACCCCCCGGTAGTACCGTGCGGACGAGCGGGGCACGAGTTCAAAACGCACAGCTACCCCTTGCGCTCGCGCCTGTGCCGCGGCTTTCTCCACCCGCGCCCACACCGCCTCCAGACGGAAAAAGCGAACCCAATCGCGTCCCTCATCGAAGACAGCTTGCCGCAGGTAAAAAGCGGCCTCACCACGCAAGCCTAAAAGTGACGTTACGGCATCCGCATCCTTGGCTGCGAGCAAGTCTAAAAGCTCCTGATCCGGCGCCTCTTCCATGAGCAAGCCCAGGACTTCTTCCCCCAATCCGGTGTGGCTTACAGTCAAAGCCAGCCCCTGGGTGGAAAAACCCACCTCACGCACCAGCCCCAAAAGCAGCTCCAAAGTGGCAGCCGCTTCGTTTTCCACGTTAAAGGACTCAAAGCCCAGCTGCATGAACTCCCGCACCCCGCGCAAGCGCACCCCTTCCCGTCGCGCCACCTCGCCGGCGTAACAAACCCGCAGTGGGCGACCGTCCGCCAGCTCCGAACGCAGCGCTCGCCCAATGAGCGGCGTAAAGTCGGCCCGCACCCCCCAAACCCGGCCCTCGCCATCTAGGAAACGAAACCCCCCATCCTCCTCGCCGTCCACCGGGTAAACCAAAGGCAAAAGCACCGGCCGAAATCCCCGCTGTGCCAGCCAACGCATCCCTAGGAACTGGGCCTCGTAAAGCCGACCGCCGCCGGCGGGCAAACCGTGGAGCGTCATCATGGCCTTGCCTCCGCAAGCCCTAACGCTTGCGCCATAGCTCCCACTGGCGGCGCCACACCGTTCATGGCCGCAAATTGCGAAACACCCTGGAAAAGCAACACTTCCTTGCCAGACACGTAGTCCCAACCACGTTCCTGTGCCAACTTTTGTAGGAAGGTGGGATTTTCGCCGTAAGGCATATCCACCACCACACACCCAGAGGGCAAAGCCAGGCGCGCCAAAAAATCGTCTTCCTCGCCGTGGGCACCGGCGGGGGTCGCGTTGATGCACGCGCGCACCTCGTGCAGATTTTCAGGTTCGGCAACTTTCGCCCCAAACTCCCGGGCCACCATGGCCGCCTTCGCTGCATTTCTGGCCACCACCAGCGCGTGGCTTCCTGCCAGCTGCAGAGCCACCAGGGCAGCGCGGGCCGCACCGCCACTCCCCAGCACCGCCACGCGCGCGCCGGCAAGCTCAAGCCCCGCCTCCAAAAGCACCCGCGTCACCCCATCCACATCCGTAAGGTCCCCCATGAGCTTGCCGGGTCGCGGCAGCACCGTATTTACCGCCCCGGCTCGCTTTGCCCGCGGCGCCAAAACATCGCAAAGCAGGGCAGCTTTTTCCTTCCACGGCATGGTCACAGCAAAACCGCCGGTGGCAAGCCCGACCCCGTCCAACGCACCGGAACCGGCCGGTTGCAGAAGCAAGGCAAGCTCCTGCTCGTTGGTAACTGTTATCGGCACAAAGGCGTAAGGCAGCCCCAAAGCTGCAAATGCTGCCGCGTGCATGCGGGGGGAAAGCGACCTGTGGGCGTGGGAGCCCACAACCCCATACACGCGCCGGGGCCTTTCCCGGAGGTGCCCCACCAGCGCTTGCAGCTCCGCCACCGAAAGCTGTCCCGGGGCCAAGCGTTGCCCCTCGTCCCAAGCTGCATACGCCACCGGCGCCGCCAGAAACGGTGCCAAAAGCCGCGTGGCGATCCCCACTTCCCCCTGCGCAAAAACAATGCCGCGCTTATGGCCGTTGCTGCCCCGCGCCAGTGCCTGCGCCAAGCGCAACACCACCAGCACATCCGCCAGCGACGCCGCTGTGGGTACCGCTTTCACAAAGCGGGTTCCCATGGCTAAAAGCTTTGCCACCCGCTCTTCCAAATCCCCAGGGGTATGGTGCCAGTGCTGGGAAAGGATCACTTTTTCCCTGGGAAGAACCGAGCCCAAAAGCTCCCCGTCTCGTTCCGCTTCCACGTCGTAAAAAGCTGCCCCCCACCTGGCCGCTTCGCGAAAGAACGCCTGCCGACTGGCCGTATCCTCCGGACCCTGGCCCCCTTCGGCCTTCGAACGCAACGTCACCACCACAGGCAGGGACGAGGCGCGCACCAGCTCCGCCACAGGACAGGAAGACGGCAGAAGATCCACTCGAAGTTCTACCAGCGTAGCACCCGCCGGGGGGTGAGCGAGGAGCTCCCGGGGATCCCCATCGCCAACTTTTCCTAATGTGGCAATGATCTCCATAAAAACCAACCTCCCCGCCGCTGCCGGCGGGGAGGTTTTTTTGCCATCCCGTGATCCCCGCTCGGCCACGCGGCGCGAGCGGGGTCCTCCGCCCTAACGCCGCCCTGGCGTATGGAACCAGTACCAATGGCCGTAGGTGCGGTAACCCATCGCGTTCATCACGCCAAAAACTCTAAACCCCGCATTGCTCCCCTGTCAAGGGCCCTGTATTCGTCCATAACTTTTGGCACGCCTTGCTGGATTCGGAGAAAATTTGGATAGGGGTTTTGCGTTTCCCGGCGTGGTGGGGGAGTTCGTGCCTGCGCGGATGAGGAACTGGGCGAGCCTGCGGCTTTTAGGTCCAAGTCGGTGAAGAGGAGATCAAGGTCGTGGTTGTTGAACATGTCATGAAGGGTGCGGTTGAAACGCTCCACGAACGGGTTTTCCTTCGGGGAGCGGGGGTAGGTCCAGAAGTGTTCGAGACCCAAGGCTTGCAGGGCTATTGGAACTTGCCGGCGAACTCGGAAACGCTGCGGTCCTCGCTCCTGCGGGGCCAACGCGAACAAATGTGGGGCCCGCGCGAAGAAATGTGTGGCCCCCGCGGAAAAATGTGGGGCCGCCGGTTATCTGCCGCGGGGGGCACGGCCATGCTCCTCCCTCCACCCGTGGGCGGCTTGGCCCCCGCACCCCCACCGCTCGGCCCAGCAAAGCCGGGCCTCGCTGGGGCGGCCGGGAAAGATGTGGGGCCGCCGCTCCGCGG
>CALHAH010000039.1 GCA_937934115.1 uncultured Thermoanaerobaculum sp.
ACCCCCGAGGCGTTATACCTCCCTCGTACCAGGAACGCATAAGGTTCGTTCCAACGCTTCTAACCGCCGGCAAGTACAAACTCGTTCAAAATCACACCCCGCTCCTTCTTTGTGGCTTGCTGATACCGCCCGGCAAACGCCTTCACCAACACTTACCTTTCAGCCATGGTCAGCTCCATTTCCGCTTCCCCCCTCGAGAAGCAGTCTCGTCCTTCTCCTACTTTCGGGCAGATTCTTAAGTGAGGCAACCACCCCTTTTCGGGCAGATTTTTGATGAGGCAACGCGCCGCCTTGAGCAAGGGGGCTTGCCATGGTAAAGTAAGAGGCTTTGGGGGGGTAGCCCCGCAGGAAGAGGCTGAGGAAGAAGGAGTCGAGGATGACGGAAAGGGAATACGCGCAAGCGAAAGAGCAAATCATTGCCGAGTTCCGGCGGCATGAGCACGATACCGGCTCGCCCGAGGTGCAGGTGGCGTTGCTGACCAAGCGCATCGAGTACCTTACCGAGCACTTCAAGGTCCACGTCAAGGATCACCACTCCCGGCGCGGTCTTTTGATGCTGGTAGGACAGCGGCGAAGGCTTTTGGAGTACTTGAAGCGCAAGGACATCAATCGTTACCGCGCCCTTATTGAACGGTTAGGATTGCGGCGCTAAGCGCTCGGTTTTCGCGGGTTTCGAGATAAGGAGTGCCATGGAAGTCATTGAAAGTGTCACATTAGAAGGAAGATCCCTGCAACTGGAAGTGGGGAAAGTTGCCAAGCAGGCCGATGGGGCCTGCTTGGTTCGTTACGGGGAAACGGTGGTTTTGGTCACCGCCTGTTTTGCCAAGGAACCCCGCGTGGGGGTGGATTTCTTGCCCTTAACCGTGGACTACCGCGAGTACACCTACGCCGGGGGCCGCATCCCCGGTGGATGGTTCAAGCGGGAAGGGCGCCCCACCGAAAAGGAAATCCTCACGGCGCGGTTAATTGACCGTCCTCTGCGGCCCCTTTTTCCCGCAGGGTATCGGCAAGAGACACAAATTATCGGTACCGTGCTTTCTGCGGATGGCGCCAACGATCCGGATGTTTTGGCCATCAACGCCGCGTCGGCAGCGCTTATGGTTTCAGACTGTCCTTTTTCCACGCCCGTGGGGGCGGTGCGGGTAGGGCTCGTGGATGGAGGCTTTGTCATCAACCCCACCCATGACCAGCGCTCGCGCGCTCAGCTGGAAATCGTGGTGGCCGGCACCGAAGAAGCGGTGGTGATGGTGGAAGCTGGGGCGCAAGGGGTGTCCGAGGCCACCATTTTGGACGCCATTGATTTGGCCCATCATCACATTCGGGAGCTCATCCAGGCGCAGCGGGCCTTAGCAGAAAAGGTGGGCAAGCCCAAGCCCTCTTGGGTGCCGCCCCCAGATCCTTGGCCCGCAGAGTTTGAGGCCACCATTCGGCAGCAGTTTGCCGGGGCTTTGGACGAGGCCTTGCGGGTAAAGGGAAAGCTCCAGCAAAAGAAAGCCATTGCGGCGGTGGAAGACCAGGCGAAAGCTAGCTTGCCCGAAGACGAACAAGCAGAAAAAACGCCTTGGGTCTTGGCCATTATCCACCGTATGGTTAAAGACCAGTTCCGACACGCTGTGCTTGAAAAAGGCGAGCGCTTGGATGGCCGCGCCTTTGACCAAATGCGGAAGGTCACGTGCGAGGTAGGGCTTTTGCCGCGAACCCATGGCTCGGCGCTCTTTACCCGCGGGGAAACCCAAGCGCTGGTTACCTGCACGTTGGGGACCTCCGAGGACGTGCAAATCATTGAGGCGTTGGAAGGGGAAACCCAGCAGCGCTTTATGCTGCACTACAACTTCCCGCCGTTTTCCGTGGGTGAGGTAAAACCCATGCGGGGACCCTCCCGCAGGGAAATTGGCCACGGTAACTTGGCACGGCGGGCACTGGCCCCGGTCATTCCCTCACCCGAAGCCTTCCCCTACACCCTGCGGGTGGTGTCAGACATCCTGGAGTCCAATGGCTCTTCCTCTATGGCCACGGTGTGCGGAGGCACGCTGGCCCTAATGGACGCTGGCGTCCCCGTTACCCAGCCCGTGGCTGGCATTGCCATGGGCCTGGTTTGCGACGGTCAAAAGCACGCGGTGCTCACCGATATTGCCGGCCAAGAGGACCACTACGGGGACATGGACTTCAAGGTGGCGGGGACCCGTGACGGCATCACCGCTTTGCAAATGGACATCAAGGTTTCCGGCTTGACGCGGGAGATCCTGGAAAAGGCTTTAGAACAAGCCAAGCGGGCAAGGCTGGAGCTTCTGGATATCATGGCCGCCACCATCCCCGCACCGCGGCCGGACATTTCCCCGTACGCCCCACGCATCATTAACGTGTACATTGACCCCGACAAGATCCGCGACGTTATTGGCCCCGGTGGCAAAACCATCCGCGCCATTTGCGAGCAATCCGGCGCTCGCATCACCATCGAGGACGATGGGCGCGTGGAAATTGCTTCTCCCGACTTGGAAGCAGCTCATAAAGCACGGCAAATCATCGAAAACCTCACACGCCAAGTACAGGTAGGGGAAATCTTCGAGGGCACGGTGAAGCGCATTGAGCCTTACGGTGCCTTCATCGAGATCCTCCCCAACCAGGATGGGCTGTTGCACATTTCGGAAATTGCCCACGAGCGCATCCGCGAGGTGACCGATGTGCTCAAGTTGGGGGACAAGGTCACGGTCAAGGTCATTGGCATTGATGCTCAGGATCGCATCAAGCTCTCCCGCAAGGCGTTGCTGGCGCCGCCGCCTTCGTCCCGGGGGGAGGACACCGTACGGGAGGAGCGACGAGGCGGTGGGCATCGTGGCAGCGGTGGTCGCCCACCGCGCCGACACTAAAAACGTTCGTGAGCAGGTCCTTACGGACAAGAAAACTTGCCTGCTCACAGCAACGTAAGCTACCCATGGCTGCCGGAGCAAACCGGCGCAAGGAGGGAACATGAAAAGGCTTTTTTTAACGGTACTGGCCTGCGGCTTGGCAAGCCTCGCTGCAGCGGAAGAGGGCATGTGGACCTTCGATAACCCCCCGGTGAAGCAACTTCAGGAAAAGTACAATTTCACCCCCACTCAGGAATGGCTGGACCACCTGCGGCTTTCCTCGGTGCGCTTCAACGATGGGGGCAGCGGCTCTTTTGTTTCCGCCACCGGCCTCGTTCTTACCAACCACCATGTGGCGTTGGGGCAGTTGCAAAAGGTTTCCTCTCCGCAAAAGGATTACGTGGCCGATGGTTTTCTCGCCCGCACCCCAGAGGAGGAGCTCCCCTGTCCTGACCTGGAGCTCAACGTGTTGGTTTCCATGGAAAACGTCACCGAACGGGTGCTTGCTGCCGTGAAACCAGGTATGAGCGAAAAGGAAGCCAACGACGCCCGTAAGGCCGCCATGGCTGCCATTGAAAAGGAAAGCATGGAAAAGACCGGTCTCCGTTCGGACGTGGTCACCCTGTACCACGGTGGCGAGTACTGGCTTTACCGCTACAAGAAGTACACCGACGTGCGGCTCGTCTTTGCCCCTGAGCAGCAAATTGCCTTTTTTGGCGGTGATCCCGACAACTTCACCTATCCTCGCTACGACCTGGACATGGCTCTTTTCCGGGTTTACGAGAACGGTAAGCCCGTGAAGCCCCAACACTACCTTAAGTGGAACCCGGAGGGAGCGAACGAGGGGGATCTGGTTTTCGTTTCCGGCCACCCCGGCTCCACCAACCGGCTTTACACCTTGGCGCAACTGGAAACCCTGCGGGACCTCACCTACCCCATGCGCTTGGAAGGCATTGAGCGTCGGCTAGGGGTGGCGCGAGCGTACGCCGCTCGCGGCAAGGAACAGGCACGCCAAGCGGCAGGTCTTATTTTCGGCCTTGAAAACTCCAAGAAGGCACTTTCCGGCGAGTACAAGGGCTTAAAAGACCCCGAGCTTCTGCAAATCAAAGCCCAGGAGGAAAAGGAGCTGCGGGATAGGGTAGCCGCTAACCCCCAATGGCAAAAAGCCTACGGGGACGCTTGGCAAGCCATTGAAAAAGCCCAGGCAAGCTTCCGGGCTCGGGCAAAAGAGTACAGCTACCGAAGGCTTTCCGGGTACCGGCTCCCCGGCATTGCGCTTTCCATCGTGCAGCTCGTGGCCGAGGTGAAAAAACCCGATGGCGAGCGCTTGGACGGCTTTCACGAAAGCCAGCTTCCGTCACTGAAGTTCCGCCTCTTTTCCCCTGCGCCCGTGTACCCCGAGTTCGAAGAGGTGTTGCTTGCTGACAGCTTGCGGGAAGCCATGGAAAAGCTGGGACCCGAAGACCCCTTCGTGAAGGCTGCCCTTGCTGGCAGAACCCCGGAAGACGTGGCTCACGAAGCCATTGCCGGTAGCAAGCTGGCTGATCCTGAGTTCCGCAAGCAGCTGGTGGCGGGCGGCGAAGAAGCGGTGGCGGCCACAAGCGATCCCCTCGTTGCTTTGGCCCGTCGTTTGGACCCCATCCTGCGCCAGGAGCGCAAGTGGTACGAAGACACCATTGAGTCGGTGGTGCGCACGGCTGGGGAAAAAATTGGCAAGGCCCGTTTTGCCATTTACGGCAAAGGCATGTACCCCGACGCCACCTTTACCTTGCGGCTGACCTACGGCACCGTTACCGGCTACCCTTACAACGGCACCGTTGCCCCAGCCAAGACCACCTTTTACGGGCTTTACGACCGCGCCGCTTCCTTTGACTACAAGCCGCCGTTCCACCTGCCCCAGCGCTGGCTTGACAAAAGGGACACCTTAAACCTTGCCACGCCCCTCAACTTCGTTTCCACCTGCGACATCATCGGCGGCAACTCCGGATCGCCGGTGGTGAACCGCCAAGGGGAAATTGTGGGGCTCATCTTTGACGGCAACATCGAGTCCCTGGTGGGACGCTTCGTTTTCGACATCACCGCCAACCGGGCAGTGGCGGTGCATACTGCCGGCATGACTGAGGCCCTTAAAAAGCTTTACGATGCCGAGTTCTTGGTGAAGGAGCTCCTAGGTCAGTAACCCTTGGAACGGTTTTGAAAAAATCACGCCCCGGCTGCCGCCGGGCCGTTTTTTTTAAGAATGCGAAGGGCGGCTTTACAGAGTACCTTCCGTAGCCACCCACTGCGGCCCCACCAGCGTACAGGCCCGGTCCACAGACGCTTCCCAGCTCCACCAGGCGAAAAGGCGGCTGTAAGCCCAGCGAAACTGATAAGAAACAAAAGGCAAGCGCTCAATGGCCACGCGGTACCAGCGCACCGCCTCGCGGCAGCGTCCCTCCCCCTGGGCTTTTAAGCCCAGGTAATAGGCAAGCTCCCCGCCATCGCGCAGAGCCATTTTGGTGCGGAGGAGCGTTTCCTTTTCGGTAGGGGTGGCAAGGTCCAGCAAGTACCGCACCACTGTGGCCTCGGTTGGGACAGCCGGTGAGGAAAACTTTTGCAGCAGGTACTGCCGCGGTTTGCCACCGGGGTCAAAACCTTTTGCCAGGGCAGCCGCCCGCTGGACCCAAACCCTCTCCGCCCCGTCCCCCTGCGGTTCCTCGGGCAGCAGGTCCCAAAGCACCTCATAGCTTTCCGAGTCCCAACACTCGTAGGAAACCCGATTCCAGGGTTCCACCTGCAATTTCGACGTAAGCCACTTTTGGGCTTCGTTCTTCCCTTGCAGCTGCCGGAGGTAGCGGTACGCTTCAAACACCACATCCGGACGTCCCGGCGGCCACAGCGCTCTTTCGGCCACTGCAAAGGCAAGGGCCACATCGCCTCGGTTGGCGCACTCGTGGGCAAGGGTCACGAGTTTTTCGCCTTCCACTTTGCGCCCCAAGGCCTTGAGGGCTGCCACCGCTTCTTGCGGGCGGCCACGAAAACGGCGGGCAAACACCGGTCCCACATCAAAACGCCAGCTTTTTGCCGAAATGGGATAGCCGTAGCGGGCAAGAGCTTGGGCCGCCGCTTGGTAGTCGCCCAAAGCCCAATAGGCATCCATGACTGCCAAAAGGGTATAAACGGAAAACGGGTAGCGTTGCCAAGCCTTTTGCGCCCACTCCAAAGCTTCTTGCTTTTTCCCGTTAGAAAGAAGCGCTTGTACGTAGGTCACAAGCACACCTCCCTGGTAGGAGCTGACCACTTCCTCCACGGTAGCAAGGGCTTCTTGGTTTTTCCCCATTTGCAAGAGGACTTTCGCCAAAAAAGCCCGAGCTATGGCGTACTCAAGGCCACCACGGGGCATACGCTCGCACGCCTGCTGCAAGACGAGCACAGCTTTTTCCGGATGGCCACGGCCCACCAAAACCCGAGCCATAGCCTCGGCCAGATTCCAGGGATCTGGGACGGCTTCCCAGAGGCTTTCGTAAGCTTCTGCCAAGGCAGGCAACGGCTGGTCCGGCATGCGGGCGAGGTATACAAAGGCCGTGGCCCGTACCCGTGGGGCAAGGGTAGGATCGTTTACCCACTGCCAAAGCAGCGAAGACTCACCCGCAATGCTTTTTGCAAACACGACCCACCCTGGGAAAAGCAAACGACAGCAGCGGTAGAGTTCCTCCGCTACCTTCTCCCCCAACTCCAAATCCAAAAGCGCAGCGCGAGCCAAAAAAACCAAGAGCTCCCGGTGGGTCGGTCGGTTGTCCAGGGCCCAAAAAGCCACCCGCGCCGCTGCCAGCCGTTCGGGAACGCCGTAGGCCAGCGTTTTGTCCACTTGCTTAAAAAGCGCCATTTTTGCCTTACCTCCCAAAGCGCCAGGGGTTGCCAGGGCGCGCAGCAGGGCGCTTTGATCCTGTTTTCCGAGAAAGGTCCCTACCACGTGACCCACCCACTGCGCCACCTCTCGACCCCAAGGGGTTTTGGCGCTTCCCAGGTGTTTTTCAAGCTCCTGGGCCGTGCTTACCTCGGCGAACTGTTCCACAGCGTAATCCACCAGGATCATAACGCCCGAAGCAAAAAGCCCTTTGGCAAAACTTTGCTGCCACGAGCGCGGAAAAAGCGCGCCTTGTGGCCAGGAGCGCGAGGCGAGAGCCTTTTCAAAAGTGCGAAGAAGCTGTTCCTGCGGGTGTTGCTCTCGTGCTCGCGGCAGCCTCCCCCGGGCCCATGCCGTTGCCGAAACCAGCGCCTGCCAACCCAGCTTCCGGGCCACCGACATTTCGTGCTGCGGCCCTAAGGCCCGAAGCCAAACCAAAGCGAAAGGGTCCTCGTTGTGCCTTTTCTGCGCCAAGGAATACGCCCGGGAAAAAAGCAAGCGCTCCCCCAGGCTTTCTGCCGCAAAAAGCACCGTCAAAGCATCTGAAGTCCGACTAACACGAGCGTCCAGCTCGTGGTTTTTGTTGTTCAAGAACAAAACCAGAGGGTGCTGGGGCTCCAGTTTCCCCAGAAGCTCATCCCCGGGCCAGTAGCCCAGGCACAAGGCAAGTACCGCTCTTTCCTGGTGGAACTCCCCGCCCAGGGCTTCAGCCAAAGCCACCAAGGCCAGCGCATGGGCGGGGACCTCATCCGCCGTTTCCAGCAAATCCAAGTGATGGGCAGCCAAAACCGTTGCCAACCGAGCGGCGCTTTCCAGGGTCTTTTGGGAAGGCTTCTTTTGCCACTGGCGAGCCAGCTCCCGCGCTTGCTCCAGGTAGTTCCCCGCAGGCTCGCGAAAGCCTGCTCGTGCTTGCCCGCCCTTAAAGGTGGCAAGCACCTTTGGTTGCAGTTTATCCGCCCAAGAGCGCAGCAGCTGCCAGTAATCGGCAAACACCGGCCACGGCGGCAGGCTGCCCACCGGGGTTGCACCGTAGTGAACAACCCAGGCGTTTTCCTGCCAAACCGCGGTGGTTTTCACCGACGCTTCTCCCAAAGCCAGTTGCGCCATGTCGCTTACGGCCAGCAGGAACCGCCGATCCGGCGGCGGCTGAAACGCGTGTTGCAGGTAATCGCGCACCTCCAGAAGCGACGCTTGCTCTGCCACCTCCTCGCCAGCTCGCTTGACTGGCTGGGGCACGGGTTCTTTGGGACCTTGGTACCCGCAGCTCACAAGCAAAGCCACAAGACCCACAAGCTTGGTCATGTTCCGTGGCATACGCTCTCCTCTCGCAACCCAGATTTCCCTCCCTGGGATCGGAAAACCCCACTTTTCTGAGCCAGAGTATACCCACCACGGGGCCAGCGTCCGAAACATCAGGGATCACGGCGTCACGGATCCGGGAACAAAAGCGCTTGGCCCTTGCCATGCACCTCACAAACCAAGAGCCCTGCCGCTGATTTCCCAGACCTCATACCTGTCCACGCCAGGCGTGGCCAGAACGTTCATTTCCTGTAGCACCCCAAAAGCCCTCCCCCGCAGGCGCGTAGGCAAGTGCTAAAGCAAGATGCACGCACCGAAAGCGCGTGCCACACGGCTACCTTTTTCCCCCGCCAGTGCAGCTATAGTGAGTGACCATGGGCACGCCACGGTCGCGATCCACCAAAGACCAGCACGGCGGCAGATGGCAGCGGTTGCTCAAGCCAGAAACCAGGTTGCCGCTGGCCGCAGCAGTGGTGGTACTGGTTCTCACCGGCAGCGGCCTGGCGGACCGGTGGGAGCTTCCGTTCCGCGATCTCCTGTTGTCCTGGGCAACCCCGCGGCCACCGCGTTTTACCGTGGCGGTGGTGGTGGACGAGGCGTCCCTTGTCCGTTTTGGGCGCTTCCCTTGGCCCCGAAAGCGTTTGGCGGAAGTGGCCTCCGCCATCAGTGCGGCGGGCGCCCGGGGGTTGGTGGTGGACCTGCTTTTGGTGGAACCGGACCCCTACGATGCTTCCTTGGCCACCTCGCTGCAGCGTGTGCCCGCGGTCTTGCCAGCTGTGCCGCAACCGCAAAATCAGAGCTGGATTTTGCCAGCCCCACCCTTGGTGTCCGCGGGTACCTTAGCCCACGCCACCTACGATGCTGATCACGACGGCGTGGTGCGCACCGTTGCCGCCAGCAAGCAGGCGGGAAACCGCGCGCTGCCGGCCCTTTCCTTGGCGGCGGCGGCGCTCGTGGATCCCCAACCGCTGCCGGTAGGGAAGAGCCTTCGCCCTGATTTTCGCAACCGCGCCCGGGACATCCCGCAAGTCTCGGTGGAAGTGCTCGCCATGCTTGCGGCCCACCCTTGGCCGGGCAATGTGCGCGAGCTGGAGCAAGTGGTGCGCCGTATGCTCATTAACACCAAGGGATTGGCCGATGCCGACGAGCTGCGGCGGCTGTGGCAAACCTCGCCTTTCCCCAACACCGCGCCAGCCGCAAGCCATGCCCTCACCTCCCTGGAGGAAGCCGAGCGCCATCACATTTTGGCGGTCCTTTCCTAGGTAGACGGCAACCGCACCCGCGCCGCCCAGCTTCTGGGCATAGACCGCAAGACCCTGACGCGAAACCTCAAGGGGTTTGGCATAAAACTTGAAAACGAGAACGGCGAGGAGGACGAGCCGTGAGGCATTTGGCGGTTTTGGCCTTGGTGTTTGCGGCAGCCCAGGGGGATGCGCCGCTGGCATACCGCTTCGAGCAGGTCAAGGGCAAGGTGGTGGTGAGCTCTGGCCACGAGGAGCGGCGGGCCACCGTCGGCGCGGCAGCTTTTGGTGGCGAGAGGGTGCGCACCGGCCTTTTCGGTCGCGCGGTGCTGGCGGTTCCCACTCAAGCCTGTCGTTTTGAGCTTTTCCCCTTAACACGGGTAGTGCTCGCCAGTGACCAACCAGGGGTTTTGTTAGAGCTACAAAAAGGCAAGCTCTGGGAAGTTTGACGCCCTCCTCGGTAACCAGGAGCGGCTGGTAGTCACCCCGGGAGCCACCCTCGCCGTGCGCGGCACCGCGTACGGGGTGGAGGTGAGCGGCCACGGAGACACCGTGTTGGTGGTATTCGCGGGTAGCGCGGAGGTGCGTTCCCGCTTGCCCGAGGTTGCTCCGCTCCAGGTACCTGGCGGACAAATCCTCTAGTCGTACCCACCGTTACCGTAGGGCGCGACCTACAGAAGCTCATGCTTCGGCCAGTAGCCGGGGCGCTTTGTGTTGGGAAAAAACTCTAATGCCCACCTTTTCCTGCCATGGCCCTGCGGGGCCTCGTACTCCCAACGGCACCCCAATCACGCCAAACCACGTTGCAAGCGAAGCGACACGTGTACCCCGCCAGCCTGAGTCGCCCAAGGCCAGGTCTGAAACTTCAGCAACGATGTCTTTCAGCTCTTGCGCGAGGTTTTAGCGTAAAAGGCGGAAAATACCCGCTCCACTTTCTCCGATTGGCAGTGGGGGCACTGCACCTTAGTTTTTTCCCGTTCTTGCAGGCTGGCACGTATCTCAAACCGCTTCTTGCAATCCTGGCAGGCGTACTCATACACGGGCATAGACACCTCCCGGTCGGTGCACCTACCGACCTTCCTTTAATTACGATGGTCAAGCGTCAAAAAATTTGCAAGTACCCCAGGACCCCTACGGTGTCCGTTGCGGGCGTTGGAAAAGGTAAGCACAGGCGCGCAGTTCCGGGGCCTGGCCGGTGCGACACACCGCAAACTGACTCCCAGACCAAAGGCTCGCCGCCCCCACTTCACCCCGCACGTTGACCGCGTAAAGGGTGAGGTTGTTCTTAGGCCTCCCTTGCGCGTCTTTGAGGTACACCTCCCGGGTATTGCGCACCACCCGCTGCAGGGTGGAAAGACACGCCTCTTCGGGGCTTTTCCCCTGGCGCATGAACTCCACCACCGTGTGCGCGCCCACCACGATGATGTTGGATTCCCCGTGACCGGTGGCACCGGCGGAACCCACCTCCGCATCGCAGTAAAGCCCGCAGCCGATAAGCGGTGAATCCCCCACTCGACCTGGTAGCTTGAAAAACAAACCGGAAGTGGTGGTGCAGCACCCCACCCGGCCCTGGCCATCCACCGCCGAAAGGTGAATGGTGCCTTGGGGACGGAAGTACGCATCGCCAAACCTTTCCACAAACCAGCGGATGTCCGGATCCTCCAGCTCCTTGGGATCCGGCAGCCAGTCATCGGAAGGCGCGGCGTTTTCCTTCCAATAAAGCCAAATTTTTCGTGCCCGTTCGGTGAGGAGGTTTTCCTCTGTGAAGCCGTGCGCCCGCGCAAACTTCTTGGCCCCTTCCCCCACCAGAAGAACCCGCGTGGTACGGCGCATCACAGCCAACGCCACCTGTGACGGGTGCTTGATACCCTCCAAGGCCGCCACCGCCCCCGCGCGCATGGTGGTGCCGTCCATCACCGCCGCATCCAGCTGCACCACCCCTTCTTCGTTGGGGAGACCTCCGTAGCCAACGGTCACGTCGTCGGGATCGGCTTCCAGCAAACTCACGCCCGCCACCGCCGCATCCACCGGCGGCAAACCCTGCTCCATGCGCTTGACGGCTTCCGCCACTGCCCGCAGACCGTTACTGGAAGCCACAGCCACGGGCAGCGGCTGCGATGGACCCCCAAGTTTTATGGCTTGCGCTGCTGCCACCGCTGGAACTGCTGCCAGTACTTCCCTGCGGTTCAAGCCCTTGGCCGGTCTCATGGTCACCTCCCAAAGAAAGCTTAGGGGTTTGCAAGCGCCGAGGGCAAGGGGTACAGTGAAGGCGTGCGTGCTCTTGGTGGGGTGTTTATGTTCCTGGTCATGACCGCCTGCGGAGGCCCTCCCCCCGTGGATCGTCTTTTGGTGGGCGGTAACGTCCACCTCCCCAACGTTACCCGACGCCTGGAAATAGCCGTAAAAGACGGCAAAATCGTGGCTTTAGTGCCACCGGGGCAAGCGCCGCGCTGGCAAAAGAAGGCCAAAGAGGTGGTGGACCTTTCCGGCGCCCACGTGTACCCGGGTTTTACCGAAAGCCACGGCCATCTTACGGGTTTTGGCTTGGTCCTTGAAACCGTGGATCTCAGGGCAACCGCGAGCTTCCAAGAGGTGGTAAAGCTTTTAGCCGCAAGAGCTGCCCAACTGCCTCCAGAAAGCTGGGTGTTGGCTTGGGGTTGGGATCAAAACCTTTGGCCGGACAAAAGTTTTCCCCACCATCAAGAGCTTTCCCAAGCCGTACCCCACCACCCCGTGGTCGCCAGGCGCGTGGATGGGCACGCCATCTTGGTCAACCGAAGGGCGTTGCAGCTGGCCGGCATTACCGCCGCTACTCCCGATCCTCCAGGTGGCCAGATCCTCCGGGACGGGAAGGGCGAACCCACGGGTGTGCTGTTAGATGCTGCCGCTGACCTGGTGCAGCGGGTTCTTCCCCCCCCAAGCCTGCACGACCTCAACCGAAGACAGCTTCGTGCGGCTGAGAAGCTGGCAGCGTTGGGCTTTACCGCCATTCACGACGCTGGCACCGATGCCCAAGAGCTGGAGTCGCTCCGGCAGTTGGTGGGCAAAGGCAGTCTCCCCATTCGCGTTTACGTGATGCTGGACGGGAGCAACCCGCAGCTTTTATCCCACGAGTTCGCCAAGGGTGTGCAGCGGGACCAGCAGGGGATGCTCACGGTGCGCGCTGTCAAGCTTTACGCCGACGGTGCCCTTGGCTCCCGGGGGGCGTGGTTGTCCCAGCCTTACAGTGATTCCCCTGGGCACTCCGGGCTTGCGGTAACACCGCTTTCTCGCCTCCGCGAGGTGGTGGCGCAAGCTGCTTCCGCCGGTTTCCAGCCGTGTATTCACGCCATTGGCGATGAGGCTGTGCACCAGGTTTTAAACGTGTACCAGCAGATACTGGAAGGAAGGGGCCGCCACCTCCGGGCCCGCATTGAACACGCGCAAGTGGTGCGTCCGGAGGACGTGCCCCGCTTTGCCCAGCTGGGGGTCATTGCCTCCGTGCAACCCACACACTGCACTTCCGACATGCCTTGGGCCCCCGCGCGCTTGGGTGCTGAGCGCATCCTTTGGGCGTACCGCTGGCGGTCATTGCTGAGCACCGGCGCTCGTTTGTGTCTGGGCTCCGATGTTCCGGTGGAAAACCCCGACCCCCGTTTGGGGATGTGGGCAGCTATGACCCGCAAGACCCCGGAAAATCAGCCCCCAGGGGGATGGAACCCCCAGGAGCGCATGACGCTTTCCGAGGCTCTTTCCGGGTACACCACGTGGGCAGCCTACGCTGCCTTTGAGGAAAACCAGCGGGGTCGCATTGCCCCGGGATTCTTCGCCGATTTCACGGTTTTTGATCGGGCCTTGGAGGAGGATGCGGTGTTGTCGGCCCAAGTGGTGCGGACCGTGGTGGCAGGGGCCGACGTTTTCGTGGCCAGAGGTGGGCCGTGAGGAGGATGTGGGTGATTTGGCCTTTGGCTTTGTTGGGCATCTTTGGCAGCTGCGGCAACGACGGCAGAAAGCCCCAAGACGATACCCGATGGGCCGCGGTGCGGGCGGCCATGGTGCAAACGCAAATTGCCGCTCGGGGAGTGAAGGACGAGCGGGTACTTTCAGCCCTGCGAGAAGTGCCCAGACACCTCTTCGTTCCTGAGGAATTTCGCGAGCAAGCCTATGAGGATCACCCACTTCCCATTGGCGAAGGGCAAACCATTTCCCAACCCTACATCGTGGGCCTCATGACCGAGCTCCTGCAAGTGAAGCCTGGGGACAAGGTCTTAGAAGTGGGCACCGGCTCCGGCTATCAAGCGGCCGTTCTAGCCGCTATGGGCTGCCAGGTGTTTACCATTGAAATACGCCCCACCCTGGCGGCGCAGGCAGCTGAGAGGTTAAAGCGTTTGGGATACGCCAACGTCCACGTGCGCGTCGGTGATGGCTACAGGGGTTGGCCGGAAGAAGCACCTTTTGCCGGCATCATCGTTACCGCTGCTCCAGAGAAGATCCCCGAGCCTCTGCTCCAGCAGCTGACAACGGGGGGAAGGCTCGTGATACCAGTGGGTTCTTTTTACCAGCAGCTCAAGGTCATCACCCGGGAAGCCGAAGGCTACAGCGAAAAGGACGTGATCCCGGTGCGCTTTGTACCCATGGCCGGGGAAGTGGAACGCACCCCTTGAGCTCCCGCCACCACTTCCGTGAATCGTGCCGATTATGCTCAGACTAACCGTAACCCTGCCCAACGGCGCCAGCGACGAGCGCACATTTCTCAAAGGACCAGTTACTGTGGGGCGTGCTGAGGACGTAACGCTTTCCTTATGGGAGCCTTCCCTTTCTCGCCGGCATGCCCTCTTGGAGCCCGGGCCTTTCGGCTGGACCGTCCAGGACCTGGGCTCCCGTAACGGCACATTTGTTAACGGTCGCCCGGTGACAGCACCTCAAACCCTGCGTGTGGGGGACACCCTGCAGCTTGGCCAAGTGCGCATCAAAGTGCTGGAGTGCGGCGCACCTGCGGAAGTCGCCGATGGCGCCGTAGGAGAAACCACGCTTTTGACGCCCGTAGCCAAGGTATTAGAGGACAGCGGCGTGGACGCCTTGCCGGTAGCTGCTGACGCCTCCAAAAAAACCCTACGTCGGAACGCCCAAAGGCTTTCCCTTTTGGCCAAAGCCCATGAGGCCCTAGCTTCGCAAGTCACCGAAGAAGGCCTATTGACCTTGGTTCTGGACCAAGTTTTTTCCCAGCTGGGTCCGGACCAAGCGGCCATTTTCCTCAAGGAGGAAGGAGGCTCTTTCGTTTGTGCCGCCAGCCGCTGCCAAAAGGACTGCTATGACCAGCTGCTTCTTTCCCGCTCGCTGGTGCGCGAGGTGGTGGACAAGAAAGCTGCGGCCTTGGTGGTAGATGCCTTCACCGATGCCCGCTTCCAGGAGGCTATGAGCTTACGGTCAGTAGGAGTGCGCAGCATCCTCGCGGTTCCCCTCCTTACCGAAGATGTGGCGCTGGGGCTTTTAGTGTGCGCCTCCCGCTTGGCAGTGCGACGCTTCACCCAAGAAGATTTGGAGTTCGTCGTGCCTTTGGCCTCGGTGGCGGCCATGCGTCTGCGCAACCTGCGCCTGGCTTTGGAAGCCGCTGAAAAAAAGCAGCTGGAGCAGGAGCTGGCCCTGGCCAGGCGCATTCAGGTGGGTCTGTTCCGGGAGGAAGTCCCCCGGCTACCGGGGTACACCATCTTGGGGGGCAACGTGCCTTCCCGGGTGGTTTCCGGGGACTTTTATCAGCTCCTCCCCTCCCCTGGGGGGTGCATAGCGCTGGTGGCTGATGTGTCGGGGAAGGGCATTGGGGCAGCACTGTTGGCAGCCTCGCTGGAGGCCCTCTTTGCGGGGCCGATACACCTTAACCTTCCGCCTTCAGAGGTGTGCACTCGGGTATCCCGGCTTTTCTTTGCCCGCACCGATGCTAGCAAGTTTGCCACCGCCTTTCTCGCCCAGCTTGACGCTCCCTCTGGGGTGGTCACCTATTGCAACGCCGGCCACTGCCCGGCCATTTTGGTGGACGCCCAAGGCAGCGCATAAACCTTCGCCTCTACCGGTCCGCCTTTAGGAATCTTTGACGACCAGCTTTACAACCAGGAGCAGGTGGCTTTGCAACCTGGCGAAACGCTTGTCCTTTACAGCGATGGGGTCACGGAAACCACTAACCCTCAGGGCGAAGAGTTTGGTATTGACCGTCTTGTGGAGCTCTTGGTGTTTCACCGCAAACGCCCCTTGGACGAGCTGTGGGAGGAGGTCGAAAGGGAACTCACGCGTTACTCCCAAAGCGCTGTTCCCAGCGATGATCGAACGCTGGTCATTATTCAAAGAAACGCAAATGCCTAGCTGCCTTTACCGCATCCGCTTTTCCCTGGTACGTGCTCTCCTAGCGAGAACCGGCGGGTCGTTGAGGCCAGTGCAAAGCAGCCGCCCCGGACCGGCCATCCACTACCGAAGCCAGCAGGAAAAACAGGGCGCTGCCACTGGCCTCCATGCGCGCAGCTTCTGCCCTTTGCACACCAAAACTCAAAAGCACGTCGTCCAACGGCAAAAGCCCGCCCGGCGCCAAACCGTAGGTTTGCTCGCCGAATAGTTCACCCCGCTCCCCCCACACCCGCAGCCGCACAGTGGCCCCTTCCGGCCCCGGGCAAAACAGAACCACGTTGGTACGAAACTGAGCGCTGCGCCGAAGACCGGTGAGGTGCACCAGCTCGCCCCGGCGCACCGCTTGCTCGCGGGAGAGAGCCGGGAGCACCTGCGCCGAAGACACCCGACCCGAGGCGTTGTAAATCCGAGCCCCCACCACCACACCCGGCGAAACCACAAAGCGCAACGCCCCCAACCCCCCTTGCGGCACCAAATCGGCTCGCACCGTGGAAGCCAAGCCCGCAAGCTCTTCGACGCGCTCAGGCTCCTGCCGCAACAGATCTCCGTTGGCTTGGCCCGCTGGCAAAAACACTACCCCCCAACGGGCCAAGGAGCTGGTGGTGTTGACCACCCAAACCTCGGTGTTCCACCAAGCCCCCTCCTGCCCCTGCTTTTGCACCGCCACCGGCACAAAGAGCTCTTCACCGGCCAGCGCCGATGCCAAAAACGCGAAAAGCAGGGAAGTGATTCGCATCACTTTTCATGTTAAGGCCTTCCCGGAACCAATGCAAGGACCCGCGTTGCGTCACCACAAAACGGCACAGGTCCTGCAAAAAACACGAATAGCCGCCGCGGAGCGGCGGCCCCACATTTGTTGTGCATCTGCTGCCCACAAGGAAAAAATGTGGGACCCGCGCTCCGCGCGGGTTTTGCAGGACAGTGTCCAGAGCATGCCAGCGAGGCCCAGCTTTGCTGGGCCAAGCGTTAGGGTGCGGGGGGCCAAGCCGGCCACGGGTGGGTGGAGCGCGCATCCGGCTTTGCCGGTGCGCGCGTTGGGGGCGCGGGGGGCCTCAGGGCGGGTGGGCGTGGCGGGTGCCCCCCGCGTCAGGGAGCTCGTGGCCGTGCCCCCCGCGGCAGATAACCGGCGGCCCCACATTTCTCCGCGGCGGCCCCACATTTCTCCACGGCGGTCCTGCAAAAAGGGTGAAAGCTTTGGAGCTGTGCCAAGCAGGCTACCTTTGCCAAAACCACCTTGCCGCAGCTTTTAGATCGAGCCTACGCCTTGGCTTGCAGCGTGGAAAAGGCCCACGTCCCCCTTGGCGTTTGAGTTTTACGCCCACCGCAGCCGGCGGCGGGCAGCTTACCCGTTAGTCTGGCACCACGTAAAAGCGCACGCGAACCTTACGGGCGTGCCGCAAGCCATACTGCGCGGTGGGGAACACCGCGTGCACCAGCGCGTGAACCTTGCCATCATCCAGCTCCAACACCCCGCGGAAACCGTCAATAACCGCGTTTTGGGCGTCCAGAAGCTCCAGAAGGTAATGGAGGTTGTAATCCTTACCGGTGGGGTTGGAAAACTCCACCTGAAAGAACAAAAGTTGATGGTAGCTGGGGTCAAAGTACCAATCCTTCTTTGGCACGGGGCCTGGGTACTTGTTCAAAAGCCAGCGGTGCAGAGTAATGGGCGCCTCGGAAGCCTCCAGCGTCACCCAAGAACCCAATTTCAACGGGACCTCCTTTCGTGTCTCCCCAGAGACAACGCCCCCATAGGTGAGAAAAAACGCAAGGCACAGAGCCAAAAAACGCATAGAAACCTCCTTTTTGCATAGCGTAGCAAATAATCGGCTTATAACAAGAGGCGGAGACGGGCGCAAGAACCACAAAGCGCACGCCAAAAAGGGAAAGCCGGGACCAAAAAGGCCGCGGCAGACCGCAGCCACCCCGCGCCTTGCCGGTGGTTTACACTTCCACAGTGGAGGGGTCATGAAAAGGCATCTCCTGCTAGCGGTTGTTTTCGCAACAACGACGCTCCACGCAGCCGATGTCGCCCGCCTTCGCCAAGACGTGTACTTTTTGGCTTCCTCTGGCTTGGAGGGACGGCGGGCTGGAACGGTAGGGGCGCAGGTGGCGGCCGCCTACGTCGCGCAGCGCTTTGCGACTTTGGGGCTTTTGCCGGCGGGAGATAATGGGAGCTACTTCCAAGACTTTAGCTTTGTAGCCAACGTCACCCCTGGCACCCAGAGCGTCCTGCGCTTTTCTGGGGCCGTAACCTACCAAGCGCCTCCCCAGGATTTCTCCCCGGTGCCGTTCTCAGCTGCAGGGGAAGCCGAGGGGGAGGTGGTGTTCGTGGGTTATGGGATTTCGGCCCCCGATGCTGGCTACGACGAGTACCAAGGGGTTGATGTGAAAGGGAAGGTGGTACTCCTTTTGCGGTTTTCACCAGCGGGTGACGACCCCTCCTCCCCCTTTGCGCCTTACCTGCCGCTACGGCGCAAAGTTTCCGACGCTGTGGCCAAGGGTGCCGCCGCGGTTCTCATTGCCACAGGTCCTGCGTCCCAGGAGTCTGGCGAGCCCGTGAAGGTGCCCTTTGACTACTCCTTTGCCGATGCCGGCGTGCCGGTCATGGCCATTGCCACGAGCCTTGCGGAAAAGTTATTTGCCGACCAGGGGTTTTCCCTGCGGGAACTGCAAGAGCGCATGGACACCCGGCGCGAGCCGGCGTCCCGGCCCTTAGCTGTTTTAGCCCACATTCGCGCCGACCTCCAACCGGAGCGGCGAAAAACGGCCAACGTTCTGGCCATTCTGCCCGGAAGCGACCCCCAGCTGGGTCATGAGCTTGTAGTGGTGGGCGCTCATTACGATCACTTGGGCTTTGGTGGCCCGGGCAGCAACTCCCTTGCTCCTGAGGTGCGCGCCGTGCACAACGGCGCGGACGACAACGCCTCAGGCGTGGCAGCGCTTTTGGAAATCGCCCGCCAATTGGCGGCAAAACCACCCAAGCGTTCAGTGCTGTTTGTGGCTTTTGGCGCCGAAGAAATGGGCCTTTTAGGCTCCTCGTACCTTATTCAAAACTTTCCGCTGCCCAAAGATTGGGTGGTAGCCATGGTGAACCTGGATATGGTGGGAAGACCCAAGAAAGGGCCAAGCCTAATCTTAGGTGGCTACGGTACCGCCCAGGAGTGGGCCGAGCTCATCCCCAGGCTCAACCGCAAGCACCGCCTTAAACTTACCACGTCCGCCGGCGGTTACGGTGCCTCTGACCATTCTAGCTTCTACAGTGCTGGCATTCCGGTGCTCTTCTTTTTCACAGGAGCCCACGAGGACTACCACAAGCCCAGCGACGATGCGGAAAAGCTCAACTACCCAGGCTTTGCCAAAGTGGTCCAGTTCGCCACCGATACCGTCCGGGCAGTGGCCAACCTCCCCCAACGCCCCACCTACCAAAAGGTCGCCCAGGAAGAAGGCCCCCGCCGGAGTTTTAAGGTACGCACCGGGTTAATTCCCGAATACGGCTTCGAAGGGCGAGGGGTGAAGGTGTCCGGCGTGCGGGGGGGATCGGCAGCGGAAGCCGCGGGGCTCATGGCCGGTGATGTGGTCCTCAAGGTGGGGGAGCGGGTGGTGCACAACATTTACGACTACATGTACGCCTTAGGCGATCACCAACCCGGAGAAACCGTGCCGTTCACCGTTCAGCGCGGCGAGCAAATTCTCCTTTTGCAGGTTACCTTCGAGGCTGGGGGGGGAGGCAAGAGCTGATGCTTTCCCTACTCACCGCCGGAGAGTCCCACGGTCCCGAGCTTTGCGCGGTGCTTTCCGGCTTGCCCGCCGGTTTGCGCCTTTCCCAGGAAGCCATCAACCAAGAACTGGCGCGCCGCCAACACGGCTTTGGACGAGGCGGGCGGCAGAAGATTGAAAAGGACCGGGTAGAAGTGCGGGCGGGGCTGCGGAACGGTGAAACCCTGGGTTCGCCACTGGTGCTGGCCATCCCCAACCGTGACTTTGAAAATTGGGCAAAGGTGATGGACCCCTGGGCCGTGGATGCAGCGTCCGCAGCCCGACGACGTCTCACCGCGCCACGCCCCGGGCACGCCGACCTGGCCGGTGCTTGGAAGTTCCACCAACGGAAAGACCTGCGCAACATCCTCGAGCGGGCTTCGGCGCGGGAAACCGCAGCACGGGTGGCTGCCGGGGCGGTGTGCAAGCAGTTTTTGGGGGTTTTTGGGGTGGAGATCCGTTCCGGGGTTTTGGCCTTGGGGGAAAAGATTCTGCACCATGGGCCCCCTTCTTTTGAGCTTTTGTCGCGCGTGCAGGACAACTCCCCCTTGCGCACGCCTTTTCCCGAAAAAGAGCCAGAACTGGTGGCCTACGTGGAAGCCGTAAAGCACCAGGGTGACACTTTGGGGGGCATCCTGGGGGTGGTGGCCCACGGCGTGCCCCCAGGCTTGGGCTCCTACACGCAGTGGGATGAGCGCTTGGATGGACAACTGGCACAAGCCGTCATGGCGGTTCAAGCGGTGAAGGCTGTGGCCCTTGGGGCGGGCTTGGAAGTGGCCTTGGGTCCTGGTTCGCAAGCCCACGACCCCATTGTGCCCGGCGCGCCAGGGTTGCGCCGTAGTTCCAACCACGCCGGCGGCTTGGAAGGCGGGGTCACCAACGGCGAGGACATTGTGCTGCGCGCCTACATGAAACCCATTGCTACCCTGCGAAAGCCCTTACCTTCCGTGGACCTGGCTACGCTTACCCCGCAACCTGCAGCCTACGAACGTGCGGATGTGACGGCCGTCCCGGCCTTGGGGGTAATTTTGGAAAACGTGGTGGCTTTCGTGCTGGCGCGGGCTTTTCTTGCCAAGTTTTCCGGCGATCACATGGACGATGTGAGGGACGCTTTTCTCGCTTACCGCAGGCGTCTTGCCGGCTGGGGCCCGGAAGCTTTTTTGAGGTTCAGCTGTTAGCTGAGGCGGTATGGGTGTGAAGATTAAGCGCGCGGAAAAGTACGGCTTTTGCTCCGGGGTAAGGGTGGCCGACATCAAAGTGCGGCGCTTTGCCCAAAGCGGGGGGCGAGCCGCCATCCTGGGGCAGGTGGTGCACAACGAACGGGTAGTGGCAGATCTGGAGAAGCTGGGCGTTCGCACCGTGCAACGCATGGAAGATGCCAAAGAACCGGTCATCGTCTTTTCTGCCCATGGGGTACCGCCCTCCTACCACCAAAGGGCTCGGGAACTGGGTCTTGAAATCTTGGACACCACCTGCAAGTTCGTCTACGACATCCACAAGGAAGCCACGCGCGCCTTGGAAGCCGGCATGCACTTGGTGTTCATTGGCGAACGTCACCATCGGGAGGTCATTGGCTATACCCACGATCTGGACCCCGCTTGCTACCACGTGATTCAAAGCCTGGAGGAGGCTCGCGCCGTGGACTGGGGCCAGTTTCCAGCTATCAAGATCCTCTACCAAACCACGCTCAACGCAGAAGACTTCGAAGAAGTCGCCCGCTTCATCGAAAGCCAAAACCCCCACACCCACCGCGCCGATACCATTTGCTACGCCACCAAAGAAAACCAAGACGCCGCCCGCAAGTTAGCCCAGGACCCAGAGGTGGACGTGGTCTTGGTCATTGGCGGCAGGAACTCTGCCAACACCAGGCATTTGTTTGAAATCTGTCAGCGCTTCAAGCCCACCTACCTCATTCAAGGCGCGGAAAACCTGCGTCCCGAGTGGTTTGCCCACGTTCACTGCGTGGGCATTACCGCTGGCGCTTCCACCCCCGATTACGTGGTGGCCGAAGTGGAGGAGGCCCTTCGCCAGCTCACGGAAACCGCAACCCTGGTCTAGTCTCTAGGTTTCACCGCCACCGGCAACGGCCGCAGGGGCACCAGCCGGCTGGGGCTCGCTTCCACCTCCACCGCGTTGAAAACCACGCCTGCCTGTGCTGCCTCCCACGCCCTTTTGGCGTATTCTGGATCAATTTCCCCCGCGGCGCGCACCTTCTGGCTATCCGTGCGCTGCACCACGTACACCACAGCGGCGCGCTCCCCACCAGCCGTACGTGTTGCTAAAAGCCGCAAGTGTTTGGCGCCGCGAGCCGTTACCGCATCGGGGAACAAGGCTTCGCCGTCTACCACCAGCGTAACGTTCTTGACCTCTACCCAAAAAACCCCCTCACGGTCTACGAGCTGCAGGTCCAAGCGACTGCCAGGGGCGGGAACCACCTCCCGGCGCACGCTGAAAGGCCGCTGCAAACCTGGAAGGTCGAGAATGCCGGCGGCTAAGGCTTCCTCCGCCAATCGCGTGGCACGCCAGGTGTTGACCCCCACTACGGCACTTCCCACCGCCACCAGCTCCAGGCGGAAAGAAAGCCTCCCGGAAACCGTGGGCAAAAGCCAGCACTGGCGACCGGGCGAGAAGACGCCGGTAAGACGCCCGGAGTTGGGAACGTGCGCCACCACCGTCCCTGCTTTCTCCAGCTCCACCTGAGCCAAAAACCGCTGGTACCGCCGCACCAGGGTCCCCTCTACCAAAGGCCTTTCAAACCACACAGGCCAGTGTACCCCGGTGCCACGGCAAACCAGCGTTGCGGAGAGGAAAGAAAGACCTGCCGCCATTTGCATCTTGGAAGCAAGGCTGGTAAACTTTTTCCCCCACCGAGAGGTGGGACAGGAGGTTTTCATGAAAGAGGGGATTCACCCACCGTACTACGAGGTGGAAGTGCACTGCGCGTGCGGCAACACCTGGAAAACCCGCTCCACAAAGAAAGAACTGCGGCTTGAGATTTGCTCGGCCTGCCACCCGTTGTTTACGGGTAAGCAAAAGTTCGTGGACTCCGCCGGCATGGTGGAGCGCTTCCAGCGCCGTTACGGCAAGAAGCAGTAACGGAACCGAAAGGGCGAGCGTCAGGGCCGCAGGACGACCCTGGCGCTCGTCGTGTTTTTGGCTATGGACAACCTTCTCCCTAAGTTGGCGGAAATAGAAAGGACCTTTGCGGCCCTCCAGGAAGAGCAAGCGTCCCCTGAGGTTTTGTCGAACCCGGAGCGGCTGGCTGAGTTGTCGCGAAAGGTGGCGGAACTGGCCCCCGTGGTGGAGGCCATTCGCGCGTACCGCAGCTTGCGAGAAAGGCAGGCGCAAGCCAAAGCCATGCTGGCCGAAGAAAAGGACCCAGAGCTTTTGGCACTGGCCGAAGAGGAACTGGCCCACGTGAGCGAAGAGCTGGAGCGGGCAGAGGCCGAGCTCAAGCTCATGCTCCTCCCCGCTGATCCCCACGACAGCCGCAACGTGATCTTGGAGGTGCGCGCCGGCACCGGTGGGCAAGAAGCGGCGCTTTTTGCCGGTGAGCTTTTACGAATGTACTTGCGTTACGCGGAAAAAAAAGGGTGGAAGGCCACGATCTCTGAGATTTCCGAGGCCGATCTGGGCGGAGTCAAAGAAGCGGTAGTGCTCATTGAGGGGCGCGGCGCGTACTCGCGGTTGAAGTACGAATCTGGGGTGCATCGGGTGCAACGGGTACCAGTTACCGAGGCCTCCGGCCGCATCCACACCTCGGCAGCCACGGTGGCCGTGCTGCCAGAAGCTGAAGACGTGGAAATCCAAATTGACCCCAAGGAGCTGCGCATTGACACCTTTTGCTCTTCCGGCCATGGCGGCCAGTCGGTAAACACCACCTATTCTGCGGTGCGCATCACCCACCTGCCCACAGGCATTGCCGTCTCTTGTCAAGACGAGCGCTCGCAAATCCAAAACCGTGCTAAGGCCATGCGCATTTTGAAGGCACGCCTTTTGGAAATCAAACAACGGGAACAGCAGGAGGCGATGGCGGCGCAACGGCGCTCGCAGGTGGGAAGCGGTGACCGCTCCGAGAAAATCCGCACCTACAACTTCCCCCAATCACGGGTCACCGACCACCGCATTGGCCTTACCGTTTACCGTTTGCAAGAGGTACTGGACGGGGAGCTGGACCTCATCATCGAACCGCTCATTGCCCACTTTCAAGCGGAACGTTTGCAAGAAGAACTCGCCGCCTCGGCATGAAGTCCCTCAAAAACCTCCGCATCCTCCACGAAGGCAAGTTCGTTTTGGGAGCAGCCGCTGGGGGTTGCGTGGTGGGAGCTTTGGCCTCCCTCCTGGTGCCACCGCTGCCTTGGGTGACACCTCCCCTTTCGCCCCCAGTGCAAATTACCGTGCGCATCGCTCACGGCGTGGGACTGGGGTGGTGGGCAGGCTTGTTTTGGGGCGTATTCACCGTGCTTTTGGCCCGCACCCAACCCCGTCGCCCAGAGGTTGCCACCTTGCCCACCTTGGGGTTATGGGCAGCGGGTGCAAGCTTGCTGGTGCTGGGCGTTGCCGTGTTTTCCGGTTTTTCTGCCAAAGCCAGCGTGCTTTATGGCGTGCTGGCAGGGCTTTTGGCCACCCGCTTCGGTCTTGCTTGGGTGGGGCGTGACCGTAGCTGAGCTTTTGGCCCAGGCGCGCCAGCGCCTAAAACCGCGAGAGGGGATGCTTTTCCCCCAACGGGAGGCCAGGGCATTCTTGGCTTGGCTCCTGGCCAAGGACGAGGCCTTTGTCCTGGCCCACCCCGAACACCACGTCCCAGAAGACCTCGTGAGGCGCTTTTGGGATGCGGTGGCGCGGCGCCAAAAGGGGGAACCCTTCCATTACATTGCTGGCTTCTGCCCCTTTTTTGGCCGGACTTTTGCGGTGGCGCCCGGGGTCCTCATCCCGCGTCCGGAAACCGAGCTTCTGGTAAGCACATGCTTAGCTTTGCCGTTGCCGCCTCGCCCCCGCATCCTCGATGTGGGTACCGGTTCTGGTGTTTTAGCCATCACCCTGAAACGGGAGCTGCCCACTGCCCAGGTGGTGGCCAGCGACGTTGCCCCCCGCGCGCTGGCGCTTGCCCGCCGCAACGCCGGCGGACACCGAGCGGCGATTGGCTTCGCTTTGGCGCACCTGGCAAATTGCTGGCGGGGGCCTTTTGACCTGGTGGTCGCCAATCTGCCTTACCTGCCCGAAACCTGGCGCCCCCAGGTGCCCCCGGAACTCGCCTTCGAGGACCCCGGAGCCCTCTTTGCCGGCACGGACGGACTGGCGTTGGTGCGGCCTTTGGTTGCAGATTTGCCTCGGCTTTTGGCCGCCGGCGGCTTTGCAGCCCTGGAGTTAGGAGAGGGGCAAGCCTCGCAGGTGGTTTGCCAACTGCCCCCGGGACTGGAGCCGTACCGCGTTGCCTCCGACCTTCACGGCGTAGAACGGGTGTTGGTGCTGCGGTTTAAAGGACGATGACGGGCGCTAGCCATACCCAGGCGCCGGGATACCTCCCCCGTGCAAAACCTCCAGCAGCTCGGAAGGCAAAGGCAAAGGCCTGTGGTCAATGGCCCGCACCGGCACAACCCCCGAAAGCGAAGAGGTGCAAAAAGCCCCATCCCCAGCCCAAAGCCTCGTCAGCGGCCAGGGAGCCTCCCCCACGTCCCACCCCAACTCCCGCAAAGAGGAAAGACACCAAGCGCGAACAACCCCAGGAAGGGCCAAGGGCGGGGCTGGAGGTGTGAGCACCTCCTTGCCAAAAACGGCAAAGATGTTGGCCGTAGCCGTTTCCCGCACCTGCCCTTGGTGGTCGTAAAACAAAACCCCATCAAACCCAGCCGCCAGCGCCCGGCGGTGCAAAAGCTGAGCGGGCCCAGCGCTGGTGGTCTTATGCCCGGTTACGGGGTTTGCCGGTAAAAAGGCCGTGGTCAGCCAAGCACCTTTTTCCCGTAGCGTTCGCGGCACCCGGTAGCGTGCGGCCCAAACCACAGCTGCCCTTCGCGGGTAAAACCACACCACCCGCAAAGCTGCCGGGCCTTGGGCCAAGCCACAGGCCAAGAGAAGCCGCCGCAGTGCCCTCTCATCCGGCAGGGTGGGACGCCAGCCAAACAGCTCACGGGCGGAACCAAGAAAACGGGCTGCGTGGCCGTCCCACAGAAGCGGCTTGCCATCTTGGCAACCCACGGTCTCGTAAAGGCCAAGCCCCTGGTACACCTCCTGCGGGCGAAAGTGGGCCAGGGCAACGTTTGCCGGCCACAGACGGCTGCCTACCAAAACGAAGCTCACGGTGCCACCCCTAGCGTTTGAAACCAGCTCCGCACCTTTTCCCGGGTTTCCTGCTCTTCCTTCTGGGGATCCGAATCGCCAACGATGCCAGCGCCACTGTGAAAGTAAAGCTTCCCGTTGTTCACATACCCCGTACGAATGGGCATGGCCAACGTGAAGTCGCCGTTGCCCTGCACCACCCCCAAGGCGCCACAGTACACGCTGCGCGGCACCGGCTCCAGGCGGGAAATAAACTCACACGCCGCCAATTTGGGGGCACCAGTGACGCTCCCTCCCGGGAAGGTTGCCGCCAAAAGCCTTGGCAAGCTTGTGGCTGGTTGGAGCCTGCCGCGCACCACTGCCTCTCGGTGGCGCACATCCGCCGTCACCACCGGTCGGGAAGCCACGCTTACCTCCACGCTTCCCACCTCACACACCTTTCCTAAATCGTTGCGCACCAAATCCACGATCATGGCCAGTTCAGCCTGCTCCTTTTCCCCCACCTCCAACCCTCCCTTCCCCCACCAGGTCCCCTTGATCGGCCAGCTTTCCACCTTGTTTCCGCGCTTGGCAAGGAAAAGCTCTGGGGAAAGGCTCACGATGGCCCAACCTTGGTCAAGGTCTTGGAGAAAAAAAGAAAAACGGGGAACATACCCTTGGCACATGCGTCGGAAGAGGCCAGCCGGATCCCCGGAAAAGCCCACCTCCCATCGGCGGGTGAGGTTGACTTGGTATACCAACCCCGCACCAATGGCGTCCCGGATAACCTCCACCCCATGGCAAAACTCCTGAGAGCTCAAAGAGCAGCCCCGCCGGTAATCGGCAGCAAAAAAGCCAGGCTCATCCCCTTGGGCTTGGCCCAGGTCTAAAAAAGCCCACCACGCCAAAGGCAGCGGTGAAGGCGTGCCGCACACCGCCACCAGGGGATCGAGGTAGGCGGCAGCCTCGTACGCAAAAAAACCAACGACCACCTGGTTTTCGCCGCGGAGCTTTCCTTCCACAGCGGAAATGAGGTCCGGCACCGCCGTTGGCGCGCCACCTGCCTCGTACATCGCCTGCCCATGGTGCATGTACAGCACCGCGAAAGGCTCAGCCCGAAACACCCGCCCGTCACCCCCAAACCCCGGCCCCAGGGAAAAACGTACGCGCATGGACCAATCCTCTCACACCGGCAACCATGCGCGCTTCTCGCGCAGGCCCAGCCAGGGCTGGCCAGGGCAAGCGCTGGCACGCCGCCAGCTCGGGCAAGGCGCGCAACGCCTAGATGACGCTTGCTTCCCGCGGGTTGACAAAAAAAAAGCTTACCTTAACGTTAGAGGTCCGGACCCGGAACCGCTAGGAAAGGAGGGGTGAACGATGATCGCAAAGACAAATCTTCAAGAAAGGATTAGTTGTAGGTGTCTTGCTCGTGGGCTTGCTGACTGCGACGCCAGCGCATGCCATCTCCGGCTACTGCATCACCACCGATGACGGCTGCAACTGGTCCATTTTTTGCCATTGGGATATTGATGACAATCTCAGCGTCGAAGTTCGCTTGGAGGGCTACAGGTGCTAAAGTTCGGGGCGGGACGCCCGGCAGTCCCGCCCCCATTCTTTGGAGGAATTATGGTTTTTAAAGCCTTCATTGGCCTTGCTGCGGTGCTTACGGCACCAGCACAGGAAAGCGGGGACATCCGCGTGGTCCACGCACCCTCGCCAGCCGCAGCTTTTCGTAAGCAGTTTCAGGAACCCCCCCGCTGCCTTGCCGTGCCCAAGGGCCTCTTTCATCCCCTTCCCCCTGACCTGGCGGCGCTTTTTTCTGGGGACGTTCGCCTTGCCGGGGCGGGGGAAAGCCTGGGGGTGCTGCGTCGTGAAAAAGATGACCACCTCCACTTGCTGATACTTCGTGGCGAGCGCGTAGCGCAAGAGTGGTACCTCAAACCGCCAGCCCCGTGGCAAGAAGCCAAGCTCCCGAAGTTGCAGCTCAGCGAAAACGGCCAATGGGTGGTCCTTATGACCTCCAAAGGTTTTGCGGTGTACGCCGGAAGCGAGCTGGTGCGGGTTTTGCAAGAGCCGGAACACGCCTTCGCCACCAGCGTTGCCGTTATGGGCGAGCAGGTCATCTGGTGCACAAAGCCACCCCAGGTCCCCAAGGACAACGAGCCCCCAACCCTTTGCTTCCAGCAAAGCTTGACCGCAGCCAAGCCCGAGCCCTTTTTGCAGGCCAACGCCCAAGTTTGGCAAGCCTTGATCAGGCAAGCCAAAGGTAACGTAGATCGTTTGGTCCTGTCTGAGCTACAAGTGCTCCTCACCCCCCGCCGCGATCGCAAGTTTTGGGCTTTGGGCCTACACACGGGCGAGCTCTTCCTTCTTGCCCGCAGCGGCACGGTGGCCAAACATTGGATTCTCCCTTGGGCCATAAAAGGGCTAGGCGAAAACCGGGATCTTGTCAGCTGGGGCGAAGAGCAAATGCGGGCCAAGGTAGCTGAACATTTGGGGTCCAAGCTTTTTGACGCCACGAAGCCGCAGGCGGTAACGCCCGCATCCCTTGCAGTTGCGAACTCCATCTTTTCGGCAGCCTTTTCCCGAGACAACGACTTGGTGGCCATGACCCACCCTGCCGCAGACCCCGCCAACGCTTTGTTTTGGATTGAAAACGATCCTCTAACCTCTCGCTGTTTTTTGCTCAAGGATTTTGAAGCGCAAATGACAGACCTGCCATTTTTGCAAGCTTTGCGAGTGGCCGTCACCCGCGACCGTCTCTGGTTGGCATCTCCTGCTGGCTACTTGGTTTGGGATGAACTATTGTCGTACTGGGAAGAAAGGCAAAAGTCTTCAGAAAAAAATCCGGAGCATACCCAGTCCCGTTAACTGGCATGCTGCTTTCGCCCTGAAAGAACGAAAACGGGCGCGCACGGAATCCGGCGCCCGTACACTTTTTTCCCGGGGAAACCCTCGCCGCCATCCAGGGGCTTTCCTCCGCCTCCCCGGCAACGTCTCACCCCCGCATGGCGGCCACGGGGCTTACGCGGGAGGCTTGGCGGGCCGGCCAGAGGCCTGAGAAAAAGCCCACGGCCACCGCAAAAGCAAAGGCCAAGCCCGAAGGCGATGGGGGCAACCCCGCCTCGAAGGCACCGCTTGCTTGCTGCGTCACCAGCAAACCCAAAGCCACACCCTCCACCCCTCCCAAAAGCGAAAGCGACGTGGACTCGGCGAGCACCTGGAGGAGGATGGCCTGGTCTGAAGCCCCAATGGCCTTGCGCAAGCCAATTTCGTAAAGCCTTTCCGCCAAGGAAATGCGCAACACCGAGTAGATGCCCACGCCACCCACCAACAGCGAAATGCCCGCAATAGCTGCCAAAACAACGGTCCAGTTGCGGAGGATCACGCGTATTTCCTTTTCCGCCCGCAGCATTTCATCGGCCACATTTTCCACTTCGAATTCCTCAATGCCCTTGTGGGTGCGGCGAATGATCCTTTCGATTTCCGCTTTTACCGCCGCCAAGTTCTCCGTGTTATGGGTACGCACGGAAATCAAGTGTATGTTGTGGCCGCCGGAAAGGTGGGCACGGAACGCGGAAAGCGGCAGCAAAATCCCCTCCATTTCCCGCCGGGTCCAGCCGGAATTGGCAAAACGGTTTCCCAGGCGCTCTTCCACTCCAATCACTTGCAACGGCACATCACCCACCGTAACCATTTTGCCCACGGGGTTTTCATCGCCAAATAAAGCTGCGGCCAGCTCCGCCTTCAACACCGCCACCCGCCGTCCCGCTTCTTCGTCCCCGTCGTGGAAAAATCTGCCCTTCTGCCCCTTGCGCTCGTGCACATACACGTAGGAGGGGCTTCCCCGTACACCCGCACGCGCCTGGATACGCTTTCCGCGTGCACCACGCCATCGGTAAGCCGCACCGCCGCCACCGCCGCCAGGCTTTTACCTCCCTGCGCCAAAGCTTGGGAGTCCCTCAAGGCCAAACCCCGGCTTGGAAAGGCTTTCTTTTGTGCTAAAAGCGATTGGGGAGGCTTGCTGCTCACAAACATGACGCCATCGAAGCCGAGACCCTTCACCCCGGACCACACCGCTTCCCGCACCCCAGCCCTGAGGGTCATGAACACCACCATGGCCGCGGTACCCAAGGTGACACCGGTTACGGTAAGCCCCGAGCGCAGCTTATGTGCCCCAATTTCCACCAACGCTGAGCGCACGCTTTCGGAAAGGGAAAGCCGCATCATTCGTACCTCAACGCCGCCACCGGCTGCAAACGGGCGGCCTTCCAGGCGGGGTACAAGTCAAAATTAACCGCCACGCTCACCGCACACCCCATGGCCGCGAGGACCATGGTTGGGGTGAGCACCGCCACTTGGTCCAAGAGGTAGGCCATGCCAACTACAAACCCCACACCTAAAGCTAAGCCAAAAAAACCACCAAGCCCGTTGACGATAATGGTTTCCACCAAAAACTGGATGAGAATGTGACTGCCTTTGGCCCCGATAGCTTTGCGGATGCCCACTTCCCGCATGCGCTCGGTAAATAAAGCCAGCATGATGTTGGCCACCACGATGCCTCCCACCAAAAGCGAAATGAGCCCGCAAACCAAAAAGGTGATGTCGTAAATCCGGCCTTGCTGCTCCATTTGCTCAACGCGGTCCTTGCCATCGAAAATCTGAAAATCCTCCGCCCCATGCCGGGCTAAAAGCAGGTTGCGCAGCGCCGGTAAAGCGCTGTGGTGAGCCTCAGGAGCAGCAAGCCGCAGGGCAATCTCATCGACTCGGCTGGTGCCAGCGCCTTGGTAACGGCGGGTCAGGGTAGTGGCTGGCACCAAGATAAGCTCGTTCATCCAACCCAGGGCGTTCCAGGAGTCGGCGCGGTTCCAGTAAAACTCGCGAAAGGCCAGCACCCCCACCACTATCAGCGCGTGGTCCCCAAGGCGCAAGGTCTTCCCCAGGGGATCGCCAGAGCCAAAAAACTCCCGGGCGCGGTCCGCACCTAGAACGCACACCGCCGCCGCGGTGGTGAGGTCCTCGAAAGTAATACGGCGCCCGCGGGCCAAACGCAGCTCGTTGCACTCGGCCCAACCTGGGGTCACCCCGGTGACCGTGTACCGCCGTTGCATCAACGGAGACGTCACCCAAAGGGGCCGACGAATGGCTGTTGCCACCAGATCAAACTGCGGAACCCTTAAAGCAATGGCTTGCGCATCCTCCAGGGTGAGGCCTTTGCTTGCCCTCTCCTTAGCGGAAAGGCGGGCAGCATCCGCGGGTTTGGCGTAAACCACAACCTTGAGGGTCCCCCCGGTTTCCTGCCAAAACTCCATGGACTTGGCGCGCTGCCCTGCCGAAAGGCCCAGGGTGGCCACCACCGAGGCCACACCCAAAACCACACCCACGGTTTGCAGCGCCGTGCGTGCCCCGTAGGCGCGCACATCCACCAAAGCATGCGCAAGGATCCCCAAGACGCTCACGCTTGGCTCCGTTGGTCTAAGGCAATGCGCCCATCCACCAAACGCACCATGCGGCGCGCGTGGGCCGCCACCTGCGGGTCGTGAGTTACAAGAATCACCGTTTGCCCTTGGGCATTAATTTCGTCAAAAAACGCCATGACCTCTGCACCCGTGGTTTGGTCCAGGTTCCCCGTGGGCTCATCAGCCAAAAGCACCGCGGGTTACGTCACCAACGCGCGAGCAATGGCTGCCCGCTGGCGCTCGCCTCCTGAAAGCTGCGCAGGGTAGTGCTTGGCCCGGTCGGCAAGCCCCAAGCGGGCCAGGATGGCCAACGCCCTTTCCCGCCTTTCGCCCCGTGGCACGCCCGCGTAAAGTAGAGCAAGTTCCACGTTGCGCAGGATCGAGGCGCGGGGAAGCAGGTTAAACGCTTGAAAAACGAAACCCACAAAGCGGTTGCGAATTTCCGCCAAGCGACCGGGGGGGAGGTTCCCAACCTCCTCCCCCGCCAAGCGGTACGACCCGCTGGTGGGGTTGTCCAAACAACCCAAAATATGCATGAGTGTAGACTTCCCCGATCCGGAAGGCCCCATGATGGCCACGTACTCGCCGCGGTTCACTTGCAGGTCCACGCCTCGCAAGGCCTGAACTTCCACACCGCCGTTGTAAACTTTTCAAATCCCCGAAAGCTCAATGAGCGGGTCCATCTCACCCATGACTACGACTCCCTCTTCTTAGGCCGGGTGGGATCCTCCAAGGCCACCTCCTCCCCCACTTCGACACCTGAAAGCACCTGCAAAACGCGAAAGGGAAGGAATGCCGGTTGCCACCACCCGTTCCTCAAACCACGCCTTCCACGTGTCCGGGCCAGGCGTAGCCTTGGGTTTCGGCATTTTGGCTGCGGTGGTTTGTTTGCGAACGTAGACGATGTCCTTGTCGTCCTTGCGGAACACCGCTTCCACTGGCACCGTCAACACCCCAAAAGCTTTCTCACCGAAAATCTTCGCGAAAGCGGTCATACCGGTGTGCAGCTCTTTCCCTTGCGCATCCAGCACCACTTCCACGTCGTACACCTTCCCATCGCGGTCCAAACGGGCCGCCGGTGCCATGCGGGTCACCTTGCCGGTGAACTTGGCTTTGGGGAAGGCGTCCAGCGTCACTTCCACCGCAGCACCCACCGCCACCTTGCCAATGTCCACTTCGAAAACCCCAGCTTTCACGATCATGCGCGAAAGATCGGCCACCGTTGCAATGACGGTGCCGGCGTTAAAGGATCCGGCACCGGTAACCGCCTCCCCCAACGCCACAGGGCGACGGATCACCACACCATCCATAGGGGAAAGGATGTGCAGCACCTGCTGGGGGTTGGTGGCCAGGGGAACGCCGGAGGACTCCGCGATTCTTGCCTTTTCCCGTGCCGCCTCCAGCGCCTCTTTTGCTTGCATGTAACGGGTTTCCGCAGCACGGTGTACCTCGAGGGCAATCAAGCCTGCCTTGAGGAGCTGGTCTTTTGCCAAAAAGTCCTTTTCGGCATCGGCAAAGTCAATTTCGTGCTGAATCACAGCACGACGCATTGCCGCTAAATTTTGCGCTTGGTTCACCTCAGGCTCAATGGCAGCAAGGAGATCCCCTTTGCGCACGCTGTCGCCCTCGCACACGGGCAAAGCCACGACTTTGCCGGAAAGAGCCGATTTCACGTCCACCTTGACCTCAGGTTCCACCGTGCCCACCTCCACCACCTCCACCTGGACATCGGCCAGCTCCACCTTGGCCACCGGCACCGGGGGTTCGGCCGTGCCGCGGTTGTCAGCCTTGCGTGCAGCCACCACCGCGGCAAAAACCCCTACCCCCAAAATACAAACCACAATCCACGTGGCGTTCCTACCCATGCGTCCTCCACCACCAACACCTCCCTACGCCTATACGAAACACCCGCAGCCTATGTTCTTGTGGAGCCTTAACCCTCAAGGGCTCAACTAGCGCAAAATACAAGAATCGCTATCCATAGAGACTGAACCTTGACTTTTTGCAGGTGAGGCGGCTATGGTAAAGGCATGCAAAGGAGGACGCCATGCACCGGACCTTGCCTTGCACCGCCCTTTTGCTTGTAGTTATGGCCATAAATGCCGTCGCGCAGGAGAGACCAAAGGCTGGTGACGACGCTTTAGGCGCCTATCCTTACGAAAAGTTCGAACGCCCGCAAGCGTGCGCTTCGTGCCACGTAGACATTGCCCGCCAGCACGAACAATCCATGATGGCCCAGGCTTTTACCCATCACTGGGACGAAATTGAATACTTTGAGCTGGCCCTTCCCCACGCAGAAAAAGAACCCAAAGTCGCTGGCGTGAAAGCGGGCTGCAACGGTTGCCACGCACCCTTTTCCTTCCTGGCGGGAGACATCCCCCCCAAACGGCCGCAGGAGAACACCAGGGCTAACGAGGGTGTGTCCTGTGATTTATGCCACACCATAACGGGCTACGCCGGCGACACACCGTTTAACTACAACTACGTCGTTTCTCCAGGCAAAGTAAAGTACGGGCCGCGCCCCGGCCTGGTGAGCCCCCACCACGAAACCAAAGAATCAGCCTTTTTGCGCTCCGCGGAATTTTGCGGTACGTGCCACAACGAAAAGAGCCCCTTTGACGTGTGGGTGAAGGCCACACATTTGGAGTGGAAGGAAAGCCCCTATGGTAAAGCTGGCATCGTTTGCCAGGACTGCCATATGCCCAAAGCCCCTGGTCGCTCAGCGCGTATGGGCGAGGAGCTGCCGGATGTGCGGCAACACCTGTTCCACGGCGCCCATGACCCTGGCAAGTTGGCCGGCGTCGTTGAAGTTCGCATCCACCCCGAGGTGCGCGAAGCGGAACCTGGAGAAACCGTGAAACTTACGGCTACGGTGGTCAACGCCAAAGCGGGGCATAAGGTTCCTTCTGGTTCAGCAGAAGAGCGCATGCTGTGGCTGCACGTGGTAGCCACCGACAGTAAGGGCAACGTGTACCACCTACCCGTGGATCGCAAGGGGTTTACCGGCGAGGAGTACACGATCGCCTCCGCCACCGCCCTCGCCTACCAGGATATCGGGGACATCAAGGGGATCCCCAACTTCCCAGGGCTTTTGCGGGATGGTAAGTACCCCCACCTGGCTCCGGGGGATCGCATCTTCCGCATGCCTTACTTTGATCCCAAGGGAAGACAAACCATTGCTCAGTGGAATACCGCTTCTTTAGGTACTGACTACCGCCTGGCGCCTCTGGCAGCAATAAACGAGACATTCACCTTTAAGCTTCCCCCAAACACCCCGCCAGGACCCGTCAAGGTTAAAGCATCCGTTTACTACTCGCGCTTGGTTTCCTCCGTGGCTGAGTTCCTCAAGGTACCGCCAGAGGAAAGTGAAGAAATCCTCATTAACAGCCACGAAACACAAATTATGGTCGTGCCGTAGCGCAAGACCAAAGGAGGTCGCTGTGGTTGGCCCCACCCTTTGCGTTACCTTTGCAGCTGGTGTCTTGGCTCTCGCCGTCGCGGCCCCCAGCCACGCCATCCCCGCCTTCGCCCGCAAGTACCAGTTCTCCTGCTCCACCTGCCATGCCCCTTTTCCTCGCCTCAAGCCTTACGGCGAGGAGTTTGCCGCTCGCGGCTTTCGTTTGGAGGACCCCAGCCAAGAACCGAGCCGTGCCACGTACGACGTGGGGGACCCGTGGCTCCAGCTTCCCCGCGAGTTTCCCCTATCCCTGCGTCTGGACGGCTACGCCGCGCTGCTGGACTCCCGCGGCGAACCCAAAACCACCGATGTGCAGTGGCCATGGGCCGTGAAGCTGCTTTCCGGCGGGCAAATCTCCAAAAACATCTCCTACTACGCCTACGGCATTTTGGAAAAAGGCGAAACCATTAAGCTGGAGGATACCTGGGTTCAATGCAACTCGATTTTTGGCGCCCCGGTAGACGTAATGGTGGGGCAATTTCAGGTTTCCGACCCGCTTTTTAAGCGAGAACTTCGGCTCTCGCGCAACGATTACGCCATCTTTAAGCTCAAGGTGGGGCACTCTCCCACCAACCTCACCTACGACCGCGGCTTGGTGCTCACCTGGCACGCACCAGCGGAATTTGAGGTGGTAGGGCAAATCGTCAACGGCAACGGCATTGCGGCAGCGGAGGAGAACTTCGACGACAATCGCTTTAAGTCGGCTAGCCTACGCCTCGTCCGGAGTTTTGGGCCCGTGCGCTTGGGGGTTTTCGGCTACCGCGGCCAGTCTGGACCCAACCAGGGGCCCAAGGACAGGATCACCTACCTGGGGCCCGACCTGGTGGCCGACCTGGGGGAGCGTTGGCAGCTTTCCCTTTGCTACCTCCGGCGCAGCGATGGTGACCCTTTTTTGCTGGGCCGGCATGGAGCTCCACTGGTAACCAAAGGGGGATTCCTTGAGCTCCACTTCTTCCCCCAAGGTCAGGATGGCCGTTGGGCGCTTACCTTTCTTGCCAACCGCGTCACCTCGGACGTACCAAATACCGAGGAGAAAAACACCTCCATCACTTTTAACTACCTAATGGCTCGAAACTTTCGGCTGCAAATTGAGCTGTTGCGGGATGAAGTGCGCGACCAAAACCAGCTGGCGGTGGGTTTGGTGACGGCGTTTTAACCAGCGCGGTGCCTGCTGGCAACGGGGCTTGCAATCCCAAAGCTCAGTTGCCGCCGCGTTCCGCAAACCTCTCCAGCCGGGCTTGGCGCAAAGCTGCCAACGCCCGGCCGAGTTTTTGCTGCGGCACAAAAAGGTAAAGCCCTTGCACTGGAAAACCCCAAGCTGGGGCCGTAAGCTGGGCGGCACCGGAAAGAGCTTTCGCCAAAAGCCCAAGCCAAGCGCGCGTCGTTGTTCGTAACCTCCAGTACGGGCTTGTTGGCTTCAAAGCAAACTTGGATAAGGGCAGGCTTCGGGCATGGCGGCCATTGCCTGTTTTCAAGCATGAGGCAGCAGGTGAGGGTACAGCTCACCCTTCCACACATGTACACAGCAGGTAAGGCCAAAAGTGCGCAACATGTCCTCAACCTAAAGCTTTTCGCACTTCCAGGCCCGCGCGGTGCCGTATCCCCTTGCCCACCACAGACTCGCCGTTTCGCGGAAGGGGAGCTTGACAGGAGAGAGAGAGAATCGCCCACCAAGGGCCGATAGGTGGCTCACGAAAGGAGGATCAAAAGATGAACGCCTTCGCCAAACGCTTCATGCTAATCGTGGTTCTCGCAGCCACTCTTTCCCTGGCCGTGGTTGGGTCGGCGCAGGCCATTTGGTGCGAGATCCTCAGGCTTCCCGACATGTCCTGCGTCTTCTGCCATCGTTGGACTAAGATAGGAGCTGAAACCTGCGACCTGTGGGAGGGGTGGTGCTCGGACGGGTGGTACGACAATGGCTGGTACTGTTGGGGCCAACTATGAAACATGGGTGCCGCGCGTGTGTTGTGCTGCTCGCCATAATCAGCGGCGTGGCGTGGGGACGTGGCTTCCTCGCTGAACGCAGGTTTCCCCCCGAAACCCTTTTTGCCTCTTCGGGTCACGGTACCTTGCTCACCGTGCAAGGAAATGTTCTGGAGCTTTGGAGTGAGGCCGGTAAACTGATACGTTCATGCGAAATTACGGATCCCCGCTTGCAGGGTTCACGCAACAGCGTGGCCTTGCACGGGGATTTAGCGCTTTTGAGTTTCCTGGAGCCCGAAGCTGGAAAAGAAGAAAACCGCAAGCTTGTTTTGGTCAACCTCCAGGACTGTCGCGTCGTTTCTTCTTTTTCACTCCCGGGCGTGGTGTTGGGCGTAAGGGGCAGTCCTTTGGGGTGGCTGACGGTGAGCCGCGGCGTGGGCAGCCCATCGTATGAATTTTCTTTAGTGGATAACGACGGCCAGCTTCTGGCTTCTTACGTTTTCCCTAAGGAACTGGCCGCGAGTCTCGGTTCGCGCGGTTTACCCTTAGGCCCTGCCCACCTCGTCACCCTCCGAGATCACGTCTTCATGGTGCCCCAAACAACCTATGAGCTTTGGGCCCCGGCGCAAAAAAGCCGCCCCGCACGCAAGCTACCCGTGCCTGAATGTCTTTACCTCGAAGGCCAGTGGCTTTCCGGCGAGGCATCAGAACGAGAACTCCGCCGGCGCATGGCCTACGCCAGCGAAGAAACCCGCCGCATCATTGAGGAATTTTTACAAAAGGGGGGATCCCACCGAGGGTTTATGGCAGCGGTCCGCGGTATTTCCCCTTATCGTCACCGCTTGGCGGTTCTCCTTCGTGACCCCACAGTGGCCAGCAGCTGCCGCCTGGATATTTGGGATTTGGTCTTAGAGGCTCCCCTGCTGATCACCACCTTTGGCGAGAATCCATGCCCCGATCGCTTTTTTGCGTTGGTTAGCGACGGCCTTTGGGTTTTCCGGGAAGATCGCTTGGTGAAAGTTCCCCTGGCCATTGCAGAGGAGCCTCTAGCCTGCCCCTGCGAGCTTTTGCGAACGTTGCGGGGCCAAGGGAACACCAGCTGGGAAAAACCTACGAAGCCGTAACGTCCCGAGCAAACCTCTCCAGCCGGGCTTGGCGCAAAGCTGCCAACGCCCGGCCGAGTTTTTGCTGCGGCACAAAAAGGTAAAGCCCTTGCGTTCGAGACCAAGCCAAAACCGGAACCTCCACCTCTGCCAAAGCTGAACTAGCGGCGGCCAAAAGCTCGGAGTTGGCAAAGGGGGCATTTACCGCCACCCGCCTCCAGCCGTCAGCCGCCACGGTGGCTTTTGGCGGAAGCTGGCCTACTGCTGACTGAGGGACGAGGAAGGCCCGTTCCTCCAGCGGGTAGCACCCCTGGGAGAGGAGGGCTGCCGGAAGCGTGTCGCCTTCGGTGAGGAAAACCAGCGAGTAGCTCTCCGGCGACACGAAAAGAACGTGCCCGCTGGCTGATGCAAGCATTGCGAAAACTCCAAAAAAAGTCAGTATGCGTCGAGGATGTAATGCAGGGGGTTTTGCTTTTCCCCGTCTTTCCACACCTCGTAGTGCAGATGCGGACCCGTAGTGCGCCCGCTCATGCCCACCCGCCCGATGACCTCACCGCGCTTCACCCGTTGCCCTTCCCTCACCAACACCCGGTCCAGGTGGGCGTAAATGGTGACAAAGCCGTAACCGTGGTTCAATTTCACCACTCGGCCATACCCAGCTTCCCGATCTGCAAACACCACCAAGCCGTCCGCCGGCGCCTTGACCGGCGTACCAAAAGCGGCAGCAATATCCAGGCCACCGTGGAAAGCGGCTTGGCGGGTAATGGGGTCAATGCGCGGACCAAAACCGTCGGTGATGACACCCACCACCGGTGCAATGGACGGGGTATGGGACAAGAGCAGTTGCTGCTCAGAAAGGCGCTGTTCCACCGCACCCAGTTGCCTCTCAAGGCGTTCCTCCCGCTGCAAGAGGTGTTCCGGGCCGCCGGTGAGCCGATCCAGCGGCCCACCAGTGCCTACGGACGTTTTTGCTGGCAACGCGGGAGCCACCAATGCATCCGCCACCCCTGCAGCGATGGCCAGTTGCTTGGTTCGCTGTTCAAACTGCTCTAAGCGAGCGTGAACCTCGCCCAAGGCCTCCTGAAGCCGTTGGTTGGTCCGGCGAAGTTCTTTGTTTTCCTTTTCCAGGGATCGGTACAGAGCCCGTTGGCGCACGAAATTGCCGGAACCCAAGAGCGCCACCAAGGACAAAATCACCGCAATGACGCCCAAACCGGCGGTGATCTTCAAAAGCGTTGGCGAGAGGTGGAATTTATAGACGCGCCCAGCAGCGTGGGGGATGATGACAATGGTGCTGTGGCGCTTGTGGTTCACGCTCCAACCTCCTCCACACAGAAAAGCTACCACACGCAGCCGCAGCTGCAAAGGTAATAATGGCAACCTCTGCCAGCGCTGTCAACCCTACCTTAACGTGTTGTTTCTTCGAATTTTAATCGGCACCTTCCAGAACATCCTGGGGCTTTTGGCAACGGAGCACCAGGCTCACGCCCGCCAACACCAAAACACCGCCCCACAGAGCCTCCGGCCCCGGCCATTCCCCCAACACCAGCCACCCCAGGGTCACCGCCACCACCGGGTTAACGTACGCCGACGTGGCAACTCGCGTTGCTGGCCACGCCCGCAGGAGGTAAAAGTAGGCCGAAAACGCCACGCAGGAGCCAAAAACCACTAAGTAAACCAGGCTCAAACCCGCTGCCAGGCGTAACTGACTGTGGACTAGTTGTTCGCCCCGCAGAACGGCTATAACGCTCAGCACCAAAGCACCAGAAACCATTTGCCACGTGGCCATTTCCAAAGGGTGGTAGTGCTGGCGCACACGCCGCACCCAGAGGGATCCCACCGCCCAAACAATCACCGAAAGCTCTACCACCAATGCCGCCATGAGGTCGTCGGGCAGGGCCTTTTGCGGGTGGAGCAGAAAGAAAGACCCTGCAAAACCCACGAAAACGCCGGTCCATCCCCGCACGCCTAACCGTCCCTCCCCGGGAAGCCATGAGCCCGCCAAAGCCGTCAGCAGTGCCGTCCACAGGGGGCTTGCGGTGATCAAGAGCGCCGTATACGAAGAATCCAGGCGCGTCTCGGCCCAAAACACCATACCGTTGCAGAGGCCGATGAACAGCACCCCTACCCCCAAGGCCGGCGCCAGGTGCCGTAGCTGGACACGGAAACGCGCACCAGAAAAGTAAGCCAAAAGCGCCATGAGGGGGGCAGCAGCTAAGTAGCGCACCGCGGCAAAGCTAAAAGGACTAAAGGATTGCAACCCCACCTTAATGGCGAGATAGGTGGAACCCCACACGAAACACACCGTGACGTAGGCCACAAGCTCCAAGGAGCGAGTGTTTCCCCACACGCCCGCATCTTAGTTCACTGGGCGTGGTCATAAACCCGGGGTCTTTTGCTAAAATTTGCCTGGCGGGCCAACGTAGCTCAGCCGGTAGAGCAGCTGATTCGTAATCAGCAGGTCCAGGGTTCGAGTCCCTGCGTTGGCTCCAGATGCAGCATACGCGCCGTAAGACCCGCAAACGCTAGCTTTTGCCTTGTTGCCATAGGGCTTTTATCCACGGTCCGCTGGTTTGTAGTTCGCTTAAGACAAGGCCAGCTCACGTATTTTCCCCAGCTGCGCTGTGACCTCTGTCCCAAAGCCCCGCCTCCACAAGCAACTGCACCACTTCCGCTCGTTGCAACTCCCGCAGGTGACCCGGTGGCAAATCGCCCAAGGTCACCGGCCCCACCGCCACCCGTTGCAGCCGCCGCACCCGGTGTCCCAGGGCGTGAAAGCAGCGGCGGATTTGCCGATTGATACCTTCGTGGAGAACCACTTCCACGCGAGTGCCACCCCTGGGCGCTTTTCCCAGCCTACGCACCGCTGCCGGCCGCGTCTTGCGGCCGTTGAGGACCATCCCCCCTGCTCGCAAAAGATCCAGCGCAGCTTCGCTGGGCAAGCCCCGCACCGTGACCACGTAGGTCTTGGGCAGGACCCCAGGATCCATGAGTCGTTGGGCAACGCGGGAGTCGTCGCACAGGAGGATAAGGCCTTCCGAATCCTTGTCCAAGCGCCCCACGGCGAAGAACCCGCGAAACGTCTCCGGGAGGAGCGCAAAAAGCGTGGGAGCACCCCCTTGGCTCACGCGTGAAACCACCACGCCTCGGGGTTTGTGAAAGGCCACGACCTGGGGGAGCCGATCCTTGCCCATACCCCGAGGATAGCTAAGCTGAGAGCAGCAACGCCGTAAGGCTTGCGTCCGTCGCACGCTCACTTTCTGCGTCGCCACACCCCTGGTAAAGACGCAAACATTGGGGGTGCCGAGCTTTCAACCCTGGGCCGGGGTCCCTAGCCACCACGAAAGGCCCGCCAGATGCCGGGAAAAGCTCACGCCCGCACTGGCCACAAACCCCGTTGTCGCACAGGACTCGTGTAGCATAATCCGGCGAGGTTTTTATGCGCAAAGCACCCAACGTCTTCGTCATTGTTTTTTGCCTTCTCTTGCTTACTGCAGCTGCCACGTTTTTGGTGCCGGGTGGGGAGTACCAACGACAGGCGGTGGCGGTGGATGGAGGTACGCGGGAGCTGGTGGTACCCGACTCGTTCCGCTCCGTGGAGGCTGTCCCCCAGTGGTGGCAGGTGTTCACGGCACCGATCCACGGCTTTGGCAAGCTTTGGCACATCATTGTGTTTATCTTCGTCGTTGGAGGCTCGTTTGCAATTCTCAACGAGACCAAAAGCTTGGCGGCGGCTATTGCTGTTCTGGTAAAAAAACTCAAAAACCGGGAGTTTTTGGTCATACCCATCGTCATGCTTGCCTTTGCCTTTTTTGGGGCCGCCTTTGGCATGTGTGAAGAGGCCATCCCCTTTGTCCTCATCTTTGTGCCCTTAAGCCTCGCGCTTGGCTACGATTCCATTGTGGGTTTGTGCCTTTCTTTCTTGGCGGCAGGGGTTGGCTTCGCCGCTGCTTTCTTAAACCCGTTCACGTTGCAAATTGCCCAAGGTATTGCCGGAGTTCCGCTTCTTTCCGGCATGGGTTTTCGCCTTATCATTTTTGCCGCAGCTACAAGTCTCACCATCGCTTGGGTCATGGTGTACGCTGCCCGTATTCGCAAGAACCCAACGCTAAGCCCCACCTACGACCTGGACGCGCCGCGCCGAGAAAAGCTGGTGCTTGACCTGCAAGGGGACCCCCCCATGACCAAGGCGCAGCTGCTGGTGCTCGTTTTGCTTTTTGCCACTATAGGCCTTACGGTTTGGGGCGCCATTGCCAAGGGGTGGTTCATTGTGGAGTTGGGGGGCCTGTTCTTTGCCCTGGGGGTCATTGCCGGTTTCGTTGCGGGTTTTTCCCCCAACCGCATCGCTGAGGTCTTCCTGCAAGGCGTTAAAGACATGAGCGGCGCAGCTCTGGTGGTGGCCTTTGCCGGCGGCATCCTGGTGCTTTTGGAGCAAAGCCGCATCCTCGACAGCATTCTCCACGCCATGGCCGGTCTTACCGGCAGCTTGCACCCAGTGTGGGCGGCATGGACCATGTACCTTGTGCAGTTTGCCCTCAACATTGCCATCCCTTCAGGCTCCACGAAAGCGGCCCTCACCATGCCTCTCATGGCACCCCTGGCTGATCTTTCCGGGATCACCCGCCAGGTTGCAGTTCTGGCATACCAGTTCGGAGACGGTTTCACCAACATGATCATTCCCACCTCCGGGGTTACCGTGGCCACCTTGGAGCTGGCCGGCGTGCCCTTTTCCCGCTGGTTCCGTTGGCTCCTCCCCCTGGAGGTTGTCTTCGTGGTTTTTTCCCTGCTTTTCCTGGCCGTAGCTGTAGCTCTCCGCTGGCAATAGGCGTCCCCACGGCATCCGCCACGTCCCCGCAGCTTGTAACGCCACCGGGCCACTAACCTCCCACGGGCAACCATCGCCTCCTTTCCGCCACTGCAGGTGACCTGGCGCCTCTTTTCGCGCTCCACATCACAGCTGTAAATAGCCAAGGTGCCGCGCAGAAACCCTACTCCCCTGCAAGGCATCGCAAAAGCCCAGCTTGCTTGCAGGATGCGTTCTTGTGGGAGGAACGGGCCTTCCAACCAAAAGGGTTGCGCTCTCCTTGACAGCAACCGGCTGGCAAATTATATATAATATCGGAGATTCGAAAGTGGAAGCGCACGTCCTCCGTAACCAGCTTTCCCACCAGGTGGCGGAAATCTTGCGCCGAGAAATCCTTAACGGCCAGCTACCGGCGGGGACCTGGCTGCGCCAGGACCACGTGGCTAAAACCCTGGGCGTAAGCCCCATCCCCGTACGGGAAGCGTTTAAAACCCTTCACGCCCAGGGTCTTGTGGAGCACGTCCCCTACAAGGGCATCCGTGTGGTCCAGCTTTCTGCCCAAGAAGTGGAGGACCTTTACGCCGTTCGTGCCTTTGCCGAGGCGCGGGCGGCAGGCGAGGCCGCCAAGCGAATCTCGGAAAAAGAGCTGGAGGAGCTTCGGGACCTCTGCCAGGAAATGGAACTGTGCACCACACCCGACACCCTCCCGTGCTACCGCGAGCTTAACCGTCGTTTCCACACCCGCATCGCTGCCATTTCTGGACGTAACTATTTGATTCGCCTCTTAGACCAACTATGGACCGCCTATCCCGCGATGCTGTGGGCCAACTACCCGCAGGTGGCCGAGCACTCGCTGCCAAGCCGGGAAGCCACCGACAGTGCTGAACATGCGGAAATCTTGTCGGCATTGGCTGCTCGCGATCCGGTGGCCGCTTCAAGGGCCATGAGCACTCACGTGGAGCGGGCCGGTCAAGAGTTGGTGGCTTTTATCAAGGCCCGAGAGGAGAAAGGGCTTTGACGCTGCAGCCGATTTCTGGGGTTTTCGTACCGCAAGCCTGGGTGCACGCATGACGACTGGCAAGGTTTTCCGGCGTCTTTCTTTAGCTTTCAAAAATTTGCAAAAGGTTTGGGGTTGTCCGCGTGATTTTGGAAAAAACCCGGTTGGGGCTTCAACGTCCTGGCGCACCCCGGCGGGCTCCATCCGCAAGGCTATAGGCCAGGAGAAAGGAGGGGTTCTTATGAGGCAACGTTTTAGGTTTTATGGCGCCTTCCTGGTGGCGTGGCTGGTGGCCATGGTGGGTGCGGCCCAGGGGCCTGTTTCGGGCACCCTCGAGGGTGTCGTGAAAGACCCGGAGAGGGGTGTGCTCCCGGGCACAATGGTGGCGGTTTCCTCGGCCGTATTGGTACAGAAAACGGCGCGCACCACCACCGATCAACGGGGAACGTTCCGCTTCCCCTCACTGCCGCCGGGGTTGTACCAACTAGAAGCGGAGCTTCCGGGCTTTAAAAAGCTCCAAATGGAAAACGTCAAGGTGAGCCTGGGGCAAACCACCCGCCTGGAGCTCACCTTGGAGCTGGCGGCTACGGCAGAAGAAGTAACGGTTGTGGCCGAAGCTCCCTTAGTCAACGTGGCCGCCAACGACGTTGCTGCCAGTTTCGACCTTTCCTTTGTGACGCGCCAACCCGTGACCCGCAACTACTACGCCATCATTAAAGCTGCACCTGGCGTTAACTTAGACTACATGTCGTCATCGGGCAGCGCGGTTTTAGCCTACGGCGGCACTGAAGAGCGGCAAAACGCCTTCCATTTGGATGGGGTGAACGTGGCGGACACGGGCGGTGGCCAACACTGGGTTTTGCCGGCTATCCAGTGGATGCAGGAAATCCAAATTTCGGGGCCTGGGGCACCGGCAGAGTTTGGCGGCTTTACCGGCGGTGTCATTAACGGCGTAACACGCTCGGGAGGAAACACATTCTCCGGAGACCTGGAGCTCATTTACCAGCCCAAAGACTGGGTTTCCGACAACGACCCCACAACCAACAACGATGAGTTCAAGTTTCTGGAGGCTGCCCTTTCGCTGGGTGGTCCTATTCGCAAGGATTCCCTATGGTTTTTTGCTTCCTACGACTACTGGAAAGAAACGACCACACCTTACGGAGCTGTGGCCAACAGCGAACGCACCATCCCGCGGTTTTTAAGCAAGTTCACGTGGCAGCCTGCTGAAAATCAACGCTTCATGCTCATGGCGGAATACGACAAGGTAAACCACGAGCGCCGCGGCATAGACGCGTACACGCTCCCGGAAGCCTCCTCCCATCAAAAGGCACCGGAAGTGAGCTTTGCCTTCCATTGGGAAGGGGTGCTGTCGCCCAATTCCTTTGTAAACCTCAAGCTCACAGGCTACGATGGCCGCGACGACTATTTGCCCTATCACGGGTTTAACACGCCTGGTCACATAGACTACGGCAACACCGGCCTGGCCTGGGGCAACCAAGACATTCGTCAACACAACCACCGCAACTTGGTGAACCTGGATGGCAGCTACACCGCCTACGTTCCCGGTTTGCTGGGCGCGGATGAAGCCCACACCTTCAAAGTAGGTTTCCATGGAGAGCGCGGCCGGTCTTCGGATGTGTGGCTGCGTAACGGCGGCTTCACCTACTACGACGACTCCTCCTACTGCGATTCCTGGGAAGCGTACCTGGCGGATCCTTCCTGCGGCGCTGATTTCATTGAACGGGGTTACGGTGAGTACAACTCCCGACCCAAGTTTTCCGGCGTAGCGCTGTTTGCTCAAGATTCGCTGCGCTGGCGCAATTTGACCGTCAACGCCGGTTTGCGCTGGGGTCAGTACCAGGGGGGCTGGCAAAAAGGCCACGGGCGAAGTAAGGTTTACGACGAATCGTACCTCGACCCGCGTATTGGTTTGGTTTGGGACCCCTTTGACGATGGGCGAACAGCTGTCAAGCTCCACTGGGGTCGTTACCACGAAAAGATCTTCGGCTACCTCTTTGACCGCGAGGCCTCGGGAAACGCTGTCATCCCTGACCAAGATTGCTACTACGATTCCCGCACTGGCGGTTACACCGACTGCGATGAGCCCACGGTGAAGCTGGCCACCATGGGAAACATCAAGCACCCCTACGCCGATGAAGCGGTGTTTTCCGTGGAGCGACAACTGGGAGCCAAAATGGCCGTGGGCGTTGATTACATCAACCGCAAGTTCCGCAAGATCGTGGCCATGGTGAACGTCAACGACGACTACGAACGCCTGGTGGCCCGAGGCAACCCACTCACTGGCGGTGATTTGGTGTTTTGGAACCTGCTCTCACCCCCGGTTTTTGTGTTGCAAACCGTCGATGGCGCGTATCGCGACTATGAGTCCGTGACCTTGCGATGGGACAAACGTTACAGCGGGGGCTTTTGGGCGCGGGCATCGGTGGTTTGGACCGACCTCAAAGGAAACTCGATGAAAAACAACTCTTACGAGTACGAGTTTGAGGACCGCAACGGCTTTATTAACGCCGAAGGTCGCCTGGACCGTTACAGCAAGTGGGAGTACAAGCTTTCCGCATCCGTGGACGTACCGCTCAACCTCACGCTCTCAGGGTACTTCTCCTACCTCTCCGGGTGGTACTGGACGCCTTACGTGCGCATCCGCGGTCTTGATTACAACGCCTCCACCGGCAATTACATTTGGCTCACCCCGCGCGGGTCGCAAAAGCTTCCCGACCGCAAGCTGTTCGACCTGCGTTTGGCGTGGAACACTGCTTTGGCCAATACCAAACTCACGCTGGCACTGGACGCCTTCAACGTCACCAACGAGGACACGGTCTTGCGCGTGGCCGGCCGTTGGGGCGATTACCGTATTTCCAGCGGACGGTGGAGCAAATCCTCAAGCTTTGGTCGTCCCACGCGCATTGAGCGCCCGCGGGAGGTGCGCGCTAGTATTCGGCTGACGTTTTAAAAAACGATGCGGGGGTGGGCGGAGCGTTCCGCTCACCCCCGACGCTGCCTCACGGAGGCTCCCATGCGGCGAGTATTTGTCTTAAATGTACTTCTTGCGGTGGCGGCTTCCGCCCAAACCACCAAAGGCCACCTCATCCTTATCGGCGGCGGGGAACGGCCGGTGGAAGCCATGAAAAAGTTCGTAGAGCTCGCTGGAGGACCCGCAGCGTCCATCGTGGTCTTACCCACCGCCTCCGAAGATCCAGACTACGTGCACGGCATCCTCAAGTCCTTTAAGAAAGAGTACGGTTGCCAAAACGTTACGCTCCTCAACGTCAAAATCCCACCCGATGCGGCGCGCAGCGATTACATCCAGGCGGTCCACCAAGCGGGCGGTATTTTCTTCACCGGCGGTGATCAAACTCGCATTCTCCGAGCCCTTAAGGACAGCCCGTTGTTGGCCGCCATCCGCGAGGCTTACCAACGGGGAGCAGTGGTGGCAGGCACCTCCGCCGGTACCGCGTGCATGAGCCCCCTTATGATCACGGGCGAGGGTAACTTCGACGTGGTGCAACCAGGTGCCGTGGAACTTTGGCCAGGTTTGGGTCTCTTTCCCGGGACCATCGTGGATCAACATTTTATTGCCCGCCGCCGTTTTAACCGGCTCGTAACGGTCATCCTCGAGCACCCTCAACTTTTGGGCGTGGGCATTGACGAAGACACCGCGGTTTGGGTGCAACCGGACGGGACATTCCAGGTGCTCGGGGCGAGTTCAGTCCTGGTTGTAGATGCCAGCTGCGCTTCCGTCCAAACTTTATCGCCCGCAAATGGTGTCAAAGCCCGCTTTTCCGCTTCTTCGCTGGTGCTGCACGTCCTAAGTGCCGGTGACCGTTTTGACCTTGCGTCACGTCAAATCGTCAAGGCGCAAGCTTCCGCCAAAAACCCAAACTCGCCATGAAACGCAAGGCTCATCTGTCGTCAGCGGCAAAAGCTCATTGGGAGCAGTTATTGGCAGAGTTTTGTAGCATTTCCTCTCCCTCCGGTGACCTGGCTGGGCTGCACATCATGGCCAAGCGCTGCACCCAGGAGTTGGAAGGGTTCGGGTTTTTGGTGAGGCTCCAGGACACAGGCACGGGGCCAGTGCTGGTGGCCCTTTCACCCCACGCGCGCCCCCCGTTTACGCTGGTGGTAGGACACCTGGACACGGTTTTGCCCGCAGGCCCCGTGCGCCGCAAAGGCCGCAAGCTTTACGCGTCCGGCGCCGTGGACATGAAAGGCGGGATCGTCACCTTTCTGGCGGCTTTGGAGCTTTTAAAAGAGCAACAGGCACCCTTGCCTCCCAACCTGGCGGTGGTGCTAGTTCCTGACGAAGAAAGCTCGGGCAGTGCCACCCGGCAAGCCATGGCGGAATGGGGTGCCCACGCCACGCTGGTACTTGTCGTGGAGCCGGGAGAAATCGTGAAAGGACAAGAAACCGTGGTGTGTGGTCGCAAGGGCATGGCCGAGTTCATGCTGCGTGTTCACGGACAGGCCGCCCACTCCGGCTTGGCCTTCCACCAAGGGCGTTCCGCTTTGGCTGCTGCCTGCCATTTTGTGCACCGAGCCGAAAGCTTGACCCAGGGAGACCTTACCCTTAACGTGTCACGCTTGGTTGCCGGCGATGGCGCCTTTCTGGACAACCTCAGTAAGCAAGCGGACCTTTTGGGTACATCCGCCCGCTTGAACGTGGTTCCTGATGCTGCGGTGTGCCAAGGAGAATTCCGCTTCTCGGAAGGCAAACAGGGGGAAGAGGCCAAAAAAGCTTTGCAAGCTTTAGCCCAAGAGGTTGCCCGCCAGCGGCACGTCAGGGTGGAGTTTGCCATCACTCACTGGGTCCCCCCCGTGGATAGCCGCGCTGGCGCGTGGCTTGCCGAACGAGCCCAGCGGCTTGCGCGCGAAGTGGGGCTGGAGCTTGCCATCGAACACAACCGTGGCGGGGTTTCACTGGCCAACTTCTTGGAGCGACCAGATCTTCCGGTCCTGGACGGGTTGGGTCCGGTGGGGGGTGGCATGCACACCGACGAAGAATTCGTAAGCTTGGACTCCTTAGCCCGCCGGGTCCGGCTGCTCGCCCGCCTGCTTCAAGAGCTTGCGCAGGTACCTCCCCCTTAGGTTCTCCGCGTGGCGCCGCAAACCACTGGGGCAGGCGCAAGAGCAAAAGCTCCCGTAAACTAGCTCCGCTTTGGTTCTTCCTGCCCACCCTCCCTGCGGCTTTCCGTGGGCACAAGGGCCAAAAAAGCCGTCCACAGCCGCACAAGGAATGCATAGGCCAGCGCGTACCCCTCGGGCCATTGACTGGCCCTGGGACCGGCAACGTTGAGCACCCGTGGCTTGACGGCCATCAGCCAGTCCAACGCCACCTGCAGGGCCCCTTCCTCCTGAGGGTGCACCACCAACAGGGGTTTACCGAGGCGCCGGCACCACTGCACGGTCAGCTTCGTACCACCCGAGGGCGTGTGCGGCACGAGCACCAACGTGGCATCAGCGGCTTCCACGTTGGCTTGGGTCCTCGCCGCGTACACGTAGCTTGCAAGCTCGGTAAGCGGGTAGCGCTCCGGGATCCTCCCGTCCTCCGCCCGCCTTTTTCGCGGGCAAAAACCCCCGCAGGGCATCCCCAGGGCTTGCGCGGCATCCAACGCCGCCCGATCCACCCCCGTCTGTCCCCCGGAAATAATGCGCACTGCCTTACCACCCCCGGTGGCGGTTTTTAATGGCCGCCCGCCACGGTCACGTCACCCAAAAAGTTAATTCCGGTTTGCGGGTCCCAAACCCCCTCGTTGGCGAAGCGAATGGCGTAGCGCGCGTCCTCACGCAAACTGTCAGCCGGGTCGGGAAGCCAAAGACCCAGTGCGCAGCTTCCCGCTGGCCAATCTTGGGGCAAAACAACCCGCGCGGTAATTGTATGCTCACCGGGCTCCCAACGCCGGGGATCGAGCTCCAAAGGCCACAAAAACCGCCGATTCTGGCTTATGAGCACCACATAGACCTTCCTGGGGAAAAGTGGTGCTGCAAACCCTTCATTTACCAGAGCCAGCCAAAGGTGCAACGTCTGTCCGGGAGCCGTGTGTTGCTCCCAGGCTCCCTGGAGCGATCGCAGCCGGTAGCCTAGCCTGTCACGGATCTCTTGGTAACAGCCTTGCCTTTTGAACCCTGCAATGACCTCCGGGTGCCAATCTTCGTTCAAAGCGGTCCAATGCAGCAAGGCCATTTCCGCGAGAGCCGTAGCACAATTGGACCGTGGCGGGTACGGCGCGCACGTTTCGCCGGCCATGGGAACAAACCGGGTCATTTGTGCTAAATACGCCTGCCACTCCCCAATACGGTTTTGTCCTGCGAGATCAGTGTAGGTGCCCTCATCATCAGGACTTGCTAAAAAGCAGTCATTGTGGTGCCCCACGCGGGCCTGGGGAAGGGAAGAAAACGCCTCGGAGTGTAAAAGGGGCCGCGGATACCAGGCAATAATGTCTCCGGGATAGCGGAACAAAACAAAGCGATCCGACGGGAAAGAAAGCAACAGCTTATCCCTGATGAGGAGCTTGTTTTCTGGGCTGTCCAATCCGTAGGTGGAGGAGTGCCACTCCCCCCACGCACCAATAAAGCCCGCTTCCAACCAGGCGATCACGTCTTTGTTGGTTTGCAAAATTGGCGCCAACTGCTCTATATGTCGCAAAACCCTTGGCAGGGGCGCATCGGCCTCCGGGTGGGGATAGGGTCCATCGTTGTACGCAAAGCGCAAAATTAGCTTAACTCCAAACATGCGAGCCCGCCGCAAGCTTTCCTCCAGCGCCGCAAGGAAAGAGGTGGGAACCTCGCCTTGCCGATACGCGTCCAGGCGCGCCATTACCCGCACCAACGTCTTCCCGGCAGTGATGGCCGTGAAGTCCAGAGGCTGGCCAAAGAAATCGATCTCGTGGAAAAAACCCCGCTCAGGGTTAGAAACCTCAGAGAGCTCCGCATGGAAACGTACCCGGTCCCTTGGCACGAGCCGCCGCCGGGGGTGGGGGGCTCGCCCGTCCTCGCCTGCGACATGACGCCCTTGGACTTCATAGCAAAGCACAACAAGACCCAACAGACACACCAAGCCGCAAAGTTTCTTCATGCCTTCTAGAGAATACCGCGGTTGGTCACCCCGCGTACGAAAGCAGGTCGCAGATGCCACGGCAAGCCACCGTTTCCTACCCCGGGGTCGTCCACCCCCCAAAAAGGTCAGCTACCCCCCGCAACACCCAACCCCAAAAACCGCGGGTAAAAGGCGAGAGGCTTTGAACGCGGACTTTCCTCGCGCATTGCCACGAAGTTGACCCGGCAGTTTGTCTCGTGCTTCGTGTCTGCTTCCGCCAATGAACGACGCGGTTTGTGGCCAAATGGACCACCACAAAAAATCAGCTCATATGTTCTCGAGGAAAAGCCAATCCATAAAGAAAAGCTTTTGCGAAAGTGCGGTGTTTGGCACGGCAAACCGCCTGCACTCAAACCGCGAGACGCTGATCAAAACGGCAGGGCTTTTGTGCTTTCGCTTTGCCAATCTGAAAGCATTACCTGCTTTCCCAAAGTGAAAAAATCACCACTTACCCGTGACTGCCGCAAGTGATGGTGAGAAGCGGCATAAGGGTAGCGCCGGCCGCTACCGAAACGCGTAGGCGGGCCATGCCGCCTTCACGCACCAATCCAAGCTCGTACCCACTGGAAATGGGGGCTCCATCGAGAGCACACAAACACGCCAAGGCGAGATGCAGCACGCGACGGGCCCCGTCGTGGGCACACAAGCCAGCAACTTGCGGAAGTACCCTGCCGGCTGGCCAAAACCCCATCCATGGGAGGCTTTCCACCTACGCGGCCGCCGGCGGCCCACCCATGACACCGTGGTGCGGCGTGGGAATCAAAACCCAATGCGAAAACGCCCATAAAAACCTGCCCATCCCCTGCGGGTACGCCCCGCCTCTAGCCCCGCATCGTTGGTTGTGACAGAGGCTAACCGTTTTTGTTTTTGAACAGCCACAACCTGTGGCGGATGGTCAAATAGAAAATATCACCCCGAGCAAAAGCCCCGAAAAACACCCGCCGGTGTGCTAAGCAAGATGGTTTGCCACGCATCACAGGCCAAACCTTAAGGATTCCCCTCCCCTTTCAGGTCAAGCACCGCCGCACCCCAAGCACCCGTCTGCAGCTCTTCCACCAAGATCAGCAACCTGTGGGCGTCCGCAGGGATGGAAACACCTACGCGCACGTTGGTTTCATTCGGGGGCATCATCTGCGGTGCACTTGCGATCAGTTTCTTTTGTGCGCTCCCCGAAGCCTGGCTCAGCAGAGCTACGGTAATACGCCATCGAGGCTCGAAAGCGTTGGCGATTTTGGCCGCCATCCCCGCCGCATCTACCTTTAGGTGAATAACGACCTCCGAGGATTCGGCGTCTCTGGTTTTGAACCGTTCTACATCCGCCTGCACCCTCACCTCACCCAAAGACCTTAGGCCAACATCGAACAGCTGCAGTAACTCCGGTCTTGGCTCAGGCTCAGAGCAAAACCGCACAGCTTTTGGTGCGTGCATGGGATGTCCAAGTTGCCTGTGGTAAACCTTTACAGGGCGATTGCCACATCGGATAGAGCCCTGAACCTGAAACGTAATGGCTAAGGTACTTTGCAGTCGCAAGAACGCATTCTTAAGTGAGTCTTTTGGATTAATGACGGTACCGCCGGTCATTTCTGCCATGAACCGCGGCACCCGATAGGAGTCCGGTGACAAGACGTACTCCGAGACACCCTCAGAAGGCTGCCATTCCCGGCGTGAGTCCATGAAATCTTGAAACCTTGCTGACCCGGAAAAGGCTGCACCCCAACTTGGGTACATGGAGGAGCCAAAGCCAGGGTAAAGGCTAATAGCAACCTTCCCGTCAACTGCAAGTTCCTCCGCCCAGGACTTGATTTCGAACCACTCCATGGCCTTTCTACTGTCGTCAATCGCGGTGCCTGAACTGGATTCCGTGCTGCCTTTCTTGCCCCCTTTTGTAAAAGACTTCCGCTCCCGGTCAAACTCCCGCCAAAAATCCCATGCATCCCCATCGGCTCCGTCCCAAATGAGAATCACCAAACCTGCCCCGGCGCCTGCGACTTGCAACGCGCTCGTGACGTCACGATACACCGCCTGACTGATTGCCCTCTCCTCCAAAAACCCCGCCAGAGAAGCCACACGCGGAGAACTCCCGCGAAGGTCCCGACCCCATTTACGGAGCTGCAGAATCTCGTTGACGGTTTTTTCGCGCGCAAGGCTGCTGAGGCAGGTCTTAACCTCGTCCGTTTTTTTTACCCGCGAGCATAAAAGGCGCGTACCCCGTTCCACCACCCCCACCGAGACAGGCCCGGCCGCCAGCAGTTGTTCTGCTTCTGCAAGCAACTTCGCTACCGACCGACCCAAGTTTCGCGCGTCACACATGCGAGACAGAAGAAGGACTGTGGTACCGAGATCACCCGCATCGCCGATGCGCTCGTTCCACGCCGTAACCGACGTTGTAGACCCCGACGCCTGTGCTGACTCATCCCCTGAACGTCCCGCAATCAGCTTGCGCACTGCCAACACCCTTCCCGGTTTGTTATCCACCTCCACTACCCACGAGGCCGGGTCGAAGAGGTCCGGCACCTGTAACCATGTCTGCTCCACACGTAGGACCAAGCTTTTTGCCAGGATTTCCACATGCTCCTGCCATGTGGGCACCTGTGGATGCACACAGACAGCAGAAGTGGCAACCAAAAGTCCCACCCCCCAGACCCGTTTCATGGTTACCATGGGCAGTTAGGCGGGCAAACAACGCATTCGCCCCACGCGCCAAAGTTCCATAACCTACACGGGCACGGAACGGGTTTCCAGTCGCGGCACTCGGACAGCTCTATCTTCCCGTCTCCGTTCCAGTCCCAGCAGTAATCACGTACAAAGCACTGCTGGCTGCCATCCGAAGTCGTGCACTGACGAGTTTCTTCCGTCCTGGCAAACCCATCCTGAATACCTTCGCGGCTGGTGGCGCCGTTGCAAAGACGGATGAACGAACCAACCCACTCGGTAAAATAGGGATCGGCATAAAAATCCACAATGTACTCCGAACTGGGAAGGTTGGGCTGGGCAGCCGCCAGGCCCTGGACCACCCGCTGACCTTGGGTGCACTCGCCCCCCTCATCGCTCACGAACCGCCCCTGGTACTCCCCTGGCCTCTGCCAAACTACCAACGCACCGGAAAGCACTTCGCCCTGCAGCGCCATCTTCACCGGCACCTGCATCACCTCCCCCTGGGAAAGCGTGCGCCAATGACCCAAAAAAGCACTGGAACTGTCCGCCAAAAACCACACCTTGTCCTCTTTGCCACCCAACCTCACCACACCCGCACC
>CALHAH010000040.1 GCA_937934115.1 uncultured Thermoanaerobaculum sp.
CTCTGGAAATGAGGGAAACCTTGTGGGCGGTTTGGGGGTCGGGGGCTTTGTCGATATCCATGAAGTCGTAGGGGCCGAGAATGGCGTAGTGGGCGAGGAACTTCACCCCAGGACATGAGGCTTTTACCTTTTGCAGCCACTCTTTCCCCATGGCGCGGCGGGCCTCAGCGCTTGGGCTTGATTGCGGGGCTAGCTTGGTGAGCAGGATAAAGATGGGCATGACCACCTCCCTTCGACTTCGGTTTTCTCGGTTTTAGGCCATCCGCCCTCACAGAAAAATTTGCCCAAAGTCGTGGTGCCTCATAAGAAATCTGGCCGAAGAGGCTTTCCCGCGTTTCGCAGGGGTTTTGGGCGGTGTGGACACAGCCCCGGGCTGGGTCGCGTGGCTGGTGCCCTGTGGTGCTTTAACATTGGAGGTCCAGGTGCTGAAGTCGGGCACCCTCTACAGCCATTTTTTGGGCAAGGTGGGGTGCCGCGAGCTTGGTGATCTTGGTTGGAAGTTTTGTGAAGGCGCATTAGGTGGGAGGGGTTCCAGGTCAAGGCCTGTTACTTGCCGACGTGTCTGCTCCTATCATGCGCTCAGGGGAAACCTCAGGTGCACTGGCGGGGCGTTTGTGGGTGGTGGTAGCCTCTGCCTACGCCAGCGTCGTCCTTTGCTTGGTCACCAGTTTTTGCCAAGGCAGGAAGAAGTTCACCGAGAGACTCACCAGGCTATCCAGGTTGTGCATCAGTCTCCACGCGTGATCGGTGTTAAACCGGGCATAGCCTTTGAACCTCCGCGTCACGGAGCCTTAGGTTTCCAAAGCAGAACTCGTTTCCCTTGGAAAGACCACCGCGGGTTGGTGCGCTTTCCTGGTCTTCGGAGGAGCCCATGCGGAGATGGTCAAGCACGCCCCCGGCATTGTCGCCGTGCAGGGCCAAAAGCGAAAAAGATACCCGCCCCTGCCCCACGTGCGCCGCTACAAAATGGAACCGGGATCTGTTTCAGCTGGTGGCCAGCTCCCTTTGGCTTTGGGACTGAGCATGCGACTTACCCGGTGGCAGCTGCTGGCAGGTGCAAACGTATCCCGAATGCCCGCGCCCTCTTTCTTGATGCCTTTCCGGTAGCTTTCAAAGAACCCCTTCGCTGGTGTTTTCTTCTCACCCACGATCACCCCCATTCGCGCTTCCCTTCTGGAAAGGCACTCTCGTTCTTGGTTCTTTTTCGGGGACACCTTTGCGTAACGTAGCCATGCCCTTTCAGGCAGATTTTTGATGAGGCAACGCGCGGGCTTGACAAAAAAAAAAAAAAGCACCTATGCTAAGAGGAGGGAGGACAGAGCAATGCTTAGAAGGTGTAGGAAGAAAGTCTGGTTTGGCGTGGGCGCACTTTCCTTGTTTTTTGCTTTAGCTACCGCCTTTGCTGACTGCCGGGACATAGCTTGCTTCGATTGCGCGAGAGTAGAATCCTTCCGCTACTGCGATTTTGTCTTTCGCAAGGGCTACTGTGACTGCTGGGCCGGCAGAAACGAAGATGGGGGCTCTTACTGTGTGGCTGGCGGCGGTACCTGCCATATAGTGAAATGGTAAATTAAATTGGGGGCAGCGATGAACCTTCTAAGCCTTGCCGCTCAGGCAGTCTTGGTAGTGAACGCTTCGTTTATTGGCGATGGGGCACCACCGGCTAAAGTTGTGGTGGTGCTGGAGGGGAGTGACGGCTTCCTGAGCCGTCGGGAGTTTGCTGGCTCTGGCTTTGCCCGCATCCCTGTCCCTGTGGGCGGTACCTTAAGCCTGCGCTGTGAGGCCGCTGGTTTTTGGGGCGAAAGTCGGGTTTTCCTGGTTGCGGCCGGGGAAACGCAGCTCACATGTAGGCTATGGAGGCAAGCTGAGCTTACCGGCGAGCTTAGGTTTCATGATCGCCCTGTGGTGGTGGAGAACCTTCGTTACCGTCTGCTGCCAGATCGGGAGGGGCATGAAGCTCTGGAAGCTGAGGGCACCTGTGCAGTGGCCGATGGCGGGCGCTTCTGGTGTCACCTGCCGGCAGGAACGCGATCGTTGGCTTTAAAAGCCCCCGGCTACGCTGGCCTTTATTTTTGGCGCCTCTTCCTGGAACCAGGGGGTAAAAAGGACGTGGGGGTTTTGAAGTTGGTTCGCGGGAGTTCTATTGCTGGCTGGGTCCTCCGTGGCGCGGACAGGAAGCCTGCGCAAAACGCTAAGGTGACTCTTAGCCCCCAAGGGGAGCGTCAAAAAGACAAAGTGACGGCCCCAGAATTCGCGGCTACCGCAGATGAACGGGGGTTTTTCCAGTTCACCGCCCTTAACCCAGGAATGTACGTGCTTGCAGCAGAGGTTCAGGGTCTCGCCTCGCCGTTGGTGGTGGTGAGTACCACTGAAGGGATGGAGACGGTCCTCCGCGAGCCCCTCCTTGTTCACGAAAAAAAGACCGTTTCAGTGGTAGTAACGCCTCCCCTGGATGTAACCAATAGCCCTTGGCGAGTGGAGTTATGGGACCAGGATTTTCGGCGAGGTACCTTTGCTTTAGTGGCCCGGCAGGTGGCTGGGGTGCAGGGCGAGTGCAGGTTTTCAAAACTACTTCCTCAAGAGTACGTGGTGAGGGTTTTGAGTGCCGATGGGCAAAGCTTTTTCCACAAGACCATGGACTTTTCCCAAGGCGAGGTGTTTTTTGTAAATCTGGAAATGACCCCGGTACGCGGCACGGTGCGACTGGGAGACGAGCCAGTGGAAGCACACGTGTACTTTGGAGGAAAGTCCGGGACCGAAAAGATCGTGGCTAAAAGCGATAAAGAGGGAAGGTTTTTTTGCGTGCTGCCTCGGGCTGGTCGTTGGCTTGTGCAGGTGGAAGCACCGGCAGTCCATTTAAGCCGTTTCCTTGAAGATGTAGACATTCACTGCCCGGGGCGGAGAGCTGAATGCCAAGTAGAACTCACTTTTCCGGCCACCGCGCTTTCCGGCCAGGTTGTTACCCCCGAGGGCCAAGGTGTGAAGGCTCTCGTGAACGTGAGCGGCAGGGTGGAGGCGATTTCCCAGCTGTTTACCGAAGACGATGGGCGGTTCCTCGTTCGTGGTCTTGCTCCCGGATGGCTTTGGGTAAATGCTGAAACACCTTCGGCAAGCTCAAAGCGCCATGGGCTTGTCCTGGCGGAAGGTACAGAACAGCAAATCACGCTGATAGTGGAACCGCTGGTAACCGTAGCTGGCCGGGTGCTCTTTGGCTCGGCCGGGGTGACTAAAGCGCGGCTTTATTTTTACCGAGCACCGCAGCCTGGGGCAGCTACGGAGGAAGCAAGCGCCGAAACAAACCTGGACGGCTCTTTCGAAGTGAGCCTTCTCCCCGGACAGTACGCTGTTGTCGTGGAAGCCCCTGGGTTTTGCCGGCAACTTTTCCCCACCCTGGTAGGCAAAGAGAACCCATCTCTAAAGCTTTACCTTCGACAGGATTGTGGGACCCTGGTGCTGGGCTTGCCGGGCCGTCAAAAAGGTGAAGAGTTCATAGTGGGGATGGAAGGGTTTTGGGAGTGGCTTTCCACCTATGAAGACTGGGCGCGGCGGCACGGGATCCAGCTTGAGCAGTCCCTGCGAAAGGTTCCAGGGTTAGCGAGCGGCACCTATCATTTTTGTAAGGTGACGGAGGGAGCACAAGGCTTTGTCTTTCGCGAGTGCCGCCAGGGGTTTTTGCCACCGTGGGGGGAGCTTAGGTTGACGCTGGGGGCGCCCCCGGACAGCTAATCGCAGGTTGGGTGGCTTGCTGTGGTTATAAGGTAGAACTGGAAACCAGGCCCACACTTTAAGACGCCTTCCCAACCTCCTCCAGCAACTCCAGGAAGCGATCGTAGGGGAGGGCCTGCCAGCTTTCGGCAGAGAGCGCTTTCCCTGCTCTGGAAATGAGGGAAACCTTGTGGGCGGTTTGGGGGTCGGGGGCTTTGTCGATATCCATGAAGTCGTAGGGGCCGAGAATGGCG
>CALHAH010000041.1 GCA_937934115.1 uncultured Thermoanaerobaculum sp.
GAGATGGTGATGCCTGGGGACAACGTGGAGATTGAGGTGGAGTTGATCACGCCCATTGCTTTGGAGCAGGGCTTGCGCTTCGCCATCCGCGAGGGCGGCCGTACCGTTGGCGCCGGCACCGTCACCGAGATTGTGGAGTAAGACCATGGTCAAGGAAAGAATCCGTATTCGCCTTAAGGCGTACGATTACCGCCTCCTGGATCAGTCCACCGCGGAAATCGTTGACACCGCAAAAAGGACGGGAGCGGCGGTTTCGGGTCCGATTCCGCTTCCTACGCAAATTCAGCGGTTCACTGTGCTGCGTTCCCCCCACGTGGACAAGAAATCTCGAGAGCAGTTCGAGATTCGCACGCACAAGCGCCTTTTGGACATCCTCGATCCCACCCAGCAAACCGTGGACGCGCTGATGAAGCTTGAGCTCCCGGCCGGTGTGGATGTGGAGATCAAGGCTTTCGGCGGGAAGAAGTGAGGGGGAAGCCATGGTGCGGGGGATTTTAGGCAGAAAGCTTGGCATGACGCAGATCTTCGATGAGAAGGGCGAACTGGTGCCCGTGACCGTGGTGCAGGCGGGGCCCTGCGTGGTGGTGCAGGTGAAAACGCAAGCCAAAGATGGCTACAATGCTGCTCAAATTGGCTTGGTGGAGGGTAAGCCGGCGCGGCGCGTACCCAAACCGTTGGCGGGGCACTTTGCCAAAGCGCAAGTTCCGCCCACCCGGGTGCTGCGCGAGGTGCCGGTGGAGGCAGCTGCCGAGGTGAAGCCGGGCATAGTTGTGCTTTGCGACATCTTTGCGCCTGGCGATGTCATTCGCGTAGTGGGGACCTCCAAGGGCAAGGGTTTCCAAGGGGCGGTGCGGCGGCATCATTTCCGCGGTGGCGCAGCCTCTCACGGTTCCATGTTCCACCGGGCTCCGGGCTCCATTGGGCCTTCGGCCTTTCCCTCTAGGGTTTTTCCGGGTACGAGAATGGCTGGCCGCATGGGGGGCGACACGGTGACCCTCAAGCGGGTGAAGGTGGTGAAGGTAGACGTGGAAAACAACCTGCTGTTCCTCAAAGGCGCGCTGCCGGGCGGCCGCAAGGCTCTGGTGCGCCTGGTGAAGGCGTGAGGGAGGCAAGCTTTATGAAACTGCCAGTTCGCAGCTGGGAAAACAACGTTGTGGGCGAAGTTGAGGTGCCCGACGAGATCTTTGCATACCCTTCACGGCCCCATTTGGTGTGGGAGGTGGTAAAGGCTTACCTCGCTGGGTTGCGCCGGGGTACCCATGCTACGAAGACCCGGGGGATGGTTTCCGGCGGCGGTAAGAAGCCTTGGCGGCAAAAGGGTACGGGGCGGGCCCGTCACGGGTCCATTCGTTCACCCCTTTGGCGGCACGGCGGGACGGTTTTCGGTCCGCAGCCTCGCGACTATGCTTTGAAGGTCAACGTTAAAGCGAAGAAAAACGCCCTCAAGTCGGTTCTATCTGAGCGGCTGGCCCAGGGGCGCCTCTACGTGTTGGCCGATTTGGAGGTGCCTTCCCCGAAAACGAAAGACATGGTGGCGCGGCTTTCCCGGTTGGGGCTTTCTGGGGAAAAGGTGCTTTTCGTGGATAGCTACGATAACTTAAACCTTCTTCTCGCCACCCGCAACCGCCCGGAGCTGGCCACCGAGGATGCGAACCACGTGCACGTCTATGCGGTTTTAAACGCCAAGCACGTGGTGTTCTCGCAAAAGGCCTTGTTGGCCTTGACGGAGGTATTGGCCCAATGAAAGACCCGCGCGAGATCATAGTTCGTCCGCTCATCACTGAGAAAACCTCGGCCTTGCAAGAGCAAGCTAACGTTTTGTGTTTTGAGGTGGCACCGGAGGCCAACAAGATCGAAATCCGGCAAGCGGTGGAAAGGCTTTTTGGGGTTAAGGTGGTCTCGGTACAAGTCGTTAACATGCGCGGCAAACTCCGCCGCTACGGGCGCTTTTCGGGTTTCAGGCCCGACTGGCGTAAAGCTTACGTGCGCTTGGCTCCGGGAGAAAAGGCCCCGGAGTTCTTTGAGAAGGTGTGAGGGGGTGAGGTATGGCACTGCGGAGTTTCAAGCCCACATCGCCCGGCATTAGGTTTAAGACAGTTCTGGACTTTTCGGAAATCACCAAGGTGGAACCCGAGAAGAGCCTCACCCACGGTATTGCCCGCTCTGGTGGCCGTAACAACGAGGGGCACGAAACCGTTCGCTTTCGGGGTGGCGGTCACAAGAAGCTTTACCGCATCATTGATTTCAAGCGGGATAAGCGCAACATTCCGGCGAAGGTGGCGGCCATCGAGTACGACCCGAACCGCTCGGCGCGCATTGCCCTCCTCCATTACGCCGACGGCGAAAAGCGGTACATCTTGGCTCCCTTGGGGCTCAAGGTAGGCAGTACCGTCATTGCTGCCGAAAAGGCCGAGATCGTTCCCGGCAACGCCCTGCCTTTAGCCAACATTCCTGTGGGTGCCATGGTTCATAATGTGGAGCTGAAGCCGGGCCACGGAGGTCAGCTGGTGCGTGCGGCGGGGGCGGCGGCGCAGGTTATGGCCAAGGAGGGCAAGTACGTGACTCTGCGCTTGCCATCGGGCGAAGTGCGCATGGTGTTGGCCACCTGCTGGGCCACCGTAGGGCAAGTGGGCAACCTGGACCACGCCAACGTTTCTATCGGTAAAGCGGGACGCACGCGGTGGCTGGGGCGTCGTCCGCATGTTCGCGGTACGGCCATGAACCCGGTAGACCACCCCCACGGCGGTGGTGAGGGGAGAACCAAGGGTGGGCGTCACCCGGTTTCTCCTTGGGGGCAACCGACCAAGGGCTATAAGACCCGGCGCAACAAGCGCACGGACCGGTTTATCGTGAAGCGGCGGAAGTAGGAGGGGTACGATGGCGCGTTCAATTAAAAAAGGTCCCTTTGTGGACGATCACCTGCTTCAAAAAGTGCAGAAGCTCAACGAAACCCGTCAACGTCAGGTCATCAAGACGTACTCCCGCCGATCCACGATCGTACCGGAGATGGTGGGGCACACCATTGCCGTGCACAACGGGCAAAAGTTCATCCCGGTGTTCATCACCGAAAACATGGTGGGCCACAAGCTGGGCGAGTTTGCCTTAACCCGCACGTTCCGGGGGCACGCGGGCACCAAGAAAGAAAAAGGCGCGGCTCACTAATGGGGGGTGCCATGGAAGCAAGAGCTCAACTCCGCTATTACCGAGGCTCGGCGCAAAAGGTGCGGCTAGTGGCCGATCTCATCCGTGGCCAGCACGTGGCAAAGGCCTTGGCTACTCTGCGTCTCACCAAGAAGCGCTGCGCTCGAGACCTGGAAAAACTTTTGCGTTCAGCGGTGGCGAACTTCGAGCAAAAAAGCCCGGGTGTGGACTCGGGTCGGTTGGTGATTCGGCGGGTGCTGGTGGACCAGGGGCCTAGCTGGAAGCGCATTCGCGCGGGTTCCATGGGTCGGGCGTTCCCTAGGCTTCGGCGTACCTGCCATATCGTGTTGGAAGTTGCGGATTTGCAAGGCTAGGAGGTTACTGTGGGCCAAAAGACACACCCCTACGGTTTTCGCTTGGGTTACAACCGGACCTGGCGGTCACGCTGGTACGCGGAAAAGGACTACGCCAAGTTACTGCACGAGGACCTGCGGCTGCGCAAGGAGCTCAAGGAGCGGCTTGCCCACGCCGGCGTGGCTGAGGTGGACATTGAACGCACCGCCAACCGCATCCGCGTGACCATCATGGCGGCGCGGCCAGGGATCATCATCGGGCGCAAGGGCGCGGAGGTGGATAAGCTGGGTGAGGAGCTGCGCAAGCGGTACGGCCAAGATATCCACATCAATATTCAGGAAATCCAACGACCGGAAATCGAGGCTCAGCTCATCGCTGAGTCGGTTGCCCAGCAGCTGGTGCGGCGCGTAACTTTCCGGCGGGCCATGCGGCGGGCTATGGAAAACGCCTTGCGTTTTGGCGCTCAGGGTGTCAGAATCCGTTGCTCCGGGCGCTTAAACGGCGCCGAAATCGCCCGCTCCGAGTGGTACCAGGAGGGGCGGCTTCCTCTGCAAACGCTGAAGGCGGCTATTGATTACGGGTTTGCAGAGGCCTTTACCACGTACGGTGTGATTGGCGTTAAGGTTTGGGTTTACAAAGGCGAGCTACACCGCTCACGCGTGTTTCGCCGCCTGTAGGGAACGCGAGGTGCTGCCATGTTAATGCCGAAGAAAGTCAAGTTCCGCAAGCAGCAGCGGGGCCGCCGCCGCGGAACGGCTACCCGGGGGAACACCGTGGCCTTTGGGGATTACGGCTTGCAAGCCCTGGAGCCGGGTTGGATCACCGCTCGTCAAATTGAAGCGGCACGTATTGCCATGACGCGGTACGTCAAGCGCGGCGGGAAGATTTGGATTCGCATCTTTCCCGACAAACCGGTCACCAAGAAGCCGTTGGAAACCCGTATGGGAAAGGGCAAGGGAGCACCTGAGGAATGGGTGGCGGTGGTCAAGCCGGCCCGCATCCTCTATGAAATGGAGGGGGTAAGCGAGGAAGTGGCCCGCGAAGCCATGCGCTTGGCTGCCCATAAGCTTCCCATTAAGACTCGCTTTGTGGTACGGGGGCATGTGCGATGAAGGCCAAACAGCTGCGTGATCAGTCCATCGAGGAGCTGCGGCGCACCGAGGCGGAGCTTTTGGAGCAGCTTTTCAAGCTGCGGTTCCAACGGGCCACGGGGCAAATGGAAAACCCCGGAAAGATCCGTCAGGTGCGGCGAGATATTGCCAGGGTAAAGACCGTTTTACTGCAGCGTTTGCGGGAAGTGGAGTAGCGTATGGAAAACCGTGGAGAATCGCGGAAGACCGTCAAGGTTGGGACGGTAGTGTCACTGGCGGGGGCGAAAAGCGTGGTGGTGCAAGTGGAGAGCATGGTCATGCACCCCTTGTACCATCGCTTTGTGAAGCGGGCACGCAAGTTTATGGCCCACGACGAAAACGGGGAATGTGGCCTGGGCGACAAGGTGCAAATTGTGGAGTGCCGGCCGTTGTCCCGGCGCAAGCGCTTCCGCGTGCAGCGTGTCATTGAGCGGGCGAAGTGAGGGGGTGAGCCATGATTCAAATGCGAACAATGCTCAACGTGGCGGATAACTCAGGAGCCAAGAAGCTCATGGCTATTCGCCATCTGGGCGGCTCATCGGTGGGTCGGTACGCAAAGCTTGGGGATATCGTGGTGTGCTCGGTAAAAGAAGCGGCTCCTGACTCGGATATCAAAAAGGGCTCGGTGGTGAAGGCGGTGATCGTGCGCATGCGCCGCACCCACCGACGCAAGGATGGCTCGTACATCCGGTTTGATGACAACGCCGCTGTGCTCATCAACAACCAGCGGGAACCCATTGGCACCCGCGTGTTTGGGCCGGTGGCTAGGGAGCTCAGGGAGCGCCGCTTCATGAAGATCGTTTCCCTCGCCCCCGAGGTCCTTTAGGAGGCAACTATGGGCGGCTTCAAGATCAAGAAAGGTGACCAAGTGCTGGTGATTGCCGGCAAGGACCGGGGAAAGAAGGGGAAAGTTTTGCGGGTGGATCGGAAGAGAGGACGGGTGGTGGTGGAACACGTGAACATGATTAAAAGACACACCCGCCCCAACCCGCGAGCAGGTGTGCAAGGTGGCATCGTGGAACGGGAGGCTCCCATCCATATTTCCAACGTCATGGTCGTTTCCCCGGACTCGGGAAGACCGAGCCGGGTGGGAATCAAGGTGCTCGAGGACGGCCGCCGCGTGCGGTATGCCAAGGTAGATGGCGCGATTCTCGACCAATAAAGGGAGGGTACGGTGGCGCGCTTAAAGGAGAGGTACAAAAAGGAAGTGGTTCCCAAGCTCATTGCCGAGTTTGGGATCAAAAACCCCATGGCGGTCCCCAGGATCGTCAAGGTGGTTTGCAACATTGGCATTGGCGAGGCTTCCCGCCAGCCCAAGCTCATGGAGCAGGCCCTGGAGGAGTTGGCGGCCATCACCGGCCAAAAACCGGTGGTGCGGAAGGCTCGCAAGTCCATCGCCCAGTTCAAGCTGCGGGTGGGAATGCAGGTGGGGTGCATGGTGACGTTGCGGCGGGAGCGCATGTACGAGTTTCTCGACCGCTTGCTCAACATTGCCCTACCCCGTGTGCGCGACTTCCGCGGTCTTTCCCCCCGCGGTTTCGACGGGCGTGGGAACTACACCTTGGGGATTAAGGACCACCTGATCTTTCCCGAGGTGGACTACACGAAAGTGGAGCGACCCAAGGGCATGAACGTAACGGTGGTAACAACGGCAGCAACGGATGACCAAGCTCGGTTTTTACTGGCCGAGCTCGGCTTCCCCTTCGCCAAGAGTTAGGAGGCAGGAAGTGGCACGCACGTGTTTTTTTGCCAAGGCCGCGAGGAAGCCCAAGTTTAAGGTGCGGCACCGCAACCGCTGCAAGCTTTGCGGCCGGCCGCGGGGGTATATCCGCAAGTTTGAGCTCTGCAGGATTTGTTTCCGCAAGCTCGCCCTGGAGGGGTACCTCCCCGGGGTGACCAAGGCGAGCTGGTAGGGGGTGGCCATGACTATGACCGACCCAATTGCCGATTTTCTTACCCGCATTCGCAACGCGGTGATGGCAGGCAAAGATCGGGTGGATGTACCGGCCTCGCGCCTGAAGCTGGAGCTTACCAAGATCCTGAAGGAGGAGGGCTTCATCCGCACATTCAAGGTTCTGGAAGAGGGGCCGCAGGGAACTATCCGCCTTTACCTCCGCTACTCTCCCGAGGGGGAGCCGGCCATCCATGGTATGGAGCGGGTTTCCCGCCCGGGACGGCGGGTGTATATGGGTGTGGACGAGCTTCCTGCCGTGTGGAGGGGCATTGGCATTGCCGTGGTTTCCACCTCCAAGGGTCTTATGACCGACGCCCGGGCGCGGGAGCTGCGGGTGGGCGGCGAGGTCATGTGCAAGGTTTGGTAGGGGGTGGCTATGTCACGGGTAGGGAAAAAGCCAATTGATATCCCCAAAGGGGTGGAGGTCCACGTGGGCAACGGCGTGGTCCAGGTCAAGGGTCCCAAGGGGAGCCTCCTGCAGCCCATTCCTTCGGGCATCGCCGTATCGGTGGCGGAGGGCAAGGTAATCGTAACCCGAGCTTCCGATGAGCAGCAACTACGGGCCCTGCACGGCACCACCCGGGCTCTTCTTGCCAACGCCATTGCCGGTGTGTCTCAGGGCTTCAAAAGGGAGCTGGATATCGTGGGCGTGGGCTACAAGGCCGAGGTGAAAGGACCTCGGGAACTGGTTTTCAGCCTAGGCTACTCGCACCCGGTGAGCTTTCCTTTGCCTGAGGGCATCCAGGTAAGCTACGACGCCAAGGCCAACCGTCTCACCCTTGAGGGCATTGACAAGCACTTGGTAGGACAGGTGGCGGCGAGAATCCGTATGTTGCGGCCACCGGATCCTTATAAGGGCAAAGGCATCAAGTACGCGGATGAGGTTTTGAAGCTTAAGGCTGGGAAGTCGGGAGCGTGAGTATGGCTCGCTACGAAGATCGTAAATCGCGCAGACGGCGGATCCACTGGCGGATTCGCAAGGTGGTCCAAGGGACTCCGGAGCGGCCTCGCCTGGTGGTGTACCGCTCGCTCAACCACGTGTACGCCCAGGTGGTGGACGACGTGGCGGGGAAAACCTTGGTGGCTGCTTCCACCCTTGAGAAGGAACTGCAGCAAGGCTTGTCCCACTGTGGCAACAAACAAGCGGCACGGGTAGTGGGACGAGTCATTGCCGAAAGGGCCAAAGAAAAGGGCATTACAACCGTTGTTTTCGACCGGGCGGGCTTCCGCTACCACGGCGTGGTAAAGGAACTGGCTGATGCCGCTCGCGAAGCAGGTTTGCACTTTTAGGGGCGCGCTATGGAAGATCGCGAATACCAACTGATTGATCGCGTGGTCCACGTCAACCGGGTAACCAAGGTCGTGAAGGGGGGGAAGAACCTCTCGTTCTCGGCACTGGTGGTGGTGGGCGACGGTAACGGCCGAGTGGGGTTTGGTACCGGAAAGGCAAGGGAAGTGCCCCAGGCCATCAAGAAAGCCACCGAACAGGCCAAGAGGGCTATGATCGAGGTACCCCGCGAGGGTACGACAATCCCCCACGAGGTCATTGGGCATTTTGGGGCGGGCAAGGTCATCCTCCGCCCTGCCTCTCCCGGTACTGGCGTGATCGCCGGGGGAACTGTGCGTGCCATTATGGAAGCCGCAGGCGTGGGGGATATCCTCACTAAGTCCCTGCGCTCCACGAACCCGTACAACTTGGTGCGCGCCACTTTTGCGGCTTTGGAGCAGCTCACCCCTAGGGAGAAGGCTCTAGCCTTGCGGCGCATGGAGGAGTCTGCTGAGCCGCCAGAAACCGAGGTGCCCAAGGGGCCGATTCCGGAGGTTGAGGTATGACGCCGCGAGCCAAGAAAGAGAAAAAACACGCGCTCCTGCGCATCACCCAGGTGCGGAGCCGCATTGGTAACCCCAAAAAAGTGACGGTGGTACTCACCCGCGGCTTGGGTCTGGGGCGCATTGGAAACTCGGTGATCCTGCCCGACAACCCATACACTCGCGGGATGATTGCCAAGGTACCGCATCTCGTGCGGGTTGAAACCTACGAGGAGTAGCTTATGGAACTCTCAAATCTCACGCCAAGAAAGGGCGCAACCAAAAACCGCAAACGCGTGGGGCGAGGTCCGGGTTCGGGCCACGGGAAGACCGCCGGTCGTGGGCATAAGGGCGCTCTTTCCAGATCCGGCACCCGTCGCCGCCGAAACTTTGAAGGTGGGCAAATGCCCCTGGTCCGGCGCCTACCCAAGCGAGGGTTTACCAACATCTTTGCCAAAGAAATGGCCATCGTAAACCTGGAGCAGCTGGAGCGTTTTCCGGCAGGCACCGAGGTCACCCCAGAGCTCCTCGTGGCTGAGGGGATTGTTAACAAGTTGGGCGACGGTGTGAAGGTTCTGGCCAAAGGGCAGCTCACGCGGCCTTTGGTGGTGAAGGCGCACAGGTTTTCCGCTCAAGCCAAAGCCGCCATTGAAGCTGCTGGTGGACGCTGCGAGGTGTTGGCCCCATGATTGAAAGCCTCCGCAACATCTTTGCCATACCCGACCTACGCAAGCGGGTCATATTCACTTTTCTAGTGCTGGCGGTATACCGGCTGGGTTCCTACATTCCGGTGCCCGGCATTAACCCCGAGGCGTTGGAGGAGTTTACGCGGCAAGCCCAAGGAACCATCCTTGGGTTTTTGAACCTGTTTTCGGGTGGCGCCCTGGGGCGCATGACGGTTTTTGCCCTGGGGATCATGCCCTACATCTCGGCCTCCATCATTTTGCAGCTTCTCACGGTGGTCTGGCCTTACTTGGAGAAGCTGTCCAAGGAGGGGGAACTGGGTCGTAAAAAAATCACGCAGTGGACCCGCTACGGGACGGTCATCCTTTCCATCATTCAAGGCTCCGGTATCGCCGTGTTCTTGGAGAACACGACGGCACCCGGTGGTGCTCCCTTGGTGCCTCACCCCGGCTGGGGTTTTCGTTTCCTCACGGTGCTTACCTTGGTCACCGGCACGGCCTTTGTTATGTGGCTGGGTGAGCAAATTACCGAAAGGGGTGTTGGCAACGGCATTTCCCTCATCATCTTTGCGGGCATTGTGGTGGGGCTTCCCAGCGCTATCCTCAACACCTTGGAGGACATACGCACGGGGGCCATGAGCATCTTTACCGCGGTGATTTTCATCGTCTTTGCCTTCGCGGTGGTGGCAGCTATCGTCCTTATGGAAAGGGCTCAACGGCGCATCCCCGTGCAGTACGCCAAGAGGGTGGTGGGCCGGCGCATTATGGGAGGGCAAAGCACGTACTTGCCTTTGCGCCTCAACACCGGTGGCGTGATCCCGGTGATCTTTGCTGCTTCCATCCTTTCGTTTCCACAAACGTTGTCGCAGCTGATTCAGCATCCTTGGGTGGCGGCGGTTTCCCGGGCCCTGGCTTACGGCGAGCCGCTTTATAACCTCTTTTACGTGGCTTCCATCATCTTTTTCTGCTACTTTTACACTTCCATCATCTTCAACCCCCAGGACACCGCCGACAACTTGCGCAAGTACGGTGGGTTCATCCCCGGGGTGCGTGCGGGCCAGCCCACGGCCGATTTCATTGACCGGGTTCTTACGCGCATTACCTTTGTGGGTGCCATTTATTTGGCTCTCGTTGCTATTCTTCCGGAAATTCTTATTGTGGGCTTCAAGGTAGCTCCCATTCCGGTTATCGGGCCGTTTTTGGATTCGCTTTTCCCGCGGTGGTTCACCGAGGGTTTGGGTGTGAAGTTTTACTTCGGCGGCACCTCCTTGCTCATCGTGGTGGGTGTAGCCATGGACACCGTGGCGCAAATCGAAGCCCAGCTGGTGATGCGTCACTATGAGGGTTTCGTCAAGGGACGGCGGCTGCGGGGTCGGCGAGGCTAGCATGGTGACCCGGGCTCTGGATGTGGTGCTTCTTGGACCGCCAGGTGCAGGCAAGGGGACGCAAGCCAAACGCGTAGCGGCCACCTTCAACCTCTTGCACATTTCCACCGGTGACCTCTTGCGGGAGGAAGTGGGTAAGGGCACGGAGCTGGGTGGGTTGGCCGCAAGCTACATGCAAAAAGGAGAGCTTGTACCGGATGATTTGGTGGCCAAGATGCTGGTCACGCGGCTTCACAGTCAACAGAGCTTAGCCGGCTGTGTGTTCGACGGTTACCCCCGAACCCGGGTGCAAGCAGATCTTTTGGATGGGCTTTTGGCGGAACTGGGGCGCCGTGTGGACGTGGCGGTTTACTTGGACGTTCCCGACGACGAAGTGGTGGCCCGGCTTGGCGGGCGTCGTTCCTGCCCTTCTTGTGGTGCGGTGTACCACGTGCTCACGCAGCCTCCGGCGCGGGACATGTGGTGCGACGTTTGTGGAAGTGCTCTCGTGGTGCGCGAGGATGACAGGGAGGAGGTCATCCGCCAGCGGCTTTCGGTGTACCGTGCCCACACCGAGCCGCTTCTGGAGCTTTACGAGGCGCGGGGAGTGCTCAAGAGGGTCCCAGGCCAAGGGGCTCCCGAGGAGGTCTTTGCGCGGCTGGCCGACGCCGTGCGCGGGGGTAGCCAACGTTGATGGTCCTGAAGACCCGGGCTGAACTGGCCATCATGCACAAGGCGAATGCCCTTGTGCAGGAAACCCTGCGCATGCTTGCCTCCCATGTGCGTCCAGGGATTTCCACCGCTGAGCTTGATCGCCTGGCGGAGAGTTTTATCCTCGCCAAAGGCGCAAAACCGGCGTTCAAGGGGTACCACGGCTACCCCGCCACGCTTTGTACCTCGGTAAACGATGTGATTGTCCACGGGATTCCATCGGAGCGCTGCGTCCTCAAGGAGGGCGATATCGTTTCCTTGGACTGTGGCGTGGTGTTGGAGGGCTTTTACGGCGATGGCGCGCTGACCCTGCCGGTGGGTATGATTTCCCCGCAAGCGCAGCGACTCTTACAGGTTACCCGCGAATGTTTAGAGCTGGCCGTGCGGGAGGCACGCCCCGGACAGCGGCTGGGGGATGTATCCGCGACCATTCAAAGACACGCGGAAGAGGCCGGGTTTTCCGTGGTGCGCGAGTTTGTGGGCCACGGTATTGGCCGCTCGCTCCACGAGGACCCCCAGGTTTGCAACTACGGCGTTCCAGGAACGGGGCCCGAGCTACGGCCTGGTTTGGTGTTGGCCATCGAGCCCATGGTTAATGAGGGAAGCCCCAACGTGCGCGTGGATGCGGACGGCTGGACAGCGCGCACAGAAGACGGTAAACTTTCTGCCCATTTTGAGTACTCGGTGGCCGTCACTGAAAACGGCCCCTGGGTGCTCGGAGTGGAAGGGTAAGGAGTGGGGATGGCGAAAGAGGAGGCCATCGAGGTTATGGCCACCGTTGTGGAAGCTTTGCCCAACGCGGTTTTCCGCGTTGAGCTGGAGAACGGGCACACGGTGTTGGCCCACATTTCAGGGAAAATGCGCAAGCACTTTATTCGCATTCTTCCCGGCGACAAGGTCTTGGTGGAGCTTTCACCTTACGACCTTACTCGCGGGCGCATCGTGTACCGCTACCGGTGAGGAGAGGGTTATGAAAGTTCGTTCGTCGGTTCGTCGGATTTGCGCGAAGTGCAAGATCGTCCGTCGCAAGGGTGTTATTCGCGTGATTTGCGAAAACGCCAAGCACAAGCAACGGCAGGGTTAAGGGAGGAAGACCGTGGCCCGCATTGTTGGTGTTGATTTGCCGCCAAACAAGCACGTGGAAATTGGTCTGACGTACATTTACGGCATTGGCCGTTCCCTGGCCAAAAAAATCCTCGCCAAGGCCGGCGTGGATGGGATGGTCAAGTGCAAGGACCTTTCCGAAGATGAGGTGCGCCGTATAGCCCGCGTCATCCAGGATGAGGACATTAAGGTTGAGGGTGACCTGCGCAAAGAAATAGCCATGAACATCAAGCGCCTCATGGAAATTGGCTGCTACCGTGGGGTGCGGCACCGGCGCGGGTTGCCGGTTCGGGGCCAACGCACGCACACCAACGCCCGCACCCGGAAGGGCCCGCGGCGGGCGACGGTGGCCAAGAAGAAGAAGGTAGCTAAGTGAGGAGGGTGAAGTAGCCATGGCAAAAACGCAAGGAGCAAAAAAGCCCCGGCGGCGCGAGAAAAAGAACGTCCCGCATGCCGTAGCCCATATCCAAGCGACCTTTAACAACACAATCGTGACGATCACGGACCCTTCAGGGAACACCATATGCTGGAGCTCGGCGGGACGCATTGGGTACAAGGGCTCCCGAAAAGGCACCCCTTATGCGGCGCAGCTGGCGGCGCGCAATGCCGCGGAGCAAGCTCAGGAGCACGGGGTAAGGTCGGTGGACGTGCACATTAAGGGCCCTGGGGCAGGCCGCGAGTCGGCGATTCGGGCCTTGGCGGCTTCGGGTTTGGAAATCAAGAGCATTAAGGACGTCACTCCCATTCCTCACAACGGTTGCCGTCCGCCCAAGCGGCGAAGGGTGTAAGGGTTTAAGGAGGTACACGTGGCAAGGTACACAGGACCGGTTTGCAAGCTTTGCCGGCGGGAGGGCATGAAGCTCTTCCTCAAGGGGGAGCGGTGCTTCAAGGAAAAGTGCGCGGTGGAGCGGCGGGCGTACGCCCCCGGCGAACACGGCAAGCGCCGTAACAAGATGCAGCCTTATGGGTTGCAGCTCCGGGAGAAGCAAAAGGTCCGTCGCGTTTACGGTGTTCTCGAAGCCCAATTTCGGCGGTACTTCCAGGAAGCTGCCCGCCAGAAAGGCGTCACCGGCGAGAACCTGCTTCGCCTGTTGGAGCTGCGGCTGGACAACGTGGTGTACTCGCTGGGCTTTGCTTCTTCCCGCGCGCAAGCAAGGCAGTTGGTGCGGCATGGGCACATCTTGGTCAACGGGCGAAAGGTCAACATTCCGTCCTTTGCCGTCAAGCCAGGAATGGAAATTGTCCTCCGGGAGAAGATGCGCTCCAACCTTTTTGTCCAGGAAGCTCTGGAGACGGCGCAAGCTCGGGGCGTGCCACCTTGGCTGGAGCTGGAGGCCGAGAACTTCAAGGGGAAGGTGCTGGCCCTGCCCACCCGCAGCGATATTCGCACACCGGTGCAGGAGCAACTGATCGTTGAGCTGTACTCGCGGTAAGGAGGGGTCATGAGAACCTTGGAGATCACCAAACCCCAAAGCGTGGAGTTTGACCGCAAGACCTCCACGACGACCTATGGGGTTTTTACAGCACAGCCTTTCGAGCGCGGCTGGGGGGTAACGGTGGGGAACGCTCTCCGGCGCATTTTGCTTTCCTCCATCGAGGGAGCGGCCATCACGGCCGTCCGCATTTCGGGAGTGGCCCACGAGTTGGACAGCATCCCCGGCCTTGTGGAAGACGTGACGGATTTCATTTTGAACCTCAAGCGAGTGCCCCTCAAACTCCACAGCGGTGTACGGACTACCGCTACCATTTCGGTTACCGGCCCGGGGACCATCACCGCGGCTGACATCAAGGCTGGGTCTGAGCTTGAAGTGGTGGATACCAGCGTCTACTTGGGCCAGCTTTCGGAGAGGACCAAGCTGGAGGCCGAGCTCATCATTGAACGGGGGCGGGGGTGGGTCCCCTCCGAGGAGCGGCGGGATGACGAAAGGGGCATAGGTTTTATCCCCGTGGATGCTTCTTTCTCGCCGGTGCGCAAGGCTAACTTTCGCATCGAGCCGGCGCGGGTGGGGCAGGCCACCGACTACGAAAAGCTGACGCTGGAAATTTGGACCAACGGGGCTATTACGCCGCATGAGGCGTTGGTGGAAGCAGCTCAGCTCCTTTCCGAGCACTTAGCTATTTTCGGCGGTGCAACGCCGCGGGGTGCGGCAACAGCCGGGGGTTTTGTGGGGAAGCTGGGACAGGGGATTGAGGTACTTGAGCTTGCTAAAGCCACGGAAACTGCTCTGCGCAATGCCGGTATCCTTACGCTTCGCGACCTGGTAGCGCGCACCGAAGATGAGCTGCTGGAGCTGCCCAGGTTGGGGAAAACGGCGATTGCTGCTGTCAAAAAGGCCTTGGACCGCGAAGGGCTGGCCCTCGGCATGCCTGTTTCGGGTACATAAGGCACAAAAAAGGAGGTAAACCATGCGACACAATCGAGCGGGAAGGAAGCTCGGCCGCGTTTCGGAACACCGGCGGGCGCTGTTCCGCAACCAGTTGCTTTCGCTGCTCAAACACGAGCGCATTATCACCACCTTGCCCAAGGCCAAGGAGCTTCGGCCCATTGCCGAGCGCATGGTTACCTTGGGACGGAAGAACTCGGTTCATGCGCGCCGTTTGGTGAACCGTTGGGTTTCCGATAGGAACATCATCAAGAAGCTTTTCTCAGAAATTGCCCCCCGGTTTGCCACTCGTCCCGGCGGTTACACGAGAATCGTCAAGCTGGGGCCACGCAAGGGCGATGGTGCTGAGCTTGCGATCCTTGAATTTGTGGATTACAAGTTGCCAGAAGCCAAGAAGGGCAAGGAAGCCAAAGAAGAAAAGGTGAAGGAAAAGGGCGCCTAGTCCCAGGCAAAGCTTGGGCTCAAAAACTCGGGGAGCGTAAGCCATGAAGATGAGAACGCTGGTCCCCACTGCCTTTCTTCTCCTGGGCCGCAACGTCCCCAGCACGGGGGCAGTTTCCATGGGACTTCCGGCTTTAACGCCAAACGTGTAGGGCATACCGCCCCACGGGTTTCGTGGGGAGTTGGGCGCGTAACGGTCTTGCAGAGACGGTCCCTTCGTTCCCAAAGGCCGGGGGACCTGTGGGGGCCTTATTGGGCCATCACCCAAGGGTTAACTCCCAACGCCCAGCTGGTCGTGGACGGTATGATTTACACGTCTTTTGTGCCTGATAGCGGCAAGGGAGCCAGCGGCGTGGGCGACTTTGCCGTGTGGGGTAAGTTTATCTTGGGCGATGGCCGAGGGGACTTGAAGTACGGCGTTCGCTTTGGGGCTAAGCTCCCCAATACCCCCTCCCATAAGCACTTCGGAACAAACCAAACGGATTTTTGCGCACGTGTTTACGGCTGCTCCCATCGGGGCCTGGGAATTCTCGGCCTTTGGGGGGATCGGCATCGTGGACAGACCGCGGGGTGAGGAGTCCCAGGACGACATAGCCATGGTGGGCGTGCTTGGGAAACGACCTTTGGGAAAGGCCTTGCTGCGGGTGGAGGTCCAAGGCTTTGCCCAATCCCGGATTTACGGGGACAACTGGGCGCTGGCAGCAGACGTGGAGTGGCCGGTGCATCCCGCTTTTGCCGTGCTGGGGGGTGGTCAGCTTTCCAAGGGACGGTTTTACGGTTCCGGTGAGATCCGTATAGGCCTTGTGGCCCGCTTTTAAAGCCATTCCGTCCTTTACCTTGCCCTTTACCCCGGTGTCGCCGGGGTTTTTCATTTCCACGGCGCTGACCAAAGGGCGAGGCGAGCAGTAGTCGTCATGGCGCCCCTTGACATGAAGACAATTTTTTTGTATAACCATCAAGTGATGGAGGATGTATGAGCCGGCAGGTTTGGGTTCTTCTGGGGTTTTTGGTGGTGGGAACAAGCAGCGCGTGGGCACGCGAGCTGAGCTTGGAAGAAGCCGTGCGCTTGGCCCGGGAGCGTCATGCCTCGGTTTTAGCTGCAAAAGCCGAGGAGGAAGCTGCAAGCCACCGCTTGGCGGAAGCCAAGGGCTTTCGTTTGCCCAGCCTGCGCTTTGACGAGGTTTTTATCCGCACTGACTCACCAGCGGAGGCCTTTGCCTTGAAGCTCAACCAAGAGCGCTTTTCCTTTGCAAGCTTCATGACCACTGATCCCAACCGACCAAAGAAGTTGGACACAGCTATCTCACGGTTGGAGCTGCAGCTGCCCCTGTATACCGGGGGTGAGCTTGCCTCGCGCATTGCGCAGGCAGGTCGCTTTGCGGAAAGCAAAACGCTTGCCAGGGAGTGGGCGGAACGGCAAGCGGCCCTGGCGGCAGCCGAGGCCTACGTGATGCTGGCGCAAGCCCAGGAGTACGTAGCCCTGCTGCAAAAAGCCCGGGACACGGTGGCTGCCCACGTGGCTTTAGCTAAGGCCTACGTGGAGCAAGGAATGCTGGTTGAGGCCGAGTATTTGCGGGCGCAGGTGGAGCTTTCGCGCCTAGAGGACCTGCTGGCGCAAGCTCAAGGCCAAGAAGCGGTGGCGCAAGCCCACTTGGCGTTCCGCTTGGGATTGGACCAAAACCAACGTTTCGAGCTGAGGCCGTTGCAGTTGCCAGCGGGCCCGACGGGAAGTTTGGAGGATTACTTAGCTACCGCCGAAACACGACCGGATTTACGGGCGGCAGCGGCCATGGTCAAGGCCGCGGAGCTGGAAACGCAAGTAAAAAAGGCTGCCTTTTTACCGAAGGCGGGGCTTGTGGCGCGCGCCGATTGGGTGGATGACCAGCTTTTCGGCACCCACGGCGACAGCACCACCCTAATGGCCGTGTTGGGCCTAAACATCTTTGCCGGTGGCTCCCACCGAGCGGCGCTGGCGGCAGCCCGTGCGGAGGCGCGAGCGGGGGGCCAGCAGCTGGGCTTTGCGCGCCAGGGGGTGGCGTTGGAGGTGCGGCAGGCGTACGTGGAAGCACAGGTGGCGTTGTCGCGGGTGGAAACTGCGCGCAAAGCGCTGCGGGCAGCTTATGAGGTGGAGCGGGTAACCACCGAGCGCTTCCGACAGGGAGTGGTGAAGATGATTGACCTTTTGGATGCCGACACGGCCAGGCGAGAAGCGGAAACTCGCGAGTTAGTGGCGCGCGCGGAAGCGCACCTGGCTCTTTTCCGCTTGGCAGTGAAAGCCGGGCGGCAACCTGAGTCGGCATTGCAGTAGTGTTCGCCTTTAGGGAGGAAAACATGAAAAGTACATGGGTTTGGTTTGTAGTGTTGGGGGTGTTGGCCGCGGGCTGTCAGGGGCGGAAGGATCATGCCCAGGCAACGGGGCGTGATGCCGGAAGCGTCAAGGCCCAGGTGGTGGTCGTGCGTGCCGTCACAAAAAAGGAGCAACAGCCGGTTATGGGCATCGTGGAAGCGGAAAAAACAGCAGCTGTGTCCTCGCGGGTGATGGCCACGGTGCTTTCTGTACATGTAAAGCCCGGAGACAGGGTTCGCAAAGGGCAGGTGTTAGTAGACATTGACCCTGAAACCGCTAAGGGGCAAGAAGCGCAAGCACGGGGTGCGTTGGCTCAAGCCCGGGCGTCGCTGGCCTTGGCCCAGCGGAATTTCCAGCGTTTCCAGGCCCTTTACGAAGCCAAAGCAGCTTCGGAGCTGGAGCTGGACATGGCGCGCATGCAGTACGAGCAAGCCAAAGGAGCGGTGGAGCAGGCGGAAGGTGCCGTCGCCGCTGCCAGTTCCGTGGCCAAAGAAAGCCGGGTGGTGGCGCCTTTCGATGGGTACGTCACCGCGAAGCTGGTGGAAGTTGGGGATTTGGCAGCGCCCGGTAGGCCGCTGATCATGCTGGCGTCTGCCACGGGCAGGCGCCTCGCCATCGCGGTGCCTGAGGGGACCTGGTCACAGGTGGCCTTGAGTCTTGGGCAAGAGGTGCCGGTGACACTAGACGCCCAGCCAGGTAAAACCCTCACCGGAAAGGTGGAGGAAATAACACCCAGCGTTGATCCTGCCACCCACAGCTTTACGGTCAAACTGGCCCTCAACCAAGAAGGAATCCCTGCTGGTGCAGCAGGGCGTGCCTTTTTGCCGCGGGCCGAACGCCAGGCCTTTCTGCTCCCCAAGGAGGCGGTCTTGAACGTGGGTGGCCTCACTATGGTTGTGGTGGTGGATGCCGAAAACCGTGCACGGTCTCGGGTGGTCACGGTTGGACAGGAGGAGAACGGTGAGGTGGAAATTCTTTCTGGGCTTTCCGGTCAAGAACGGGTGCTGGTAGGCCTGCCCCAGCCCCCAGCGGATGGAGCGCGGGTGGAGGAGGTGTGAAGCCGTGAGCGAAGGGAAGAACAACGTGCAGCTCACAAAAAGGGAAGCCATGCGCCTGCGCATGGCCAGGCGCCCCTTAGGCGCCGCAGGTCGAATGGCTAAGGCCTTTCTTGAGTCTAAACTGACGCCTCTGTTGGTGGTGTTCTCTTTGCTTCTGGGTGCTTTTGCGGTGATGGTCACCCCTCGGGAAGAAGAACCGCAAATTAAGGTTCCCATGGTGGACGTGTTCGTGGGCTTTCCGGGGGCCACGGCGCAGGAGGTGGAGCGCCGGGTTATCACCCCGTTGGAAAAAGCCCTTTACGAAATTCCCAACGTGGAGTACATCTACTCTACCTCGCAACCTTCCGGTGGCATGATCATCGTACGCTTCTTGGTGGGCACGGATCCCGATCAAGCGGTGGTCAGGGTGCACTCCAAGATCGCAGAGCAGCTGCCCACGCTGCCACCAGGGGCCATGCCCCCGGTGGTGGTACCCCGGTCCATTGACGACGTGCCCGTGGTGGCGTACACGCTTTGGTCGGAAACGGAGCCACCCGTAGCCCTGCGGCAGGTGGGCGAGGAGCTTAAAAACGAGCTCTCCCGCCACCCCAGGGTGGCGCAGGTGTGGGTGCTGGGGGGACAACGTCGCGTGGTGCGCGTGACTTTTGACAAGGACCGATTGGCGGCCCATCAAGTATCGCTCCTCCAGGCATACCAAGCTGTAACTGGCTTGAACTGGAGCTTGCCGGCGGGTTTTTTTGCGCAGGCGGACCAGGAAGTACTGGTAGATGTGAGTGCGTTCTTCCGCTCGGCACAGGAAGTGGCCGATGCGGTGGTGGCGGTTTACGGGGGGCGCCCGGTGTTCCTCAAGGACGTGGCGGAAGTGGCGGACGGCCCCGAAGAACCCAGCCAGTACGCGTGGATGGTTGGAGGTCCCGCGGGTCACGAGAAGGGCGTGCCAGCAGGCCTTGTGGCGCCGGCGGTAACGGTAGCCGTGGCGAAAAAGCCCGGCACCAACGCGGTGCGGCTGGTGCGTGAGCTGGATACTCATCTAGCTGCACTGCAAGGAAGGTTCATTCCTTCTTCGGTACACGTTACCAAGACGCGGGATTACGGGTTCACCGCCAACGAAAAATCCTCAGAGCTTATCGAGCACATGGCCATCGCCACCTTTGCTGTTGTGCTCCTCATGGCCTTTGCCCTAGGCCGACGGGAAGCAGTGGTGGTGGCTGTGGCAGTACCTGCAACCCTCGCGCTGACACTGGCCTCGTCCTACCTCTTTGGCTACACCCTTAACCGCGTCACGCTTTTTGCCCTTATCTTTGCCATTGGCATTTTGGTGGACGATGCCATCGTGGTGGTGGAAAACATTCACCGGCATTACAAACTGGGGTGGGCACCGCCTCGCCAAGCCACGGTGTACGCCGTGGACGAGGTTGGTAACCCCACGATTCTTGCCACCTTCACGGTGGTGGCGGCGCTGTTACCTTTAGCCTTTGTTTCCGGGCTCATGGGGCCGTACATGCGCCCCATCCCCATCAACGCGTCTGCGGCCATGCTTTTCTCGCTGCTGGTAGCCTTTGTGGTTTCTCCGTGGCTTACTTTCAAGCTGTTCCGCCGGTGGGCGGAGGCGCACTTGGGAGGGGGAGGAGAACCCGACGCCGAGACCCCCGAAGAGAGCAAACTCCATCGTTTTTACCAGAAGCTTTTCACCCCGCTCCTGGCCTCTCCTTGGCGACGGTGGGCACTCCTCGCCGGGGTAGTGGTGCTGCTTTTGGGCTCCATGGCTCTGGTGGCTTTCAAAGTGGTCACGGTAAAGATGCTGCCCTACGACAACAAGAGCGAGCTACAAGTGGTCATTGATATGCCAGAGGGTAGTACCTTGGAAGCCACTGCGGCGGTTGCTCGCCAGCTCGCCGAAACCCTCAAGCAGGTCCCGGAAATCACCGATATGCAGGTGTACGTAGGTACCTCGGCGCCGTTCAACTTTAACGGTTTGGTGCGCCACTACTTCCTGCGCTCGGGGCCACTGGTGGCTGATATGCAAGTGAACCTTCTGCCCAAGCACCACCGTTCCCGCGCCAGTCACGATATCGCCAAGTCAGTGCGGGACCTCTTGCAACCGGTGGTGGCGAAAACACCGGCCAACGTGAAGGTCACCGAGGTGCCGCCAGGGCCGCCGGTACTTGCCACTCTCGTAGCGGAAATCTACGGTCCAGAGCTGGAAGAGCGACTGGCCTTAGCCCAGGAGGTACGGAGGATCTTCGAAAGGACACCTGGCGTTGTGGACGTGGACTGGTACGTGGAGGACCCGGCTCCTAAGCTCGACCTTCGGGTAGACCGTGAAAAGGCCGTTCGCGCCGGCATTACTCCGGAAATGATTGCCCGCGCTCTACGCGTGGCCCTTGATGGCGCGGAAGTGACCCTCCTCCACGATGAGCGTTCCCGTACACCGGTACCTCTCATTTTCCGGCTCCAGCGAGCCCAGCGTTCCAGCCTAGCGAGTCTTTTGGACGTGCGTTTGCATGGAGTGAACGGACAGTTGGTTCCGTTGGCAGAGCTTGTAAGCGTGGTGCCAAGCAGCCGCGACCGGTTCATTTACCACAAAAACCTGCGGCCGGTGACGTACGTGGTGGCGGAAATGGCAGGGGCATTGGAGGCCCCCGTGTACGGCATTCTTGCCATGGAGCGGCAGATCCGTGACCTCAAGGGTCCTGACGGGCAACCCATCGAGGTGATCTCCACTCACCTGCCCACCGACAGCACCCGTTACAGCTTGAAGTGGGACGGGGAGTGGCACATTACGTACGAGGTTTTCCGCGATATGGGTGTGGCTTTTGCGGTGGTTTTAGTGCTGATTTACCTCTTGGTGGTGGGGTGGTTCCGCTCGTTCGTGACCCCGCTCATTATCATGGCCCCAATTCCCTTGACGTTAGTGGGCATTCTCCCCGCCCACGGCGTGTTTGGCGTGTTCTTCACCGCCACCTCAATGATTGGCTTTATTGCACTGGCCGGGATCATCGTTCGAAACTCGATCTTGCTGGTGGACTTCGTTAACTTGGAGCTGGCTGGCGGTGAAACTTTGGAGAACGCCGTAATTAAAGCGGGGGCTGTGCGTTTCCGTCCCATTGCCCTTACCGCGGCAGCGTTGGTGGTGGGGGGCGCTGTGATTCTCTTGGACCCCATCTTCCAAGGGTTGGCGGTGGCGCTCATTTCAGGGGTGGTGGTTTCCACTCTGCTGACACTGGTGGTAATCCCGGTTCTGTACTTCATGTACGTAAAGGCCGTTGGGGTGGACAAGGTGCTCGCTACCAACGGCGGAGAATAGAAAAAGGAGGGCGGAAGTTATGACCGTTGGCGAAGCGTTGCGTGCCATTGCGGGGTTTTTCGTGCTGGTTTCTTGGGCCTTGGGCCACTGGGTGCACCCCAACTTTTACTACTTCACGGCTTTTGTGGGTTTGAACTTGCTGCAGTCGGCATTCACCAAGTGGTGCCCCATGATGAGCCTTCTGCGAGCTTTTGGCTTAAAGGAGTGAGGTCATGAAGCTTTTGATGATTATCGTTGATGAAAGCAAGAAGGAAGAGCTGGAGGTGTTGCTGAACAGGGTGGGTGTGGAAGGATATACGGAAATTCCAAGGGTCGTCGGGGTGGGAACCACCGGCCCGCGCTTTGGTTCCCGCGCCTTCCCCAAGACCTCGGCGCTCATTTTCACGGTGCTCTCGGAAACCACCCTGGAAACTCTTCTCCTGACCCTGCGGCAATTCTGCAAGGAGTGCGGTGAGAAGCTCAAAATGGTGTCTTGGGACGTGAACGAGGTAGCCTTGTGACGCGTCGGGGCAATCAGCTCTTGTGGGACCCCGTGGTACGGCTTGCCCAAATATTGACAGAAAGTTATATTGCCCTTGAGGGGGGAAATGTGGATCCCAAAGCGGAGCGCCTGTTTGAGAAGATTGCTGAGCGGCTGAAGTCCCTAGCCGATCCTACGCGTCTGGCGATCCTCCACTTGTTGCAGAAGGGTGAAATGCGCGTGACCGATATTCTGGCCCACATGGGCGGTAGTCAAGCCAACATCTCCAAGCACTTGGGCGTGCTGCGACAGGCGGGCTTTGTAACCTGCCGCCGGGAAGGTGTGAACATGTATTACTCGGTGTCTGACAGCTCGGTGTTCCATATTTGCCGAGCCATTTGCGACGGTATCGAGCGCACTGCCGAGGAAGAGAGGGAGGCCATTTCCCACGCCCGGAGGGTCCTGGGAGAGGGGGGGTAGGATGCTCGAGGCCTTAAGTTTTTTGGGGTTCATAGTTTTTTGGGTGGTGCTTCAGGTTTTTATCCTGCCCAAGCTCGGCGTGCCTACGTGAGCTGCCCCTCCACCGACCGGGGGTCGGCGTTCAGGGAACGGAAGTTGTGACCAGGGAAGCAGTTTTAAGGAGGATACGCAACAATGAGCGAGAAACAGGAAGGACACCCTAGAGAGCTTGTCTGCCCGGCGTGCGGGGGCCACTTGCGGCCCGTTCCCACCTGAGGGATGTTGCTCTGGCGGTGCCAGGGCTGTGGGCGCATCATGACCACCGATGAGGCTTTCCCCCAGGGGATTCCCAGCAACCTTTGGGATCAGCTCTGGGGTCGATGTGGAGGGTAGTTATGCCGCTTTACGAGTACAAGTGCGAAACCTGCGGGCATCGCTTCGAAGTGCTACAGCGTATGGGAGCGTCCAGCCAAGGGGTTTCTTGTCCCCAGTGTGGGGGCTTTGAGGTAAAAAGGCTTGTATCCACCTTTGCCAGCAGCGTCAGCGGGAGCGCGCCTGCAACGTCTTCGGCGAGTTCCTGCGCCACTGGCTTTTCTTGAGGGATCTAGGGGGCTCGGGGAGCCCCTTGGAGATCTGGTAAGCTCGGGACCGCTTCCCGGGGAATCAAACCTTAAGGGAGGAAAAAGCGACCATGAGGGAAACGCCCGTAGCTTTTGAGGAAAGCTCACAGTTTGATTTTAGCCACACCGTGGAAAGGGCACGGCAAGCCTTGGCCGAAAGAGGGTTCGGTATTCTCTGCGAAATAGACGTGCAGGCCACCTTGAAGAAAAAACTCGACGTGGATCGCCCCCCGTACCTGATCCTTGGCGCCTGTCACGCCCCTTCGGCCCACCAGGTGCTTGCCGCGGCGCCCCAAGCTGGGGTCCTTCTGCCCTGCAATGTGACGGTTTCGGTGGAGCAGGGGCAGGTGGTGGTGCGGGCCATGCGCCCCCAGGGGGCCTTAGCTGCCCTTAACCGCCCTGATTTAGCGCCTGTGGCCGATCATGTGGGCGAGCTCTTGCGGCAGGTGGTAGCGGCTGCGTGCTCAGGGGCGTAGCGTTGGAGCGTGGCCCTAGCTGGTGAAGGGCACAAAGCGCGCTTGAAAGAAGCGCAGGTACGTGGGCTCGTAGACCATACGCAGGCCGGTAAGCTTGGTGCGCTCTTCGTAAACCGCGCCCACCGACTCGGCCACCACGTCCATGTGGGCGTTGGTGTATACCCGCCGAGGAATGGTCAAACGCACTAGCTCAAGCTTGGGGTAGCGGTGGTCCCCGGTTTGGGGGTCGCGCCCTGCGGAAACAATGCCCCTTTCCATGCTGCGCACCCCTGAGTCAGCGTAAATGGCCGCTGCCAAAGTCTGTGCGGGGAAGCGGTCCTGAGGGATGTGGGGCAAGAAGCGTTTGGCGTCCAAAAAAACTGCGTGCCCCCCGATGGGGAGCACAATGGGTATTCCTTGTTCCTGTAACCTTTCCCCTAAGTAGCGCACTTGCAAGATGCGGTGGCGGATGTAGTCTTCCTGCACCGCCTCTTCCATGCCCCTGGCCATGGCTTCCAAGTCGCGGCCAGCCAGACCCCCGTAGGTGTGAAGTCCCTCGTAAACCACCACCAGGTTGCGGGCTTTTTGAAAGATTTCCTCGTCGTTCACTGCTAAAAATCCCCCAATGTTCACCAAGAGATCCTTCTTGCCACTCATGGTGCAGCCATCGGTGTAGGAACAAAACTCTTTGAGGATTTCAGCAATGCTGCGATGCTGGTAACCAGGTTCCCGCTCTTTGATGAAAAACGCGTTCTCCACGGCTCTGGTGGCATCCAGAATGACGCGTACGCCGTAACGGGCAGTAAGCTCGCGCACGGCCCGCACGTTTTCCATGGCAACCGGTTGCCCCCCAGCCATGTTGACAGTGGCCGCCAAGCTGACGTAAGGCACCTTTTCGGCACCCACCTTTTTTATGAGGCTTTCCAGCTTGTCCAGGTCCACGTTGCCCTTGAAGGGGTGGGTGGACGCGGGATCATGGGCTTCGTCAATGATCACATCCACGAAAGTGCCACCCGCCAGTTCCTGGTGTTGCCGTGTGGTGGTGAAGTACATGTTTCCGGGGATGAAATCCCCAGGCTTGATGAGGATCTTGGAAATGAGGTGTTCCGCCCCCCGGCCTTGATGGGTAGGCACCAGGTACTTGTATCCGTAGTACCTCTGCATGTTGGCTTCCAGGTAGTAAAAGTTGCGGCTTCCGGCGTAGGCTTCATCCCCCAGCATCATGCCCGCCCACTGGTAGTCGCTCATGGCGTTGGTACCGGAGTCGGTCAAAAGGTCGATGTACACGTCTTCAGAACGTAACAGGAACGTGTTGTACCCAGCTTCCGCCAGCTTTTGCTCTCGTTCTTCCCGCGAAAGCATCCTCAAGGGTTCCACCATCTTGATGCGGTACGGTTCAGCCCAGGCTTTTCGTTCCCTCATGGTCGCTCTCCTCGCCGCCGATTATCCCACGGACGACTTACGTAAAGGTGGGTGTTGCCGAGGCAACGTTTGGAGGGAGCTTGGTTTACCGCCGAGTTTCTACGGGTTTGGCCGCCACCAGGTTGATGTGCTGTGCCCCGGCCAGGCGAGCGGCATCCAGCACCTTCATGACCGTGCCGTAAGGCGCGCCTTTGTCGCCGCGGATGGTGATACTGCGCTCCGGCTGGCCCTTGAGGAGGGCGCGGATTTCCGCTTCCAGGCTCTCTTCCCGTACCACCCTGTTGGCCACTAGGATGTCCCCGGTGCTGGTGACCAATACTTCCGCTTCTTCGGGCTTGGTGGTTTTGGCAGCTTCCGCCGTACGGGCCTCGGGGAGCTGAAGCTTCAGGCGCTCGGGGGTCACAAACTGAGTGGTAACCGCGTAAAAGAGCAGCAGCTGGAAAACCACATCAATGAGGGGTGAAATGTCTATACGCGGGGCGCGGGAGCGGGGCCGGGAAAAGCGCATGGCTTAGCTTGCCTCCTTGGGGCGACGCACCAAGTGGAGGAACTCCAGTATGCGGGCTTCAATAGCTTGCACCAGGTTTTGTGCTTTGCCCTCTAAGTAAGCGTGGAGAAAGAGCAGGGGAATGGCAATGATGAGCCCAGCAGCGGTGGTGATGAGGGCTTGGGCAATGCCGGCGGAAAGCTGCTCGCCGCGCACGGTGCCAGCGAGGGAAACCGCCTCGAACACCTGAATCATGCCTAAAACTGTGCCCAAAAGGCCCAAAAGCGGAGCTGCCGCCACCACCGTGGCCAGGGCCCCCAAACCGCGTTGCAAAATGCGCAGTTGGTGGCGGCCGGTATCTTCCAGAAGCTCTTTGAGCTCGTCGTAAGGTGCTGTGCGGTTATCTAAAAGCGTGGCCACCAGCACCGACAACGGTCCGGAATGTGCAGCGCAGTACTCCCGTGCGCGGCTGAAGTCGCCTGCGGCCAAAAGTTCACCCAAGACCGCCATTTGTGCCGGGTCCAGGAAGTTTTTTTCACGGAGCACCAACAGTCTTTCTACCACTATGGCCAGGCCCAAAAGAGACAAGGCCAAAAGTGGGTACATGACCGGACCACCGCGGAGAAACCATTCGAGCACGGGAAGCCTCCTTAGCTGTCCTGAGGGGGACGCACGTTGTAATAAAAGGTAATGATGACGCCTTCCCGCTCCACCCCCGCTTCCCTGGGCAAAGGCGGCAAAGGGGAAGCGTTGAGAATGGCATCGCGGGCTGCAAAATCCATGGGTGGGTGCGAGGAGTCCTTAAGGATCGTAAGCCCCGTGACCCGCCCGTCCTTTTCAATGAAAAAGCGGATGCGCACCACCCCAGGCACGCCCAGCTGCGCCAACTCAGGGATCCGCCAGTGGTAGCGGATGCGCCGCAGCATTTCGGCAGCGTAAGGCCCCCAGTCGTACCACTGGGTGTCAAAGGAAAGGGGCCCCAAATCCACTTGCCCGCCTTTGCGGTCGGGAATGGTCCCAAGGGCCGGAGCGGAAAACGGGGTAAGGCCCCGAAGGGCGGGCTTGGGCTCGGGAGGGGCAGGCTGAAGAACGGGTTTTTCCTCACGTTTGGCAAAGATCCCCGCACCCTCTTCCTCCGCGTGCGCCAGTGAATTGGGCTCGCTTTGTCTCTGGGTTGGGTCTTCCACAGGTGAGGGCTGCGTTGTGGGTAAGGACGAGGTTGAAGGGCTTGCTTGCTTTAAGGAAGGGGACGGCGGCGCCACGCGTAGCTCGGGGCTGGTGCCCGCAGCTCCAGGTCGGTCTGCCTTTTCTCCGGCACCACCGTGAGCTCGGCGGGAAAGGTCGGAACCGGGGGCGTCGGCGCGGCTGGGTGGCTCTTCCTTTTCCTCGGGGAGTTCCACCAACTCAAAACGCAGGGGTTGCTCTTCCTTTTGCGCTGGGATCACCGGTTTGGCGGCTACCGGGTGCACCGGGGTGAGTTTTGCGGGTAACAACAGCAGCAAAAGGTGAAGGAGCAAAGAAAGCTCCAAACCCAGGCGGAACCGGCCATCGGAAAGCCAACCCATCCGTTGGCAATCCTACAAGAAACGTGCCATAGAATGGGAGCGTGCCACCAAAAGCTGGGGCGTCCATCTGGCCTGAAAAGGCAAAAAGCTGTGCTTTTCCACTGACAGCTGCCCCTATCCCGGCGCCAAACCTCAGCTATGCGCCCAGGGATAGCAGGCTTTTAAGCTTTTCCGCGCTTTGCTTCTCGATTTCCTTGTGCAGGGAGTTGCCCTGGGCGTCCATGGTTACCACCACGGGGAAATCCTCCACTTCAATGACCCACAAAGCCTCGGGAACGCCGAATTCCTCAAGCATGAACACGGTTTCCACGCGCTTGACGCACTGGGCCAACACCTGTGCTGCGCCACCAATGGCATGAAAGTAGACGGCGCCGTACCTTTGCAACCCCTCCAGGGTCTTGGCTCCCATGCCGCCTTTGCCAATAACGCCCCGGAGGCCGTAGGTGCCAATGACGTCCGCTTGGTACGGCTCCTCGCGAGCGGAGGTGGTGGGACCGGCGGCGACGAAGGTGTAGGTTCCATCAGGGTTCTTGCGAACCACGGGCCCCACGTGGTACATCACCGAGTCTTTGAGGAAAGGGGCCACCTCCTTGCGGAAAGCCTTCACCAACCAATGGTGAGCCGCGTCCCGGCCCGTGATGACTCGCCCGGAAAGCTCCACAAAATCCCCAACTCGCAAGGATCGAATGGTGGCTTCGTCAGTGGGAAGCGTCAGTCGAGCCATGTGATTTCCCCCTTGGGGCTTATGCGCGCCCCGGCGCGACGGTTAGCCCAACACATGTAGGAAACGGAAACGAAGTAGGAGGCGGGCAAGCGTCCCAAATAGCCAATTTTTACCCCCAGAACTGTGGTTTTGCCGCCGAAGCCCATGGGACCAATGCCCAGCTCATTAGCCTCCTTGAAAAGGCGTTGTTCCAAGGCATCCAGCTCCGGGATTGGGTTGCGATCGTCCAAACGGCGCAAGAGCTGACGCTTGGATTCCACGAACCCTGAGCCACGATCGCCCCCAAAGCACACCCCTAGGATTCCCGGGGCGCAACCCTTGCCTTGTGCCTTGTGTACGGCGTCCAGCACGCACCGCCGCACCCCTTCCAAGTTGCGATCGGCGCCCAGGGCGGAGTTGGGAAGCGAGTATTGGGCACCTACGTTTTCACAACCACCGCCTTTGAGGATGAGATGAACCTCCAAGTCCTCTTCATCCCACTCTTCGCAGTGGACGGTGGGGATGCCGGGGGCGGCACCGTTGCCGGTATTTTTCTCGGTTAAGGGATCCACAGCGTTGGGGCGGAGAAGCTGCCGGGCTGTGGCCTGTTTCACCGCTTCGGTAAAGGCTCGGGTGAGCATGCGGGTGGAGACCCCCACAGGATGGTGGATCCACACCAAGGGCGTTCCCGTATCCTGGCAAATGGGCTGCCAAGCGCCCCCTGCCAACTCCACGTTGCGAAGGATGGTGTCCAAGGCTTTTTGCGCCAAGGAACCTGGTTCTTCCTTATCTTTGGCTTGGCGTAGCGCCTCCACCACATCGGGTGGCAACTGGGTTGAGGCGCGGGCGATAATTTCCACGAACGTTTCGGTAAGCGTTTGCTCCTGCCACACGGACGTTCCTCCCTTTGCAATAGTACACCTTTTCTCAAGCTCTGGGCATAACGGGAGGAAAGGACAAATAGTGGAGATGGCGTCTCATTTGTAAATTTAAGCTTGCCAATACTTGCAACCAAGCGTACTATGGCGAGCGAGGGGGGAGCTGAACGATGGTTGACGAACCCACCAAGAAGGCCAAGGGAACCATCATTTTAAACAAAGAAATTTGCAAGGGTTGCTCCTTCTGCATTGACTTTTGCCCAACCCACTGCTTGGAGTTTTCCAAAGACTTCAACCGCAAAGGCTATCACTACCCCGTCCTGGCACGACCGGAGGATTGCACCGGTTGCGATTTGTGCGGTTTGTACTGCCCCGATTACGCCATTTTTGGGGTTAAGTTCAAGGATCTGGAAAAGCTGGCGCAGAAAGCGCCGGCAGCTTAAAGCGAGGAGGCAGAAAAAGTGCACGCGGACCCAAAGGGTGTACTTACCGGTTTGCACTTCATCGATGGGGACCATGCCGCTTGTGAAGGCGCCATTGCCGCCGGCTGTCGCTTTGCCGCTGGCTATCCCATTACTCCGTCCACCGAAGTGGTGGAACGATTTGCCGCCCGCATTCCGCTGGTGGGTGGTGTTTTCATTCAAATGGAGGATGAAATTGCTTCCTCCATCGCCATTCTCGGCGCCGCTTGGGCCGGCCATAAGGTCATGACCGTCACCTCGGGCCCCGGGCTTTCCCTCATGATGGAGCACATTGGTTACGCGGCCATGACGGAAACACCTTGTGTTTTCGTGGACGTGCAGCGGGGTGGTCCTTCCACCGGTTTGCCCACCTTGCCGGCGCAAGCCGATATGATGCAGGTGCGGTGGGGTTCCCACGGGGACTACAACGTCATTGCCCTTTCTCCCAACTCACCGCAGGAGTGCTTTGATCTTATGATCAAGGCTTTCAACTTGGCCGAACTGTACCGCACGCCGGTGTTTTTCATGATGGATGAAGTGGTGGGTCACATGACCGAGCGGGTGGCTATCCCCCGCCCGGAGGACATCGAGGTGGTGCCGCGACGGTGGACTTCCAGGAAACCCGGAGACTACAGGGCCTATGAACCGGGCGAGGACCTGGTTCCGGAGATGGTGAAGGCAGGCGATGGGTTTCGGGTGCACATCACAGGCCTGACCCACGACGAGCGTGGCTACCCGGCCATGAACCCCCAGGCCCAGGACAAGCTCGTGCGACGCTTGGTGGACAAGATCCGCAAGAACGCCCACAAGCTGGTGGATGTTCGCGGGGAAAACCTGGAAGACGCGGATGTGGTTGTCATCTCTTACGGCATTACCTCGCGAATTGCCGCGGCGGCTGTGGAGGAGGCCCGCGCCGCCGGTCGCAAAGTGGGGCATCTCCGCCTTGTGATTGTGTGGCCTTTCCCTGAACCGCTGGTGGCCGAGCTTGCCAGCCGGGTGAAGGCCTTCGTGGTTCCCGAGTTGAACTTGGGACAAATGGTGCGTGAGGTGGAGCGGGTAGTGGCGGGCAAAGCACAGGTGGTTTCTGTGCCCCATGCGGGCGGTACCGTCCATCAGGTGGAAGATATCTTGGCCAAGATCCTGGAGGTGGCGAAATGAGCAGCCTGGCTGTCAACGTTGAGCTCCCCGAGTTACAGAACCCTTTGATGCCTTATCTGCGGCAGGACCGTATCCCGCATATTTGGTGTCCGGGTTGCGGTATTGGCACCTCGCTCAACGCCTTCATCCGGGCCCTCGACGAAATGCAGTTTGACCTCAACAAGCTGGCGGTGGTGTCCGGGATCGGGTGCACGGGGCGGGTAGCTGGCTACCTCAACGTGGATTCCTTCCACACTACCCACGGACGGGCGATTCCTTTCGCCACCGGCCTCAAGCTGGGCAACCCCGACCTTAAAGTCGTGGTTTACTCCGGTGATGGCGACCTCTTTGCCATTGGTGGTAACCACTTTATTCACGCAGCCCGCCGCAACATGGACCTCTTTGTGGTGTGCGTTAACAACTTCACTTACGGAATGACCGGGGGGCAAGTGGCGCCCACCACACCTTTGGGGGCGACGCAAACCACCATGCCGTACGGGAACTTCGAGCCTCCTTTCAACCTACCGTACCTGGCGGACTCCTGCGGTGCGGTGTACGTGGCGCGGTGGACCGTGTACCACGTTCGCCAGCTCACGCGCGCATTCAAGGAAGGGCTTTCCAAGAAAGGCTTTGTCTTCCTTGAAGTGCTTTCTCCTTGCCCGACCTTATACTCCCGTCGCAACCGCCTGGGTGATGGGGTGGAGCAGCTCAAGTATTACAAGGAAAAATCGGTGGTAAAGAACGGTGCGGATACCCGCGATGTGGGGCTTTCCTTCCAAGGGGACATTGTGGTAGGGACGTTTGTGAACCGTGAGCGACCCACTTGGCTGGAGGCCATGAACGAGCACTTTTCTCAGCGCTTTGGGGACCGTTACCAACCTTATGGAGTGCACCGTGAGGACTGAAATTCGTGTTGGGGGCTTGGGCGGGCAGGGGGTCATCCTCTGCGGCATGATCATTGGCAAGGCGGCTTCTATCTTTGACGGCAAACATGCCACGCTTATTCAGGCCTTTGGTCCGGAAGCACGGGGTAGCGCCGCTTCCGCGCAGGTGACGGTGGCTGATGAGCCCATTGGCTACCCGTATGTACGGCGGCCGGATGTCCTCGTGGTGATGTCGCCAGATGCGTATACCACTTTTGTGCCCACCCTAAAGGAGGGAGGCTCGTTGCTTTACGAGAGCGATTTGGTAGTCCCCGACAAACGGCTGCCCACGGGGGCCAAGGTTTTGGGCGTGCCAGCCACGCGGCTGGCGGAGGAGCTGGGGCGCAGGTTGGTGATGAACATCGTCATGGTGGGCTTCTTTACGGCCACTACCAAGCTCATCTCTTATGAAGCGGCGCGCAAGGCGGTTTTGGATTCGGTTCCTAGGGGCACCGAGGAGCTAAACCTCAAAGCCTTTGAGGCAGGATTTGCCTACGGACAAAGGCTCGTTTCTGGGGAGGACAGCCGTGTGGCCTGATACAACCAAGGTGGTCTTGCGCCAGGGTCCCGAGGTCCACATCCGTCCCATGGTGGCCGCGGACGCCGAAGCTTTACATCGCTTCTTCCTCGCCCTCCCGGAAGAGGATCGGCTTTTCTTGGAAGACGACGTGACAAAGCCAGCTTTCGTGCAGCAGCTATTGGCCGAGCAGGAGGCCGGCAGGGCTTTTCCCGTGGTCGCCGAAGCCAGCGGCGAGATCGTGGGGTACGGTGTGCTTTACCGCCCCCTCTTTGGTTGGAGCACCCACGTGGGGCGGGTACGCATGGCGGTGGCCCGCAGCTTCCAGCGGCAAGGCTTGGGCACCGCCATCCTCCGGGAGCTGGTGCGGAAGGCGCAGGGGCTTGCCCTGGACAAGCTGGTGGCGGAGGTGGTGGAAGACCAAGTGGGGGCTCTGCGGGCCTTTGAGCGGCTGGGTTTTCATCGGGAAGCCACGCTGGGCAACCACGTGCAAGACTTAAGCGGGAAAAAGCGGGACCTGGTCCTCCTGGCGAACGACGTGGCCCACATTTGGGAGCACATGGAAGCGTTGGTGGCGGATTTCGAGCCCTCCGCCGGGTAGAGAGCGCGCAAATTTCCAGGGCCGGCGTTGGCAGGACTGGCCTCGCCTCGGCACGCAGCCTTTGGCCGAAAGGAGCCGCGTATTTTTCCTGAAAGGGCCGGCTTGCTTTTTGGAAAAGCTCTCCTTGGGCGCCCCGCAGTGGGGGCAGGCGGCAGGGCGACAGCGTCCTTCCTTCTTTCTTGCACTTGGCATAAACCCACCAGCATTGACATGTGGTAAATTTTGAATTATATCTGTGGCGAGGGTCGACAGCATGGCACAGAGGAAAAACGTCGTTCGATTTTCGGTCATTGTCCTTTTTGCCGTAGGGGTGTTCGCCCTCGCCGCAGGTCGTGGTCCCTCGAGCACGCAAGAAGGTGGCGAACGTCGCTGGCCGCGTATTCCTCTCCGTGGCGAAAAACCGCTGGTAGATAAGTTTTCTCTTTGGCTGGGTCAGAAGCCGTTACGTGGGGCAAGCATTTGGCAACGAGTTCGGGTCCCGAGCCTGGATGGAGACCTTTTAGGGGAAGGGCACATCGGCCCCCCGTATAGTCAAGAGGATTTTTTCCGTCTGACGCAGGCAGGCGCCAATTGGGTAAACCTTTCGGTCCCGGGTGTATTCACTGAAACGGCACCTTACGACCTGGATTGTGCTGCGCTTTACCACCTAGACGAGCTTGTGGAAAAGGCGCGGCGCGCTAACCTTTACGTAGTGATTTCCTTCCGCACGGGGCCGGGGCGAAGTGAGTTTACTTTTCAAAGGGACGGAGCTGGCACCCTTTACCCCACCGAGCTCTTGCGAGAAGAGGTTTGGACCCAGTGGCGCGCGCAATCCGCTTGGGCAGAAATGTGGCGTTTTGTTGCTCAGCGGTACCGGAGGCATCCAGCAATCGCAGGGTACCAGCTCATGACCGCCCCCAATGGCCACGAGCTTCTCCACATCACGGAGCCTCGAGACTTTTACCCAACGTTTGCAGGCACGAGTTACGATTGGAATTCATTGCTCCCGCGGCTTATCCAAGCCATTCGCGAAGTGGATGAGGAAACCCCAATCTTGGTGGCCCCGGCTGGCCGAGCCACCCTCTCTTGGCTTCCGTACCTTCAGCTTCCCGAGGTTCCGCGACTGGTGGTGGCTGTCCATGCTTTTGAGCCCCAACGTTACACCTTGCAAGGGCCCGAGGAGAGGTTACCTTACCCTGGCTTTTACGACGTAGATGGCGATTCGCGCCCGGACCTTTTTGACACAGCTTGGGTGCAGCGCTCTTTGGAGGTCCTAGATCGTTTCCGAAGGGATCACCCGGTACCGCAAGCGGTTTTAGGGTTTGGGGTGGCGCGTTGGGCACCGGGGGCCTCGCAGTACTTTTGGGATGTAGTGACCTTCTTCGAAAACCGAAGGCTCAACCACGCCATTTGGCTTTGGGAACCCTCATTTGAGCCCTGGCGAAGCTTCGGTTTGAAACCCATGAACTTCCTATTGGGCCCAGACCCCAATAACTTGCAAGAAACACCCAACGCTCTCGCCCAAACCCTTCTGGATTTATGGCGTCGTAATTTGGAGAGACCACCTTACTTTCTCTTGGGCTGGCGGCCCGACCCCCTCACGTGTCCTACGCCTCCTCCCGAGCTTACACCAACCCCCACCCCCACACCACCACCCACACCGACCCCCTCGCCGACCCCCACCCCTACGCCAACGCCCACTCTTACCCCTACCCCTACGCCTGCCCTCACACCTACGCCCACCCCTTCTCCAACACCCACGCCCACA
>CALHAH010000042.1 GCA_937934115.1 uncultured Thermoanaerobaculum sp.
GGGCCGCCGCTCCGCGGCGGCTATTCTCGACTTCTTTGAAAACCCGCACGGAGCGCGGGTCCCACACTGTGTCCTTCGTAAACCCGCGCGGAGCGCGGGTCCCACATTTTGTTTTTTGTGGGGCCGCCGGTTATCCGACGCGGGGGGCACGGCCACGCGCCTCCCGCCCACCCGTGGCCGGCTTGGCCCCCCGCACCCCTAGTGTTCGCCCCAGCAAAGCTGGGCCTCGCTTCTGTGGCGCTGCCGCGGAGAGATTAGGACTGGAATGGGCTTTTGCGGTATTCTGAAACTCAAGTGCACGGTTTTGTTGCCAAAGTGAAAAACATCACTTATTGTGTTACTGGGGAGGGGCCATGCGGGAGCTCAGAATTCACGGCCGGGGTGGGCAGGGAGCGGTTATTGCCTCGGAAATCTTGGCCGAAGCGGCCTTTCTGGCAGGGCATTACGTACAAGCGTTCCCTTCCTTTGGCTCCGAGCGACGCGGAGCACCGGTGGCGGCTTTTTTTCGTATGGATGACAAGCCCATTTTGGTGCGCAGCGAAATTTATGAACCCGATGGGGTGGTGGTGCTGGATGAGAGCTTGGTGACGTTGGGTTTGGCCAACGTCACCCAAGGGCTTAGGGAAGGTGGCTTTGTGCTCCTGAACTCGGGAAAGAAGCCGGAGGACTTTGCTTTTCTGGGGCCCTTTACAGTGGCAACGGTAGATGCTTCGCGTATCGCGGTGGACCACCGCCTGGGCACCCTTACCGCCCCCATCGTCAACACTGCCATTCTTGGGGCGTTGGCGGCGCTCACCGGCTGGGTTTCCCTGGAGCATTTGGAGGAAGCCATCCGCCATCACGTGCCGGTGAAGCCGGAGGAAAACGTGGCGGCGGCACGAATGGCTTTCCACCGCGTGAACGTCCTGGAAGCCGCGAGGGCGGGGAGGTAGCATGGCCAGCGAGCTGCGACTGGAAGATTTGAGCTACGTGCCGTTTTCCGAAAAGCCAACGACCGCTATCAAAACCGGCACGTGGAAGTATGTGGAGCCTTTTTACCAAAATGCGCTCCCGCCTTGCGCTGCCGCGTGTCCTGCTGGTAACGACATTTCCTATGGCCTATTGCTGCTAGCTAAGGGGCAGGTGGTAGAAGCGGCCCGCTGGTGGCGGCGGCGCAATCCAATCCCGGCAACTTTAGGGCGAGTTTGCCCGCATCCGTGCGAGAACCCGTGTAACCGAGAACCACTGGGTGGCGCTATTGCTGTGTCCATGGTGGAGCGGTTCCTGGGGGACGTGGAAGGCGACGTGGTGCCGCAACCGGCACCGCCCACCGGCAAAAAGGTGGCGGTGGTGGGCTCTGGACCCGCTGGTCTTGCCGCGGCTTACAACTTGCGTTTGGCGGGCCATGAGGTGCGCGTTTTTGACGACAAGCCTGCTCCGGGCGGCTACCTGCGCACAGGCATCCCCGAGTACCGTCTACCCCGGCCCGTTTTGGATAGGGAAGTGCAGATGATCGCCCGTTTGGGTGTGGTCTTCCAGCAGGGCGTTCGCGTGGGCCGCGACGTTTCCTTCGAAGAGCTTCGCGCCTCCCACGATGCGGTGATTTTGGCCTTAGGTTTCCATAAGAGCCGCGCCCTGGGGATCCCGGGGGAGGACCACCCTCACGTTTACAACGGCGTAAAGCTTTTGGAGCAGCTGTTGGCGGGGGAAAGGCCCTCCTTGCCGCCGCGCATGACAGTGGTAGGGGGTGGCAACACCGCCATGGATGTGGCCCGAAGCCTCCTGCGGGTGGGGGTCTCACCGGTGGTGGTTTACCGGCGGACGCGCGCGGAAATGCCGGCTATTGCTGCGGAAGTGGAGGACGCTTTAGCGGAAGGCATTCCCTTTGAGTTCCTGGCGGCACCGGTGCGGGTAGTCATGGAAAACGGCGCCATTGTGGGCTTGGAGTGCCAGCGCATGCAGCTTGGAGAACCCGATGCCTCCGGCCGGCGGCGGCCGGTGCCTGTGCCTGGCAGCGAGTTCGTGGTGCCTTGCCAGGGGGTGGTCACGGCCCTGGGGGAGGTGGTGGATCTGGAGGGGTTGCCAGCGGACCTCGGGACTGGGGATGCCCGCCAAGCCTCCACGTTGCTGGGGGTCTTTGTGGCTGGCGATATGGCCGACGGGGCGGGAACCGTAACTGCTGCCGTGGGTTCGGGCATTCGGGTGGCTTCGGTGGTGGATGCTTTTCTCAAAAGCGGCGGCCTGCCGGTGCAAGCACCGACGGTGCAGGAATTGTGGCCTCGCCAGGTTTCCCTGCGGCGCAAGGTGGAGTTCTCAAACCTTAACACCGCGTATTTTCGCCCCCTTCCTCGACCCGAAATACATCACCTGTCACCGGAGCTACGACGAGGGAGCTTTGCGGAAGTTGTTCAAGGTTGGGACGTTGAGGCCGCCGTACAAGAAGCGCGCCGGTGCCTTGCGTGCGGTACGTGCAACGAGTGCAGCAACTGCCTGTACTTCTGCCCGGACGTGGCCATCCACCGGGTAGATGGGGGCTTTGTCATTGACCGGGAGCACTGCAAGGGGTGCGGCATTTGCGTGCAAGAATGCCCGCGGTCGGCCCTTGAACTGCGAGAGGTGACGCGATGAAAAGCGTGATCAAAGGAAACAGCGCCGTGGCTCACGGTGTGCGGTTAGCCAGAGCTCAGGTCATTGCTGCCTATCCCATCACACCTCAAACCTCCATCATTGAAGACCTTGCATCCTTTGTGGCGCAAGGCCAGCTCCGAGCCACATTCGTAAAGGTGGAATCCGAACACTCGGCGCTGGCGGCGTGTATTGGAGCGGCATCGGCGGGGGCTCGGGTGTTTACCGCCACCTCCGCCCAGGGCCTGGCTCTCATGCACGAGCTCATCCACTGGGCAGCAGGGGCGCGGCTGCCCATTGTGCTTGCCGACGTGAATCGCGCCATGGCACCGGGCTGGTCCATTTGGACCGACCAAAACGACACCCTATCCCAACGCGATACCGGTTGGATGCAAGTTTACTGCGCGTCTTCACAGGAAGTGCTGGATTCCGTAGTGCAAGCCTATAAGGTCTCCGAAAAGGTGCTGTTGCCCACCATGATCGTGCTGGACGCTTTCTTTTTGTCCCACACGCACGAGGTGGTGGATATCCCGGAGCAAGAGCTGGTGGACCGCTTTCTCCCGCCTTTGGATTTGCCCCTGAAGCTGGATATCCAGCGTCCAGGAGCGTTTGGTAACCTGGTCTTCCCCGATCGCTACATGGAGTTTCGCTACAAGATCGAGCTAGCCCACCGAGAAGCGTTGGAGGTGTGGCGGCAGGTGGACGAGGAGTGGGGCCGCCTCACCGGCCGTTCCTACGGGCTGGTGGACAGCTACAAGGTGGAGGATGCGGACACCGTGTTGCTTACGGCGGGCACGCCTGCATCCACGGCACGGGTTGCTGTGGACCGGCTGCGGGAGGAAGGGCTTGCGGTAGGTGTGGTGCGTTTGCGCGTTTTCCGGCCTTTCCCCGGGGCAGACCTGGCACGTGTTTTGGCCGGACGGCGGCGGGTGGTGGTTCTGGACCGCAACTGCTCGTACGGTCACCACGGCATTTTCCACCAAGAAACAAAGTCGGCGCTTTACGACCTGCCTGAGCGCCGGCGCCCTCAGCTGGTGGGGGTAATTGCCGGTTTGGGTGGGCGGGACATTACGGCTGGTGATATAGCTGCCATCCTTCGCAAGGCTTCCCACGGGGAGCTTGCGCCGGTGTCTTGGTGGAACGTGTTACAGCCAGAAGAGGAGTTGGAAGCCGCTGTGGCTTGCAAGTGAGGTGGCTATGAGTGTCGAACTGGCAACCTATGACCCCCAAAACCTCCACCTTCCAGAGGAAGACCTGTTGCGATCCGGGCACCTGGCTTGCCCAGGCTGCGGTGCGGCGTTGGGCATGCGCTTGGCCCTGAAGGCGCTGGGTCCCAAAACCATCGTGGTGATCCCCGCCTGCTGCTGGGCGGTAATTAACGGACCCTACCCCTTTCACGCCCTGGGTGTGCCGGTACTGCAAGTAGCTTTTGAAACCGCAGCCGTTTCTGCTGCTGGCATTCGCGCGGCGTTGGCCATGCAGGGCCGCGACGATGTTGCGGTTTTGGCTTGGGCCGGGGACGGCGGTACCTTCGACATTGGTTTCCAGTCCCTTTCGGGAGCGGTGGAGCGCAACGAGGACATCATTTACGTGTGTTACGACAACGAAGCGTACATGAACACCGGTATCCAGCGCTCCTCAGCTACGCCCTTCGGCGCCTGGACCACCACCACCCCTGAACCCAATATCAAACCCGAGCCCAAGAAGAACATGGTGGAAATCTTGGCCGAGCACCGGATTCCCTACGCGGCTACGGCCTCTATTGCTTTTCCTGAAGATTTTGTGCGCAAGTTGCAAAAGGCCCGTTCGATTAAAGGCACCAAGTTCATCCACCTGTGGATTTCCTGTCCGGCAGGTCACAAATCCGAGGAGCGGCTTTCCGTGCACATTGCCCGTTTGGCGGTGGAAACCGGCGTTTTTCCCCTTTACGAGGTGGAGTACGGAACCAAGTACACCATTAACCACGAGCCCGCGTTCCTAGATGTCACGGAGTATTTGAAGCTGCAAGGGCGCTTCCGCCATCTTACGCCCGAGGATGTGGATTTCATCCGCCGCTCCGTGGCTTGGGAGTGGGAGCGCTTGCGGGCGAAAGCGGCCATGGGGAGCTCGCTGCCACCGCCGCCCTCACCGCCGCGACGCCTGGCAATGGCGGTCAGCTGGTTGGGGGAGTGAGGCCGGAGCGGTAGTCCCGGGGGGCCGTGACGGTTTCCCCGGTGAGGGTGTACACGCGTTTCCAAGCCGGAAGAGCGGCAACTTCGTCGCTAATGTGGGTGCCGGCCTCCACCGGAAGTACAGGTTCAGCCACAATCTTGCCTAAAGCCTCCGTCCCCTCGGCGGCGCGGTGGACGGCCTCTTTCCCCACCACCCAAGACACGTCCCCCACCGCCCAAACCTTGCGCTCTCGGTCCTTTGCAGGCGCCCGCTGCAAACCACGCCCGCCTGCAGGAGGCTGGTGGCTTCTTTGGCCTCCAAAAGGCCGTTATCCACGGCATCTTCCACCACGGTGGCACGCTCTTCTGGTTTTAGGACAGGGATGCGGCGCACGAGCGGACCTAAATACGCAGCTGCGTGTCGCTGGAGCCGGTGCTCCAGATTCCAGCCACGCCGGTGGTCCCCCTGACCCACTACCACTTTCATGGCGTTGGTGAGCTCTTCCACGCGGTTGTCGGGGTGGTACTGGGCCGACGCCAGCTGGCAAAGCCCTTTTTTCAGTGCCTTTTTGTGCTGCAGAAAGTGCCGCCACGCTTTTGTCGGTGCGTCTTTGTGCTGCGGCCCACTCGTCCATGCGCTGGGAAAGGGCAGCCACGGTCTTTAGCGTGCGCTTCGCTGCCTTCGTTGGGCCCTCCACACCTTGGCCGAATGGCCCCACCGTGACCGTAAGCTTTTCTACCACGGCCCCTGGGCCCGTGAAGGCCTCCGGCACCTGCGAAAGCTTTTCGGTCAAAAGCAAGCGGCAAAGCTCTTCCCGTCAGCCGGGTGTTGCTCCAGCTCGCAAAAAAAAGTCGTACTAATCCTTAACCGCAGCGTACACAGTACGGAAAGTTTACCATCGGGCCCACGGACGTGCCTTGCGGTAGTATCACCACCATGAGCGGAGCTCGCGAACAACGGATGAAAAACAAGGAAAACCGGCAAGGGGCGTGGGGGCGTCGCTTACCCCCAGGGGAGGCCGGGCGCAAAATCGTGCATGCCAGTATGGGGTTGTTTGCCTTGCTCTTGCCGTTTTTAACGTACGCGCAAGCGGCTGCCTGCGCGGTGGCCGCGTTCCTTTTCAACTGGCAAGTGTTGCCGCGGCTTTTGGGACACCGGTTCCGCACGGCACGGGAGGGCAGTGGCGATGCTGGCGTGCTGCTCTACCCCCTGGTGGTCTTGGCTCTGATCTTGATGTTTCGCCATCGCTTGGAACTAGCAGCGTTTGGCTGGGGTGTCTTGGCCTTTGGCGACTCCCTTGCTGGTGTGGTGGGTCAAAAGTGGGGGAAAAAGCCACTTCCCTGGAATGGGCGCAAGACCTGGGAGGGTTTAGTGGGGTTCCTGCTGGGGAGCGTGGTGGGGGGATCGCTTTTGGCTGTTTGGTATTTGACGGTAAAGGCTCCGGAGGCAAGGGAAGGCGCTTTTCTGCTCACAGGTTTTGTTTTTTGGTGTGCCTGGGGCCTTGTTCCCTGCACCTTGGCTGCGGTTTTGGAAAGTTTGCCCCACGGCCTGGATGACAACGTACTCCCGCCCATGGCAGTGCCGGTCCTGGGTTTTTTGGGCAGCGAGGGGGTGCCGTGGGTGGCGGCCAGCGATTTGGGTTTACCTGTGGTGGTGAATACGGGCTGCGCGGTGCTGGCGCTGGCCACCAGGACGCTGCGTCCGGGGGGCGTGGCCGCAGCCTGGGTTTTGGGCGTTACTACGTGGATGGCGGTGGGTTGGCAAGGGTTTGTGTTGCTCCTTGCCTTTTTGCTTGCGGGATTAGGGGCAACGTTTCTGGGGTTTGGAGCCAAAGCGCAGCGGGGCGTGGCCGAGCGCCGTAAAGGACAGCGTGGAGCGCCTGAGGTCTTGGCGAAAGGTGGCGTGCTTTTGGCGCTGGTCCTGCAGGGCTTGGGTGCCAAACTCATGGAAGGTGCTGTGGTGAGCTGGGCAGTGGCCGCGACCCTGGCCGCAGCTTGGTCCGATACCTGGGGGAGCGAGCTGGGGGGCCTTTGGGGGCGTAAGGTTTTTCGTTTGCCTGACGGCAGGGAGGTGCCCGCAGGAACACCCGGCGGTGTGTCCGTGGCGGGGCTTTTAGCGTCGTTAGTGGGTGCCACGCTGGCGGCTGGATTAGGAGCGGTTTTGCGCCTGGTGCCGTTGGGGCCCTGGGTGGGGTTTGTGGCACTGGCCGCTTTCTTGGCAAACTTGACGGAAAGTCTGTTGGCGCGATGGGCCGCGGCTACCCATGGGGGCAGGAACGTGGCTGTGACTTTGGTCCCGTTAATACTCTTGGTGGCTATCACTGGGGGCCGCTTGTGATGAGGTGGGAGGATTTTCGGGACCTTGCTCGGCCCTTCACTTTGTTTCCTCCGGCTTTGGGCATTGTGTCCGGTGGGCTTTGCGCTTTTGGTTCGGCCCACAACCCCGATCCGGAGCGGGTTTTTTCCGGGTCGGTGGCGTTGACCTTGTTTTTGGGGGCGGTGTGCGCTTCGCTTTTGAACGCTGCCTCCAACGTACTTAACCAAATTGCCGATTTGGAAGCCGACCGCATTAACAAACCGCAGCGTCCGCTACCTTCAGGACGGGTCAGCGTAGGGCAAGCTTGGCGTTTGGCCTGGATCTTATACGCCGTAAGCGTCTTGCCCTCGTGGCTCTTGGTGCCGTACCCGTACACCTCGCTGGAAAGCAAGCTTTTTGCCCCATGGAGCGAACACGGGGTTTTCCTGCTTTACCTGGGAGCGGCGATAGCCACTGGGGTGTACTCGCTTCCGGCTTTGGGGCGCACGAAGCGCTTTGGAATTTGGGCCAACGTGACCATTGCTGTTCCCCGGGGTGTGTGGCTTAAGGTGGCAGGGTGGGGAACCGTGGCCGCTGTGACCGAACCCGAGGCCTGGTGGATCGGGTTGATTTTTGGGGCTTTTCTTTTAGGTGCCAGCAGCACTAAGGACTTTTCGGACATGGCTGGGGACAGGGCCAGTGGGGTTTTTACACTACCGGTGACGTACGGAGAGCGCAAGGCGGCGTGGATGATAGCCCCTTCCTTTGTGTTTCCTTGGCTCCTCATTCCGTTGGGGGTACGGTGGCACGTCAACGGTACCCCGCTTCTTTCGGGTAACCCGTGGCTTTTGCATGGGCTGGCGGCGCTTTTGACAGCCTGGGGGATTTACACCTGCGGACTTTTGCTCCGCGATCCGGAAGCGCTTTCTCGCACCGAAAACCACCCCTCCTGGACCCACATGTACCTCATGATGATGACGGCGCAAGTGGGGTTTGCCTTGGCGTACCTGCTTTAGGCTCCCTGCGCAAGGGTAAAGCCGTGCTCTTGCATCCACTGGTCGTTGTAAATGGTGCTGGCATAGCGGAAACCAGAGTCGGGGAAAAGCGTGACGACGCGGGTACCGGCGGGGAGGTTCTTAGCCAACCGCAGGACCACGGCAAGCACCGCCCCGCTGGACCCACCGGCCACAATGCCTTCCTCCCGCGCCAAACGACGAGCGGTGAGAAACGCTTCTCGGTCCGATACCTGAACCACGTCGTCAAGGGGTTCAAAGTCGGCGGTACCAATGATGAATTCGTCTCCTAACCCTTCGATTTGGTAGCGCTTGGGCTCGGGACGCCGGCCGGTGCGAAAGTACTCGGCAAACACCGAGCCTTCGGGTTCCACGGCAATAACTTTGATGCTCGGGTCTTGCTCCTTGAGGTAGCGTCCCACCCCGGCCACGGTGCCGCCAGTGCCCATGCCGGCAATGAAGTAGTCAATGCGGCCCTCCATTTGCTGCCAAATTTCTGGACCGGTGGTTCGGTAGTGGGTTTCGTTATTCTCTCGGTTGTTGTGCTGGTCCGGGAAGTAGCAACCGGCTATCTCGGCAGCCAAATGCGGGGCCTTGTTGTTGTAGCTGTCTGGGTGTTCGGGGGGTAAGCTGGCATCCACAAATTCGATGTCCACCCCTAAGGCGCGCAAAAGCGCAATTTTCTCGGGGGACGTGGCGTTCCGCACCACAACCTTCAGCTTGTACCGCTTTTGTATGGCCACCAGCGCCAGGCCCAAGGCTGTGTTTCCCGAAGATGCCTCAAGGATGAGGCTGCCGGGTCGCAACCGGCCGTCGGCTTCGGCTTTTTCCACCATGAAGCGAGCAATGCGGTCCTTGACGCTTCCCATGGGGTTTAAGAATTCCAGCTTGGCCCAGACCTCTGCCGGTAGGCCTTCGGTAATCCGGTTGAGGCGCACCATGGGTGTCCAACCAATGGCGTGGAGGATGCTGTCGTAACGGTGCAACCCACGCACAGGCAGTGCCTCCGTGCCAAGGCTACACGCGGGAAAGAGCTTGGTCCAGATCGGCCAGCAGGTCTTCCCCGTCCTCAATACCTACCGCGAGGCGCACCAAGCCGTCGGTAATGCCCGCAGCCAGTCTCTCCTCGCGGGAAAGGGAGGCGTGGGTCATGGAAGCGGGGTGCTCGATGAGCGTTTCCACTCCCCCTAAGGATACGGCCAGGGTGGCGAGCTTGACAGAGTTCATGAGGGTTTTTCCGGCTTCGATGCCTCCTTTAAGCTCAAAAGAAAGGACGCATCCCGGCCCTGCCATCTGTCTTTTTGCTAACTCGTATTGGGGGTGCGAGGGGAGCCCCACGTAGCGCACCCAGGCTACCTTTGGGTGGGCTTCCAGGTACTGGGCAATGGCCATGGCGTTGGCCTGGGCGCGCTCCACCCGCAACCCTAAAGTTTTAACACCGCGGAGCACCAAAAACGCCTGGTGGGGATCCATATTACAGCCCAGGATCGTCATGGTCGCCCGCAGCCTTGCTCCCAGCTCGGGATCTCTGGTGATGATGATGCCACCAATAACGTCTGCATGGCCATTGAGAAACTTGCTCACGGAGTGCAGGGAAATATCAGCCCCCAAATCCAAGGGCTTTTGCAGGTGCGGCGAAGCAAAGGTATTGTCCACCGCCAGCAAGGCGCCGTGGCGGTGAGCGATGGCGGCAACCTTAGCAATATCGGTGACGATCATGGCGGGGTTCGAGGGGGACTCCACGTAAACGAGCTTGGTGTTAGCGCGCATGGCGCGTTCCACCTGCTGCAAATCCGAAGTATCCACGAACGTTGCCTCCACCCCGAACCGAGCCAAGTGCTTCTCCGCTAGTACCCGGCTGGGGCCGTAAAGCGAGGCGGTACCCACCATGTGTTGCCCTTGTCCAAGCAAAGCCAGATAAACCGTGCTTACCGCCCCCATGCCGGAGGACGTGGCTATGGCGAACTGCCCGTTTTCCAGGGCTTTTACGCATTGCTCGCAAGCGTTAATGGTAGGGTTCCCCAAACGCGTGTAAATGAAGCCCTTTTCCTGTCCCGCAAAGCGGGCAGCGCCGGTGTCGGCATCGGGAAAAGCGAAGGTGGAGGTTTGATAAATGGGAACTGTTACGGCGCCTGTCCCATCCGGTTCTTGGCCAGCGTGCACCATTTTGGTAAAAGGTCCGCCCTGGTGGTCCATTTTTTCCTCCCATGATTTTTACGCGACAGACAACACCAGGTTGTCATGTGGCAATCAACAACGGAGCGGGAAAGGTGGGTCTTTGTCCAGTGTGCTAAACCCCAATGGTCTCCTCGGAAGCCTCCACGTTTCCAACCTCGGGAGGTGTGGGCGGGGCTAGTTGCCCTGGACCCAAAGCGATTTCTATAGCCCCGTTGTGAACGCGGAGGTTGCGAACCTCCACCTCCAAGCCCAGGGGAAGACGCCCGCGGAGATCTACAACCACGACCCCACTTTGCCTGTCAAATTCCGTAGGGAAAGGGAGACGGTGGGAAAGGGCGTTGAGCAAAAACTTAGGCACCGCAACGCCCAAGGGGCCTTTAACAACCCGCAGAAGAAAGCCCAAAAGACCGCCTTTGACACGAACTTCCTCAATTTCGGCGCCGAGGTTTAAAACCACACCCGCCACGCGGACCTTGGCGGTGAGCGAAAGTCGGTCGCCTTCTCCATCTAACGTGAGATCCTCGACCTGTGGGGCTTGACGTCGAAGCAAACGCAGGAGGAAGAGCAACAACACATCACGGTCCAAACGCACCGTAAACGCGTCCCACGTGGCCAAAGGGCGTACTGCAAGTTCAGCACTCATGTTAGAAGTATAGCCAAAGGGTGCCTTCGCTTGCGAGGTGAGAGCAAGGCCGCTACCCCTTGCGAAAACCCAGAAAAGAAACGCCTAAACTGCTGTTTAGACCGTGCTCTTACCTGAAGCACTGATTCCCTCTTGACTTTGAGCTTGGAGGTTTTAAACTGAACAGGTCGTTCGGATGTTCAGTCCGGACGCAGGGGTTATGAACAAGACGCAGATCCTCAACGAGGCCTTGGCCCTCCTGCTCCAGCGCGGGCTGAAGAGGTTTTCCGTTTCCGAGCTTGCCGAGCGCTTGGGAGTGGTAAAGAGCGCGCTCTACTTTCATTTTCCAGGTGGGAAAAGCGCGATCATCGAGGCGGTCTTCGTTCGCGAAGAAGAACGCGTTGTGGAGGCCATGGAACAGGCGGTAGCAAATGTGCGGGGCTGCAAGGAAAAGCTTAAGGCTCTGGTAGCCGCCAAACTCGATTCGGTGGTGACCTTGGCCCGGCTTTACGGTGTTTCTGCCGTGGTAACTGGGGAGCTGGCCCAGCATTGTCGCACGAGCCGGCGAAAGTTTCTCGAGAGGGAGCGGGAGCTTTTACATCAGGTCCTGGTTGAAGGCATGGCCTTAGGAGAGATTCGGCAGCTGGATGCAGGGCTTTTGGTGGCGGGGCTGCAAGCGGGGCTTTTAGAGGTGGCGGAAAAGGCAGCAGTGGAGCAAAACGCTTCCGCTAAGGATTTGGCTGAGCTTTTCGTGGACGTGCTTTTCTCCGGCATAGGTGAAGGAGGTGAGCGATGAAGGGCCATGTGTTTTGGGTGGGATTGCTGCTCGTGGGGGGAGGAGCTGCGGGCGAAGAGCTTACCCTGGGGCGGGCGGTGGAGCTGGCAAGTAACGGGCCCACCGTGCAGGCAGCGGAGCTTTCGGTGCGGGAAAGTCAAGCAAGGGTAGAGGAAATTCGCGCTGTCCGGTGGCCGCAGGTGGAGTTGGAGGCTCAGGCGCGGGGGTTGCGCAAGGATCCAGGGTTTTTGGTGCCGCGGGGGGCTTTTGGCAATCCCATCCCTTTGGCGCTGGTCACCGGCGAACGGGAAATCCAAACGGGCAAGCTCACGGTCTCCCAGCTCCTTTGGGATTGGCAGCGCACCGGCCTGGCGGTGGCTGCCGCACAGGCGCAAGCCTCTGCCCAAGATAGTCAACGGGAAAGCGTCCGTTTGCACGTTGCCAAGGCTACGGTGGAGGCCTTTGCCCGCGCTTGGGAAGCCCAAGGAGAGCGTCTCGCTCGCCAGGAAGCAAAAGCGGCAGCTACGGAAACCCTGAGGGTGGTGCAGGCGATGGTAGTTCAAGGGCTTTTGCCAAGGTCTGACCAGCTGGCTGCTGAGTTCGTGGTAGCCAGGAGGGAAGCGGAGCTGGCCACGGCTGGGGCGGCGCTTGAGGCCGCTCTTGCGGTGCTTCGCGAGCTCACGGGGGTAGATGTAAGCGGTGTGGTACTTGACGCAGACAAGCTCGCCAGCGCTCGCGTGAACGTGGAAGAGAGGAGCCGTCGAGCTGAGCTCCAGGCCCTGCGTTGGCAGAAAGAAGCGTTGGAGAAAGCAGCGCTGGCCTCGCGACGGGAAAACTGGCCGGTGGTGGTAGCCGTGGGCGGGGTGGAACACGTGCGCGACCACTTTTACCTCCACCAAACCAACAGCTTTGCAGCAGTGGTGCTGAAGGCGCGTTTGTTCGACGGCGGTCAAGCCAGGTGGCGTAGCCAAACCCTAAGCCTTGAAGCGGAGGGTACAAACCTGAAACTGGAAGCCGTATTTCGCGCTGTGGAGCGGGAGCTAAGCGTGGCATTTGCCAAGGAAGCAGCGGCAAAGGAAGCCCTCAGGGCGGCGGAAAAGGCGGTGGCTGCTGCCGAGGAGGAGGTACGGCTGGAAACGCTACGCCACGCTCAGGGCTTGGCCACCACCCGGGATTTGCTGGCGGCACAGGAACACTTGGCGCAAGCACGGGCGGCCGTAGCCCAAGCCCAGGCGGCTTGGCTTTCGGCGCTGGCGGAAAAAGCGGCAGCGTGTGGGGAGGACTTCGTGCGAGTTTTTGGAGGCGTACAATGAACACTAACCACAAAACGAGCTTCGGGCAAAGGGCAATCTTGAGTATTGGGTTGGTGGTCTTGGTGTTGGGTGGGGTTTTGTCGGCGCGCTGGCTTTACTTCCGGCTAACCCACGTGAGCACCGAGGCAGCCTATGTGAAGGCCGACATGGCGGAGGTTGCTCCGGAGGTGGCTGGCCGCGTGGCGGAGGTGCTGGTGCAGGAAGGGCAACACGTAGAGCAGGGGGCGATTTTGGTTCGGCTGGAACGGGATAATCTCACCGCAGGGAAAGAACAAGCGGAGGCAGCGGTACGTCAACTGGCGGATCGGGTACGCCGGCAGGAAGCTTTGCTTTCGCGGACGAGAAGAACCGTAGAAGCCAGTCAAGCGGCGGCGCAAGCAGCGGTTGAGGCAGCTCGGGCGCAGGTGGCAAAAGCTCGCGCCCACCTGGAGTACATGGAAGCGCAAGAGGCACGCCTAGGAGCGCTGCTGCGGGACGCGGCGGTTCCCAAGTCCCGGTACGATGAGGTGCACGCCGGTGCGGAGGCTGCCAGGGCAGATCTGCGGGCGGCCCAAGAGGCCTTACACCTTGCTGAGGCGAAGCTTAAAGAAGCTCAAGCTGGGCAGTGGGCGGTGGCCGAAGCGGAAGCGGGGCTTGCGGAGGCACGGTCGGGTTTGGATCAAGCAAAGGCTGCTCTGGCACAGGCGCAGTGGGCGGAAGGGCGTGCCGAGGTGCGCGCCCCAATTTCCGGGGTCGTGGCGAGGATTTTTTTGCGCCCCGGAGACTTTGCGGCTCCGGGACGTCCAGTTCTTGCCATGTACGACCCGGCGACCCGCTACGTGGAAGCGCGGTTTGAGGAAACGAAGGTTCGTCACCTGCAGGTGGGGCAGGAAGCACAAGTCACGGTGGACGCTGTGCCCGGAATGAAGCTTTCCGGCGTCATCCGTCGCATCACGCCGGCCGCCGCTCAGGAGTTTGCCCTCATTCCCAGGGATGTGACCGCCGGCGAGTTCACCAAGGTTACGCAAAGGGTTCCTGTGGAACTCACCATTCGGGACCTGCAAACGCATCCGCAGGTGGTTCCAGGGCTTTCTGTGGTGGTCTCGGTTCGCAAGCAAAGGTAGGGCGTATGAGCCAGTCACGAGCAGTGAACAAGTGGGTAGTGGCGTGCTTGGTGTCCGCCGGCATATTCATTGCGCTTTTGGATACCACCATCGTAGATATCGTTTTGCCCAAGATGATGGCGACGCTGGAGGCGGACCTTTACGGTATTCAGTGGGTCATCATCGCCTACTTCATGGGTGCTGCCGTTTCCATGACGGTGGTGGGCTGGATGGCTGAGGCCTTCGGCCATCGGAACACGTACCTTTTGGGCATTGTGCTTTTCGTGGGGACCTCGGCGCTTTGCGGTGTGGCCCCCTCCTTGGAGCTGATGCTGGCTTCCCGTTTCGTGCAGGGGATTGCCGAAGGCATGATGCTGCCGGTGGGTGCCCTCATCCTCATGGATGCGTTCCCAGCGGAGGAGCGAGGGTTGGCTTTGGGCGTTTACGGCTTAGGTGCCTCCTTCGCGCCGGCGGTGGGGCCCTCCTTGGGCGGCTTCATCACCGAGCACCTGACTTGGCGTTGGGTGTTTTGGGTGAACGTGCCCATTGGCTTAGCCGATGCGCTTTTAGTGTTTTTGCTCCTTTCCAACGTTCGCGGAAAAAAAGTGCGACGCTTGGACATGGTGGGTTTGGTGTTGCTTGCCACGTCCCTCATGAGCTTCATCGTTTTTATCTCCAAGGGGCAGGAAAAGGGTTGGTTGGACTCGGATTTCATCTTGCGGGTGTTTTTGGTCTTCGTCGTAACCTTCGTGGCGTTCGTGGTTTGGGAAATGAAAGCGGCGGACCCTCTGTTACCCCGTCAGCTCTTCGCCAATGCAAACGTGGTCATGACGTTGATAGCGATGGCTTTCGTATCCATGGCGGCCTACGGGGTTTTCCTCATGCTTCCGGTGTACCTGCAAAAGCTCAAGGGTTTCACCACGCTGCAAGCGGGTCTCATCATGCTGCCTGGGTCGTTGGCGGCGGCGGTTACCACTCTTCTTTCTGGGGTGCTTTCTGACAAGCTTCCGCCTAAATGGGTGGCGAGTTTTTTCTTGGTTTGCATGTTCATCACCACTTGGCAATTCCGCACGGGTTTTTACGAGCCGCGCGCCGCAGCCGTGGGGGATAACTTCTTTTGGGGGCTGGCCATGGGCGGCGTGTTTACGCCGCTTTTTGTCATCATGGTGGCTTCCGTCCCCCAGACGGAATTTTCCGACGCTTCCATGGTCATGAACGTGGTGCGCTTGGTTTTTGGTTCCGTGGGAACAGCGTACGCCACCAACGTGTTCACCAACCGCTCCGCCAGCTTCTACGATGCCTTGGCAGGCAGAGTGGAGGTAGGCTCGCCGGCGGCCTCAGAGCTGCTGCTGCGTTTCGGGGGAGCCTCCGGTGCCGAAGGCTGGATTATCCCTGAAATGGAAAGCCAATCCAAGGCTTTGGTGCAAACGCTTTTCAAAGCCATGGCCAGTGGCGAAGCGTTTCAAGCCACATGGCGCCACCTGGCCCTGTGGAGCCTCTTGGCTTTATGCGCGACGCTGCTTCTCCGCAGCGTTCGCGGGCAGGGGAGAGGCCCGGTTCACTGAAGCCCTCCTGCAGCCCCTTTGCACCCCGGCATTGAGCGTAGTGAACGAGGACTTCCCTACGAGGGCAAACCGCGCCCGCACTTTACCACTGGAAGCCACGGGTGAAGTGTCCTGGGAAGCAGTGGGGGCGATTCCTCTGCGCGAGGAAAGGGAAAAGCGCATGCCCTTGCAGAGAACGCACGGCGGGTTTACATTACCATTGAGCTAGTGAATATGTTCACTAGCTCATAAGGGACGTCTCATAGAATTTTTTGGGGGGTGAGGATAACAACCAAGGCGAGGGAGGCGCGATGCAAACGCTGCGAATGAAGGAAGGGTTGTTTAGGGAGTTCCTGGAAGTCCTGCGCGGCTTTGGGAGACTGGTGGCCCCAGTGGAGAAAGCGCCAGGCGTTTACACGCTGCAGTTTGTGGAAAACCTGGCGGACGTGAGACCCGAGGCACTGCGGACGATTCTTCCTTTCAAGAAGTTTCTTCTGCGGCCGAAGTTTTGCATGCTGCAGGGGAAACTGGGTAATGGTGCAGAGCCTTGCCACGAAAACACCTATGGTCCGTTGGTCTACGTGGGGGCCCACGCCTGCGATATCCACGCTTTGAGGATTTTGGACCAGCTTTTCCTCGGCGGCTACCCTGACCCCTACTATGAGGCGAATCGCAAACAACTCACGGTGATAGGCTACGGGTGCATGCCTGACGACAAGTGTTTTTGTCAGTCTTTGGGATGCTCTACCGTGGATACAGGCTTCGACTTGTTCCTCACCCCTCTTGCTGGACGTTTTCTGGTCACGGTGGGATCGGCACGGGGAGACGACATCGTAAGGGCTAAGCCCAGCCTGTTTGAGAGTGCCAACAAGAGAGATATCCAGGATTACCTGGAGCGTTTGCGGGAACGAGAGGCGGCATTTCAGCTGCACTTAAATGTGAGCGATTTGCCGTACGTTTTGGAGCTCAAGAAGGACGACCCGGTTTGGGACGAGTTGGCCAAGAAGTGCTTGTGCTGCGGTTCTTGTTCGATGGTGTGCCCCACCTGCACGTGTTTTAACGTGCACGATGAGCTCACGCCCGATGGGGCACGCCGTTTGCGCACTTGGGACGCGTGTCTTTACCGCGACTACGCTTTGGTAGCTGGCGGCCATAACTTCCGCGCCGACCGCGCTGACCGCGTACGCAACCGTTATTACCACAAACAGGAGGCTTTTGTCCGACAGTATGGTATGCCGTCCTGCGTGGGTTGTGGACGCTGCATCGAAAACTGTCCCACGGGCATTCACGTGGTGGAGGTGTTCGAAGCGGTGCGCGGGGGGATCGGGCGGCAACAGGCTCCATCGCAAGCCAAGAAGGGGGTGCAAGCATGAGCGAGCGTTTTTACCCTGGCATTCACCAGCAGCGCTTGCGCGGTTTGGCCACGGGACCCAACGTGTACCAGCCGCAACCGGCGCGCATCATGAAGGTGAGCGAGCTTACCACTGACGTGCGCCTCTTCGATCTTCGCTTCCTGGATCCCACCTTGGCCCAGAGTTTTGACTACCGTCCTGGCCAGTTTGTGGAGCTATCGGTTCTCGGAGTGGGTGAGGGTCCGTTTTCTCTTCCCTCGCCTCCCACGCGGAAGGGGTTCTTCCAGTTAGGCATTCGCCGGGCTGGGGTACTCACCGGTTACCTCTTTGACCACGTACGGGAAGGCGATATTGTGGGTATTCGCGGGCCTTTAGGCAACGGCTTTCCAGTGGAGCTGTTTGCCGGCCAAGACGTGTTGCTCCTCGCTGGCGGTTTAGGAATGGTGCCGCTGCGGGGACTCCTTTTGTACCTCATGGACCAACGGGAGCTTTTTGGCCGTGTCATCCTCTTGGCAGGTTTTCGCAACCCCGACCAAGTACTTTTTGCTGATGAGATTTTTTCGTTAGCGCGCCGCGGTGATGCGGAAATTCACCTTTCGGTAGACGATACTTTAGGTAAGCCTTGGCAGGGGCGGGTGGGTGTGGTCACAGAGCTTTTAGACGAGGTACGCGTAGACCCCAGCCGAACCTACGCTGTGGCCTGTGGTCCCCCTGTCTTTTACAAGTTCATGCTGGAGAAGGTGGTTGCCATGGGCTTGGGGCGGGATCGCATTTTTCTCTCCCTGGAACGGCGAATGGAGTGTGGGGTGGGCAAGTGTGGGCATTGCGGTGTGGGTTACACCTTCACTTGCCTCCATGGGCCGGTATTCTCTTACTGGGACGCGCTCAACCTGCCCGAGCTCATTTACACCTAGGAGGCGACCATGAAGAACGGAAAGAGGCCAAAAGTTGGCATTTTTGGGTTAACGGGGTGTGCTGGCGACCAGCTGCAGATTCTCAACTGCGAGGACGAGCTTTTATGGTTGGCGGAGCACCTGGAGATCGTGGATTGGGTGATGGCCAAGGCGGACAACGACCATGTATCCCGACTGGATTTGGCTTTTGTGGAGGGCGTGGTGGCTACCCAAAGGGACTTGGAGAACCTCAAGTCCATTAGGGCAAGGGCCAGACGACTGGTGGGGATTGGCACCTGCGCCGTATGGGGTGGGCTTCCTGCCATGCAAAATGCCCTTTCTCGCGAGGTGCTCCAGCGCGAGGTGTACGGGGCTGACCCTTCCTTCCTCGACTCGGTGGAGGCTCTACCCCCGTCAGCGTTTGTTCCTTTTGACTTGCTCATCCCAGGCTGTCCCATCGAAAAGCACGAGTTCATGCAGGCGGTGCGCTCCCTGTTGGTGGGAGCCATGCCTGAACTGCCGCGTGTGCCTGTGTGCTGGGAATGCAAAACCAAGGAAAACCTCTGTCGGGTGATCCACTTTCGTGAGGTGTGTTGCGGTGCCATGACCCGCGGTGGATGCGGTGCACGGTGCCCATCCCACGGCGTGCCTTGTGCTGGGTGTCGCGGGCCGGTGGAGGAGCCGAACTACGACTCCAACATCACCATGTTTGCTGATCGCGGCATTTCCTGGATGGACATTGCCCAACGGCTGAAGAACTTCTCCACGCCTTTATGGATTAAGCAAGGGCTGGAAAAGGAGGTGCAGCGTGAACGCCGGTAGAACGGTGGTCATCCCTCACTTGGGGAGGGTGGAAGGGCACGGGGGCATCTTCGTACGCGTAGAAGGAAACCGCGTGTCCCAAGTGCAGATGGACATCTACGAAGGAAGTCGCTATTACGAGGCCCTGCTCAAAGGCAAGCATTTCGCGGAAGTTCAAGGAATCATTACACGTATTTGTGCTATCTGTTCCGCGTCACATACCGTTACCGCCCTTCAGGCGTTGGAAAATGCCCTTGGTGTCGTGGTATCGGAACGCGTGCACGACTTGCGGGGGTTGCTCCTTTTGGGGGCTACTATCGAATCCCACGCCCTGCACATTTTTGCCCTGGCACTTCCCGATTTTTTGGGTTACGAGTCGGTCATCGCCATGGCCAAGGATTACCGAGAAGAAGTCGTGCAGGCCCTCAAGCTCAAGCAGCTGGGGAACCGCATTCAGGAGCTCATCGGGGGCCGCGCCGTGCACCCAGTTAATACCCTGGTGGGAGGTTTTGGCAAGCTCCCATCCCACCGCGAGCTGGATGCCTTGCGCAAGGATTTGGAGGAGGCGTTGCCTGTTTTGGACCGTTTTGTGGACCTGGCAGCTTCCCTGAAGCTTGCGCAACTCCCCCAGGCGCCCACCACCTACGTAGCCCTTCGCCCTTATGAGGAGGCTTTCCGTTTTCGTGGAATTTCAATTTGCACGTCGCGGGGCGAGGAGTTCGCGTTGGAAAACTACCGGGAAGTCATTCAAGAGTTTACGGTAGAGCACTCCCATGCCAAACATGCTGCCTTAAGCGCGGGGCACACCTACATGGTGGGGTCTTTGGCACGTATCAAGCTTTGGGGGCATTACCTTAAGGGGCGCGCTGCGCAAGCTCTGGCCAAGCTTATCCCAGATCGCGATAGCAATAACCCGCTTCTCAATAACTGGGCGCAGCTTGTAGAGTTGGTTCACTCAGTGGAACGAAGCATCGAGATTTGCGAGCTGCTCATGGGGCTTCCCGAGGACCGGCAGGATCTCACCCCCTATACCGTGAAGGCGGGGCGCGGGGTGGGAGCCATTGAGGTTCCCCGGGGTACACTTTTCCACGAGTACGAGCTGGACAGCGAAGGGCGTGTGGTCGCAGCTAACGTCATCACCCCAACGGCGCAAAACCTTGCCAATTTGGAACGTGATTTGCGGGAAGCCGTGGAGCACACCCTGGCTCACAATCCGCAAGCGGCAGACCGTGAGCTAAAGCTGCAGTTGGAAATGGTGGCGCGGGCGTACGACCCCTGTATTTCCTGCTCTGTGCACGTGATACGGGCTTAGGGCCAATGACCGCCAGCGTCCTCGTGGTGGGTTTCGGTAACCCGCTCATGGGAGACGATGGGGTGGGGCCCGCAGTGCTGGCGCATTTGGCCAAGCTTGGGACTCCCCGGAACCTGCGTTTAGCCGAGGGGGGTACCGACGCCACCGCGCTCGCCCACCTGTGGCAAGGTGAAGGGAGGGTGGTCTTGGTGGATGCTTTGGTTCGCGGTTCACCGCCTGGGACCATCCACCGCTTAAACATCGAGGAGGTGCTGCGCTTACCCCAAGAGCACGAAGGCGTCCATGCCTTGTCCTTGCCCGCGTGTTTGCGTTGGGTGTTGCTGGCAAAACCTGAGCTGGCCCAAGCTCAGGTGGAGCTGTTCGGTGTTGAGCCCGCGCGAGTGGCGCCGGGAGAGGGCCTAACCCCAGAGGTGGAAGCGGCCGCAAAGCAGCTGGCTAGTGAGCTAGCCCAGGAGTCTGCGCGCTGGCTTTAAGGGCGCGTCCGCGCTTTGTGCGGTAAAAACCTTTTGCGGGGAAAGCCTCTGTGCATGACCGCGTGTTGACTTAACTTGGGGTTTTTTTGCTAGCCTAAAATGTTATGAACGAGGGCTTTTCCAAACGTGAAGAGATAGCCCCCAGCGTGATTCATGGTGTGGGCGTCATTTTTTCCATCGCCGCTTTGGCCGTGCTGGTTGGGTTCGCCGCCAAGTATGGAGGCCCGCGACATATCGTTTCGGCGGCGATTTTTGGGGCATCCTTGGTTTTGGCCTACACGGCATCCACCATGTACCACGCTATCCCACCCCTTTTCCCTCGGTTGAAAAGGGCCATGCGCATGGTGGACCACGCTATGATCTTCCTGCTCATTGCTGGAACGTACACGCCTTTTTGCTTGGTTACGCTTAAAGGGCCTTGGGGCGTGAGCTTGCTCGTGGTGGTGTGGGTACTGGCAGTGCTTGGCATCGTTTATGAAACCGTGCTCCTGGGCCGGTTCAAGGTGCTTTCGGTGGTGATTTACCTTTCGCTGGGGTGGCTGGTGGTGGTGGCTGCCAAACCGCTTACGGCGGCACTGCCCCTCGGCGGTCTCTTCTGGTTGGTAGCGGGTGGGCTGGCGTACACCGTAGGGGTGGGCTTTTACGCTGCCAAGCCGCTGCCGTTCCACCACGCCGTGTGGCACCTCTTCGTGCTTCTCGGTAGTACGCTGCACTTCTTCGCGGTTCTTTTCTACGTAATGCGGCCTGGGGGCGGGGCAGCTACCCAGGTTTCCGTGGGGGCGGCCTGGGCGTCCCTCGCCTTTTTGGGGGATTGCATCCACGCCCTTACCGGTGCAGCATGAGCTAGGGAGGCGTAGGTGCCGCCAATTCCCATCTCGCCTCAGGCGTGGCAGCTGCTCTTGGTGCTGGGGTTGTCGTTTCTCCTGGGGTTGGAGCGGGAGGGGCGCAAGGCGAAAGCAGGCCATTACATTTTTGGCGGGGTAAGGACCTTCCCTTTAATTGGCCTTTTGGGCTACAGCGTTGCCCTCTTGGCTGGAAGTCAAGTACTTCCCGTGATGTTGGGCTTCCTGGGAGTAGCTGCTTTTTTGGCCATTTCCTACTGGCACAAGATCACACAGGTGGGGGAAGCTGGGGTCACTACCGAGATCTCAGGTCTCGTAACGTATGTGCTGGGGAGCTTGGTGGCTGGTGGCTGGTACTGGCTGGCTACCGCGCTGGTGGTCTTGAGCATGTTGCTTTTGGAGCTTAAGGCCGGCTTGGAAAACTTAGCGGACCGTATCCCCTCAGCGGAAATCCTTACCCTCACCAAGTTTTTGCTGCTGACCGCTGTGGTTTTGCCTTTGGTGCCCAACCGCTCCTTTACAGAGTTTGGCATCAACCCCTTTCGTCTTTGGTTAGTGGTGGTGGCGGTCAGTGGTCTTTCGTACGTGTCCTACTTGCTCCAGTGGCGCTTAGGAGAAAAGGTTACCCTTACGTCCTCGGCGCTCTTGGGTGGGCTTTACTCCTCCACGTTGGTTGCTGTGATCCTCGCTCGACGTTCCAAAGAGCTGGCGGGAGGGGTAAGTTACGCGGCAGCGGTGCTTTTAGCCAGCTCGGTCATGTACGTGCGGGTGCTCGTGCTCCTAGAGCTTTTTCAGCCAACTCTTGCTTTGATGCTGGTGGTGCCTTTGTTGGGGTTGGCGGCGGTGGGGGGCGGAGCATCTGCCCTTTGGTTGTGGTTGGCTTCCCGGCACGAGAGCCGGCCCTCCTCCCCACGGGCGGCTGTAAACCCCCTGGAGCTTTCGACGGCTTTTCTGTTTGCTGCGGTTTTTCTAGTGCTTACGGTGGGGACGCGATGGGTGGTCGGGGTTTGGGGGGAAGCGGGGGTTTACGCGCTGTCCTTTTTGGCCGGCGCCGTGGACGTGGACCCCTACGTCATGAGCTTGAGCCAGCAGGCTGGGGAAAGCGTGGTGGTGTCCACGGCAGCCCGCGCGGTGTTGTTGGCCTTGTCCGGAAACCAGGTGGCCAAGGGTATTTACGCGTTGGCCTTGGGCCACCGGCCCATGGGCCGCGCTGCCTTGGTGGCGTTGCTGCTTTTAGCAGCGGCGGGTCTTTTACCGCTGGTGTGGCTTTAGGTGGCGGCGGTCACGGCCTGGCGGCCCAGCTCAAAGGCCTTGCGGTTCAGTTCCAAGAACGTGGCCGGAATGCGACGCTCCAGGCAGGTCCACCATAGCTCCGGCGACAACGGCAATAGCTTGGAGATAGCTCCCAAGAGCACCACGTTGGCAGCCTTAACGTTGCCTGCTTCTTTGGCCAAAGCTTCCCCCGGAATGCAGAGGAGCGTGGCTTGCAGGCTCTGCATCGCCTGCTCCAAAGCCTCGTGCTGGGGGTAGGGTACGCCACCCACGGTGACGGTGATGGGTAAAAGCTCCATATCGTTGACCAACGCCGTGCCGCCGGTGCGGAGGTACTCGGCAAACCGCAGGGCCTCCAGCTTTTCGAAGGCAATGAGCACGTCAGCTTCTCCTAGGCCCACCAGCGGTGAAAAGACGTGCTCTGGGTCCCATCGTACATGGGAGATGACGCTGCCCCCCCGCTGGGACATACCGTGAACTTCCGCCTTTTTCACATCAAAACCGGCCTCCATCCCCACCTCCGCCAAAATGTGCGAGGCAAGGATCGTGCCTTGGCCACCCACGCCGACGAGCACAAAATTGAAAGCTTTTTTGGGGATCATCATCGTGTCTCCAGAACCACCTGTTCCCGATTAAGGATGGCATCGTGGGGGCAAAGCTGGGCGCAGACTTCGCAGCCGGTACAAAGGTCCGGATCGATGAGGGCAAGGGGCTTGTGGGTTTTTGGATCCAACTCCTCGCTCTTGAGGAGTGCGGGACAACCGATGCGGAAGCAAACGCCACAGCCGGTGCACTTTTCCGCAAACACCTCCAAAGGAACCCACTTTTTGCGCTCTTCTGGCAGCAAAGCGCAGGCATGGCGGGCCACCAGTACCGCCGGCTGCTCGGTGGCCATCAGCGTTTTGTACGCTTTTTCCAGGGCTTCCGTGTCGTAAGCCTCCACCGTGGCCACGTGCTGGATACCAAAAGCCCGAGCTATGGCTTCAAAGTCCAGCGCTGGTGCCTGTTCCCCTTGCAAGGTCATACCCGTACCTGGGTTCGGCTGGTGACCGGTCATGCCAGTGGTGCGGTTGTCGAGGATGATGGTGAGCACGTTGGAGCGGTTGTAGGCCACGTTGGCTAAGGCTGGGAGGCCGGTGTGAAAGAAGGTGGAGTCCCCAAGTACCGCCACCATCCTTTCAGAAATGCCGGCTTTGGCAGCTCCGTGGGCGACACCAATGGATGCTCCCATACACCCACAGAAATGCAGCGCCGAAAGGGGAGGGAGGTAACCCAAGGTGTAGCACCCGATGTCCCCGGAAACCGGGACCTTCTTTTTCGCCAAGAGGGCAAAAACAGATCGGTGCGGGCAGCCGGGGCAGAGCACCGGTGGCCGTGCCGGCAGCTCAGGCTTTTGCAAGTGGGGGACGTTCACCGGTGCCCGGTCTACCGGCAAGCCGGCTGCGGCCCCCCGTTGCCGCACCACAGTGGGATCGAGCTCACCGCAAAGCGGAAAGATGCTCTTGCCTTCGCAGGGGATGCCCAAGAGCTTGACCTGCTCTTCGATGACGGGGTCGAGTTCCTCGAGAATCACCAACCGCTTGACGCGCGAGGCAAAGGACGTGATGACCTGGGCGGGCATGGGGTAGGTCATGCCCAGTTTCAAAACGGAAGCGTTGGGGAAAACCTCTCGCGCGTACTGATAGGCCACACCCGCGGTGATGATGCCCAGCTGGGCATCACGCCATTCCACCACCGTGGGGCCTTCCTCGCTTTCGGCCCACGCCGCGATGCTTTTGATCCGCTCCTCCACTACAGGGTGTCGCTGGCGAGCGTTGGCTGGCACCATGACGTACTTTTCTGGACGTCTTGGAAACTTTTCGCGCTTGGGTGGCAACTCCACCCGCTCTTCCAGGGTCACGATGCTTGAGGAGTGGTTGATGCGGGTGGTGGTGCGCACCATGACCGGCGTGTCGAAGCGCTCGGAGAGCTCAAAGGCCAACCGCACGAAGTCCTTACACTCTTGGGAGGAGCTCGGCTCCAAACAAGGGATGCGGGCAAAAGCCGCCAACCGCCGATTGTCCTGTTCGTTTTGCGAAGAGTGCATGGCCGGGTCATCGGCGGAAACCAGCACCAGCCCTGCCTCCAAGCCGGTGTACGAGGCGTACATGAGGGAGTCCATGGCCACGTTGACGCCCACATGCTTCATGGCGGCCAGGGCGCGCCGGCCGGCCAAGGCCGCACCCACGGCCACATCCAGTGCCACCTTTTCGTTGGTGGACCACTCGGCGTATACGCCTGGAAGGCGAGCAAGCTCTTCCAGTAACTCGGTGGATGGGGTTCCGGGGTAGGCAGCCGCTACCTGCACCCCGGCTTCCCAAGCCCCCCGCGCCAGTGCTTCATTGCCGGAAAGGATGCGCCGCATCGACCTTCTCCTCCCAAAAGATGGTAGCAGGCCTCAAAGGCCATTCTCGATTTCTTCCACCGGAAGCTGCGCAAAAAAAGAAAAGACCCCGACGGGGAGGGCTTTTCGGCTTTCAGGAGGTCTTGGGGGGAGGACCAACGCCTGGAGGCCCGGAAAGGCCCCGCCGGGGGAGCTTGTTTTCAAAAACATTATGTCAAAGTTCCGACGATAACAAGTGACTCCCTTCACAAGCACAGTATAGTGCCGCCAGGGATTTCTGACAAGGCTTGCCACTCATCTGCATACGTTCCTAGACCTGGCACGAAAGGGGAGGGGCGGTGCGAGGTGTGAGGTGAACGTTTGTTACTGCCCGTCGGTCCTGGGCCGGCTGGGGGAAAGCCGCGCCGCGGCTTTCGGCGCGAGGGAAGCGCAAAAGGCGGCAAGAGAGGCACGCGGTGCCCCTACGGGGCCAGCGCAAAACCAAGCCCCGTCTGTGGGCGTTGGACACCATCACTTTGGTGGCCGAGGTGTTGCGGCGGTACGTGGTGGGTTTGCGAAGCAAGTTTCCGGCTTTGCTGGTGCACGCGGTGCGGGGGGCAGAACGCGCGCACGTGTGGCAGGGGCTGCGCGCGAGCCCCTCGCGAAACAAAATGTGGGACCCGCGCTCCGCGCGGGTTTTGCAAAAAACGAAAGAAAGCCGCCGCGGAGCGGCGGCCCCACATTTGTCCGCGGTGGCTTCACAGAAG
>CALHAH010000043.1 GCA_937934115.1 uncultured Thermoanaerobaculum sp.
GGAAGCCCGCTTTTTGTGGTTGCCACGCAAACGGGCGAGGTTGTGCAGGAACTCCAGTACGATGCCTGGGGCAACGTGGTCTTTGATTCCAACCCTGGTTTTCAACCCTTTGGTTTTGCTGGTGGTCTTTACGACACTCACACGAAACTCCTCCGCTTCGGCGCCCGCGACTACGACCCCCAGGTGGGGAGGTGGACGGCGAAGGATCCTATTGGTTTCGCAGCAGGGCCTAACTTTTTGCTGTACGCGAGCGCCGATCCCGTGAACGCAGTCGACACGAACGGCCTCAAATGCACCACCGCTTCACCTTGCCCCGATTACCCGCCTGGTTGCGGGGAGCGCCCAGACAAAGGTTCAGACGCATGTCCCAAATGTTCTAAAGCTGCAATTCACCAAGCTCTCGAAGAGGCTCTGAAATACCTAGCAGCATATCTTCAGATGGATTTACTAGAAGAAGGACCCAAGGGCTTTGCAAGCGTGGGGTGCAGAATCAAAGATGCGGGAAAGGGATGGTACTTTTACGCGTGCGAGTGGCCGCCAGAGAAATTCGAGTGCTCCGGGGACGCATGCGTGGATTACTGCACCTGCCGCCACGAATGGAATCATGTAACTGCTAAAATCCGCTTCCGACGTGAATGGGGACAAAGACGAATTCGTAGTCTCTACGAAATTCCTGCGTACAGGGAGGAGGTACAATGTCTCAAGTCCTTCTTATAAAAAAACACCGCCTTTGTGTTTTTGTGGGTTACCACTTTCTTTTCGTGCTCCTCTTTTCGCTGCCCGGTGCTAGCGCTCGCAGCACGCCCACCACCGATACAAAAGGGTGTAAAACGTTGACGTGGAACCAAACGCTGGAGCTAGCGGAGCAAGGTACTGATGATGCTCGTGCGTGTTTGGTAAAATTCCTCAGCCATGCGGACCCTCAAAAGTGGGAGAGCAAACTCGCCCAAGTTTTCGTTGAGGAGTGGGCCGGTATATTGTCACCCGGCCTAGCGACTCCCCGGTTGCTGGACGAATCTCCTTTGCCCGAGGTCGGCCTCAAGGGCGGTTGGGTCTACTTTCACGTGAGTGTTGACGAAAAAGGATTCCCAATTGCTGGATGTATCAATGGGGAATCGATAGCCGAAGAAGATCTGAAGGTTCTGGCTGCGTTACTTAAATCTCGTTACCGGCCGGCAAGGGCTGGACTCAAATTCGTACGAGGTACGTTCACCTTGGTCATAATGCGATGCCGCTGAGGCGGGTGGGTACCGTGTGGTCAAGCGTAGTGTGCCACATCCTAGGGAATCGCAATAGAAAAATAGTGGCAAAAGCTAGAGTGTCACGTGGCAGCTATTCTACGAAAAGAAGTGTTGGCCGAAGGTTAGCGGAAAAAGGAGCGAGAACCTATAGGCTTTTGCATGATCATTTAGGTTCGCCAAGGTTTGTGGTTGCCACGCAAACGGGCGAAGTTGTACAGGAACTCCAGTACGACGCCTGGGGCAACGTGGTCTTTGATTCCAACCCCGGTTTTCAACCCTTTGGTTTTGCCGGTGGTCTTTACGACACCCACACGAAACTGATTCGCTTCGGCGCCCGCGACTACGATCCCCAGGTGGGGAGGTGGACGGCGAAGGACGCGTTGCTTTTTTGGGGAGGCGATCCAAACCTCTTTGGCTACACGCACGCAAATCCTCTCAACGGGCAGGACTTTTCGGGATTTTCGAGTATCGAATGCGCGCAGGCCTTGTATTGGCTCGAGAAATGCGCGAAGGTTGCACCTGAGTGCGGAAACCGGTTCCGCAATTGGCAGAAGCGCTGCGCGAGTGGCGGTGTTGAGACCACCGACGCCTGCATTGAGAAGTGGCAGGATCGCGGGTCCGATGATGCCTTAAAGCTTTGCCTGAGTTACCCGGAATGCCAAAAATTCGTTGCGTATTCCGTAAAGTGCACGGGATGGCCGCCCGTCGGAACCGATCCCCCACGCAATTGCCCTCTTCCAAACAAACCGAGGCCTAAATACAAGTTCCCGCCTTGGTTTCCTAACATCCCTGGAAAACCCGGGCCACCACCTTCTCGTTAGGACCAATGTTAAGAGCGAAAAGGCTGTTTTTGCCTGGTACCAGCAAACTCCGAGTAGCGTTGCATGGGGCATTTGCGGCCTTGCTTGGTTTATGGCTAGGGTTCTCTGTCCTGTACCTGGTGGTTGCCAGGTTCGGCTTCTTTGAGCAAATTGAAGGTCTCCAGAACTCCAATACTCTTTTTTGGGCTAATGTTCCTTCACTTATTCTTGTTCTTGTTCAGATAGCGTTGATCGGGTCCATCGTCGCCCTGGTCACGAGGTCACCAGCTTCGGGAATCAGCGCACTAATCGGCCTAAACCTTACTTTTAAGCCCTGGACCTTGGGGTCAGGAAACTCATCTTTTCTCGCCGTTACCGCCTTTCTGGTCTTCATCGCCCTTGCGACAGGAAGTTGCATCGTGGCTTCGAGGCTTCAACACGCTTTAATAAGACGACTGCGGCATCACAGAACACTAGTGGACAATATTCATGTCGTGTTCATTCTTGGATTTGCCTGTTATTGGGCCGATCTATTCGCAAGGCTTCAGGAGGGTATGCAATCCTGGGTCGGCAAACCGTCGGGAATGAATGCTTTGTTGGCTCCTGTCGCATACAAACTGCTGGGTCGCATAGGAACCAGCGTCATATGGGGCGATCCCGGTTTTGCGGCGGCACTGTGGTGGTGGCCCTTGGCCATCATTGCTTTTCGCTTTTGGCTGCGGCGGATGAATTTTCATGTCCTTTGGCATCCCTTTGCACTTTTACTTGTTGCGTGGGCTCTCGCACTTGCGTTTCTCAGGAGATGCCCTTTGGTCGGACCGCCGAAGCTTTACCTCTCACTACGCTCCTGGGCAGCTGCGGACACAATCGCTGCAGCACTCAAGGGTCCGTATGCCCACTGGATAGACCCAGCTTTCGCCGAGCTAGGCCCTTGGTTGGGTATCCACTTCGGTTGGTTACTCCTCTTCCTCCTAGCGGCTTTTTGGCCCCTCAAGAAATCCGTAGAAGGCGCGCGGACAGTTTTGGAAACTACCCGCGATATTTGAGAGTGGAAGGCAGTGACTCAAGTTAGGTTTGCTCGGTGTACGAAAGAAAGCGGCAAGGGCTCGAAGCCTGGGCCTTGCCGTGTGTTCCAAGGGCGGCGCCCAGATAAACTTACAAGGCCGACAACCGCAACCGGTCCTGTGGAAATTAAACGTTCACGTTTGGGGGCCAGCAGTCAATCGGGGCTCGGGTCTCTCACTTCACCAACAACGCCAGGATGGCCAAGAGGATGGTGAACTGCAAACTCACAAGCCACCAAACCCTTGTCCCCAGCTCCTTGAAGCGTTGCTCCCAAAAAGCCTGCTGTTGGTTGAACCGGGTTTCCCAGCGGTCATCCAGATGCTTGAGGTCAGCGCGAAGCTCCGCAAACCGCCTCTCCCACCGCTCCTCAACCGCAGCAAACCTGGCCTCCAGCGCTCCGAACCTGGTCTCCCACCGTTCTTCCAAGGCAGTGAGCCTGGCCTCCCACTTGTGATCCAAAAACTTAAGCTCCTCCTCCACCCGGCTAAGCCGCTCGCCCACATGCCCCAGCTCCGCCAAAAGCTCCTGCGAAAACCGCTCTTGGCTCTCCCGCCACCCCTCCAGGTACGAAACCCGCTCCGCCAACTGTTCCAAGCTCAGCGAACCTGCCATAACCGTAACTTAGCACAGCGGCGAGCCGACGGGCAACCCAACTGTATTCGTCCGTAACTTTTGGCACGCCCTGCTGGATTTGGAGAAAACCTGGATCGGGGTTTTGAGTTTCCCGGCGTGGTGGGAAGGATCGCTGGCTCCGCAGATGAGGAACTGGGCGAGCTTGCGGCTTCTCGGTCCAAGGCGGTGAAGAGGAGATCCAGGTTGTAGTTGATGAACATGTCCTGAAGGGTACGGCTTTCACGCTTCACGAAGGGGTTTTACTTGGGGAAGCCAAAAGTGGGTACAGAAGTGTTCGAGACCGAAGGCTTGCAGGGCGCTTTCGAACTTGCCCGCGAACTCGGAAACGTTTCGGGCCTCGCCTCTGTGCGGCCGCCGCAGAGAAATGTGGGGCCGCCGGTTATCTGGCGCGGGGGGCACGGCCACGCTCCTCCCCCCACCCGTGGCCGGCTTGGCCCCCCGCACCCCCACCGCTCGGCCCAGCAAAGCTGGGCCTCGCTCGCGTGCTCTGGACACTTTCCTGTAAAACCCGCGCGGAGCGCGGATCCCTCTTTTTTTCCTCCTGTGCAGAAAATGCAAGACAAGTGAGGGGCCGGCGCTCCTGCGCCGGCTATAAGCGCTTTTCCTTTTAAACCCGCGCGGAGCGCAGGTCCCACATTTTGTTTTGCGAGGGGCTCGCGCGCAGCCCCTGCCACACGCCCGCGCGTTCTGCCCCCCGCACCGCTTGCACCGGCAAAGCCGGAGGCTCGCTTCGCAAACTCACCACCTACCCCCGCACCCCCTCGGCCACCAAAGTGATGGTGTCCAACGCCCACAGATGGGGCTTGGTTTTGCGCTGGCCCCGTAGGCGCACCTTGTGCCTCTCTCGCCGCCTTTTGCGCGTCCCACGCGCCGAAAGCCGCGGCGCGGCTTTCCCACAGCCGGCCCAGTACCGACGAGAAGGTAAAAAACGTTCACCTCACACCTCTTACCGCCTCTGCCCTCCATGCCAGGTCTCGAGGAACGTATGCATACGGCAAATGCTGAAGGCCCTTAAAGAGGCTATAAGAAATAATGCTGCTACAGCGATATAACGAGAGACACCGTAGGATTGGGAAAAGATGAACGGCAGTTTGGTGCAAGGGTTTGTCTTTGATGACCAACTGCGCATCGCGGCGGAGCTAGACGGGGAAAAGCAACAGACTCACGCTTCACCTACGCGGTTGCCGGCCAACTTCGCCGCAAAAGCTGAGTGAACGGGAATCAAACGCGCAGAGAAGGGCGCCAAGGCAAAAAAAGAGCGCGAGCTTTTCTTTGACACCAACTTTTTTTCGGCCGGCGTCCGCCCAAAAGTCGGTCCTGATCCGGCTTTTGTACCTCGTGCAAGAAAAAACGCTGGTGGCCTTAGCCTCTTCTTGCAGCACTGACCTTCGTGGGCCAAGCCTTAGCCGTGCTCCTTCCGCTGAGGACAACCAACCGGCAAGTATCCCGTACAATGCCCGCATGCAGGCGATTTGGGAGGCGTTCTCGCAAACCGGACCAGTGGCAAAGCTGGTGCTGGCCATCCTCGCGGGCTTTTCCTTGGTTTCTTGGACCCTGATGGTGCTGAAGGTCCGCCAGCTTCGCCGCGCGGAAAAGCAAAATAACGCGTTTCTCGCCGAGTTTCGTAAGGCCCAAAGGCTTGGGGAAGTGCAGCAAGCCGCCAGCAAGACCCCCTACGCGCCTTTAGCCGGCATGTTTCGCGCAGGATACCTGGAGCTGGAAGCACAAGTGCGGGTGCTGCAGCGGGCTGGAGCGCCTGCCGGGCAGATCAAAAGCCTCGCCGCGGTGGAACGGGCGTTGCAACGGGCCATTGGCGTGGAGTCCGCCAAGCTGCATCGCTTTTTGCCCTTTCTCGCCACCACCGCCTCAGCCACACCGTTTATTGGGCTTTTTGGTACCGTGTGGGGCATTATGACCGCTTTCCGGGACATCGCTGCCAAGGGCTCCACGTCCATCGTTACGGTGGCGCCTGGTATTGCGGAAGCGCTGGTGAACACCGCTGCGGGCTTAGCCGCCGCCATCCCTGCGGTGATCGCGTACAACGCCTTTTTGGGAAGCCTCCGCCGCCATCGGGGCGTGATGGAGGACTTCCTCTTGGAGTTTTTAAACCTTACCGAGCGAACCTTTACGTAAGGAGCTGCCATGGCGTTTCGTACTCACGCGGAGTTTGACAGCATTGCGGAAATCAACATCACGCCCCTGGTGGACGTGATGCTGGTCCTGCTGATCATTTTTATGGTGACCACCCCCATGCTGGTGCAGGGGCTTTCCGTGGAGTTACCCCGCGAGCACGCGGCGCCCCTTGCACAAAAAGGGCCGGAGCCTTTGGTGCTGACGTTAACCAAAGACCGGTTGGTCATGGTCGATGATCGCCCCGTGCACCCTACGCTTTTGCCCCAAACCCTCGCCCCGCTTATGAAGGGCCAGCCCCGGCCGGTGTACCTCAAGGCCGACCAAAACCTCCCTTACGGCTTCGTGGTCCAGGTACTGGCTACCTTAAACCGCATGGGTGTGGAAGAGGTGGGCATGGTTACGGTTCCTCCGGAGAAGCCATGACCGACCCCGTGAGCGAAGAACTGGCCCGAAGAGCGGCTGAGCCGGTCCCCTGGCGGGGGGCCCTGGTGATTGCCCTGTCACTGCATGTGTTGGCCTTTGCCGCGCTGTTGGTGGCCTCACGACCTACCCGCAAGGCCCTAAGCCTACCGGCGGTCACAGTTCGCCTCGCACCGATGATGCACGTTCCCGCGGCGGCTCCAGCACCCGCCGTTGGTGGTCAAAAGGTGGAGTCCCCACCCAACGTTGCCCGAGCTGCAGAGCAGTCAAAACCCCTCGCGGTGGCAAAACCCTCAAAACCGGCCAAGCCGGCGGGAGTTGCACCGCCGAGTCCTGCCGCGCGCGGAGCTACAGCTCATCACGAGCCTCCCCGCCGGGAACCCGCCCCTTCTGAGGCCGAGGAGCCTCTGTCCCCGCCGGGCGGAGGTGGGGGAAAGGGGCTGGGGCTGGCCGGCGATGCGCCGGTGGAAGGCCCACCTTTCCCTTACCAATACTACTTGGACCGGGTACTTGCGGCCATCGAGCAAAACTGGTTTAAGCCGGCATCCCCGCCAGGCACCCGTTGCCGGGTGCGTTGCCGCATCAGCCGCTCTGGAGAACTCAAGGAAGCTGGACTGGAGGAGTCCTCAGGGGTAGGCGCCTTCGACCGCGCTGCCCTGCGAGCGGTGTATGCTGCCGCCCCGTTTCCCCCGCTGCCGCAAGGGTTCGGTGGCAGCGAGCTGATCTTGCATTTGGAGTTTGTGCAATGAACGCTAAGCCCATAGCAATCTTCCTTAACCTTGCCATGTCCGCGTTGCCCGTCGCCAGCTTGGCCCAGGAAGAAGTGTACTTGCAGGTGACCCGTGCCGGAGTGAGTCAGGTGGTTATCGCCGCCACGCCGTTTGTGCTAGGTGGCGAGGGGGCCAGCGAGGCTTACGCGAGTTTTTGGCAAACCCTAGCCAAGGACCTCACATCCACCCCGGTGATGACGCTCCTTCCGGAGGAGCGGGTGGCGCTGGTGGAGCAAGATCCGGCACGACCGGATGTCACCCGCCAGCGTTGGCGCTCGGTGGGGGCGCAGTTCTTGCTTTCTGGAAGCTTTGCCACTTCTGGGAGTCAAGTGGCGTGCGATGTGCGGCTTACCGACCTGGCTTCGGGCGAGGTGGCCTTTTCCCGCCGCTTTACCGCCACCCGTAAAGCTTTGGCCACGCTAGCGCACACGGTGGCCAACGAGCTCTTTCACCTTTTTACCGGCAAAAGTGGACCGTTCTTGTCGCGCATTGCCTTTGTTTCTGATCGTACTGGTGCCAAAGAGCTGTGGATCATGCGTTGGGACGGCAGCGAGCAAGAGCAACTCACGCAACACCGCTCCATTGCCTCGGCGCCGGCGTGGTCTCCCGACGGACAGTGGCTGGTGTTCACCAGCTTCTTACGGGGGCAGCCGCAGCTTTTCCTGCTGCGCCCCACCGAGGGGTACTTGAAACCGCTTCCTAGCCTCCCCGGGGTGAACTCCTCCCCCAGTTTTTCCCCGGACGGTGGCAAGGTGGCCTTCGCCGCGGGTGAGGGCGGGTTTACCAACATCTACGTGTTGGACCTGGCCAGTGGCGAGACCACCCGCCTCACCACCACGCGCGCCATTGACACCCAGCCGGCGTTTTCCCCTAACGGCCGGCAAATCGTGTTCACCTCCACCCGGGCGGGAAGCCCCCAGCTTTACCTCATGGATGCCGAAGGGACAAACGTACGCCGCCTCACGTTCGAGGACAGTTTTGCCGATGAGCCCAGTTGGGCGCCGGACGGGGTGCGCATTGCCTACACCACCAAGGTGGACAATCGCTTCCAAATTGCGGTTTTCGATTTGCGCACGGGCCAGCGTACGGTTATTCCCGGGCCCGGAAACAACGAATCCCCTTGCTTTTCCCCAGATGGCACGCTCCTGGCGTTTGCTTCTGACCGCAGCGGGCGCAAGCAAATCTACATCACGGATGCGCAAGGTCACGCCCAGCCCCTCACCAGGGAAGGAAACAACCTGCAGCCTGCGTGGGTAGGGGAAATTCGCTGAGTTGGTCTTTTCGCCCTTCTACTTCACGCGCTGAAAACGTTCTAACGCCTCGCGCCCGCCGAGCACCACGAGAACGTCGGAGTCCCGTATTTTCGCATCGGGAGGGGGGGCCGGCGTCACGTTTTCGGTGAGTACATCGCGAATGGCAATAACATGGACCCCAAAACGACGGCGAACATCCAGCTCGGACAAAGATCTCCCTATGAAACTGGCAGGTGCTGCCACCTCCACAATGGAAAACTCGGGACCCAGGGACACAAAATCCAGGAGGTTTTTCGAAGACAGCTTTTCCGCCAGGCGCAAGGCCATATCCCGCTCGGGGTAAATCACCTCGTCAACCCCCAGCGCCTCCAGAATCTTGCCGTGGTCCTCGCTCACAGCGCGGGCAATCACCCGCACTCCCAGCTCCTTGCAATACAAAGCCGCTAGGGTGGAGGCCTCCAGGTGTTCCCCTACGGAAATGATGACGGTGTCAAAGTCCTTAATGCCAATACTCCTGAACTGGGCCTTGTCCCGCACGTCCACCACCATCACCGCGTTCATCCGGTCACGGCAAGATTGCACGAGCTCCTCGTCGACGTCCACCCCCAACACCTCATGCCCCAGCTCGTAAAGGCGGCTGGCAAGGGTAGCACCAAAACGCCCCAGGCCGATGACCGCAAAGCGGGACATGACTAGCCTCGTTCCAGCCCGAGAGCCGCGCGAGCAGCTGCCAAACGAGCCACCGGGATGCGGAACGGTGAGCAGGACACGTAATCCAGGCCTACACGGTGGCAGAACGCCACCGAAGCCGGGTCACCTCCATGCTCCCCGCAAATGCCTACCTTGAGGGTGGGCCTTGTGGCGCGACCCCTTTGCGTTCCCATCTCCACCAGCTGGCCCACACCGTCCACATCCAAGGTGGCAAAGGGGTCCGCCGGCCAAATTTCCCGCTCCAGGTACGCCGGCAAAAACTTCCCGGCATCATCGCGGGAAACCCCCAGGGTCGTTTGCGTAAGGTCATTGGTGCCAAAGGAGAAAAACTCAGCAACCCGGGCAATTTCGGAAGCGGTGAGGGCAGCCCGGGGCACCTCAATCATGGTACCCACCAGGTAGTCCACACGCACACCCTGCGCGGCAAACACCTCTTCCGCCACCTCCCGCACGTGGCGGGCCTGATCTTCCAGCTCCCGCACGTTCCCCACCAGCGGGATCATGATTTCCGGGTGCACGTCAATGCCTTCTTTCTTCACAAGGCATGCCGCTTCAAGGATAGCGCGAGCTTGCATGCGGGTAATTTCTGGGTACACAATGCCCAATCGGCAGCCACGATGACCAAGCATGGGGTTGGCCTCGTGGAGTTCCGCTACCTTGGCGCGGATCACCTCCACCGCAACCCCCATGGCTTCCGCCACTTCCTTTTGCTCCGCTTCCGTGTGGGGCAAAAACTCGTGCAGCGGGGGGTCCAGGGTCCTGATGGTTACGGGCCGCTCACCCATGACCCGGAAAATCCCCACGAAGTCCTCCCGCTGCATGGGCAAGAGCTTGTCCAAAGCCTTTTGCCTTTCTTCCGGCGTGGAAGCCAGGATCATTTCGCGCATGGCAGTGATGCGGTCGCCACCGAAGAACATGTGCTCGGTGCGGCACAGGCCAATGCCTTCGGCACCGAAGGCCACGGCGTTGGCAGCTTGGTCCGGCTGATCGGCGTTGGCCCGCACCCGCAAGCGGCGAAATTGATCCGCCCACTCCATGAGGCGCGAAAAATAGTGATAGGAGCTGGACTTTTCCGGCGCCAGGCTCTTTTCGATGAGCACCTGCACCACTTCCGCGGGCTTGGTTTCCAGCTTGCCGAGGATGACCTCTCCGGTAAAGCCATCAATGGAAACCCAGTCCCCTTCCCGGATGACTGTATTGTCCACGGTAATGGTGCGCGCCTTGTAATCCACCTTGAGAGCCTCGCACCCCACTACGCACGTCTTGCCCATTTGCCGCGCCACCAATGCGGCATGGGAAGTCATGCCACCACGAGCGGTAAGAATGCCTACCGCCGCGTTCATGCCCTTGATGTCCTCGGGGCTGGTTTCGATGCGTACCAAGAGAACCTTTTCCCCACGGGCCGCCCACTCCTCGGCATCGGGAGCGTTGAACACCACGCGCCCCGAAGCCGCTCCGGGCCCTGCGGGGAGACCTCTGGCCACCACCCTTTTTTCCTCCCGCGCGTGACGCAGAGCTTGCGGGTCAAAAACAGGCCGTAAAAGCTGGTTGAGCTGTTCCGGCTCCACCCGCTTGAGAGCCTCCTCGGGGGTAATAAGCCCCTCCTCCACCATGTCCACGGCAATGCGGATAGCCGCAAGCCCCGTGCGCTTGCCGTTTCGTGTTTGCAGCATGTAAAGCTTGCCGCGCTCCACGGTGAACTCGAAGTCCTGCATGTCCTTGAGGTGGGTTTCCAAGGTGCGCCGTACCTCCAAAAGCTGCTGGTAAACCTCCGGGAAAACTTGGGCAAGCTCCTGCACCGGGCGTGGCGTGCGCACCCCCGCCACCACGTCCTCCCCTTGAGCGTTCACCAAGAACTCGCCGTAAAAAACGTTTTCGCCGGTGGCCGGATCGCGCGTAAAGGCCACACCGGTGCCTGAGTCCTCCCCCATGTTGCCGTAAACCATGGCCTGCACGTTGACGGCCGTACCCCAATCATCGGGGATGTTGTTGAGCTTGCGGTAGGCAATGGCGCGCTCGTTGTTCCAGGAGTTGAAAACCGCCGCAATGGCTCCCCACAGTTGCTCTTCCGGCTGTTCGGGGAAACTCTTGCCCGTACGCTTGCGCACCACCTCCTTGAATTGCACTACCAGCTCCTTCAGGTCGTCGGCTGAAAGCTCCGTGTCATAACGGACGCCCTTGCGGTGCTTCATCTCTTCAAGTACCGCCTCGAAGGGATCAATTTCATCCTTGCCCTGGGGCTTACACCCCAAAACCACATCCCCGTACATGGCCACAAACCGCCGGTAGCAGTCATAGGCAAAACGGGGGTTGCTGGTTTGGGCGATAAGGCCTTGCACGGTTTGATCGTTCAACCCCAGGTTAAGAATGGTATCCATCATCCCTGGCATGGAGGCGCGAGCGCCCGAGCGCACCGAAACCAAAAGCGGGTTTTGCGGATCGCCGAACTTCTTCCCGGTCAAGCGCTCAATGTGAGCGAGTCCTTGGGCAACTTGTTCCGCAAGCCCCTCGGGGTAAGCGCCAAACTTCATGACATGGGTACACACTTCGGTGGTAATCGTGAACCCCGGCGGAACCGGCAAACCAATCCCCGCCATTTCCGCAAGGTTGGCGCCTTTGCCCCCCAAAAGTTCCTTCATCTTGGCGTTGCCCTCGGCACTACCACCACCAAACAGGTACACCATCTTTTGCATTGCCAAACCCTCCTTAGTTCGCTACCTGCAACTTGGAGACATCGGCAAGCTGCAGAAAAAGTCGCTGAATCCTCGCCAAAAGTCCTAGCCTCGCTTGACGCAGTTCCGCTTCCGGGCACATCACCAGCACATCGGTGAAAAACCGGTCCAGCGGCTCTGCCAAACTGGCCAAAAGTTGAAGCGCCTGACCCCACGCCTTGCTCGCTGCCAGTGCGGCCAGTTCTTGCTCCAAACCAGCCACCTTGCTGGCCAAGGCCTTTTCCGCCGGCTCCCGCAAGCGCTCAGGGGCCCAGGCACCCTCCCCTTCCTTGCCCACCATGTTGCGCACCCGCTTAAACGCGGTGGCGAGCCCCATAAACTCTGGCGTTTGCCAAAGGGTCGCCAGGGCCTGTCCCACAGCCAGGTCGTCCGCCGGCAAACCCCAGCGCGCGGTGAGCACCGCATCCGCCACCGGCGCGGGGAGCCCTTTGGTTTCCAGGAAAAACCGCTCCCGCTCCCGCAAGAAGCTTGCAAGCTCCGAAACCCCACCCCCACCAAAGGGTGCGCTCGCCCAAGACACTGCGTCCGCAAGCAAAAGATGTAAGGGGAACTCCCCGCAAATCCTCACCACGCTTAAAGCGTGCCGGCGCAAAGCAAAGGGATCCTTACTACCGCTGGGGATCTCCCCCACCGAAAAAAGTGCCGCCAAGGTGTCCAAACGGTCAGCCACACCTAAAAGCGCGCCGGTGATGCTTTGCGGGATCGGGCCATCCTGACCCGCCGGCACGTACTGCTCGGCAATGGCTTGCCACACCTCGGGGCCGTAGCCCTCGTGACGGGCGTAAATTCCCCCCATGACCCCTTGCAGTTCCGGGAATTCCCCCACCATGTGGGTGGCAAGGTCAGCCTTGGCGAGGCGGGCAGCGGTTTTCAAGGGCTCCACAAGCCCACGCAAACCCAAGCTTTCGGCCAGGCGTACCACCAGCGCTTCAAGGCGTTGCGCTTTGTCCGCAAAGCTTCCCAACTGGGTGTGAAAAGCCACGCGCGTGAGCTTTTCTGCCGTGGCTGAAAGCGGTAGCGCCAGGTCCTGATGGAAGAAAAAGTGGGCATCCGCCAAGCGGGCACCGGCTACCCATTCGTTGCCCCTTCGCACGTGCCCTTGGGGATCGTCAGGGCGGTCACACACCGCCAAAAAGTAAGGCGCCACCCGGCCCTCTTTTTCTAAGACCAAGCACTTTTGGTGATGTCGGAGCGTGGTGACGATGACTTCTTCTGGCAAGGAAAGCCAAGCCGGATCCAGCTCCCCGCGCACGAGCCCAGGGTACTCCACCAACTCCACGTGTTCGTCTTCCAATGCCCGGTCTTCCCGCACCCGGCAACCCACTGCCGCAGCGAGCTCCTCGGCCCGCTGGCGGAAAAGCTCCCCACGTCGGCCGGGGTCCAGCTCCACCCCCGCCTGGCGGAGACGTTTCGTGTAGTCCTCCAGGTCCTGAACCCCGGCCAGGAGTACTTCCCCGGGGTGGGTGACCCTGTGGCCCAGGGTGGAAGCACCGCTTGCAACCCCAAAGATCGCAAAACGCACCACCTGGTCTAAGGTCTCCAGGCCCCAGAGGGCCACGATCCGGTGCACGGGGCGTACAAACACGTACTCCCCCTCTCCCCAGCGCATGGTTTTGGGAAAGTGCAAGCCGGTAACCGCAGCCGGAACGATGTGGGCGAGAAGATCAGGAAGAGCCAGGCCCGGGATGTGCTTTTTTGCAGCCACCACTCTGCCCTTGGGCCCCTCCACCACCTGGAGTTCTTCGGGGGCCACACCATGCGCCCGGGCAAAACCCTCACCCGCCCTCGTGAGGGAACCATCAGGGGCAAAGGCCACGGACGCCGGGGGGCCCAAAACCTCTTCTACGCGCGCCGGTGTTTCGCTGGGAAGCCCTTCCACCCAAAGGGCAAGCCGCCGGGAGGTGGAAAACCCGAGGATGCGAGAAAAAGTCACGCCCGCTTCCAAAAGCTTTTCGGTTAGGCTGGAAACCAGTTGCTGGCGCGCTGCGGGCAAGGCGTTGGCGGGGATCTCCTCGCATAAAAGCTCAAACAAGAACTTCCCGTTCACGCCGCACCCCCGGAGAGCAGGGGGAAACCTGCCCTTTTCCTCTGCTCCACGTACGCTTTTGCCGTCGCCACGGCCAGCTTGCGCACCCTGGCAATCATGGCCACGCGCTCGGTGGTGGAAATGGCCCCCCGGGCGTCCAAAAGGTTGAAAAGGTGCGACATCTTTAGCGCCGCTTCCAACGCGGGAATGACCAAGGGGTCCTCGCCCTCGAGGCAGCGAAACCCCTCCCGCTCCCAGTCCTCAAAGTGGCGACGCAGCATGGCCACATCTGCCCGCTGGAAGGCATAGCGCGAAAGCTCCACCTCGTCGCGGTGGCGAACCGCACCGTAAGGCACACCCGAGACCCACTCCACCTCGTAAATAGAGGTCTTTCGCTGCAGGAACATGGCCATGCGTTCCAAGCCGTAGGTTATTTCTGCGGAAATGGGCTTGAGGTCTAAGCCACCAGCTTGCTGGAAGTACGTAAACTGCGTGATTTCCATGCCGTCCAAAAGAACTTGCCAGCCCACACCCCACGCCCCCAGGGTGGGAGATTCCCAGTTATCTTCCTCAAAACGCACGTCATGAACCGCCGGGTCAATCCCCAAGGCCTCTAAGGAACGAAGGTAAAGCCCCTGGACGTTTGGCGGTGACGGTTTCAAGATAACTTGCAGTTGCAGGTGTTTGCCCAAGCGGAAAGGGTTTTCCCCAAAACGCGCGTCCGCCGGCCGGCGAGAAGGCTGGACATAGGCGACGCGGTACGGCTCGGGTCCCAAAACCCGCAGGAAGGTTTCCGGGTGCATAGTGCCAGCGCCCACCTCCAGGTCATAGGGCTGCTGCACAAGACAGCCCTCCTCCCCCCAAAAGCGCAGCAAGTTCAAAATCACCGCTTGCAGTTCCAAAGCCACCTCGCCAGCCCGCACGCGCGGGCATCGAAGGCGGAGTTTAGCACGCGGAACTTGCCCTTTGCTCGCCGCTGGCCGTAGGCCGTTGGTTACAAACCCTAAGTGTTAGTAGGCTGCAAAAGGGGAGTTGGGATCGCTAAAACGGCCAAAATGCCAATTTTTGCTGCAGGGAAACCCACTGGCCCTACGGAGAAAATGGTCGGGACGCCGGGATTTGAACCCGGGACCCCTTGAACCCCATTCAAGTGCGCTACCAGGCTGCGCCACGTCCCGACCTACGATGACAACCCCTCAATGATCTCCGCCAGCTCTCGCTTCACCATCGCCAGCGTCTGGCGCAGCTTTTGTACTTGGTCGGAGGTGCTTTTGTCAAGTTTTCCGGAAGACGCCTTTCGCTCCTCCGCCAGCCTTTTCTTTGCGCCTGCAACGGTAAACTGCTCCTCGTATAGGAGCTTTTTAATGCGCAAGACAAGTTCCACGTCTTCCCGGCGGTACACCCTTTGCCCACCGGGTTGTTTGGCCGGTGCCAGTTCCGGAAATTCCTGCTCCCAGTAACGGAGAACAAAGGGCTTTACGCCAGTGATCTCGCAAACCTCGTTGATTTTGAACTCTTCTTTGTCGGGGATGGTTACCGGATCAGGGCTCATGCTCCTCCTCCTCCGGCACCAGCGTAAGGCGCAGCTGCAAGGTCACCCGCCGCCCCCCCACCCATGTGGCTGGCACCGGTACCTCCACCTCCAGCTCCCGCAGCTCCCCGTGTCTCGCCACGGCCCGGGGGATCACGCGCTCAATGGCGGCGGTCTCAGGCATTACCTCCACCTGTGGCCGGGGTATGACGGCAAAAACATCCTCGCTGCTGCTTTCCGGGGGGAGTTCCCCCACCACAAACGGGTCGGCCGCCAGGTCAACAATGGGGGTACGCGGGGGTTCCGCGTGGGCCTCTAGCGGAAAGGGGACCTCCGGTCCCGGCGCTTCCCCCAGCACCGGCCCCTCCTTTACGCCTTCCGGCTCGAGAGGTACTCCCGCCTCCTGCACCTGCCCGCCGGGGGCAAAAGGCTGCCCAGGTACAGCTGCCGGTGCTTCTTGCGTAAGCTTTGCGGGGGCGAGTTCTTCCCGCAACTCCGCGGCAAAGGGCGGGAGATCCAGAGCCAAATCTGCCTCGCCCAGCGGTGGCGCCTCCTGTTCTGCCCACGGTGCGGGGGGGACTGCCCCAACCGACAGGGGCTCCAGTTCCAGCGCGGCCTCTCCCATCTCCCCCGGCAACGATGCCGACGGCAGAGGCTCTCCGCCTTCAGGCACCGCAAGCTGCCATCCGTGCGCAAACGCTGGAGGAGCCGAGGGTTCGGCGGTAAATACCTCCGCTCCACCCTGACCTGTGGCCTCCGTGGATCCTTCCACCGGCGTAGGAAAAGGCGCTGGCATTTCCAACACCACCGCTTCTGGCCTTGGCGGCGAAACCAAGGGAACGGTAGGTGGTGTGATTTCCGGCGGGGGCAACGGCTGGGAAAGCGTGAATTCTTCGCGAGGTAATGGCTGCGGCGTAACATGTACCGGGCGGGTAACCAGTTCTTCCCGTTCCGGAGGGGGCACCGCCTGCAAACCGGGCTGAGCTTCCACCCCCAAGTTAAAACGATCACGCAACGAACGGACCACAAGCTTGGCAATGGCTTGCAGGGTTTCTTCCACGCCAATGCCTTGCACGGCAATGGCCTCAAAGAAAGGAGCGTTGAACTCGTTGAGGGCCTGGTCGAGCTCCTCCACCGTGGCAATGTCGGGGAGGTCCCTCTTGTTGTACTGCAAAACGTGGGGCACGAGGTCCAAGAACAGCCCCTGGAGTGCCAAGTTTTTCTTGAGGTTGGCCCAGGAATCACGGTTGGCCTGCATGGCTTGTCGCTGGGAGTCCGCCACAAACACCACCCCATCCACCCCTTTGAGCACCATCTGGCGGGTGGCGTCAAAGCGTACTTGCCCCGGTACGGTGTACAGCTGAATGCGCAGGTCCATGCCGCGCAGCTTGCGGAAGGTGAGCGGCAGGTAATCGAAGTAAATGGTGCGATCGTTGCCGGCGGGCAACTCGATGAGATTGCCCCGCACCTCCTCGGGGTAACCCGCATGCAGCACTTTCAGGTTCGTGGTCTTGCCGCCCAGGGGAGGACCGTAATACACGATTTTTGCCACGATTTCCCGGGCGGTGGGTCGGAATTGCACCATGGGCCGCTCCTACGGCTTCCCCACAATCATAAACCTAACTGGCACTCCGGCCAAGGGGAAGGCCTGGCGCAAGGCATTTTCCAAAAAACGCACGTAAGAAAAGTGCAGTTCGCCTTTGAGGTTGGTGAAAAGCTTAAAACGTGGTGGGGCGGTCCCCACTTGCGTGGCGTAGTAAAGCTTGGCCGGGCCCTTTCCCCCCGGCGGCGGGTGGCTTTCCCACGCCGCCCGCAGCACCCGGTTAAGCTCGCCGCTACCGATCCGGCGCTGGAAGTTTTCCCCCACCTTGCAAGCCTGCGGTAAGAGCTTACCCACACCTGCGCCGGTGAGGGCGGACACGAAAAGACGAGGCGTATCTTTGAGGAACTTGAGCCTCAACTCCACCTCTTCCGCAATCCGTTTCTTGTCCTCTCCTGTGAGCGTATCAGCCTTGTTCACCACCACCACCACACCCTTGCCCGCCTCTTGGATGAGACCCGCCACATGGGCATCTTGCGCGGTGACCCCTTCGCTGCCATCTACCACCAAAAGGCACACCTGTGCGCGCTCGATGGCTTTTCGGGCCATAACCACCGAAAGCACCTCCACGCCCCGCGCGGTGCGTCCCTTACGCCGGATGCCAGCGGTATCCACCAGCAAGAGGCGCTTGCCGCCAAACATCACAGGGGTATCCACCGCATCGCGGGTGGTGCCGGGGATTTCTGAAACCAAAACCCGTTCTTCCCCTAAGATTCGGTTTAAAAGCGAGGACTTGCCGACGTTGGGCCGGCCCACAATGGCTACCGCCAGCTCAGGGGCCGGAACCTCCACGGGCTCGGGAGGCGGCAGCAGCGCCTCCACATGCTCCCAAAGCTCTTCCAGCCCGCTGCCGTGCTCCGCCGAAACCGCCACGCAGGGGAAGCCCAAGGTCAAGAAATCCGCCACGGAAAAGCGAGCATCCCGGCGATCCGCTTTGTTGACAACTACCACTGTGGGCTTCCCCGAGCGCCGCAACACCTCCCCCAGCTCTTCATCAGCAGCCACCAGACCCTGGGTTCCATCCACCACTAACAGGATGAGTTGTGCTTGCTCCACCGCCAAAAGTGCCTGTTCCCGCACCATGGCTGGGATAGGGGCTTGCGCTTCCGGGTCGAACCCTCCGGTGTCGACCAACCACAAGAAACCACCGTTCGGACGAGGGGCTTCGGCCACCACCCGGTCCCTGGTGACCCCTGGCATATCGTGGGTTAAAGCTTTGCGCCGGCCGGTGAGGCGGTTGAAAAGCGTGGACTTGCCCACGTTGGGCCGGCCCACCAGGGCTACCGTGGGGATCATGGCTTTTGCGCTTTTGGCGTACGTACCAAAAAGCGCGGGCCAGTGGCGGTTTCCTCCACCTCCCGGTAAAGAACCACCCACCGTTTGTCCATGAGCTTCATTTGGATGACGCTGTGCAACACGGAATGGGGGTCGTGCCCTTTGAGCTGCCCGGAGGCCACATCCAAACGCCTGGTATCCCAGGTTTCGGTGCAAAACACGTAGGCATTCGCATGACGCAGGACCTTGAGATCGGTAATTTCCACGTTGACAAGCACCGGATCCAAGCGGTCGCCGTTGGCGCGCAAGGTCATGATGGCATCGTAGGTTTCGTTGACAAAACGCGGAGCAGCAATGGGTTCCAAGTACCTCACGTCCATCTCGCTGTAGGAGCGGGCCAAAGACAAAAGAAACGCCCGAGTTAACGACGAAATGGCCTCCCTCTCCTCCGCCGTTGGCCTATCCGTTTCGCACGCGGCTAAACCCAGGCTCAAAGCCAAAAGCAAGAGGCACGCTCTTCTCCTCATCACCCCTCCCGCAGGGCACACGCTTGCCGAAAGCGGCGGAAAAGCTCCAAGTGCGGTTCAAAGAGCAAGTTTTCCGGGTGCCACTGCACCCCCAGGACAAAGTTCGCATCCTTGGCCTCGATGGCTTCCACCACGCCATCGGGGGCAGAGGCAGCAATCACGAGCCCCTGGCCCAGGGTATCTACCGCTTGGTGGTGGCGGGAATTCACCCCGAACTCCTGAGGAAAGCCCACCAAAAGCCGCGACAACGGGGAAACGCGCACGGGGTGCGCCATAAAGTCCTTGGGCTCAGAAACTCGGTGCCCCCCTTTCCCCATGGCCGGCAGGTGCTGGATAAGCGTGCCCCCAAAAAACACGTTGAGCAGTTGGCACCCAAAGCACACCGCCAACACCGGCAGGTTCTCCCTCCGTGCCCGGAAAAGCAGCTCCCAGTCCAGTGCTTCGCGTTCAGGCTGCGGGCGGGTGGTGGGGTGGGGTGTTTGCCCGTAGCGGCCGGGGCTTACGTCGGGACCACCGGTGGTGAGCACCCCGTGGACCTCTGGGGTTTTATTCAGGACTTCCCAATGGGTCTCAGGGGTTATGGGCACCAGCTCTTCCGGCAGCCCCCCTGCCGCCTGCCAAGCCAAGCCAAAGCGCTCCACCTCGAAGGGGCGATCGGCACTGTGAGCCAAAAGCACACGCACGGCTTCATTCTACGCTACGCACCGCCGGCCACCGGCAGGCACTGCACCGTAAGCTACAATCCTGCCGTGAGCGAGTTGGCCTTTTCCGTGGTTGTTCCGGTGCACAACGAACGCGAAAACCTGAAGCCGCTGGTGGAGGCCGTTGTGCCCCTCATGGAAAGCTTGGGTAAGCCCTTCGAGCTTCTCTTGGTGGACGATGGTTCCACCGACGGCTCTTCCCAGCTTTTGGACCAACTGGCCGCCGAACACCCGCCAATGCGGGTTTTGCACTTTGAGAAAAACTGCGGGCAATCGGCGGCGCTGGCTGCTGGTTTTTCCCACGCGCAGGGAAAAATCATCATTACCCTGGACGCCGACCTGCAAAACGATCCCCAGGACATCCCGGCCCTTTTGCCGCTCCTTTCCCAGTACGACGCGGTGGTGGGCATCCGTGAGATACGGCATGACTCGGCTTGGAAGCGCTTCTCCTCCCGTTTTGCCAACACCGTGCGCAACTGGCTCACCCGGGAAAACATCAAGGACACCGGCTGCCCTTTGAAAGTTTTCCGCGCCGAGGCCATCAAGAAGGTACGCATGTGGAACGGTGCCCACCGTTTTTTGCCCACGCTTTTGAAGCTTGAAGGCTTCACGGTGACACAGGTGCCCGTTCGCCACCGCCCTCGCCACGCCGGCAAATCCCACTACGGCACTTGGGACCGCGCCTTCCGTGGCTTGCGCGACGCGTTGGGCGTGCGGTGGCTACAGGATCGGGCCATTTCCTGGAGGATCAAAGGATGAACGTACCGCCTTTTTGGCTCATGGCCTTTGGCTTTTTGGGCCAAGCCTTGTTTTCGGCTCGCTTTATCGTGCAGTGGTTGGTTTCCGAGGCCAAAGGCAAAAGCGTCATACCCATGGCTTTTTGGTACTTCTCCCTGGCTGGCGGGGCAATGCTTTTGATGTACGCCATCCTCCGCCATGATCCGGTTTTCACCCTGGGACAAGCCGCAGGGCTTGTGGTCTACATTCGTAACCTGGTCCTCATCCACAGGGAGCGACGGCGGCAAGCCCAGGCCGCTTGAAAAGCTTCCGCACGAGCGATTCTACAAGCCCAAGAAGATCACGGCCAAGCCTGATACGGCAATCACTGCCCCCGCCAAAGTGTGAGACCAGCGCTCCAGGCCCAAAATGTGCAAACGCGCGACCCCGGCCCGCAGAAGAAGGACCGCTGCCACCATGGTCCCAAGCGTCACCACCGAAAACACCGCACCGGCAGCCACCGCCAAGTCCCAGCGGCCGCGGCTGGCCGGCATCATGAAAAGCGGGATTAAGGGTTCGCAGGGACCAAAGACAAAAACCAAAAAAAGCGACCAAAAGGTCAGGGGGGAGGTTGGGCCGTTTTCGTGCTCATGGGGCCCAGTACCCTGCGCATGGAGGTGAACGCGATGCCCGTGGGTGTGGAGGGCTAGCTGTCGCTGGGCTACCACGGCTTTTCTCACGCCCCACACGGCGTACGCCAGGCCAAAGGCCACCAAGCCCCACGCCGCCACGCTAGCACGAACCTCCTCCCAAGCCGCGACGCGGGCAAGCCCCGCCCCCAAAGCCAACCCCAAAAGCCCCAAAGCCAAGGAGGACAGGACATGGCCAATCCCGCACAGGAGCGTCACCCAAAAGGTTTTGGCCGTGTTCCAGTTTTGCGCTCGCGCCAGCACAACAAAGGGAACCGTATGGTCGGGACCGGCCAGCACGTGGACGAAGGCCACGCTCGCAGAGGCTACAAGCAGGTTAACGGTAAGCCCTTCCATGGTAGTTTCCTAGCAAATGCGTGGCAACTCTGCTCCCGAAAGCAAATCCAAGGGGCGCAGCGGGCCAAAGGCAGTACGCAGCACCACCGGCGCCTCCCCGGGTTGTCGCAGCTTTACTTTCCCCACCAGGTTTGCCTGCTGCCCCAAGGGGTGGCCCCGCAACACCGCCAAGGCTTTTTCCCCCTGACCCGCAGCCACGAACGCCAAAAAACGGCCTTCGCATGCCACGTACAGGGGGTCCAAGCCTAAAACCTCCATGACCGCTCGCACGGACGGCCGCACGGGGATGGCTTCCTCTTCCAGCTCTACGCGCAAACCCGTGCGCTCGGCCACCTCGTAGCACACCGTGGCCACGCCGCCGCGGGTGGGGTCGTGCAAGGCGTGAACCTCCACCCCTGAAGCCAAAAGCTTGTCCACCAGTGGCCAGAGAGGAGCCACATCCGAGACAAGCTCTCCTCCCAGGCCGTGGCGCGCTGCCAACACCGTGGCGCCATGATCGCCCACCGGGCCGGAAACCAGAACCTCATCGCCAGGGCAGAGCAAGCGATCGGAAAGCGGGGTTTGACGCACCACCCCTAGCCCTGCCGTGGTAACAAAAGCACGATCGCCCTTCCCCCGCGGTACCACCTTTGTGTCCCCTGCCACAATGGGTGCCCCTACCTCGCGGCAGGCGCGGGAAGCCCCTGCCGTGACAGTGCGCAGAAGGTCTTCGTCGGCCCCCTCCTCCAGGATCAACGCCCAAGAAAGGGCGATGGGCTTGGCTCCCACCATGGCCAGGTCGTTGACGGTGCCGCACACCGCCAGGTAGCCCAAGTCTCCACCCGGGAAGACCGGTGGGTCCACCACAAAGGCATCGGTGGTAAAAGCAAGCCGGCCGGAAACCGGGGGCAAAACCGCCGCATCACCCAGCTCGGCCAAGTACTCGTTGGTCAGCGGTGGTATAAACAAAGACCTCACCAGCTCGCGGGTGAGTCGTCCGCCTCCCCCGTGCGCTAACACGATCCTGCCGCTCACGCCACCCCCGCAAACCGCTCGTGACGGTACCAAGCGGCACAAGCGCCTTCGGCGGAAACCATGCATGCCCCCGCCGCAGTATCGGGGGTGCAGGCGGTGGCAAAAAGCGGACACTCTGGAGGGTCAATGCGCCCACGGAGGACATCGCCACATCGGCAACCCGCAGGCTCCCGTGGGGTGGGCAGGGTGACCGCAAACTGGCCCGCATCGCGAGACGCAAATGGCCTTCGCAGCGCCAAGCCCGAGCCCGCAATGTCGCCAAGCCCCCGCCACCGGGCGTCGCAGGGTGCGAACACTTTCTCCACCATCCCCCAAGCTGTGAGATTCCCCTCCTCCCGCACCACGCGACCGTAAAGGTTGACGAGCTCCGCTCGGCCTTCCACCACTTGTTTGGTGAGCTCCAGCACCGTGCGCAAAACGTCCACCGGCGTAAAGCCGGAAATGACCGCAGGAATTGGGTACCTGGCCAACACCGGCCGGTAGGCCCGGGCGCCAATGATGACCGAAACATGGCCAGGGAGGATGAGCCCCTCCAGGCGCAAGGCGGGATCTGCCAGAAGCGCTTCCAAAGCCGGAGGCATGACCTTGTGGCCGGAAAGCACGAAGAAGTTTGCCAAGCCTCTTTTTTCCGCTTCCAGCACCGCTGCAGCTACGGTCGGCACGGTGGTCTCAAAACCCACGCCTAAAAAAACGACGCGGCGGTCGGGGTTTGCCGCTGCCAAATCCACCGCATCCCGCGGGCTGTACACCACCCGCACGTCGCACCCTGTGGCGCGAGCCTGTTCCAGCGATCCCGAGCTGGCAGGGACCCGCAGCAGATCCCCAAAGGTGGCCACAAGGTTTCTGGGGTCTTCCGCTAAAGCCATGGCCTGGTCCACGTAGCCCACCGGCGTCACGCACACGGGACACCCCGGCCCGGAAATAAGGCGCACATGGCTGGGCAACAGGCGACGTAAACCGGCAGCAGCAATGGCGTTGGTGTGGGTACCGCACACCTCCATGAAGGTCACAGGGCGAGGGAGCTTTTCCGCTTCCGCGGCAATGGCGCGGGCCAAGGTACGAACCAAACGGGGATCGGCAAAGCCGTTCATGCTTCCTCCCCGGCCAAAGCTTCCCGCAGGAGCTCTAAGGTTTCCTCGGCTTCCCTCTCGTCCACTTGGGCAATGGCGTAACCGGCGTGTACCAAAACGTAGTCTCCCACCTGAGCTTCCGGCAGAAGCATGAGGGAGATTTCCCTTCTCATGCCGGAAAGCTCCACCACACCCTTGAGTTCCTCACGGCTCACCAGCTTCATGGGGACTGCCAGACACATCAGTCACCTCCTTGAAAAACCGGCCGCACCGCTCTCGCCAGCGCCACCGCCGCCACCACCGCTTGACCGTAGCTTAACCCACCGTCGCCAGCGGGGAGCTTCTCCGGCAGGAGCACAGAAAAGCCTCGCCTTTCCAGTTCCTCCTTGAGGAACGCGCGCAGCAACCGGTTCACCATGCACCCACCACCGCAGGCCAGCACTGGCCGGCTAGGCAAGACGCGCCCGGCAAGCTCTGCCAAAAGCCACGCCAAGCTGGCGTGAAACTCACAGGCCAGAAGCCGCCGGGAGGCACCGGCAAGACGCCTGTGCGCCAGCTCCGCCAAAAGCGCATCGCTGCGCACCACTGACCCTTGGATGAGCGCCTCCAAGGACGGCCAGGGGTGCACAGGTCTTCGCCAAAGGCTTGCCGTGGCTTCCAGCCGCATGGCCAGCTCCCCTTCGTAACGGTTCACGTCCCCCAGGCCTAAGATGGCCCCCGCTGCTTCGAAAACCCGGCCTGCCCCAGAAGCCAAAGGCCAATGGCCTGCGGCCAAATGCAGAAGCTGATCGGTGCGTTTCCCGTTTTGGGGAAAAAGCTCAAGGGCAAGCCTCACCTCCCCCGCCGAAGCTAGAGCAGCCACCGCTACACGCCACGGCTCCCGCACCGCTGCCTCCCCACCCAGAAGTGGCAAAGGGCGAAGAAAGCCCACCCTTTGCCAGCGTAAATCCCCAGCGAGAACCAAAAGTTCCCCACCCCACGCTGTGCCATCCTCACCGTATCCGGTGCCGTCCAGAGAAAAGGCTGCCACCTCTTGCCCCGCCTGGGGAAAGGCGCGGTGCTCGCCTAAGACTGCCGCGGCGTGGGCCACATGGTGCTGCACGTAAACGACTTCCCCACCGCGGGCCGCGGCCAGCGCCTCGCCCCACCGTCGCGACGGGTAATCGGGATGCGCATCCACAGCCACCACCTGGGGTTGGACCTGGAGGAACCCCTCCAAGTTGTGGGCCACCTCGGCAAGGAAAAGGCGGGCCAGCTCGGTGTCCAAATCGCCCACGTGTTGGCTGACGAAGGCCTCGCGCTCCACGGCAACGGCCACTGTGTTTTGCAAAAAACCTCCGGCGGCCAGGATGGGCTTTGGTGTCTTCTCCGGAAGCGGCAAGGGCGCCGGCACGTACCCGCGAGAGCGGCGCACCAGGTACGGTCCTGCAGCGTGGCTGCGAGCCACCGAATCATCCACGCGCCGCACCACGTCGCGGTTGTGGAGAAGAAAAGCGTCGGCAATGCCGGAAAGCCGACGCAACGCTTCACGGTTCGTTCGGCAGATGGGCTCATCGGAGGCGTTGCCCGAGGTCATGACTAACGCGTCGTAAGGGGCACCGCGAAAAAGCTCCACGTGCAAGGGCGTGGTGGGGAGCATCACGCCAAGGTCCACAAGCCCTGGGGCTACCGCCGAGGCAACCCGCGCCTTGGGACGCCGCGGGGCCAAAACAATGGGAGCCTCCGGTGAGCACAAAAGGGCAACCTCTTCATTGCCCAAAATAACGAGCTCGTGCACCACGGAAAGCTCGCGCACCATGAGGGCCAAGGGCTTGGCCTGGCGGTTCTTCCTTTGGCGCAGGGTGCGCACGGCATTTTGTCGGTCCGCGCGGCAAGCCAACTGAAAGCCGCCCAAGCCCTTTACCGCCAGGATCCCACCGGAGGCAAGGAGTTTTTTTGCGTGTGCCAACGCCTCCCCTTCCTCGGCCAAAACGCGGCCATCCGCGGCCACCAATTTTAGTTTCGGCCCGCAGGCCGGACAGCACAGGGGTTCAGCGTGAAATCTGCGGTTTTGTGGGTCTGTGTACTCCCGCTGGCAGTCCGCACACAACGGAAAACACGCCATTGCCGTGCGTGCGCGGTCGTAAGGGAGGGAAAGCGTGAGGGAATAGCGCGGCCCACAGTTGGTGCAGGTGGTGAACGGGTAGCGATAACGCCGATTGACAGGGTCATCCATATCTTGCCGGCACTGGGGGCAAAGCGCCAAATCTGGAGGCACCAGGGCGTGTTGGCGCTGGCCGGGGAGGCTTGCCACCACCGCAAAACCGTGATCGCCGCGCAGGGGAAGCTCCTGGCGTTTTACGTTTTGCAAGCACGCGCGGGGTGGCAAGGCGGCGCTTAAGGTTTGCACAAAGCCTTCCACCTTTTCCGTGTCCCCCTCCACCTCAATGACCGCCCCTTCCGGCGAGTTGGCCACAAACCCACTCACTCCCCAAGACAGCGCATGGCGATAAACAGCGGGGCGGAAGCCCACTCCCTGCACCAAACCGGTGCACGTCAAACGCACCCTCAGGCGCGTTTGGCTGCGAGCGCCAGCTCGAGCGTGCGACACCAAGCCTCCATGCCCTCACCCGTTTTAGCCGAAACCCGGAAAACCTGCGCCTGTGGGTTTAAGGTGCGGATTTGCGTTTCCACCGCTTCCACATCGAAATCGACAATGTTTTGCAGGTCAACTTTTGTAAGCACAGCCACACTCGCCTTGGTAAAAATTGCGGGGTATTTGAAGGGCTTGTCATCCCCTTCGGTAAGGGACAACAGCACCACCTTAAAGTCCTCGCCCAAATCGTAGGAGGTGGGGCAAATGAGGTTGCCCACGTTCTCAATGAAGAGCATATCCAGCGCCCCAAAACCCGCCCTGGCCAAAGCACCCTCCACCTGCCGAGCGTCCAAATGGCAGGCCCCGCCGGTGAGGATTTGGTAGGCAGGAAGCCCAAGCCTTCGGATGCGGTCCGCGTCGCGCTCAGTGGCAATGTCACCTACCAGCACGGCGGTTCTGAGCTTTCCCGCCAGGCGCGCCACAGTTGCTTCTAAAAGCGTGGTCTTGCCTGCCCCCGGTGAAGAAATCAAGTTCACCACCAGCGTTTTTTCCTGGGAAAAACGGCGGCGAAGCGCCTCCGCCGCTTTCCGGTTGGCCTCCAGAATTTGCATGCGTACATCGGCGGTTTGACTCATGACTTTTCTCCATTCACGTCGAACTCCACCTCCAGAAGGTCAAGCTCATCGCCCCCTTCCACCCGCAGCGGGGCACCGCATGAAACACACAAGGGGAGCCAGGATCCAGGAGAGCGTTGCACCGGTCCGCAGGTGGGGCAAACTTGCCGAGCTGGGAAAAACTCCACTTCCAAGACCGACCCTTGCGCCGGGCTTTCCAGTGTCACCGCCTCCCAAGCGTAGCGTAAAAGTTCCGGTTCCACAGCCGAAAGCTCCCCCACCGCCACCTTCACCCGCAGGATCCTGCTCCCCCCATGCTCCGCCAGTACCCCTTGGGTTATCTTGAGAAGCTCCAACGCCAGGGAGGCCTCATGCATGGCGGAATGGTAGTAAAACGCACCCCAGCGTGCCAAATTTGGCAGCTTTTCCCCGCCCGGACCCTACAGACGCAACCGTCGCCTACTCCCAGCCCCTGGCGAAGCTTGCCGGGTTGTTGACGGGCGTGAGAGCGGCTAAGCAGTGCTCGCGTGAGGCGAGGGAAGTGCCGCGCCAGAAACACCGCCACCTTACCGTGCCCAGTGATCACCACCTCCGGCTTGCGCTTGACGATGGCGTGCACCACGGGCTTTGCGGCTTTATCCGCGGGC
>CALHAH010000044.1 GCA_937934115.1 uncultured Thermoanaerobaculum sp.
GGCAGTTGGCGGTGGTCCACCGCATCCACCCGCACACCCTCCGCCACGCCTTTGCCACCCATCTTTTGGAAGCCGGTATGGATTTGCGTGCCATTCAAGAGCTCTTAGGGCACGCCTCCCTCGCCACCACCCAACGCTACATGCACTTGGACCTCGCCCACCTCATGGCGGTGTACCGCAAAGCCCACCCCAAGGCCTAGAGCTTCTGCTAGGCTTGGCGGGGAGGGTGGTATGGACTGGCATCACACCACCATTTGAGCCGTGCGTCGGGAGGGGGTGACGGCACTGGCGTGCGATGGGCAGGTGACCTTGGGCACCACGGTGCTCAAGCACGGGGCTTCCAAGCTCCGGCGCCTGGCAGGTGGCCGCGTTTTGGCAGGCTTTGCCGGGTCAGTGGCCGACGCTTTGGCGCTTTTCACACGCTTTGAAGCCAAGCTCGAAGAGTTTGGCATCAACTTGGAACGCGCGGCCGTGGAGCTCGCCCGGAAGGCCGTCTCGCCTCCCCATTGCACGTCCGCCCGAAGCGCCTCCATGTGCGCGGTGCCGGCCTGTGGTCGAACAGATCCCGCGACGTGGCAGCCGGCCTGTTGATGAAGCGCGCGGTCCGCTAGCTTTTTTAGGCACCGGTCCAGCGGCGCCCCCAGCAATATCCGCTTGCCCAGGTGCCAAACGGGTCACCGCACCACACCCACGCCCCAATGCGTGATCCCCTGAGCCAGCCGCGAGATGCTGAGCACGTGCACTCTGACCAGCCGGACCGACGATAAAGCAAATGCCCATCTCCCTCTCCAAAACCCAGACCCTCAGGCCATCTCCAGCCGCACCCGAGAGCCACGGGCACCGGGTTCTGCCGCCTCCACAATAAGCCGCCGGGGCACCCGCTGGCGCAGTTCTGGCACATGGCTGATGACCCCCACGTGGAGCCGCTCGAAGTGCAGCCGTTCCAGGGTATCAACCACCAGTTGGAGCATATCAGGGTCAAGGCTACCGAACCCCTCGTCTAAGAAGAATAATTCCAGCGCATACTTGCCCCGCAGCTGCACCTGGGCCGAAAGGGCCAGGGCCAGCGCCAAGGACGCGAGAAACGTTTCCCCGCCCGAGAGGGTGTGGACGGGGCGCCGGACGCCGCCGTTGTGGTCGTCCCGGATCACAAAGCCGCCATCCCCGTCCACCTCCAGGGCGTAGCGGTACCGGGTCATGGCGGCCAGCCGGGCCGAGGCCCCAACCGCCACCTGCCGGATCTGCTGCTGGGCCAAAAAGTCCACAAAGGCGCCACCCCGCAACAGCCCCTGCAGCTGCTGCAAAAGGCCCCGCCGGGCAGACAATTCCTGCCGCTCCTTCTCTAGTTCCTGCCATTGGCGGTGCCGTCCCTCCACATCCTGGAGGGCATGCTCCGCCGCCGCGTGGTCCCGGACGGCGGTGTCCCGCGCGGCCCTGGCTTCCGCCAGCCGCCGCTGGTGCTCTTCCCATTCGCTGGCAGCCAGCCGGCGACCGCCTAGCGCGGCCGCCAGCTCCCGGCGCCGCACCTCCAGACGGTGGCCCTCCTGATCGTGGGCCCGGATGGCCTGGTCCAGCTCGGCCCGCCGCCCATCGGGGCGCAGGGCCGCGGCAGCCTCGCCGGCGCTGGCGAAGCCGGCCTGGGCCAGGGCCTGATCCAGGGCCGCAACCCCCTGGTTCAGGCGATCCGCCGCCACCTCCTTTTGCCTCCGGGCTGCCGCCTCGCCCCGTTCGGCGGCCATGAGGGTCTCCGTGGCCCTGCGGGCCTCTTCCGCGGCCCTGGCCTCCAGGGCCTCCAGGCTGCGCAGCTCTTGCTGCACGGCGGCCAGCTGGGGCTCCGGCGGATCCGGGCCCGCCAGCTCCCGCAGGCGGCCCTCCAGGTGGCTCAGGTCCTGGGCCCACTGCGCCTCCTGCACCGCCAGGGCCTGAAGGTCTGCCGTCACCTGCTGCAGCTCCCCCTGGAGCCCCTGCAGGTCCTGTTCCAGGCGGCCTTGCTGATCCCTCATATTCTGGAGCCGCTTTTGAATCACCGCGGCCTCCCGGTCCAGGGCGGCGATGCGCCGGGCCTCCGCCTCCACCCCCGCCGGCGTGAGGTCGCCTGCCGCCTGGGCCAGGGCGGCCCGCCGCTCCGCCACCGCCTCCTGGACCTGGCGGAGCTCATCCTGGGCCGCCTGTTCCTCCCGCTCCGCCGCCTGCAGGTCAGCCTGAGCCCGGGCCAACCGCGTGGCTGCATCCCCGGCCTGCCTGACCATGGCCTCCCGCTGGCGCCGCATGGCTTCCACCTGCTGGCGCCACGCGGCCAGCCGCTGCTGTCGATCCGCGTGGGCCTCCTTTTCGGCAGCCAAGGCCTCCGCTAGCCGCGCCAGCGGCAGGGCCCGCCATGGCTCGGGCAGCCGTTGCCGGGCCCCCACCACATCCGCCGCAGCCTGTTCCGCCGCCCGCTGGCGCGCATCGGCTTCTGCCGCAGCTCGTTCCGCCTGGGCCCGCACTTCCGCGGTGCCTCGCCTGGCCTCCTCGAGGCGGGCCTCGGCGGCCTTGCGGGCAGCCCGTGCCGCCTCCAGTGCCGCCTCCGCCAGGGCGATGGCATGCCGCCCTGGCCCTGCGGCTGGCGCAGGGTGATGTGGGGACCCGCACACAGGGCACGGCTGGCCCGACTGCAAGAGGGAAGCCAGCTCCGCCGCCTGGTGCTGCCGGCGGACCTCCGCCAGTGCCGCCCCGGCCTCCTCTTCCTGTCGCCGGGCCCCGTCCAGTGCCTGCTGGGCCTCCGCTTCTGCCCGCTGCTGATCCTGGAGCTTCCCCGCCCATTCCGCGGCCAGGCGCCGGGCATCCGCCCGCAGCCGCTCCGCCTCCTCCACCGCCCCCTGGCAGTGGAGCACCGCCTGTGCCGCTGTTTCGGCCCGGGCCAGCCAGTCCACCTCGAAGGTGAGGTCCGCCTCGCTCACCGGGGGCTCGGCCTCCAGCCGGGCCAGGGCCTGCTCCAGGTCCGACAGCCTGGAGGCAGCCTCCTCCTGTTGCGCCAGGGCCTTCGCCGCGGCTTCTTGCTTGTGGCGGTGGTCGGCCCGGGCCTTCTGGAGTCGCGCCTCGGCCCGGGTCAGCGCCTTTTCCGTCTCCAGGAGCAGGGCCAGGGCCTGCTGGGCCCGGTCCACCCGCTCCCGGTGGTCGGGATGCACGGCCCGTTGCGCCAGGTCGGCCAGGGCCGCCTCCACCTGTCCCTTCGCAGCGTCGAGTTCCCGCTGGCGGTCCTGGATGGCCGCTTCCATCTCCCCGGCCCTCCGCTGCAGCCGGTCCCGATCCGCCCGGACCTGGCGGACCTGGCCGGACACAGCCTGGACCTGGCCGGCGATGGCCAGCGCCTCCCGCAGCTGCTCCTGCCGGTGACGCAGGCGGGGCTGCTCATCCATAAGCCGCTGACGAACCGCCTGGTGGGCGGCAGCGGCACGGGCCTCCTGCTCCTGCGCGACCCTCAAACGGGCCGTCGCCTCCCCTAGCAGTTTGCTGGCCTCGTCCAGCACCTGGCGGGCTCTGGCCACCTCCTCCAGGTGTCGCCGGACCGGCTCGGCTCGGCTGGCTGCGGCCAGCTCGTCCCGCAGCGCCCGCATCCCCGCGTCCCGGTCCCGCCAGCGTTCCAGATCCCGTTCCACCTGGTCCAGGTCCTGTTGCAGCTGCCAGAGCCGCTCCAGCTCCCGGTGCACGGCCTCCCGCTCCTGCAGCTCCCGCTCCACCTGACCCAGAATGGTCGCGGTCTGGCGCACCCGCTCCCGAGCCGCGGCCACGGCATCAGCCGAGGCGTCGCCGAGCGCCTGCTGGGTACCCACCACCACCCCCAGCCCCTGGTCCGCTGCCTGCAACCACGCCTTGAGCCGCTCGGCCAGTTGGTCCCCGTAGCGGGTGAGGTCGAAGAGGTGCTGCAGCATCTGCCGACGCTGCTGGCCATCCAGGTGGAGGAACTCGGCGAACTTCCCCTGCGGCAGCACCACGGCGCGGGTGAATTCGTCGGCGGTGAGGCCCAGGATATCCTGCACCTTCTGGGTGACCTCCCGCTCCCTGTCCGCCAGCACCGTCTCGCCCCCCGCCCCCTGTTCCACCAGGCGGCAGTGGATAACCCGCACCGAGGCCCCCTCGTGGCGCTGGTAGCTGCGCTCCACCCGGTAGCGGCGCTGGACCCCTCCCGCCCCGGTGAGGGCAAAGGCGAACTTGACCCAAAGGCGCGACTCGGCGTGGTTCAGGATGCCCTGGGTGTGGTTCCGGGCCCGCACCACCTTGCCGTAAAGGGCCAGGGTCACCGCATCGAGGATGGTGGACTTGCCACTGCCCGTGGGCCCGAAGATGCCGAAAAGGCCACCGCCCAGGAGCTTCTCGAAGTTGATGGTCTGCGGCTCCCGGTAGCTGTGCAGACCCGAAAACTCCAGTCGGATGGGCCTCACCCCTGGTCCTCCTCCCCGGCTTCCTCGGCGAGTTCCAGGAACAGGCGGACCAGCGCCTCGGGGGCATCCGCCCCGCCGGTCCGCTGGTGGTAGAACTGCCGGAACCGGTCGGCCAGGCTCAGCACCGGTGATTCCCCTACCGCCGCCACCCCGCCCTCCGGCAGGACGGGGCGGATGGCCACGATCCGGTCCCGGGCCCTTTTGAGCCCCTGGATCTCGTCCATGGTTAGGGGAGCCGGGACCGCCACGTGGATTTCCAGCCATGCGGTGGCGTCCTTCCCTTCCTCTAACCACCGATGTACCTCTGCCAGCCCCCCGGCGGCGTCCCACCGCACCAGCGGCCGCCCCGCGGACAGGGGCACCAGGAAGGCCTCCGGCGGCGAGTGGGGTTCTATGGCCAGCACCACCACGGATTTGGCCTGTCCCCCCTCCGCAAAGCTAAAGGCCAGGGGCGCGCCGGCGTACCGGCAGAGGGCGGGCGCAGCGTGGATCAGCTGAGGCCGATGAAGGTGGCCGAGGGCGATGTAATGCGCACCCGCCGGCAGGTCGGAAGGCCTCACGGCATAAGCCCCGCCCATCTGGACTGGTCGCTCTTCCGACGCCGATTCCTCACCCCCAGCCACGAACAGGTGCGATACGGCCAACCGCACGGTGTCCGGCCGCCAGTGCATTGCAAGCGACCGGAGCAACCCGCCGATGCGCCCGGAATACGCGCCCTGCAGTTCCTCTTCCGCCAGGCCCTCTGCCAAAACCTGGTTGAGGCGGGCCTCGGACGGATACGGCACCGCCGCGACCACCGCGCTATGGCTGTACCCCCCCATGGCCACCTCCACCCACCCCGGTCCGGCGGTGGGGCATCGCACCCGTCCGCCCGTCTCCGGCAGGTGCAGCCCAGGGTCCTCCAGGGGATAGCCCAGAATCACCGCGCCGTGCCGCCGGGCCAGTGGCCGCACCGCCGAGAGCCGCTCGGGGCTGTCGTGGTTGCCGGCGATGACCACCACTGCCCGCTGGCCCCCGTCACCCAAGCGGGCCAGCGCCTCGCAGTACAACTCCTCCGCTGCAGCCGGGGGGTTATAGCCGTCGAAGACGTCGCCGGCAATCAGAACCAGGTCGATGGCCTCATCTTGGGCGAGGGTAGACAGCTCATCCACTAGGCGCTCATGCTCTTCCTGGCGGCTGTGCCCCTCCAGGGTACGCCCCAGGTGCCAGTCAGCAGTGTGGAGGATCCGCAAGGGCGCTACTCCATTACCTTACCTTTCGGGCGTCCATCTTTCATTGCGCTGCCCGCCTGCTTTCGCTCCCCGCAGTAGCGGGAAGCCAACTACCGCGCCAAAAGGCAATCTCAATACATTCCTCGACATTCCAAAGGAGGCCGCCCGTGCAGTCTTTGAAGGACTGGTCAAGAGCGTAACTGCCTTCCTGCCATGGAAAACGTTGCTCCCTGCGGCCAACCCTATCGCCCCCTCCAAAAAAGCTCTCCAAAATTTTCTTGCCGTAAACAAGTGGATCCAGTTCTTGCAAATCGTCGCGCTGGCGCTCCCGGGGATGGGCCCAGCGCAGGGTGGCCAAAAACCCATTTCGGTGATCGCGGCTTACCACAGGCCAACCTGCGGAAGCTTTTCCAACATTCCCTTGCTCAACCACGTGTAAAGTTTACACCCCCATGGCCAAGCCAACTGGTCCGATAACCAGTTCCTCGCTTCGAACCCTTTCCGCCGAACGCAAAACCTCCACAGAAACCCAGGTGCAGTGCTAAGCCAGGTGCACCGCGGCACTGCGGCAAAGAAGCAGACAAAATGCAGGCCACTGTCCCGTCCGCAACTCCAGGCTCTTTCACCGACTCGGCAGCGCCAGCGCATGAGCGATGTATTCGTCCATAACCTGCGGCGCGCCTTGATGGATTCGGAGAAAATCTTGATGGGCGTTTTGATTTTCCCGGCCTGGTGGGAAAGTTGCGTGCCTTCAAGGTTGAAGCACTAGGTGCGTTGGCGGTTTTCACACCCAAGTCAGTCAACAGCAAACCCAGGTGGAGGAAGGGGTGTTCAAGACCAAAGGTTTGCAAAGCCTTTTGCACATGCCGCAAACCGGGAAACGCTTCGGGTGGGAAAACAAAGCAACAGGGAAGGCGGCGCTTGGGTATCGGCGGGAGGTGGAAGAGACCTTGCAAAAAACGGGTTGAAAAACTCGCCGGTTTTTTGCGAGGAAAGCGAAGCTATGGTCGAAGCCCGCGCCAACCGTGCGCGCTCGGACTTTTTCGCGAAAGGCTCAGCCGCCCATGGGTGGGTGGGTAAGCTCCACCCTGCGCAAGAGCACCAGCACAAGCCGCTACCCGGCTTTCCCACAGCCGGCCCAGGACCGACGAGACGGTATGAAACGTCTTCACCTCACACGTTCCACCACCCTTCCCCTCCGTGGCAGGTCTTAAGGAACGTACGCATAGCGCGAGCTCCCAAGAAGTTTGCCATTCCGACCCCTTACGCGGCAGTTAGGTGTCCTTTTTCTACTCCGAGGTTCCGCTTCCTAAACGAGGTGGCTTGGGCGAAGAATGTGAGATGGGGTGGCTTTGTTTTTGCTAGGCTTACCCGGAAGGGCAGGGTTATGGACTGGCATCACACCACCATTTGTGCCGTGCGTCGGGAGGGGGTGACGGCACTGGCCTGCGATGGGCAGGTGACCTTGGGCACCACGGTGCTCAAGCACGGGGCTTGCAAGCTCCGGCGCCTGGTAGGTGGCCGCGTTTTGGCCGGCTTTGCCGGGTCAGTGGCCGACGCTTTGGCGCTTTTCACACGCTTTGAAGCCAAGCTCGAAGAGTTTGGCATCAACTTGGAACGCGCGGCCGTGGAGCTCGCCCGGGACTGGCGCACCGACCGCGCCCTGCGCCATTTGGAGGCCCTGATGATCGTGGCTGATAGCGAGAAGCTGCTGCTTTTGTCGGGTAGCGGCGAGGTCATCGTCCCCGATGACGGCATTTTGGCGGTGGGTTCCGGTGGGCCTTTGGCGCTGGCGGCCGCGCGCGCATTGGTACAGTTCACAAACCTCCCCGCGCCCGAAATTGCTCGCGAAGCCCTACGCATTGCTGCTGGCATTGACCTTTATACCAACGATCGCATTACCGTGGAGGTGGTGCCGTGAGTGAGCCGTTGACTCCGGCCGCCATCGTCGCCGAGCTGTCCCGCTACATCGTGGGGCAGGAGGCGGCCAAAAGAGCCGTAGCCATTGCCCTTCGTAACCGCTGGCGGCGGCAACGACTTCCGGCCGAGGTGCAAAAGGAAGTCATGCCCGCCAACATCATCCTCATTGGACCCACCGGCGTGGGCAAAACCGAAATTGCCCGGCGCTTGGCGCGCCTTGCCCATGCCCCTTTCGTCAAGGTGGAAGCCTCGAAATTCACGGAAGTGGGCTACGTGGGACGAGATGTGGACTCCATCGTGCGCGACTTGGTGGATGCGGCCATTGCCTTGGTGCGGGAAGAAAAGGCCGCGAAAGTGCGGGTGGCGGCGCAAAGGGCCGCCGAGGAGAGGCTGGTGGAGCTTCTTCTGCCAAAAGGGGCCTCCGATCCCGAGGAAACCCGCCGTTCCCTCAAGCGCCTCTTGCGGGAGGGCCAGCTGGAAAAACACGAGGTGGAGCTGGAGGTCACGGAAAACCGCGCCCCCAACATCGCCTTTTTGGGAGGGCAAGGGCTGGAAAGCCTGGAAGTTTCCCTGCGCGAAGCCTTCGGCCCGCTTTTCACGCAACGTGCCCGCCGCAAGGTGACGGTGGCCGAAGCGCGGAGGATTCTGGAAACGGAAGAGCTGGACAGGCTTTTGGACAAAGCCGAAATTGAGCGGGAGGCAGTGCGCCGGGCGCAAGAGTCGGGCATCGTGTTTTTGGACGAAATTGACAAAATTGCCTCCCGCGGAACCCCCGCCGCCGGTCCTGACGTTTCCCGGGAAGGGGTGCAACGGGATTTGCTGCCCTTGGTGGAAGGCACCACCGTGAACACCCGGTACGGGCCGGTGTCCACCGACCACGTGCTGTTCATTGCTGCCGGTGCGTTTCACGTGGCCAAGCCCTCGGACTTGATCCCGGAACTGCAGGGGCGTTTTCCTGTACGGGTGGAGCTCTCGCCTTTGACCCAGGATGACCTCCTGCGCATCCTCACCCAACCGCAGCACGCGCTTTTGAAACAACACCAAGCGCTTTTGGCCACCGAGGGCGTGAGCTTGGAGGTGACCCCGGACGGGGCTGCAGAAATGGCGCGGGTGGCCTTTGAACTGAACCGCAGCGGGCAAAACATCGGTGCGCGCAGGCTGGTGACGGTGGTGGAAAAGGTGATGGAGGAAATCTCCTTCACTGCGCCGGAACGGAACGGCACTCAGGTGGTGGTGGATGCGGCGTACGTGCAAAAGGCCTTAGCCCCGCTTTTGCAACAGGAAGATTTGGCGCGCTACATCCTATGAGAAGAGCGTTTTTGGTCTTGGTGGTGGTCGTCGCCGCCTGTGGGCGTAAAGGGCCACCTTTGCCCCCCCTGCGGGAGGTACCGGAAACCACCACCGATCTTGTGGCGTATCAAGAGGAAAGTGAGGTGGTGCTGCGTTGGAGCTATCCAACGCTGACCCGTTCCGGCCAACCCCTGCGCGATTTGGAAGCCGTGGAGGTGTGGCGCACCGAGGTTGCCCCTGGGCAGGAAAAAAGTTTGGAAGGACCACAAGGGGTGGAACTGAAGCGCCAGCTCATCCTCGCTCGCGCCAGGCCAGTGGCTCGTTTAAGCGGTAAAACCTTAGAGATCGCCACCCGGGGGTCCAAGCTTGAGTACCGAGAGGCGGCCACGGTGGTTCCAGGGCAAAGCCCCCCTACGCTGTTGTACGCCGTGCGTTCTCGTCGCGGCAAAGGTGGCGTCTCGGACTTTTCCAACGTGGTGAGCTTCCAGGTTCTACCCCCACCTTCGCCACCTTCCAACCTGCAAACCCAACCCCTCGCCGAAGGCGTGGCCTTGAGCTGGGAAAGCCCTGTAGAGGCCACCTTCCGCGTGGAGCGGTGGGAAGAAAAGGGAGGCTGGCAGGTGTTGGCGGAAAACGTTGCTTCCCCCCGTTTTTTGGATACCACGGCCCAGCAGGGTACAGTCTACGCCTACCGCGTGCGCACCACCACCCGCACCGTCACAGGCCCACCCACCCCTGAGGTGCGTGTGGAGTACCGGGACATCTTCCCACCGCCGGTGCCCAGCAACTTGGTGTGTTTGCCCGAACCAGGACGGGTGGTGCTGCGGTGGGACCCAGGAGCAGAAGAGGGCATCCGCTTCAAGGTCTTTCGACGCTTGGGGGAAGGCAGTTGGCTGCACCTGAGCGATGACTGGGCGGAGGCATCCTTTGTGGACGAGAACCCCCCCATGGGGGAACTCACCTACGCGGTGAAAGCCTTTGATCGCGCTGGAAACGAGTCCGCGGAAGCCACCTGCAGCGCGCGAGGGGGACCATGAGGTTTGCCAAGTGGCACGGGGCGGGCAACGACTTCCTGCTGTTCTTGCCGGAAGACGGCCCGGAGCTGGAAAAAAACCTTCAGCGTTGGGCCCCAAGGCTGTGTCACCGGCACATGGGTATTGGCGCTGACGGTGTGCTTCTCCTGTTACCGGAGGACCAGGCCACGATCCGTCTCACCTACCTGAACCGCGATGGCTCCCGCGCGGCCTTTTGCGCCAACGGCAGCCGCTGTGCCGCGGCTTTTGCTTTTCGGCGCTTGCGTCTGTCCGACATGGTGTTGCACACCGACTTTGCCCCTATTCCCGCGAAGGTGCATCAAAGCGCCGTTACCCTAAGGCTGCCACCACCCCAGCCTGTGGTGGGTTGGTTGCAGCTTCCGGTAGGGGAAAAGTTCTGGCGGGGCTTTTTCGTGCACGTGGGCGTCCCCCATTTGGTAGTCCCCGTGGCGTGGCGGGATTTTTGGTCGCACCCTCTGGCGGAAGCCCCCCTTTTGCGGGGGCATCCGCTATTAGGGCCCGAAGGCGCCAACGTGCACTTTGTACAGGTGCGGGGCGGGGAGTTAGGGCTTCGCTCCTTCGAACGGGGCGTGGAAGCGGAAACCCTGGCCTGCGGCTCTGGGGCGGTGGCAGCTGCCTGTGTGGCGGTGGCCGAAGGGTGGCTTTCGCCGCCGGTGGCGGTGCGGACGGCTTCCGGCCGCATTTTGGAAGTTGCCCCTGAAAGCAAAAACCCTTGGGGACCCGTGCGCCTCACCGGGCCTGCAGAGCCGGTGGCCGAAGGCGAGGTGGCTGCGGAGCTTTTGGAAAACGAGATTTGAGCCAAAGCCATGGGCCTGTTCGTAGGGTGCAGCGGTTTTTCCTACCCCTCTTGGCGCGGATGCTTTTACCCTCCCGATCTTCCCTCCCGCCACTTCCTCGCCTTTTACGCCCAGCACTTCCCGGCAGTGGAGCTCAACGTTACCTTTTACCGCTGGCCGCAAGCCAAAACCCTGCGCACCTGGAGGCAGGAGGTAAGCGCAAATTTCCGGTTTGCCGTGAAGCTCCACCAAAGCATCACCCACAAAAAGCGGCTGCGCAACGTGCAAGCGGAGCTTGCCAGGTTGGTGGAGGTGGTGGCCGAGCTGCAAGGAGCCGTGCTCTTGGCGCAGCTTCCCCCCAGCCTGCGCTTTGATCCTCACCTGATTTCGGACTTCCTTTTGGGGCTTCCGCCGCAGCTGCCGCCTTTGGTGTGTGAGGCCCGCCACAAGAGCTTCTTTGCACCCGAAGCCCTTTCTTTTTTTGAACAAAAGGGCTTGCCGCTGGTGGTGGCCGATTCCGGTGGACGGTACCCCACCGTCCGGGTGGTGACGGCTTGGCCCTTGTACCTGCGGTTTCACGGGCCTGAGGGCCTCTACGCCTCCAAGTACACCCGGGAGCAACTCTTGGACTACGCCCTTTGGGTAAAGGCGGTACGGGTTCCCGAGGGGGACGTCTACGCGTTCTTTAATAACGACGTGGGCGGCTACGCCTTGGATAACGCCCGGGACTTCCTGCAACTTTGTAACCGCTAAAACCCTTGCTCCAACTTCGCCTGAGGCTTAAACTTGCGGTCGCGAGGGGAACATGGCCGCACCGGCGTCCGCCACCTTGGAGCTACAGCCCAGGGCCCGTTTCGACATGATTGACGTCAACCGGCTTCTAGCCGAAAAGGGGAGCCCCGTGCCCTCCTACCCCCGTGCCCTTTACTGCTCTTACCACACCACTGCCGGTTACCTGGAGCAAAGCCTCTGTGCCCGCATGGCCTACCAGCCGGAAGCGGTAGCCCGCTTTGTGCGCAGTTTCCAGCGCCTTTTCCCCCCGGAAGCTCCTTACCTCCACGATCGCATGGAGCTACGGGAGGAGCTTAACGAGGAAGAACGGCAAAAAGAACCCGCTAACGCCGATTCGCATTTGGCCTTTATCGGTTCAGGTCTTAAAAACTGCGTGACCTACCTCAACCCCAGCCGCAACCCGGTTTTTTTTATTGACCTGGATGGTGTACACCGGGGTGGTGCCCGCGTGCGGAAGACCACCGTGGTGGGCTACAGTCGGGAGACCGTGGTGCTCCGCGAGCGGGTGAGTATTCCGGTGTCCCACCACGCGGTGGACTCCATTAACCTCAAAGACCCCAAAGTGGGTTTTTTCCACTACGTGGAGGACCTCATCGCCCAGCACGGCATCGAAACCGGACGCGTGGACGTGGCTTTGGCCCCGGAAGAACGCCACGCCGGCCTTACCGTCAACGAGTACGAAACCCTGCTCATGAAGCACGACTTGCGCGAGGTGTTGCGGGATCCTTTCCGCTTCATGGTGGAAAAGGGCAAGCACATCCTGCAGGACCCGCGGGCAGTCCCCGAAAAAACCCGCTCTTACGCCGCTTACGACCTCATCCACATGTTCAACGAGCTTATGGAAGCCCTGCGCATTTCGCAGTCAGCCCTGGAACGGCTGATCGTGCGAGCCACCGGCGGCGCTGCGTCGCGGTTTCTGCGCTTGCGCAAGCAGGTAAGCTTTCTGGTGGCGCCGGAAGTGGCAGAACCCCCGGCCGCCATCGTGCAGGGTCGCTACCAAAGCCCCATCCTCGTGCAGTGGCACCAGGGGGACGTAACCTCGCGCACGCTGGTTGTCACCCTCACGCGCTTTTCTTAAATCAACGAGCGGGATTGGCCACCGTCCACGGTGATGCACGCCCCCGTGATGAGGGAGGCGCGGGGGGAAGCCAAAAAAGCCACCACATCCGCCACCTCCTCCACCGTTCCAAAGCGGCCGTACGGCAAGTTTTGCGCCACAAACTGGGCAATGCCCTCGGGATCCTGTTGCGCCCGCCGATCCCAGCTGCCACCGGGGAAGCGAATGGAGCCCGGGGCCACCGACAGCACGCGGATGCCGTAAGCTGCCTCCTCCAGCGAGAGGATTTTGGCCAGCGAGATAAGCGCTGATTTGGTGGTGTTGTACAGGGAAAGCTCCCGCCCCCCCGCTTCCCTGCCAAAAACCGAGCTTACGAAGATCACCACGCCTTTTCTTTGCTGCCGCATGGAGGGCAAAAGCGCCCGCGTCAGCCGCACGTGGGCCAGGAGGTTGAGGTTGAGCAAGAAGTCCCAGTCCTCGTCGGTGGTTTCAAGGAAGCTCTTGCGGCGGTTGCCGCCCACGTTGTTCACGAGGATGTCCACCCGCCCGCAGTGGGAAAGGGCCGCTTCGGCAAGGCGTGGCGCAGCCTGAGGATCAGTGAGGTCGCAGGCCACGGTCAAAACCTCCACCCCAAAAGGGCTTAGTTCTTCCTTGGCTTTTTGCAAGGCATCTTCACCTCGCGCCGCCAACACCAGGCCACACCCCTCGGCTGCCAAAGCACGGGCAATGCCCAACCCAATGCCCCGCGATCCCCCCGTCACCAAGGCCACGGAACCGGCGAGCTTCAAATCCATACCCACCTCCGCCGTGGTAAAGTTACCGCAAGAAGTACACCAGGGAGGAGCCGTGAAAAAACTCAACCAAAGAAGGCTGCTTTTAGGAGCGCTGCTGGGTGGGGTGGTGTGGGCCTTGTGGTCGTGGGTAGTCAACGGTGTTTTTTTGGCCAAAGCCTTAAACCAAGCGCAAGGTGCGGGTGCGCTTCTTTTAAAGCCCCGCTACCCGTTCTTTTTGCCCGTGTGGTTTTTGACGCTGTTCTTGGTGACGTTCGTCTTGGCTTGGTTTTACACGGGCATGCGCGAGGTTTTCGCCCCCGGGCCCAAGACCGCGCTGGCAGTGGGCATCCTGGGGGGGTTTATCACCGGCTTCCCCTCAAATTTTGCCACAGCCACGTGGGCACCAGTACAAAGGGCAGTGACCCTTGGGTGGCTTTTGGACCTGTGGGTGGGGGCCATTCTCGCCACCTTCGTGGCCGCGTGGTTGTACCGCGAATCCTAAGGTGTTGCCACCGTGCGTTGCCCAGCCTGCCGCAGTGAGCTGGTGGTAGTGGAGCGGGAAGGGGTGGAGCTGGACTGGTGTCCCTTTTGCCGGGGTTTCTGGTTTGACGTCGGCGAACTGGAGGCGGTACAAGCCACATTAGGGGTCTGTTTTGCCCCGTTGGAGGGGGAAAAACGTCAGGGGAGGAGGCCTTGCCCCCGGTGTGACCGGGCCATGGATGTGGTTACGTTACCGGGGTTGCCACCGATGGAGGTAGACACCTGCCCGCAGGAACACGGCCTTTGGTTGGATGCCGGTGAGCTGGCAGCTCTTGCGGAGAGGGGCGAGGGAACCCCGGGCAACGTTATCTCGTTTTTAGGGGAAAAGCTACGGCGCAAGCCGTAGCTGAAAGGAGGTGGACGGTGGTCTTTTGGATTTTTGTGGCGCTTTTGGTGGTGGTGCTCCTTTGGGTGGTGAGCCTGTACAACCGGTTGGTGCGGGCCCGAAACGAGGTGCGCAACGCCTGGAGCCAAATTGACGTGCAGCTCAAAAGGCGCTGGGACTTAATCCCCAACTTGGTGGAAACGGTAAAAGGCTACATGCGCCACGAGCGGGAAACGCTGGAGGCGGTAACCAAGGCCCGGCAACAGGCCGTTGCCATTTCCGGGGATGTGGCAGCGCGCGCGCAAGCGGAAAACATCCTCTCGCAAAGTTTGCGTTCGCTTTTTGCGGTTGCCGAAAACTACCCCGAGCTCAAGGCAAACCAGAACTTCCTGGCCTTACAAGAGGAGCTCACCTCCACCGAAAACAAGATTGCCTTTGCCAGGCAGTACTACAACGATTCCGTGTACCGGCTCAACAACCTCATCCAAATGTTCCCCTCCAACATCATCGCCAAGCAATTTGGCTTCAAACCAGAGGTTTACTTTGAGTTGGAGGCCCCCCAGGAGCGGCAGCGTCCCGAGGTGAGGTTCTAGGTTTGCGGCCGTGTGGGAGCTGATTCGTGCTAACCAGCGCCGGTCACACCTTTTGCTGGTGGTCATGGCGCTGCTGCTTGTGGCCACAGGCTGGGCGGTGGGTGAAGCCTTGGCCGCAGCTCCTGTTCCGGGCATTTTGATAGCGGCGGGGCTTTGGGTTTTCCTGGCGGAGCTTGCTTTCCGCGCTGGGGACCAGGTCATCTTGCGCATTTCGGGGGCACGCAAGGTGAGCAAAGAAGACCATCCCGTGCTTTACAACGTGGTGGAGGAAATGAGCGTGGCTTCTGGCCTGCCTAAGCCTCCCGAGGTTTACATCCTGGACGAGGGAGCTCCTAACGCCTTTGCCACAGGTACACGGCCCGATCGGGCAGCGGTGGTGGTCACCGCCGGCCTTTTGGAGCGCCTTACCCGGGACGAACTGCAGGGCGTGATTGCCCATGAGATTTCCCACATCAAGCACCGGGACGTGGTGTACCTCACGGTCATGGCGGTAATGGTAGGAACCATCGTGATTTTGGCGGACTTTGCTCGGCGGGTGCTGTTTTACGGTGGTGGTACCCGCCGCCGCACCTCCAGCAGCAGCCGGGGGGCAGCCCCTTTGTACCTTCTGGCCATCGTCCTCATCCTCCTGGCACCTCTTATTGCCCGCCTCATGTACCTGGCCCTCTCCCGCCGCCGCGAGTACTTGGCCGACGCAGGTGCTGCTTTGGCCACGCGCTACCCGGAGGGCCTGGCCTCGGCCTTGGAAAAAATCGAGCAGTATTGGACTCCCCTCGCCGCGGCGAACCCCGCCACCGCTCCCATGTTCATCGTCAACCCCCTCACCAAAGCCGCGGAAACGATAACGGGCCTTTTCAGCACGCATCCCCCCACTCGCGAGCGCATCCGCATCCTGAGGTCCTTCGCAGGCTCGGTATCTTTCGCTGCGTACGATGAGGCTTTTCGCCAGGTCACGGGCAGGCCGGTGGGGGTGGTGCCTGCGGCTGCCCTCCGCCTGCCTGCCACCGCGGTACGACCTGCCACCTCCGACCCACGCACCGCCCTGGAGCGGCTACGTCAAGCCACCGACGTCCTCTGGCGACTCTCCGGTTTTGCGTTCATCCCTTGCAGCTGCGGTACCACCCTCAAGGTGCCGCCGGTTTACCGTGGACAAGAGCTCCCTTGCCCCCACTGCGGGGCATTGCACAAGGTAGTGGCGCCTAGCCCTTAAGGGCTGGCCACGCGCTCAAAATCAGGTAAAAACAGGAATTGGTCGTAACGGGGCTGGAACTGCAACCAGCGCGGCATTCCCAAGTAAAACCAGCGGATGATCAAGGGAAGGTAGTAGCCTTGCGCCAACACCTTCCGTTGGGCCTGTTGCAGCAGCGCGCGGCGCCTCTCCTCGTGCAACTGGCGGGCAGCCTCTTCCAAAAGGCGGTCCACCTCCGGATCGGCCATGCGCGGGTAGTTTTCCTGGCCCCAACCGTGGTCGGGATCAAAGGAGTGGGCGTGCGGGTCCAAAAACTCAGAAGCATCCGAGGTGGTGCAGGTGCGGGCAAAAAACCTTTGGCAGGCGACCGTCCCGGGCTTGTGCCAGCACTTCGGGAAACGGCAAAAACTCCAACTCCACCTGCACCCCCACGCGACCCCACTCCTCCTGGACGATCCTCACCGTGGGCTCGGCGCCAATACCTGCCCCCAGTCGCACCGTAAAGCCAGAGGCAAAACCGGCTTCCCTCAGGAGCGCCCGCGCTTTTTCAGGATCGTAGGGCACCGCCGAAAATGAAGGGTCGTAGCCAAAGACCAGGGGGTGTACCAGCTGACTGGCCACCACCGCGTCACCGCGCGCCACCTCCTCCACCAAGCGCTGACGGTTGAGCGCTACGAGCAGGGCACGGCGTACCCGTGCGTCGGCGAGCGCCCGCGCGGCATCCCCCACAGCCGCCCGCGGGCTTAACGCCAGTAGCTGGACCGCCAACCGGGGCTGCTGCACGACCCGCAGATCCCTTTGGCGGGCGGCTTCCGGCACGTCCTCCTTACGCAACCAGGCACAAACATCCACCTTCTTGGCCAAAAATAAGCTGGTTCGTCGCTCGTCGTCCTCCTCAAAAACGAACTGTGCCCTTTTCAACTGCGGGGTCCCCCCCACCACGCCACCGCCCTCATCTCCAAACTGGTACCTGGGCGTTTCACGATGCGGTAGGGACCAGTACCAATAGGAACTTGAATTTCTTGGTCTTTGGCCTGATCCGCAGGCACCACCAGCACAAAAACCAGCCTCTTGAGGATCGTGGGAGCCGGACCAGCGGTGCGCACGACCACGGTAAAGGGCTCCTCGGCCGTAACCCCCACCACGTCTCGCACCAGGTGTTTCAGTTGGGACCTCGGGTGATCCCGAGCCCGCAGCACACTGGCCACCACATCCTGGGCGGTGAGCTCCTGCCCGTTGTGAAACGCCACCCCACGGCGCAGCCAAAAGCGAATGGTCGTCGGGTTTTCCTGCTGCCAGCGCACGGCAAGGGCCGGCTGCACCTCCAAATAAGAGGAAAAACGCACCAAGCCCTCCACCACGTTGCTCAACGTGGAGGAAACCACGGTTTCGTTAGCAAAATGTGGATCGAAGGTGGAGGGCTGGCTCTGCTGCGCCACCACCACCGGCTTTTCCGCGGGAAAGATGCCGCACCCCGTGGCAAGGACGGCAAGTCCAACCCACAGACCCGTTCCCCGGCGCTTCATGGCTATTCCCCTCCCTCCAATGTAATCGCTTGCCCTTTATTTGACCAGGTCCTGCACCGAAACCACAGCAATTTGGTTTTTCGGTCTCCTCGGCTTTTTATCAGGACCAAGGGCTAAGCTTGGTCGTCCATTGGCGTAGCTAGAGGCGCGATCCAGCTTCCGCATCCCACAAGCGTACGCCACCCATGCAGTCAGGTGGATTGAGGCACAGCCTCCAGTCATGACCCCAAAAAACCCAGCAGTTTTGCCACTGGCGTACTGGGCTCAAAGAGAAGCTGGCGACGATGCCGTGGCGGAGGACAAAACCTTCTTCCGTTTGGCTGGTCAAACAGGTAGCAAAAGTCATATTGACAGCAAAGCAGAGGTCACTCGGAATACAGACGGCCGAGCACCTTGACACCGGGTATCAAAAACGCTACGTTAAAAACTATGGTTCTGCCGTGGCTTCGAAGGTCCATTTGGGAGCTCGCAAGCAGGTGGGCGTCCTTCGGCGTATTCATGTACCGCTGGGATCCTGGTACCGATACGCCTACTCCTTTGGCAACAACATGAACGATTACCCCAAGTTTGGGGTTTGGGTCAACGGCGCTAATAATTCTTACGTCGCCACCTACAACATGTTTACCAACGGCAACGCTTGGGCTGAGGGCGAAATCTGCGCGTACAATCGACAAAAGATGTTGGCCGGCGATACCACCGCCGAAGGTGTATGTTTCGGGCCCTACTCCGCATACGGGGGTATTTTGCCAGCGGATATTGACGGGCCGAACCCAACGCCGGTCAATGCCCCCAATTACTTGCTTGCCCGGGGTACGAACAGTTTGCTCCTTTGGCGCCTCGCCATGAACTGGAGCGCCAGCCCACCAACCGGCACCCTTACCGGTCCAACTACGATTTCAGTAGCCGCTTTTACGGCGGCCTGCAGCGGTCAGGGCTGGACGTGCATTTCCCAACCAGGTACAACCCAGAAACTGGACTCCTTGGGTGATCGCCTCATGTACCGGTTGTCCTACCGCAACTTTGGGAGCTTCGAAAACTTGGTGGTCAACCACAGCATCAACAGCCCTGAACCGGTGGCGGTTCGTTGGTACGAGTTGCGGAACCTCCAGAACAACCCCCCTACCGTTTATCAATCGGGCACGTATCAGCCGACCAACCATTCCCGCTGGATGGGTTCGGCAGCCATGGACGGCGAGGGCAACTTGGCTATTGGCTACAGCATTTCATGCAGCACTTTGTATCCCTCAATTGCTTACGCCGGCCGCCTGGTTACCGACCCACTGGGGTATTTGAGCCAGGGAGAAGCCACCATGTTTGCGGGTACTGGCTCCCAGAATGGGGTGGATCGCTGGGGGGATTACAGTACCTTGAGCGTGGATCCGGTGGACGACTGTACCTTTTGGTACACCAACGAGTACTTGACCACTACGGGCAGCTACAACTGCTACACCCGCATTGGCAAGTTCCGTTTTCCGGTGACAAATGCAGGCCCTAGTCTTTCTGCTACGGCAAATGGCAACAACCGGATAGATTTGAGTTGGAGCAGTGTCTCCGGTGCAACCAAGTACTCGGTGTACCGTGCCACCACCGCCGGCGGTCCCTACACCTTGGTGGCCACCGTAGCGCCGCCCACCACCACCTACGCGGATTTAGACGTTCAGGGCGGCGTGACCTATTACTATAAAATCGGGCACGACCGCTGCACCACCGCCGAATCCAACGAGGTTTCCGCGACAGCCTCGGGGCCGTGCACCGCGCCTCCGTCGTTTGCTGGACTCGCCAGCGCCACCACCCCCTACAATGCCACGTGCAAGGTGAATTTGAGTTGGAACCCGGCCGCGCTCACCTGTGGTGGGCCGGTAACGTATTCCGTTTACCGCTCCACCACAGCTCCCTTTACCCCGTCGGTGGCCCATCGCATTGCCACCAACCTCCCGGGTACCACGTTTACAGACCAAAACGGGCTGGTGAACGGCACCACCTACTACTACATCGTGCGGGCCACCGACCAAAGCAACGGTGTGGAGGACAGCAACACCGTGACCAAAAGCGCAAGCCCCTACGGGGTACTGAGCAATCAGGTTTTCCTCAACGAAAACTTTGACAGTTTGCCCAATGGTGCGCTACCCGCCGGCTGGGCCACAGGATACTTTGCCGGTGACGCCAACGATTGGAGGGGGGCACGCCAGTGCACCGCCTATAGCGGCACCAAGGTCCTCCGCTGCGGCGGCAACCAGTGCAACACAGATTACGGTAACAACAAACACGCCTACACCCGCACTGCCGCGGTGACGGTGCCGGCGGGGGCTCAAAACACCAAGCTTTCTTTTTGATCGTTGGAACTTCGAATCCGGCTACGATGGCGCCTATTTGCGGGTTTCCCTGAACGGAACGAATTATTACTACGTTTCTAACTCCGCCATACTTTCCGGCGGCTACAACGACCTGGCTGGCACCTGGTGGAGCGGCAATCAAAGCACAAGCTTCACCAACACCGTGGTGAACCTGGATGCGGCGTGCAACGCGGCCAGCGGCGGCAACGACGGGTGCCAAGGGAAAACCTTCTACGTGGCCTTCGTGGAGTATACGGACAAGAATTTTACTTATCCCGGTTGGTATATTGACGACGTGGTCATCGGTGCTGATGTGCCCGCCGCCTGTTCCGCCACACCTGAGGACGTTGCTGCCTTCACCGCCACCGCCACCAGCAACCAAGTGAAGTTGGAGTGGGTTAACCCCTCATTGGGAGGTTACAGCTTTACGCGCATTTGTTGGTCCACCGTGGCCTATCCTGGCGATCTTACGGCCTGCGGTGCAAACTTCACCGATAAAATCGGCACCGCGGGAGCTTACGATTCGTTTGTCCACGGTTCCCTCCCCAACGGGACCACCTACTACTACACGGCATTTGTAAGTAACGGTTTGGGAACCTATTCCGATGGCAAATCGGTGCGCGCTACGCCTTTTGACGCCTCCGGCCCAGTAAAGTGGGGCTACAGCACCGGGGCCACGAGCCTAGCACCTCCCGGGGTGCGGCCAGGCACGCTTGGGAACGGCGCCATTTACGCCGTTTCCAACGATCGGGTTGCCCATGCCATGAACGTCGGCGGCAGCTGAGGTGATTGGCCTCGTACTGGCAGCTTTGTCTGGGTTCCAGCGGCTATGAACGGCCCGGTCCAGGCTCGGCCACCGGTAATCCCGGCCACCATTGGTGGCGTGTCCCTGTGGGTTTTCCTGGGCTCCCAAGATGGCTACGCCTACGGGGTCAATGGCTATACAGGCCAAGTGGTGTGGCAAAGCCCAAAGTTGGGTGCGGTGGTTTAGGCCAACCCCGCCGGCATGTTTACCCG
>CALHAH010000045.1 GCA_937934115.1 uncultured Thermoanaerobaculum sp.
ATTGGCCACTTCCTCGGTGATACGATTTCCCAGCTTGGCCACTTCCTCGGTGATGCGTTGGTTGAGGCGGGCTTCCGTGTCGGTAATTCGCTGGTTAAGGCGCGCTTCCGTATCGAAGATCCGTTGCTCGAGCCGGGCCTCGGTTTCCGCAAGCCTGCGGGCAAAGCGCTCCTCCACCAAAAGCACGGCACTTTCGCGGGCCGCTTCCTCCACCGAGGACAAAAGCCTTGCCAAATCCTCCGCCCCTTCGTCGCCCAGGCGATCGCGCAACGCCTTGGAGACCGCCACCACCGGCACGACTCCCTCCTGTGGCCATGCTAGCCCACCCAGGACGCGTGTCAAGAGCGGGTTTCACGCTGATGGAGTGGGTTTAGGCAAGCAAAAAGCCTGGTAGGGGAAAGATGTGGAGGGTCCGCCCTTTGGGGTTGACAAGCTCTTTTTTTTTTAAATTTCGTTTGGTTGAAGGGAGGGGAACGGAATGAAGGGCAAGTGGCTCTTGGTGTTAGCTCTCGTTGGTGGGGTGATGGCTGCGGCCGCGTACTCTCAGGAAGCTCCGGCGGCACCCTGTGGGGATTGTTGTCCCGAGCCGCCGTGCTGGCGGGAGCCGCCGCAGTATCCTCAGCGGGCAGTGTTTTACTATCCTTGGTGGGATGGGACAACGACTCCTGGTGGCCGATGCCCGGATGGCTCTTACGCTGACAGTCGCGGGTACTGTCGCAAGTGGCGAGAAATGGTGAACTTTTGGTTTCATCCTGACTTTGACGCCAATGGGGTTTTTCAACCCAGTGTGGACCTGTACAACGATCGCAACCCAGAGGTGGTGCAAACCCAGCTTGCGCGTATGGCGGCGGGCGGAATCAAGAGCCTCATTTCTTCCTTTTGGACTAATGAGAGGGAATCGCTCGATAAAAATGGGCTTGTATGGCAAGCGGTGCGTACGCAAAACCTGGTGGATATGACACTTTATTGGGAAGGGAAAACTAACAGAAATAAAGAAAGTGTGAGGACGGCAATGCAAAGACTCGTGCAAATGTGGCTTGACGATCAAACCCGGTTTACCGTAACCGCCGATGGGCGCCCAGTGCTTTTCCTTTATTCCCCTTGGTATACAGGCTATAATCACGACGGTTGCGAGCTTATGGCGTGGTGGAACCAAGCTTTAGATTGGGCGGAAACGCAAATTGGCGTTCGCCCGTTTTTGGTTGCCGATTTTTCCGATGACGCCCTAGCGACCTGTCCAACCTACCATGGCCGTAGTGACTGGGGCTGGCATCACTACGACACGGGAAGCGGGTATTACATCGAGCGCTGGGCTTACGGGAAAAGGCATACGCAAACCTTAAGCCCCGGTTTTACCCGCCACTGTTGGCCGCAGCGGGAATTCGGTCCCCGCGAGTGTCAGTTTCCCGAAAGGGAAGAGGAGAAAGCCCGCGACCTTCAGAAGTGGATCCACACCGTAGCCAATGCCGCCCATTGGCGAAGGCTCCCTCGGTATTTCCAGTTGGTGGCAACGTGGAACGAATGGATGGAGTTTACCGCCGTGGAGCCGGCGGTGGAGTGGCATTCCTCATCGGGCCTGGGCCTCTACCTGGATGCTTTGTCATGGTATCCCATACCGTAGGAGGCTGCATGGGTTTTCTCTTGCTTTTCTTTGCCGCTGCCATGAGCTGGGCACAGCCGTGCCAAACGGTGGTTGTACCTGCCAACCTTTGGCCGCAGGGGGATGCGCTGCCCCCGGAGGGAAAACTTCCGTTCTTCACGGACGTGTCTTTTTCTTACGCCGGGGGGAAGTATTTCGCCAAGTTTCGATACAGGGAAAACGGTGAAGACCGCGTTCTGACGCTGGTGGGGGATCAGCTGGGACGTTTCCGGCGCATTGTCCCCCGAGACTTTGCAAACCTCAGGGGTATCGCACCGGTGTATGGCTATTTCCGCGGTCTTTTTCTGGGGCAGGTGTTAGATACAGGGTCTTTGGCTTTTTCCCACGACGGCGTGGACTGGTACGGCCTCGCGGTACCCTCAGGCCTCCAAGTGCACTGGGATGGTCACCGATTTGTAAGCCAGCACTTCCTTAGGGGCATTTGGACGTCGCCGGACGGCATCAACTGGAACTATGAGGGCTCCTTACCCGGGGCGAGCTTTTACAGCAACGGTGTGCCTGACGGTCAGAGGTACGTGACGTGTGTCAACACCTATAGGGGATTTCAGTGCTTTCCGGGTTTTACCGAGGATTTCCGCAATTGGACGTGGAAGGAACCACCGCGGGTTCCGGGTTGGTTTATTGTCCCCTATGCCGTGGGCAACGGTTACTACTGGGCTGATGGCCCCATGGAAGAGCAGCTTTCCCGCAGCCGGGACGGTTTGACCTGGGAGGAGCTGCCGTTCCCCAGCCACCCCTTGGAAACAAAGCCACGGCAGCTTTCCAACGATTACCTTTTGGTGGGAAGGCACCTCATGGGTTGGGCCTTGCTAAGGGAAAGCTCGGCCAGTGATGGGAAGTTGCACGTTATGGTTTTAAAGACCGACGGACCTACCTGGTCCGTTCGGGACGTGTGGCAAACCGCCAGTCGATCTGGGGAGGATGCGCGCGGGAGTTACTACGTAAACTTCGTGCATCCGTTCAACGCCAGCAACCAATACGCCGTCTGGGACGGGAAAAACCTCTGGGTTCTCTTCTACTACTACCGGTCAACCCTTGGGTCTCATTGGACTTGGTTAGACGAGATTCGTTTTTTGGGTTTGGGCTGTGCGGATTTGGGTGATCCTATGGTCTTTGCTGGGGTGGGGCGCGGGGCAGGAGCGCCGCCCAGTTTTTGGAAGACAAGCCTATCCTTAAGTTATCCTGGGCAGCAGCAAGCGGAGGTGTTAGTGCAGTGGTTGCCGTTTGGCGCCGCCAATAGCGAACCTCGGGAACGGCGGCTTTGGCTTAACAGCGGCGAAAGCTTGGAAATTAGAGACGTAGTGGGTGAGCTATTTGGGGAGCAAGGGTTTGGCAGTTTGCGGTTGGTGCACGTAGGGGGTGGGCCGGTGGTGGCCGCAGTGCGCACGTACAACGAGGGGGCCGGCGCAACCTTTGGTCAAGAAATCCCCGCATGGAGCTGGGAAGAGGGGATTGGTCCCGGAGAGGACGGTTGGCTTTCGGGGCTGGCCGAAAGTGCGTCCTTAGCTTCCGGCTTTCGCACCAACGTGTTGGTGCAAAACCTGTGGAAGGAAGAGGTGGAGATAAAGGTGAGCTTTTTCAACCGGCAAGGTCAAGAAATTGGAAGCCTGGAGCAAAGGCTGCGCCCTTTCGAGGGGGTTCAGTGGTTCCGGCCGCTGGTGCAGTTTGCCCCCGAGGGGATTGAGGGGGTATCTGCTGTGGTTCGCATTGTCAAGGGCAATGACTCAAGGATTGCAGTACAAGCGAGCAAAGTAGACAACCAAAGCGGGGATCCCACCACGATTCGGGCAGTAAAGCTCCCGTATCAAGGGAGACCCTTTGCGGCGCCGTGTCCCAACGGTTGCCCACACGTGGGCTCGTGAGCTGAGGGCGGGATTTTACAGTGGCGTCACGCAGCAAGTGGCGAAGAAAAAAGAAGCAGCGGAAGGCAGCCCCGTTCGTAGGTGGCGGTTTTTGCTTACCGCAACAGGGCCAAAAGGCCAGCAACCGCTGCCAACTGCCCAATCCAAAAGAGGAACATCCACTTGATGATTTCCGCCTTAAACGCGCTCATATCGGCGCGTAGCTTGGCCGTTTCCTCGGTAATGCGAGCATCGAGCTTGCCTACTTCCTCGGTGATGCGGGCATCTACGCGGGCAATGTGCAGTTCAAGCTTGGCCACTTCCTCGGTGATGCGGGCATCCACGCGGGCAATGTGCAGCGCAAGCTTGGCCACTTCCTGGGTGATACGATTTTCCAGCTTGGCCACTTCCTCGGTGATGCGTTGGTTGAGGCGGGCTTCCGTGTCGGTAATTCGCTGGTTAAGGCGCGCTTCCGTATCGAAGATCCGTTGCTCGAGCCGGGCC
>CALHAH010000046.1 GCA_937934115.1 uncultured Thermoanaerobaculum sp.
TAGAGCTCCTCCAGGCTGACCCGCGCAAAGCCAAAGAGAAGCTGGGGTGGCGGCCCCGGGTTTCTTTCCCGGAACTGGTGCGCCTCATGGTTCAAGCCGACATCCAGGAACTCACCGAAAAACTCCAGGGGCGCTAATTCACCATGGTGGGGACTGGTCTTCGTGGTCCCGCACTAACGCAGAAAGCTGAGCCATCGGTAAGAAAGCGCTTCTGGCCGGCGAAGCTATCGCCTACCTTCGTTAAGAACACGGCAGGCCTCTATTTGGATACGTTGACGAGTTACCTCTTCCCCCTCATCACGCTTCCCTACGTGGTGCGGGTCCTAGGTGCTCGGGGTTTTGGCCTGGTGGCCTTTGCTCAGTCATTCGTTAGCTACATCAACGTCATCGTGGATTTTGCATTGGCTTTGTCAGGCACTCGGGCGGCAGCGCAGTGCCTTCATAACCGGGTCCAAACGAGCCAGCTGCTAGCCGACGCCCTGGGTCTTCGCTTGGCTTTGGCTTTCGGTCTTCTCCCAGGCGTCCTTCTGCTTTGCCACAGCGTCGCCGCCTTTCGGGAAGCTCGAGAAATAATTCTCATCCTTTACGCCACCGCCTTTGCCACTGCGCTCAGCGCCACCTGGCTGTTTTTGGCATTCGAGGCGATGTGGCTTCTAGCCCGCATCAACCTCCTTATCAACTCTGCTGTCATCGTTGGCATTTTCCTATTAGTCCGCTCCCCAGAAGATACCGAAATTTATGCCGTCCTCCTTGCAGCAGGACCGGTAGCAGGGAGTCTCGTATCGCTCCTTTTGGCCTTCCATCGGTTTTCATTGTCCCCCCTCGCTCCGAGACTTGCAGGTGTCTTGAGTACCGCCCGCCAAGGGGCCGCTCTTTTCCTCTCTCAAACTAGCATCGCCCTGTACACCACTGGAAACTCTTTCCTTTTGGGGACCCTGGCCAGCAAAGAAGCTGTGGGCTATTTTGCCGCTGCGGACAAAGTAGTGCGTGCAGTTTTGCGTTTGGTTGCACCGCTTACCACCGCTATCTTTCCCCGCATGGTCAACGCCGCCCAGCGTTCTGGCGAAGAGCTCAGGGTAAAGGCCCGCAGGCTACTCTCGGTTTACGGCGCCTTAGGTGCGGGTCTCGCCCTGGCCCTGTGGCTGGCGGCACCCTGGGTGGTAGGGTTGTTTTTTGGGCCCACTTTTTTGGCTTCGGTTCCTGTCCTAAGAATTCTAAGCGCCATTGTATTTTTGATTGCTCTAAGTAACGTCCTAGGCCTTCACGTCTTGCTCCCCTCTGGTCGGGACCGCGCTTTTACCGCAGCTACTTTAGCTGCGGGGTTATGGAACGTGCTCCTGGCTTGGCTTCTAGTCCCCCGCTGGCACGCCCTCGGCATGGCTTGGGCCGTAGTGGGGAGCGAAACGTTGGTAACCTTAATGATGGCTGCAGCGAGCTGGAAGCTCTTCGTTACCAAGGCAGGTTAGGATGGAGGGCATGTTGCACGGTAAAGAAGAAACTGTGATTCTGGGCGGTGGGGTAACGGGTTTAGCTGCCGGGATAGCCTCCCAAGGCCTTGTCCTAGAAGCCGAAGAAACTCCCGGTGGCATTTGCGCCAGTTACTATGTGGGAGCTCGCTCCGGCAAAATTTACCTACAGACCCCTGGTCATGAGCCGGCTTTTCGCTTCGAAAGAGGAGGAGGCCACTGGATATTTGGAGGAGATCCCGCGGTGTTACACCTGATCTCTCAGGTTTCTCCGTGCCAGCGCTATACCCGCAATTCAGCTGTCTACTTTCCCCAGTGGGATCTGTACGTGCCTTTCCCACTGCAGAACCACCTGGCGTTCTTACCCAAAGAAGTGGCAACAAAAGCCCTTGCGGAAATGGTAGCGAGAACTGGACAGCTGGCTGAAAACACCACCATGGATCAGTGGTTGGCGTCATCTTTTGGACCTACACTTTGTGAGCTTTTCTTTTTTCCCTTTCACGAGCTTTACACTGCCGGCCTCTACCGCGCTATTGCCCCTCAAGATCCTTACAAGACACCGTTTCAGATTACGAGCGTCATTCGCGGGGCCCTAGGACTGCACCAACCCATGGGTTACAACCAGACCTTTCTCTACCCCGAGAAGGGACTTGACCACTTAGTACGTGGTTTGGCCAGTGGTTGCCGTTTGCGGCTTAGCTCCCCCGTTTCAGCAATTGATGCTTGGGAGAAGACCGTATTCCTCGAAGACGGAACGGCGATTCCATATCAGCATCTCATAAGCACCCTTCCCCTCGACAAAACGCTCGCCTTGGCCAGACTTACCCCGGCCAGTCGGCCTGACCCCGCAACCGCGGTGCTGGTGGTCAACGTGGGCGGAGTTCCGGGTAAGCACTGCCCACCGTATCACTGGGTCTACTTCCCACACTCCCACTCCGGCTTTCACCGCATAGGCTTTTATAGCAACGTAGTAAGTCACTTTCTCCCCGAAGGGAACAGGAAGAAATTCGTAAGCATGTACATCGAGCGCTCGTTTTTACCGGGCGATTTACCACAGGGCGAGACGCTAGCAGCAACCGTTCAGGCGGTCATCCAAGAGGCAACAGACCTGGGCTTCCTCAAGGAACCCGTGGCCATCCACTGGAATACGATCTCCACTGCTTACACTTGGCGTTGGCCGCGGTCACCATGGCAGCAGGAAGCCCAAAACCTCCTTTTGGAAAACGGCATCATTCCTGCAGGACGCTTTGGCCGCTGGACGTTCCAGGGAATCGCCGAGTCCATATCGCAGGGGCTCTTCATTGGCGCGCTCAGTGCCGGGTTGGACCGGTTGTTAAAGAATAATCGGCAGCTGTAAAACGTGGCGGAAAAAAACTCCCCCAATTGTCCTGGTGAAGCCAATAGGAGAGCTGTTCTTCTCGAAACCGGGTGAGGCGCGGAACCAACGCTTGGATCACCTCTGGGTATTTCTCCCAGAGGTTGTTGCTCTCTTCTGGATCCATCTCCAAGTGATAGAGCTCGCGCTTCTCTTCTGGCCAACGGGTCAGCAAAACCTTCCAGGGCCAGGCTACCATTCCGTCCTGTAGGACGAAACCGTAGGAATGCAAAAACACTTCCGGCCGTGGATGGGGTTTCAAAAAAGGCGACACTCCCTGAAAATCACGGGGAGGCACAACTCCCAAAAGATCCATGATCCCCGGGACGAGGTCAATGAGATTCACCGGGTGTTCGGGAGCCGCCACGTTTATTCCGCGCGGAAGCTTCATTACCACAAGCGTCCGCACGCATTCCTCGTACATCGGTCCAGAATGATTCCCAAACCCATGTTCATAGAAAGCTTCCCCGTTGTCGCCCGCCACTACAAAGAAGCAGTTTTCCCAAAGCCCACGCCTTGCGAGCTCCTGCGAAAACTCCGCAAGCAAGCGGTCTACGTTCAACACCGCGTTCAAATAACGGTTTCTCACAACCTCTTTTTTTTCTTTTGGCCACGTATAATAGACCGCGGGAAAATCAATCTCATCTGGTTGCAAAGGGCGAAGGGGCCTCGGTGGATACACATAGTGAAAGTGAGTATTCTGTAAGTTTAGGCCTAAAAAGAAGGGTCCTTGGGCACCGTGGGAATCAATCCACTTCAAAGCTACGCGCAAAGTTTCACTATCTTCAATTTTCCCAGCGGTAGCTATCCCCTTCTTGATTAAGCCCACCAAACCGGGAAGGTCATCCCAGTTTTCCCAAGTAGTTCCCTCAAAGTCTTCAGAATGGAAAAAGTAGTCCACCTCTGGGACCTTAAGCCACGAAATCATATTCCCCCACTTTTCATTTTGTGAGGAAATATACGCAGTTTTATAACCTAAAGCCTTAAAAGCAGCAAAGGCAGAAAGCCCCCGCCTAGGATCATCGGCGCGCCAAACCATTCGCGTTCCCGACAGCAGAGGGTAGCGGGAATACCAAACACTAAGGTCCGAGTAATCCGAATGAGTAGCAGGCGTATAAGCCTTCTCTAGCAAAACCCCCTCTTGAGACATCCTTTTTAAAAAAGGGACGAACTGGGGATACTGCTTTAGCAAATCCCAGCGAAGGCTTTCAACGAGTACGACAATAACCGGAAATTTTTTCTCAGGGAGCTGTAATTCACGTCCCCTCGTAGCTTTTGCGACCCAATGGGGGTACTTTCGGATGCTAGCCGGCGAACGGTCCACATCTCGAGGCCCCGGAAGCACCGCGCCCCAAGTACTCTTTGGCCAGGTCCCCTGCAGATACCCGCAAAACCAATGAGTAATTCCAAGGCACAGAAAAATAGCGCCGAACGCTAGCCATCCACCGTTACGATTCTGCGGTGGAGCGAAACGTCTAACTGCTAGTACGAGGGTTAAACACCCCGCCAGTAGGCAGCAAACAAAGGCGAAAACAGCTGTTGGCGCAGTTTGTAACAAATGCAGCAGTACTCTAAGGGCATTTTCCGCCCCGAAGCGAACATGGTCGTAGCGCACAAAATGACCAACCTTTTTAAAGCCCCAGAATGCGAGGCTCAGAGGAAGCACAACAACAGCAAGGAAAAAAGCCGCAAGAAAAAGGCGCCAACGCGTTGGGGATGGGCTTTTGGCTTGCGAGCTTAGGCCTGCGAGGCCAAGGGCAACCCACAAAGTTACCAGCCACCAGGGGGCCGTGGTGACCAGAAGCTGATGGTTTGGAGAAAGATCCCACACGCGAAGGGATGCCCAGCCCTCGGTAAGAAGGCCTTCCACGGCTGACAGTATCAACGCCGGAAGTAGCGCGGAAAATAGCGTCCTGTTGTGGGAGACGCGGAAGATCATAGGTGTAGTCACGCCCAGCGCTTAGTGTATCCTAATTCCTGTATGGCGAGAAGCGACGCTCAAGGAGGTCACCCAGAGCCTTTTTGGTCGGTCATGATTCCGGCTTACAACTGCGCTCGCTTCCTCGCTGAGACGCTGGCAAGCGTACTTATGCAGGATCCTGGACCAGAAAACATGCAGATTGCTGTTGTGGATGACTGTTCCAGTGATGACCCGAAATCAGTGGTCACAAAAGTGGGCAAAGGACGCGTGGAGTTTTACCGCAACGAGAGGAACTTGGGAGCCCCAGCCACGTTCAACCGTTGCATTCAGTACGCCCGCGGTCAATGGATCCACATCCTCCACGGCGATGACTTGGTCCGTGCCGGCTTTTACCAAAAATTTCGGTTGGTGGCCGAAAGCCACCCGGAGCTTGGCGCCATTTTTTGTCGCTGCATTGTGGTTAATGAGCGGGGGCACTGGCTCGAAATTTCACCCTTGGAAGCCGAAGCCCCTGGCGTTATTGCTGACTTTTTGAGGCGAATTGCAGTTGCAAACCGCATTATGACTCCGGCAGTGGTGGTTTCACGAAAGGCCTATGACAGACTGGGCGGCTTTAACACAGATTTGATTCACACCGCCGACTGGGACATGTGGAAGCGAATTGCGTGTTCGTTTCCCATCTGGTTTGAACCAGAGCCGCTAGCCTGTTGGCGCCTCCACGGGAGCAATGACACCCTGCGCCTTGTTTCCGCTGGAACCAACCTCCATGACCTCAAGAAAGCCATCGCAACCGCGCGGACCTATCTCCCTTCCCCCCATGCCAAGGTTTGGACGCGACGGTCGCGGGCGGTTCACGCTCAGGCTGCCCTCCAAACCGCCCGAGCTATGCTCGCAGAAGGTTCCTTTCGTGGAGCGTGGTCTCAGATGCGCGGAGCTTTAGCTTTGGACCCCACTCCTCGCACCGCGTTGCTTGCGTTGGTCATGATAGCCTCCAGCGCTTTTCGCACGCTGGTACCAGCAGGCTACCGAGATGCTTCGTAAAAGAAGTGGTTCAGCTTTTGCGAAACCCCCTCAAAAGCGGAGAGCGCCATGACTCTGTCACCTGGCGCTCCTCTAGTAAGCGTGATCATGGCCACCCACAACCGGGCGCAGTGGTTGCCCGACGCCGTCTCTTCAGCCTTAGGGCAGGACCTCCAGCAGATCGAGGTACTGGTAGTAGCTGACGGTTGCACCGACGAGACCCCTGACTTGCTTTCGGCTTGGAGCCAGCAGGACCCCAGGATTCGCGTTTTTTTCCAGGAGCGAAAAGGACTGGCGCGAGCTCGCAATTTGGCCTTGGCTCACGCGCGGGCACCTTGGGTGGCTTTTTTGGACGACGACGACCTTTGGGATTCAAGTGCCTTGCGCATCTTGCTCGAACATGCCAAAGGCCAAGAAGCTGTAGGCTGTCTTGCTTGGACATTTCAAAGCGAAGATCCTGGTCTGACACCGGCCAAGCTTTGCACTGAACCGCAGAAGTACCGCCTCAGCCCTTGGCCTGCCCATCCCGTCCCCAAGAGTGTAGGCGTGTCATTTATGCTTTTGCAGCCGCCCTTTTTTATCAACGCCGCGCTCTTTTCTCGAGACGTACTTTTGACCGTGGGGGGATTCCCGGAACAATGGCCGGCAGCCGACGACTACGGGTTGTGGCTCCGGTTAGTTGGCCGTCGACCTATCCCAGCCGTTTCTTATCGCCTGGCGTTTGTTCGGAGACATGCCCAGCAAGACACGGCACAAATAGGCCGGCACACCGCTGCTTGCTACCAAATCATTGAGGATTTTCTTCGTACCCAGCCTGTACCTCCCGAGCTTTCGAAAAAGCATTTGCACCAACGGCTGGGAGGCCTTGCCCGGGTCACCGCAGTGGCAGAGCTCAAAGCCGGCCACAAAGCTAACGCTCGGCGCTGGCTCTGGAAGGCGCTGCGCCACCAAAGTGCCCATCCCAAACTTTGGCTTGGCCTCATGGCCACCTTCCTACCCCTGCGGCTTTTTTCTCTTCTTTTGAGGATCCACAAGCTCGGCACCCAGCGGCAAAGGATCTGACCGTGAACAGCAAAACCCAACGTCCGCGGGTCGCTTTAGATCTCCTGCCCCTGCAAACCGGCTCGGCCTACCAGGGGATTGGTCGCTACGTGCGGGAGCTGGGGAGGGCTTTGCTTGAGGTTGGTACGGTAAAGGACCTGGAGCTTTGGGGGCTCCATTTGCAAGACAGCAGAGTCAAGGCCGACCCGTTGCAGCAAGCCCTGAATGAGGCGAAACGCCTTCCCTCCAAGCCCAACTGGCGCCAGCTCACCAAGCTCATGGCGGCGGCGCAGCAGGCAGGATGCGCGATGCTACACATCCTGGAACCTTGGCCGCTGCCCCCGCCTCCCGGGTTGCCGATCGTCGCCACTTGCCATGATGTCGTCCGCTTGCAGCTCCCCCACCTTTACTCCCGGCGTATCCCCCAGCTGCGTAAAGGGCTGGCTTGGGTGAGTCTCTGGCTTTACCTCCGGCGAGCCTCGGCGGTCATTGCCGATAGCTACGCTACTGCCAAGCAAGTTACCACAAGGCTTTGGTTCCCGCGCCCGCGCATTCACGTGGCGTACCCGGGTATCGATCCCGTCCGTTTCCACCCCCACGCTGCAGCGGAGGAAGCAGAAGCCCTCAGCCACACCCTTGGTCTTCAGCCCGGTTACGTTCTTTTTGTGGGCACCGGGGACCCTCGCAAGTCCTTGCCGCAACTCATTGCCAGTTTGGCCGAAGCAAAGCTTGGCAGGCCCCTAGTGCTTGTAGGAAAAATCCACCCCCAGCAAGAAGCCGCGGTGGCGCACACGCTGGCGCGAGTCCCGCCTGAAACAACTAGAATCCTTGGCTTCGTGCCGGACGAGCTCCTCCCGGTTCTCTACCGCCACTGTTCGGCCTTTGTCTTTCCTTCCTTGGCCGAAGGCTTTGGCTTGCCGGTGGTGGAAGCCATGGCCTGTGGGGCACCAGTGGTTGCCTTTGCGGATGAAGCCGTTGCGGAGGTGTCCGGTGCTGCGGCCTTGTTGGTACCCGTTGGCGATTTTTTCCAGTTAGCCTGTGCCCTGCGAGACGTTGTCACCAACCTGAACCTGCAACGCAGGCTTCGGGAGGCAGGGCTGATTCGGGCGCAAGCGTTCCGCTGGGAGGCAACAGCAGAGAGAGTGTTCCAGGTCTACACTCAGGTTCTGCAAAAAAACCGTTAGCTTACGTTACGATTCCCGCTGGAGGTGGAAATGAGGCTGGTGGAGTGTGTGCCGAACATTTCGGAGGGGAAAAAACCGGAAGTCTACGAAAAGGTGGCACAGGCGGTGACCAAGGTAGCGGGTGTGACGCTTCTCAACGTGGACGCCGGGGCGGAAACCAACCGCACGGTGATTACCTTTGTGGGTGAGCCGGAAGCGGTGCTGGAAGCCGCGTATCACCTGGCGGCCACCGCCTTCGAGCTCATTGACATGCGCCAGCACAGAGGAGCACACCCGCGCATTGGTGCTGTGGACGTAGTGCCTTTCGTGCCCATCTCCGGGGTCACTTTAGAGGAGTGCGTAGCTTTGGCGAAAGCGTTGGGTAAACGTCTCGCCGACGACTTCCAAGTTCCGGTCTTCCTTTACGAGTATGCAGCTTCCGCACCTTACCGCCGCAACCTTTCAGACATCCGTACTGGGGAATACGAAGGCTTGCCTGAGAAGCTCAAGGACCCCGCCTGGCAACCGGACTTTGGGCCGGCAGAGTTCAACCCCAAGCTGGGAGCGTGCGTGGTGGGGGCGCGCAAGTTCTTAGTGGCGTATAACGTGAACCTCAACACCACCGACAAGCGCTTGGCTAATCGCGTGGCCCTGGACGTGCGCGAAAAGGGCCGCATGAAGCGCGACGAGCACGGGGAAGTGATCCGCAACGAAAAAGGCGAGCCCATGTACGAGCCCGGGCTTTTAAAGTCCGTGAAAGCCGTAGGGTGGACCATCCCCGAGTACGGCTGCGCCCAGGTTTCCATGAACCTCACGGACCTGGACGTGACGCCGCTGCACGTGGCCTTTGACACCTGCGAGGAAAAAGCCCGCGAACGGGGGCTGCGGGTCACCGGATCGGAGCTGGTGGGGTTGGTGCCCAAGTCGGCGCTCTTGGAAGCGGGGAAGCACTACTTGGCACGCATGGGCAAGAGCAGGGGTGTTCCGGAAGAGGAAATCATTCACGTGGCCGTTCGTACCTTGGGTCTTTCGGAAGTTAAGCCTTTTAACCCCGCCGAGCGCATCATTGAGTACCGCTTGGCGCCGCCGGCACCCCTTGCGCAAATGAGTGTGCGCTCTTTTGTTAACGAGCTTTCCACCGATTCCCCTGCTCCCGGAGGCGGTTCGGTTTCTGCCCTCTGTGGTGCATTGGCGGCCGCCTTGGCGTCCATGGTGGCTAACTTGAGTTTAGGGAAAAAGGGCTTTGAGGACAAGAAAGAACCGCTGGAGCGTATCGCCATACGCGGACAAGAGCTTAAGGACAAATTGCTTGCGGCGATGGATGCAGATACCCGCGCTTTTGATGAGCTCCTGGCCGCCATGCGCTTGCCTAAAGGCAGTCCGGAAGAACAGGTAAGCCGAGCACACGCCGTGCGACAAGCCACACTAAAAGCCATCCAGGTGCCGCTTTCGGTGTTGGAAGCTTGTCCGGAAATCCTGGACCTGTGCCTGGAAGTGGCCGCCATTGGTCTGCAAGCTTCCCTTTCCGATGCTGGGGTGGGCGCCCAGGTGGCCCGCGCTGCCGCCGCCGGCGCCTACCAAAACGTGTGCATTAACCTTCCCTCCCTGGACGACCAAGCGGTCGCCGCCCAGCTCCTGGCCAGGGCGGAGGAGGCGTGGCAAAAGGCGCAGGAAAAACACGGGCTTGCGGAAGCTCGCATCCTCCACAAACTGCGAGAGCAGGCCTTAAGCCCAGGAGCACCGGAGAAGAGTTAGGCTTTCGAGAAAACGCCTGAGCTACCGTGGCCCGCCCGCGCTGGCGGCGCAAAGCGAACGGGGTCTTTGCAAAAAGTTGGCCCACTAGCAGCAGTGAAAGACCATCGAAGGCCCTGCTTTTCAAACACCATGGGCGAAAAGCTTGGGGAAAAGCAGCTTTTTTGCCTGCAATGGTCGACTTTCCCCACGAACGTCAAAAGAGGTGGCTACGCTGTTGGGACCCCAAAGCAGCAACAGGTCAGCACCTTGCCCCCCGCGCCACCTGGAGGGCAGCGGGCATCACCGAAAAGCGGGCAGGGGCCGAGGGCACACACTCCCCATCCACGTCAAAGGGCGGCAGTGAGCCCTCGAAGTTCAGCCGGACATCTTTTCCCCGGGCCAAGCGCACCTGGGGCAAACGTAAATGCCGGCCCAGGTACACCAAGGGCAGCCGCCGCACCAGCTGCCAACCCCGTACCGCTTCCACCACCACCACATCCAAAAAACCGTCATCCACCCGGGCCTGGGGAGCGATCCTCATGCCTTTACCAAAGCTTGTGCCGTTGGCCACAGCAGCCAAAAGGACAAAGCCCGAATAAAGCAACTGCCCTTCCACCTCCACCTGAGCCACCACCGGCTGGTATCGCCGCAAAGCCTTAAAAGTTGATGTGAGAAACGCCAGCGCCCCACGCCGAGGGTTGGCGTTCACCAGCTCATCTACCAAACCGGAGATACCGGCAGAAGCCACGTTAACGAAGTATCCACGGCGCGCTGGGCCCGCCATGACCCCAGCATCCACCGGCTTCGCTTCCCCTTCCAAGGCCAGCTCCAAGGCCGCCCTGGGCTTCTTGGGGAGCACCAAGGCCCGGGCAAAGTCACAGCCCGTGCCAAGGGGCACAAGACCTAAGCTTACGGTGGACACCCCCGCCGCCAAGGTTTCTTCAGCCACCAGGTGGAAGGTGCCGTCCCCGCCCACCACCACCAGGCGGGTACAGGAAGCCGCAAGCAACTGGCGTACCGCCTCGCGCATGGCCTCAGAGGAAGGGGGCATGAGCACCGGCAACGAGCGGGGAAGCGGGACCTGTGCTGTGAGCCCATCCCACTGCACCCGGGCACGACCCCCTCCGGCCCTGGGATTGACCAAAACGGCTTTCACGGGGCTCCCTTCGGCGGCAGCCACCCTTGCAGCTCATTGGCCAGGTGTTCCAGCTCCTGCTCCCACTCCTGCACGGTCCATCCTGCCGCCCGCCGTACCACCCGCCGCAACTTAGGGGCCAGTTCCAGGCATTGGCGAGGCTGCCACATGCCCATCCGCACCCGGCGCAGGAGCAAATCCGCAAGGTGGACAACCCTGCTCCAAGCTAGGTGATAGGTGATTTCCGCCGGGCATAAACCGAACTGATATTCCAAAGGCGCAAGGGCTTCCCAGGGGCTTGCCTGAACCAAGGGCAATGCCTGGGCACCGAGGCGACGCACCAGGCCGAAAGCGACCACTTCCTCCACCCCGCGGGCTTGCAAAGCCTGGACCGCATCGGCAGAAACACGGTCGGGTAACGCTGCGGTGGCCAAGCCAAGGTCGAAATCAAGAGGGCGCCGCTCCTCGGGCAATAACCGCAGCGCCTGGGCCACTACCTCAGCGGCGGTGACGCGAAAGGTGGTGAGCTTACCCCCAGCTGCCGACACCATCCCCCGCTCCACCCACACCGCTTCTTCCCGGCTGGCCTCGGAGGGTTCCTCGGCGTCGGTGTCCACGATGGGCCGCACCCCAGCAAAAGCGCCGCAGACGTCCTGGAGGTTCAGTCGGGCCGCGGGAAATGTGTGCTGCACGAAGCGCATGAGGTACTGCACCTCTTCTTGCGCAGGCCTGGGGTCGTCCAAAGGCCCCTCATGAAAAAGGTCGGTGGTACCCACCAGGGTTCCCTCCAGGTGGGGTACGGCAAACACGGGGCGACCATCATCCGGCGAAAGGCCGGTGACCGCCACCGACAGCGGCAGCCGGTGTCGGGGAAAAAGCAAATGGGATCCGCGGGAGGGGCGCAACCGCCCAGGAACCGAGCCCAAAAAACCCCGAACTTGGTCGCACCAAACTCCGGTGGTGTTGATGACTACGTGCGCCACCACCTTCCTGGCTTTTCCTGAGGGGACATCGCGCACCACTGCCCCCCGCACCTGACCTCGAGAGTCCCAAAGGAGCTCCTCCACCCGCGCGTAGTTGAGAGCCACACCCCCTGCCCGCACACCCCCTTTGATCACCGCCCACGTGAGCTGGGCGTCATCCGCCACGCAGTCGTCGTACGCTAAGCCAAACTCCAGTCCTGGGGTTGCCAAAACCGGAACAAGCTGGCGTACGTCCGCAGCGCCGAGCCGCTGGTGTTGGTGGCGAAAAGGCGTCAAGTGGTCATACATGCTTAAGCCCAAGGCCACTTGCCAGCCCGGAGTAGGGTCCTGGGTGTACGCGGGGTAAACAAAGCGCAGGGGCCACACCAGGTGAGGGTTAAGGAGTGCCAACGTATCGCGCTCCCGACAGGCAGTGCGGGTAATGCGTAACTGCAAGCGCTTTAGGTAGCGCAACCCGCCATGGATGAGCTTGGATGAGCGGGAGGATGTCCCCGAGGCAAAGTCCCCCTTTTCCACCAAGCCCACACGCAAGCCCCGTACACTGGCTTCGTGGAACACCCCAGCCCCGGTAATCCCGCCCCCAATGATTAAGAAGTCCACCCCCTCTTCCAGGAAACGCCAGGCCGCGGTGCGCCAATCTTTCAGAACGTTCATACTTCGTCCTCGGGGAGCAGCACGCCAGGGTTCAAAATCCCGGCGGGATCCAAGCTTTGGGTCAAAGCTTTCAAAACATGCATGCCTTGGGAACCGAGCTCCCTCTCCAAATAGGCGGCGTGCATGCGGCCCACCCCGTGGTGGTGCGAGATGGTGCCACCGGCTTGAAGAATGGCCTCAAGCGAGGCGCGCTTGCAGCTTTGCCACTGGGAAAGCGCTTCCTCCCGTCGCAAAGGCCAAAAGAACGTGAAGTAAAGGGACGCCCCATCGGGATACGCGTGGGAGAGGTGGCAAAGCAGGAGAATTGGGATTCCTAAGCTGGCAGCCGCCCGTTCGAGACCAGCCCGCACCGCCTCTTTGAGGCGCGGCAACTGAGACCATGGCGCCGCGGTTTCAAAGGTGTCCACGCCAAAACCGCAACTTAAAAAACTATCCCGCAGATAGGGATGTTTAAAACGCTCCTGCAACCAACGCCGGTACACCCCTGAACCCAACGGCAAACCACCCCAGTGGCGCGCTTGTCTTGCCCAGCAACCCACAAGCCTGCTGGCCTTCCCCGTAGTGCCTACCAAAAGCAAACAAGCCTGAGAAAAGCGCCTGAGGGAAAAGAGGAAATCCCGGGCCAGGCTTGCTGCGCGTCCAGATGTCACAAGGTGCCGCCCGAAGCTGGTTTCCGCGGCATCGGAAAGCCGCAAAACCTCCGGAAACGGCTCTTCCCGCAGAAGCCAGCGACAAAACTCAAAACCTTGGTCCCAGGAAGGGAACAGGATGGCCTTACCCCGCTCTTTTGCTGGCCGCGGCCGCACCCGCACCGTCACCGACGTGAGAATGCCAAGTCTTCCTTCGCTACCACACAAGACCCGGCGGAGCTCTGGCCCCGCCGCTGCGGCCGGCAAAGGTCCCAGCCGCCAAGCGCCCGCAGGTAAAGCCACCTCCACACCAGCCACCAAGTCTTCCATCTTTCCCAACCCGGTGGAGCGGTGACCGGCAGAGCGGGTGGCTGCCCAACCGCCAATGGTGGAAAGCTCAAAGGACTGCGGTTCATGCCCCAGCCAAAAGCCATTTGCCGCCAGCTGCGCCTCCACCTCCGGGCCGGGCGTACCCGCCCCCAAGGTAGCTAGCCCCGAACGACCATCCAAAGAGTAAAGTCCGGAAAGCTTTTCCAAGCTCACCACCACCACCGGACGCGGATCCTGGGGGATGTTGACCCCGCCCACCACCGAGGTCCCCCCACCCCGTGGCACCAGCACTACCCCTTGCGTGCTGGCTTGCTGCACCAAGGCCAAAACCTCTTCCGGCGAAGCGGGAAAAGCCACCGCGTCCGGGAAGTGACGTAAAGCTGCCGTTCGCACCAGCAAAAGGTCAGGAAAACTCTGGCCACAAGCGTACGCGAGCCGCGTAGGGCCATCGCTTTTCAGCACTCCTGGCAAGCGGGGCAGCTTCCTGGGCTTGGGAAGGCGAAAAAACTCCAAGGCGGCCTGCGGCAGGCCTTCACCTTTTCCCAGAGCACACTCCAAGGCCGAAAGCGCCTCTGGGGGCGGCAGCGCGTGGGTATCCGCAAACCCCCACCCGCCGAAGCGCCGCTGCCGGTTCATCGCCGACCCCGGAGCCGATCCAGGGCACGGCGATGGCGCTTTTCCGGGCGACCCCAGCCCTTGGGTGGTGCCGGGGGCGGGGCCATGTGCCGCAGGGCCAGCTCTTCAGGAGTGGGGGGCGGGGTCACATCCTCGTAAAGCGTGCGCGCTTCGGCCTTGGACACATGGGTGGCACGCACATCCCGCACCACCACTTCCTTTTTCCTGCCCGGCCCCAAGGTGAGCGTGATGCGGTCCCCTGCCCCCACCAGGCGGTGGGGCTTGGCCCGCTCGCCGTTCACCTCCACCTTCCCCCCGTCGCAGAGCTGCTTCGCTTGCGAGCGGGTTTTGGCAAGACAGGCCACATCCAGGAACACATCCAGCCGCACTCGTTCCGTCACAAGACTATTCTACCGGGCATCCGCCTGGGAGAGGCTACAATGCCTTGATGGTTTGGATTGGCGGCGTTCTGGTGCTGGCGGTGGTTTTGGCCACGCTGCTTGGGGGGCTAGTGCCACTTACCTGGGACCGCCACAGCCGCGTGCTTTTAGCCTTTTCCGCCGGCACCTTGGTGGGGTTGGCTCTGGGCGAGCTGATTCCCGAAGGCCTTCAATCTGTGGGCGACGCGCACCGCGGCGCCATGCTGGTACTTTTGGCCTTTGTAACGACCATGGCCTTGGACAAACTTCACATCCTGCACCCCCATCCCCACGGACTTGCGGCCCATTGCCCCCCCACCGAGCACACCCATCCGCCCTTGGCCATGCACGGAGCGGTAGGTCTTCTGCTCCACTCCGCGTTGGATGGCCTGGCCTTGGCAGCCGCATGGCGAGAAGGGCTCCCCGCATTGGTGGCGGTGGCCACGGCCCTTTCCGCCCACAAGTTTGCCGATGGTCTTACCGCCGTGAGCTTGGTGCTCTCCCACCATCACCAGCGCTCCCAAGCCACTCACGTGCTCTTAGCTAACGCTGGCCTGCTGGTGGTAGGTTTCTTTGCAGGCTTACGTATTCGCGTGCCCGCAGGTGGCATGGCATGGTTGCTGTTGCTCTTAGCTGGGTTTTTCCTTTACCTAGGCGCTTGCGACCTGATCCCCGCCCTCACCACGCCGCGTTGTCGCAAGCGCGACGTCTTGGCTACCGCCTTGGGCGTGGCCGCGGTCGTGCTGATATCAGCAGCCCTCCATTAGCCACACCTTGACGGTGGAAAAAGCGTGGCTTGAAAAGCGCGGGTCAAGCCCTATGGGGCCTATTTCACCTCGTAGGCCAGCGCCACGTTGGTTTGGCCACCCGCTTCTTGCGTCACCGTAACCGTTAGCCGCCGACCCTGAGCATGTTTTCCCTGTACGAGACCACCCACGAGTTTGCCGTTTTGCTCAAAGCGCGAGGTGCTGGGGGAAAACCCTCGCGCTTTCAGCTCCCGCTCGTAAAAAGCCATGACCTTGTCCGGGGCATCCGCGGTGGTGAAAACCGCCGCTCCGCCTGCTCCTTCCCGCGACCGGGTTTGCCAGCTTCCGGAAGCTTTGCCTTTCGGGTACACGGGGACCCAGTCGGGAAGCTCGCCCGCACCCTCACCAAACACCATTTCGCCCTGCTGGGAGGAAACCTTGACCTTCCCGTGCTCTTGGCTGCCCTCAATGGTTACCTCTTGGCCTTTTTCGTTGGTGAACTTGAGCCGACCCTTCTTGATGTCCTCGGCGTTAAGGGTGATGGTCTCGCCGGTTTTCTTGTGGCGGAGAGTTACGGTGCCAGCTTTGTCGTCCGCATCCACCACTTCAATTTCTGGGTTGACGGCCGCCACAATCTTGGCCGCGGCAACTGCCGGATTCTTCTCCGCGGTCTTCACAAAATCCTTGCCCTTCTTAAACAGGAACAGCCCTCCCACCACAAACACCAAAACCACAATCAAGCACAAAACCCCACACCCCACGCACACCCATAACCAGGGGCTGGTCTTTTTGGGAGCTGGGGGCTGCTGCGTTGGCACTGACGCCGGCGGCACCGGCGGAGGAACACTTGCCATGAGTCACCTCCTTTGACTTCCACCCATGCTACCACACTTTGCCACTTCCCCCGCAAGCAGACTTTGAGCTCCCCCGGCCACACGAGGTGCTCCGCAAAAATAAGCAACATTGCTTGCTGCGACGCCTTGTTCCAGAACGCCGCGCCGGTGAGAACCAGCCCGCCGCTTCTCGGGGTTCCTACAACCTGCGACGCGGTACAGGCACTGCTAGTTCAAAGACTTTTCCGCAAGCGGCCGCAGACCCAAAAGCAGCGCTGTTTCTTCTGGCAACGCCCAAAACACCAAGAGGATGGGCAAACCGTACAGCGCTGCCAAACTCAAAAAGAAGCGCAGGACCCCCCAGAGGGCCCGGGAAAGAGGCGAGTAATTCTCCAAGCTCCAGGGACCCAACTGGCTGGCGTAAAACCACTGCGCTTCCGCCACCAGGGTCAACACATGGGCAGCGGCAAGCCAAGCAAAAGCTTTAACCACCCGCCAGCGAGCCTTTCGCGAAGAAGCCAAGGCCCAGCCCAGGGCAAAATAGGGAACGATGTTGGCATGCACCTGCACCAAGGGGATCTGCAGCCACCCGGAATCCGGTCGAAAATCCCGACGACCAATCACCACATTGTTTCCTTGAGCTTCCAGCACCGGCGCAGGTGAAAATGACACGATACGCGTAAGTCCCTGCGCTACCCAACTCACAGCCGCACCGTAAGGCGCTTTGAGCACCAACCATACCAGCAACACAACACCGACAGCCAGCAGCAAGCGCCGCAAAAAGCGCTTGCGAAGGATTTTCAGTTTTTCGGCGTCTGACCTTTCAGCTTTTGTGGCTTTTGATCCCTTACCCACGGCGCTCCTGCCCCCAAGCCACGGTGATTGCCCGGCGCTGACCGTACTGTGCCCACACGACAAGCATCGCTACGGCCAAAACCACAATGACCACCTGCCAAACCACGTTGTGAAAGGCCGAAAACCACTCCCGCTTTAGTATCCCCAGCCCAAAAAGCGAAAGCACCCGCACCAAGTTCACCACGTGAATCACCAAAAGACCCATGACCACGCCCACAGCCTTCCAGCGCCAGCGGGAGGGGAAAGCTAAAATGCCGGAAAGAAGCACAATGCTGGCTTCAAGCCCATTGCAGCCGTTGTAAATGGCCACGGAAAAGCGTGGTGACGTGAGTGTTAACCCCACCGCTTGCGCGTTCACCCCGAACCATCGCAGGACCACGGCCGCTTCCCGCGCAATGAACGTGGTATAGGGGACGACCATGTGGTCGTTAACGGGTTTCCACGCCAGCGCCAAAAACAAAACCGCCAGCCAAAGCCCAAACATCAACACAAATCGGCTTCCCGGATGCTGCCAAAGCTGCACAAGCCCTTTTCTCATGCTTTGAGTTTAACACCCGGCGAAGGGACCCTATCGTGGACCGCTCGCGACTGGTCCCCCGGCCCCCAAGCCTTCACGAACACCCGGGGGCTTGCCTGCGCGCGCCGAGGAAGCGCAAAAGTGGCGGCCCCACAGAAAACAAAATGTGGCACCCGCCCTGGGCGCGGGTTTTGAAAAAAAGAGCCAAGAGCCGCGGCAAAGCGGCGGTGCCACACTACTCACGGCTTGCAGCAAAACACCAGCAGCCTGGGCCTCGCTTTTTACGAGGCACACATGGGCCGCAAAAGCAGGAGTCCGGCGCCAGCCATGAGCACGATAAGCACGAAAAGCCCCCAATCACCCAACGTGGGGATGGGCTCTTGTTGCTGCGCCGTGACCACCAGTTGCGCGGTGTCACAGCCACTTAAGGCACAGACGCGGTAGGCCACCACACAGGAACCAACAGCGGGCACCTGAAACGTGGCCACCCCGGTGGTGGGGTTTATGCTGGCGCTGGCACAGGTGGTGGAACCCAGCAGCGTGAACGTGGCGCCTGGCGGTAGGCTGCCGGTCCCAAATTGGTCGTTGCTGCCCACATTAAAGGAGCCAGTGCTGCCCGCGGGCAAGCTCACCGCGTCATCCAAAGCATCCACCAATGGCACTGGCGGCGTTGTGGTGGCGGTGTTGTTGCTGGGGTTGTTGTCAAAATCCGCGCTGGCCGTTACGGTAAAGGTCACCTGGGTGGCAGGCGTATCAACCCCTCCTTGACTTCCCGGAGCGGTGAAATCGTAGGTGCACATGATGCTGTTGGTAGCCGGTAAAAGGGCCACAGGCACAGGGGGGGAGCAGTTTACGTTGCTCACCGCACCAACTGAAGCCGCAAGGGAACAGGACGCGTTTACCGCGTCGCCAGGACCGTTGTTGGTGCACGAAAAGGTAAGACCCGAGTACATGGTGCCGGGCCCGAGGCTCGGTGGCAAGGAACCCAAAAACGCCTCCACGTCGTAAGCAATTTCGAAGTTGTGATCAATGCTGGCCGCCCCAGGTGTGTTACTGGCTACCACGACGTTGTCCACGGCCCCAAGAAAACTGGGCGAAGGCCCAGGCCAACCTGACCCCACGCCAACGCTTACCCCCAAAACCAGGCTCGCGCCGCTGAGCACGGGAAAACCGGGAGCAGAAGGGTACGACCCCGACTGATAATCGGCGAGAGTGCGGTTAAAGATGTAATCCGGGCCCACACCTATCCACCAGAGCCAAAGCACGGTGGAACCAGTAATACTGTCGGTTACCCACGTGTTTGTGGGAGCGGCAGGGCAACCCGGGACGTTGTAACAGCGCTCGTAAATGAGGTAGACGATGTCGTTGGTGGTAGCGGTGTTGCCGTCGGCGTCCACGATAAGGCGCAAGGCCGGGTGTAACCAGTTGGACACCACCGAGGCGCTGTCCCGGTACCAGTCGTAGCGCACGGTACCCAGCTGTCCCAGCAACCCGAAACTGGTTGCAGGTACAAATTCCCAGTCCGCCTTACCGCCGTTGGAGGTATTGGCCCCCAAGGAGAACCACACCGAGCCGTTGCCACTTCGTGGGTAATTTGTGGTGATGCCCACGCTACCGTCTAAACGGACGTTGCGCCGCATCCACAGGTCGAAAGCCGGCGGATCAGAAACCAGCGTGGCCCCTGGGTTGTGGAGAACACCTGTGGGGGTCGTAATCACGATGGCATGGCCAGCAGAGGTACTCAGCACCAAACCAATAAACACTCGCCCTATTGGCTTCATAACAGGTCGCCCTTTCCCGATACAGATTCTAAAAACTCTGTTCAGCTACAGTCAAGCGATCTGGCGCACCAACTCCAGCCCCTGGAGCAAGCCGGCACCAACAAGCCCCCAGAACCCTGCGTTCCCATGTCCCCCCCAAAAAAACGCCCCGGGACCAAGCCCGGGGCGTCAACAAAACACGAATGGGCTTACTTGGTCTTCACCGGATCAGGTGGACGCTGGGGCAACCTGCGGGGCTCCTTTTGCATCTTGTCCAAAAGGTACGCTACTGCCCTTTCCAACTGGTTGTCCTTGCCGGCAATGACCGAAGCGGGGTCGTTTTCCACTGCAATGTCCGGGTCCACCCCGTGGCCCTCAATGATCCATGAACCGTCTACGTCGTTGGTGCCTTGTTCCGGAACAAAAACTTGCCCGCCATCAATAAGCGGCCCATGCGATGAAATCCCCACCACACCGCCCCAGGAGCGCTTGCCAATGAGGGGGCCAAGACCTGCTTTGCGGAACATATGCGGGAAAATGTCGCCGTCGGAAGCCGAAGTTTCGTTCAGAAGACAGGCCATGTGCCCGTAAAACACCGTGTAAGGATAGGTCCGGGCTTGGTCGCCACGGTTACCAAAACGCGTACCCAAAAGCTTGTTGTCCAGCCGCTCAATGATCCACTGCGAGACGTTGCCCCCGCCGTTGGAGCGCACGTCAACAATCAAGCCTTCCTTGCGAATTTGCGGGTAGTACCACTTGATGAACTCGTAAATGCCGTCGGCACCCATGTCCGGGATATGCACGTATCCAATGCGACCGCTGGAAAGGGCCGCCACCTTTTCGCGGTTTTCTTTGACCCACTCGAAGTAAAGCAGGTTCGACTCATCAAAAATGGGCTTAAAGGTGACCTTGCGCGCCCCTTCCCAGCTGGGCCTGTCGTTGAGGGTAAGGGTCACCGGATCTTTCTTGTGCTGCAGGAGGCGGTACACGTTGTCGTCCGCCCGCAGTTCTACGCCGTCCACCGCCAGCACGTAGTCCCCAACCCGCGCATCCACGCCCACTTCCGCCAAGGGTGCGCGGTATTTTTCGTCAAAGGGATCGCCGGTGAAGATCTTGGTGATGCGATAACGGCCAGCCTTGGCATCAAGGGCAAACCGCGCCCCGGGGAGGGCCACCTGCGGCCTTTCGGGAATTTCAAAGTCGCCACCTTGAATGTAGGCGTGGCCCACGTTGAGCTCGGAAACCATTTCTCCCAGGAGGTAGTTCAAGTCACTACGATGCTTGACGTAGGGCAAAAGCTTTTCGTACTGCTGGCCAATGGCTTTCCAGTCGTAGCCGTGCATGTTGCGCACGTAAAAGAAATCGCGAAAGCGGCGCCACACCTCACGGAAGATTTGCGCCCACTCTTCCTGCGGCACCCTGTAAACCTTAAGGTCTGCAGTGGAAACGGTCTTGGATTCCTTGGCTTGCGGTTTGACGTCGTAAACCTTGTACGTCTTTCCCTGCTGCACCAGAACCTTTTTCCCGTCGCCGGATACGGCATAAGCCGCCACATCGTCCACCAAAAGTGACTCCTCCCGCTTTTTCAGGTCGTAGATGTACAAGCCCGGTTTGGCATAGGAATCACGACCGTAAAAGGGAGCACCGCGCTTCACGTACAACAGGTAGCCCGGAACCACCGAAAGCCCGTCGTAGTTTTCACCCACCAAGGGCACTGGCACCACCCGTTGCCCTAGTCCTTGGAAATCCACCACCACTTTCGGCAGTTTTTTCTCAGCTTGAACCTTGTCCTTCTCACCCTTTTTTTCGCCCTCTTTCTCGCCGGCTTCTCCTTTGTCTTTGTTGTTCTTGTCGCCGTCGATCTTTACTTCGTCAGACTCCGGTGGAAAGGGGTGCTTGCCGTCTTTCTTGAGCACCAGCGCGTAAATCCTGGTCATGCGGTTGCCCGCAAAGTTCCACTCTACCTGCGAAATCTGCGGTGCAAACTCCCGCGTGGAAAGGAAATACAAGTAATGGCCTTCGGGGTCCCACACCGGTTGCCTTTCGTCGAAAAGGTCATCGGTGACGCGGTACATTTTTTTCTCCTGCAAGCTGTAAATGTAAAGGGATCGGTTTTCGTTGGGATCACTCAAAGAAAAGGCCAAGAACTGACCGTCCGGAGAAAAGCTATAGTCCCTCACGCGCGAGCGCTGGTCCTGGGCAATGACCTCATAGGATTTCTTGGCCACGTCCAAGAGGTAAACCTTCCCATCCTTGTCGGCAAAGGCTAGGTGGGTGCCGGTGGGGGACCATTCCGGTGCGTACAGCATCGCCGTAAGGCCCTTGGTGATCTGCACCGGCCTTTCGGAGCCATCCTGGGCTACCAAGTACACGTTTTCCTCACCATCGGCATCGGACACAAACGCCACGTACTTGCCATCGGGGGACCACCGCGCCCATTTGTCGTGAGCGCCGGAGGTTTGCGTAAGGTTGCGGGTGGGCCCTTTCTCCACCGGCACCGTAAACACATCCCCACGGGCCACAAAAAGAGCGCGCTCCCCCCCCGGACTCAAAGCAAAATCTTCCACGTTTTTGTCGGCCCGATACCAGGACGGCCGCGCGGCCAAGCCATCGTCGGGGACCGTGATGGGGATGCTGCGGTCCTCGCGGGTTTGCGTGTCGAAAAGCCGCAACTCCCCACCCAGTTCATAAACGATGAAGCGTTGGTTATCCGAGGAAGCCCAACGCACATCCCACGTGTGGGAATGGGTACATTGCTCGGTGGCCTGGGTCTTGGGATCGAAGCTATAGAGGTTTAAGGTGCCATCGCGGTCAGAAACGAAGTAAATCTTGTCCCCAATCCACATGGGGTCCCGCTCGGTGCGCTTGCTGGGAGAAACTGGGGTTAACGCTAAGGTGGCTAAATCCACGATATACAAATCCTGCGCCCAGCCACCCTCGTACCTTTTCCAAGTGCGAAAGTCGCGGAACAAGGGCGAGTAAACCATTTTCTTGCCGTCGGGGGAAAAATCACCGGCCCCTGCCGTGGGCATGGGCAGCTTCTGGGGTAAGCCACCAGTGCGTTTCACGGTGTAGAGGGCAGTTTCCGTGCGCCCGCCATCGGCGTCCATGAAGCTGCGGAAAAGCACGGCGCTGCCGTCTGGCGTCCAGCCGTACACCTGGTTGTCATACCCGTGGCGCGGTGCCAACGGTCCGCGTGCCGGGTAATGGGTGAGCTGTTTGGGCTCCCCACCCTGGGAAGGGATCACGTACACCTGCTCGTCCCCGTCGTACTGGCCGGTAAAGGCAATCCACTGACCATCGGGGGAAAACTTGGGGAAAAGCTCCTGCCCCGGGTGCGCGGTCAGCCGCACCGCAGTCCCGCCAGCCACCGGAGCTTTCCACAGGTCTCCCGCGTAGCAAAACACCACTTCCCCACCGTGTACATCCGGGAAGCGCAAAAGCTTGGTCTGGGCCCACAATACATGGGGTAAAAGGCAAAGCGCAAAAAGAAAACCCCAACGCCGCATGGTCACCTCCTGTGGTTTTTACGTTTCCCCAGACCTGAGGTTGCAGGTCCCTCCGGGTGCTAAAAAGTGGTTCCTATGGAGAACTGGAAATCCGAGCGTTTCTCGTCGGGGAAGGGTTTGAGGTTGACACCGTAAATGAAGCGTAAAGGCGCTTGGAAGATGGGTAAGGTGATACGCAGCTCCGCCCCTGCTGCATAGCGCAAAAGCCCCAACTGCCAGCCTTGCAGCTCGTGCCACGTATTCCCCATATCCGCAAAAAGAATGAACTTCAGGGGGCCACCAAGCTTAATTTGGTACTCCAAGTTGAGCTGCAGGTAGCGGTCGCCACCCATGCGCGAACCGTTGGGGGTGAGGAAAAAGTCACCGTTGGCCTTTCGTGGCACCACCGAATAGTACGAAAACCCCCGCAGCGAGCGTTCCCCCCCGAGAAAGTAACGGTCGTAAAGGGGGATTCGTGAGCCGTTAAAGGGACGAATCCACCCACCCTCTACGTTGGCTGCGACAATGTAACGTCGGGATAGCGGGTGGAAAACGGAAAAACCCAGTTCCGGCCGCACGTAGTTAAAATCTCCCCCAAGGATGCCCCCGGCAGTGCGAAACCTGACGTAGTAGCTCACCCCTTGGTTGGGATCAAATGGGTCATCGCGAGAGTCAAAGCCAAAGGCCGGTGTAATGGCTGAGGTGACGCCGCTGGCTTCCTCAAAGTAAAGGGCAGGCGCCGGCATACCCGGGTACGGCGGTGGTAATGGACGGCGGTGGGGGCTACGTGGCTCCCCACCTGCGGGGACCGTGCGCACCACCGCAAATTTGGCAAAGACGTCTTCGAAACCGTAACTTAAGGAAAAGGTGCCAAAATCCCCAACGCTCACGCCCCAGACCGCCGAGAGTCCTTTGGCGTCGCGGTTTTGCGTGAGCAAGTCGTAGCTGGTCTTGTAAATGGAGCCCCCGATGAACATGCGCTTGTCCAAAAAGTAAGGCTCGGAAAACGAAAGGGAATAGGTGTCCGCCCGGGTACCGCTTTGCACCGCCACACCCAAGGTTTCGCCTCGGCCCAAGAAGTTTCTGGTGTTAAACATGAACTGCAGGAAAAAGCGGTCCAGCTCCGAATAACCCGCACCAAACTGGATATCGGTGCGACCCACCTCTTGGCCCTTGATGGTAACGTTGACCAGCCGGTTTTCCTGATCGAAATCAAAGGCCACCGGGTCCTCGGTAAGCTTGAAGTACCCCAGCTGGTTGACCTTGAAAAGCGAGCGCTTGAAGGCGGTCATGTTCATGAAGTCACCTTCAAAAAGCCGAAATTCCCTGCGCAACACCTTGTCTTGGGTCTTGACGTTGCCGGAAAACTCCAGCCTCCCCAGTCGCCAGCGATCCCCTTCAAAAACCTGAATCACCACATCCAGTTCGTCTTCCGTGCCCTCGCGAGTGCGGAGGATTTGGCTGGTGTACGCGTAAATATAGCCCCTTGACTGATACAGCGTCCGCACCGCCTCGTTGCCAGCCTCCACCTGTGAGTAGTTGTACGTGGAGCCCAGTTTCACCTCGTAAAGCTTACGCAGTTTTTCCTCCTCAAACACCGTGGCGCCCTCGATTTTAAGGGAAGCCATGCGGTACTGCCGGCCCTCCTGCACTGGAATGGTTACCACCGTCGTGAACTTTTTCTTCGCTTGGGTGGGAGCATCCGGGTTTTTAGCTACCAAGTCCACCTGAGGTTCGCCAATCACCACGTCTTTGTAACCGTGGTTAAGGTAAAGCTTCTTGAGGTTTTCCGAGTCCTCACCCCAGTTTTCCTGGTTCCAAATGATCTTTTTGCCCCAAGGGCGTAAGAAGCTGCGCTCTTTGATTTTTTTCATGGCGCGACGCAGCCGGGCATCGGAAAACACTTGGTTGCCCTCAAAGCGGATTTCCCCAATGCGGACCTTAGCCCCTTCGTCAATAACAAAAGTCACCTTGACTTGGTTAGGGCCCACGCTTTCTTGTACCGGCTCAACCGAAGCCGAAAGGTAGCCTTCCTTGGCGTATTCGTCCAAAATTGTGCGCCGAATGCGGTTAATTTCCGACTGGCGCAACGGCACGTTGCGACGCAGGGAAATACCTGCGGTGTCTAGCTTTTCCTTGAGCGTGGAGGTGGCAATTTTTTTGTTGCCCGTAAAGACGTACTCGGCAACCTTGGATCGCTCCTTCACGCTTACAACCAGGCGCACGTTGCCGTCAGGAAGGTGTTCCACCTCCACTTTGAGATCTTCCAACAGGCCAGATTCCCAAAAGCGGTGAAAGTTCTTGGCGATGGCCGCCTCGTCCAAGGCATCACCCACACCCACCCCAAGGTAATACTCCACGGTTTCCTCGGTAACGGTGGTGCCGCCTTCCACGCGAAGCTCTTTGATAACTGGCGCCGCGGACCAAAGCTTGGGAACCAGGAACACGGGCAACAAACCAAGCACCCACCTCATGCCTCGCACAGTGCCTCCTTAGCTGCCTCCACCTTCACCTGTCCGTTTTCCGCCCGTACCACCAAGGGGCCAGCAGGGGGCGGGCGGTGGCTTACCAGGTAATCGGAAACCGCATCTTCCACAAAACGCTGCACCGCCCGCCGCAGGGGGCGAGCCCCCAAGGAGGGTTGCACCCCCACTTGCTCCACCAACCATGGGGCCACGCTGTCCGCCACCTGCAATCCAACTCCCTGATCTGAAAGGTGTTCCACCAGATCGTTGAGGAGCAGCTTCGCCACCTGCTCCAAATGCTCCCGCGTCAAGGGGTGGAAAACCACCACATCGTCCAAGCGGTTGAGAAACTCAGGAGGGAAAAAGCGCCGCAGCTCGCGCAGTACTGTTTCCTTGAGTTGCTCGTACGAAGCCGTTCCGGCAGCGTTGCCAAACCCCACCGTGCCGTTGCTGACCAACTCGCGACTGCCCAAGTTGGAGGTCATGATAATGAGGGTGTTTTTAAAGTTCACCTGGTCGCCAAAGGCATCGGTGAGAATCCCATCGTCCAACACCTGCAAGAGCAAGTGCACCACGTCCGGGTGCGCCTTTTCGATTTCGTCAAAAAGCACCACCGAGTACGGCTTTTGTCGCACTCGCTCCGTGAGTTGGCCCCCCTCCTCGTACCCCACATAACCAGGAGGGGAGCCAATAAGGCGAGACACGGTGTGTTTTTCCATGTACTCGGACATGTCGAAGCGCAGAAGCGCCTTTTCCGAGTGGAACAAAAATCGGGCCAGCTGCCTTGCCACCTCGGTCTTGCCCACCCCCGAAGGCCCCAAGAACAGAAAAGAACCCACGGGTCGTTGCCCGCGGGTAACGCCCAGCCGTGCCCTGCGGATGGCGCGCGCAATGGCTGCCAGGGCTTCCTCTTGCCCTACGATGCGCTCGGCAAGGATTTTTTCCATTTTTGCCAAGCGCTCCGCTTCCTCCTGCCGCAACTCTGTGACCGGCACACCGCTCCAGGAGGCCACCACCTCCTCCACATCGGCCACGGACACCGGAAAAGCCGGCAGGTCCTGGGGCATAGCCTGGGTTAAGCGCTTGATCTTCCCCCGCACCTCCGCTTCCCGCTCGCGCAGGGCCACCGCTTGCTCGAAGTTCTTGCTGGATACCGCACGCTTCAATTCGCGGGAAAGACGGGCAGCTTCCGCCTGAAGGGCACGCACCTGCTCGGAAGTGGCCGCTTGCCTCAGCTTTACCCGCGCCCCGGCTTCGTCCAACACGTCTATGGCTTTGTCTGGGAAGAAGCGGTCCGTGATGAACCTGCCGGAAAGGCGCACCGCAGCCTTCACCACCTCCGGCGAGTACACCACATGGTGGTACCGCTCGTAACGCTCTTTGATGCCCATCAAAATGCTCTCGGTGGTGGCCTCGTCCGGCGGTTGCACCACCACCGGTTGAAAACGTCGGGAAAGCGAGCGGTCTTTTTCGATGTACTTGCGGTACTCTTTGAGGGTTGTCGCCCCGATGCAGGTAATTTCGCCGCGGGAAAGGGCGGGTTTGAGGATGTTGGCGGCATCCAGCGAGCCCTCCGCCGAGCCCGCACCGATGAGCACGTGCAGCTCGTCAATAAAGATGATGATTTCCGGGTTTTCCTTGAGCTCCTTGAGGATGGCTTTGAGCCTTTCCTCAAATTGGCCCCGGTACTTGGTGCCGGCCACCACCAACGTGAGGTCCAAAGCAAAGATGCGGCGATCGGAAAGTTGCACTGGAACGCGCCCGGAGATAATGCGTTGCGCCAGCCCCTCCACAATGGCCGTTTTTCCCACGCCTGGTTCGCCCAAAAGCACGGGGTTGTTTTTGGTGCGGCGCAGGAGGATTTGCACCACCCGGTCCACCTCTTGCTCGCGACCCACCAGTGGGTCGAAGCTTCCCGAAGCCGCGTACTCCGTGAGGTCACGGGCAAACTCCGCAAGGGCCGTAAGTTCCTTTTTCACCCGCCGCGCTTCCCTCTCCTGGGTGATCTCTGCCAACTCTTCCCGGGCAGCAAAAAGCGTGATGCCATGGGCGTGGAGCATGCGTGCCGCAAAGCAGGTTTCAAGGCGCAGGATCCCCAAAAAGATGTGCTCGTTACCCACCCCCAGCTGCCCTGCCACCTCCGCTTCGTGAGCCGCCAAAAGCAGGATCCTTCGGCTCTCCTCGGCCAGGGGCAAGTCCCCCGCCACCACCCCCTCCCGGCGATCGGCACCTCCCAGCTCGTGTTGCAAGGTGCGCCCGTCCACGCCAAAGCGGTGCAGGAGCTGCTCCACCACCTCGTCCGCCTCCCGCAACAGCCCCAGGAGCAAATGCTCCGACTCAATAGCCACAGCTCCCGCCCTGGCCGCTTCGTAGCGGGCAAAGAACAGCGTGCGACGAGCGCGGTCGGTAAAGTTCTCCAACATGGGTCAGGCTTCCGGGAGGAGGTGCACCACCCGGTGACACCCCCTCGCCAAAACCTCGTTATGGGTGACGATAACACTGGTGAGGCCGTCTCTCAAATGGAGCTGCTGCAAAAGCTCGAAAAACCTGCGCGCCGCCACCGCGTCCAAGTTGCCTGTGGGCTCGTCCGCCAGCAAAAGCTCGGGCCCGCAGGCCAAGGCCCGAGCCACCGCCCCGCGCTGCTGCTCGCCACCGGAAAGCTCGTCGGGGTAGTGGTGCCCGCGGTGCGCCAAGCCCACCTGCGCAAGCAGCTCCTTGGCACGCTGCAGTGCTCGTTCTTTGCGTTCGCCCGCAAGCATGAGGGGCATGGCCACGTTTTCCTCCAGGGTAAAGTCTGCCAAAAGCAAATGGTACTGAAAAACAAAGCCAAGCTTGCGGTTACGGAGATGGGCCCGCTCGTCCTCGTTCAAAAGGTTGGCGCGCTTACCGAAAATCACTATCTCGCCAGCATCCGGCCTATCCAACAGCCCCAAAAGGTACAAAAGCGTGCTCTTGCCCACCCCGGAGGGACCCACGATGGCCACCATTTCACCCTTTTGCACGGTAAGCGAAAAACCGCGCAGCACCTCCACCCTGCGCTCACCCTCGCCGTACCCTTTCCACAAGTCCTGCGCCACCAGCATGGGTTCACTCACGGCGCAACCCCTCTAACACCGAACGGCGCGCCGCTGCCCGCGCGGGAAACTGCGACGCCAAATACGAGGCCACAAAGGTAACCCCGAGCACCACCGCCACATGTTCCGGCCGTACCGCAAAGGGCACGTGGCTCACAGCAAAAACCCCACGGGGAAGGGGGATGGCCTGGGTTCGGTGCAAAACCTCGGCCACCACCGCGCCGCCCAAGCCCCCCCCAATTCCAGCCCCCACGCCAATGGCCAGTCCTAAGCCTTGGAAAAGCTGCCTCACGCCTTGGGGACGCAAGCCCATGGCCTGTAGGATGGCGGCATCAGCCCGCTTTTCCACCGCCAGCATGGTGAGGTTGCACAGCAAGTTGAGGCTTGCCACCAGCACGATAAGGGAAACCCCCAACCCAATGAGTGCCTTTTCCAAAGCCAATGCCGCGAGAAGCGGGCGGTTACGTTCGCGGAAGGAACGCACCACCACGCCAGCAGGCACTCCCGTGAGCTTTTCAGAAAATACCAGTGGGTCCTTACCCGGTGGCACCGTCACGTGCACCTCCTCCTGGCCCCCCTGGGGGAAAAGCCGGCTTCCCAAAACCCGAGGTACCCGCACGGTACCGCGCTCAGCCCGGGCTGGACTGGGGACCACGCGCTCCACCCGCACGCGAAACTGGCGGGGAGCCGGACCCAACGGCGTGAGCATTGGCGCAGGCGAGACGATGTTCACCTCCGCCCCAGGCCCAATGGCACCCCTGGCAGCCAGCACGCGGTCCACCTCCACGCCCGAAAGCTCCTCGCTCACCTCCACGTGCACAGGGATGGCTTCCCCCAACGCCACCACCCAGCCCACACCTCGTTCGAGCTTGCGAAAGGAAAAGCCAGGGTTGCGCGCTGCTAGCTCGGCCAGCCACCCGCCAGGGGGGAGCTTGTCACCCACCGCCGGAAGCAAGAGCGCATGAGGGCCGACCATCTTTAGCTCTTGGCGAACGGTGGCCTGGAAACCTTCCAAAAGTGCCAAGGTCAGCACCAGAGCCGCCGCGCCCAGGCTTAAGGAAACAAAAGAAATGGCACTCACCACCGCCACGTGGGTACGTCGCGAAAGCCCCCATAGGTAGCGGTACACCACAAAAGCGAGAGCGCGCACGGCCTAAAGGCTAACACGGCCCAGCGCCGCCCGGCCCTGTTCTCCCCACAGGACCAACACCGCGCCCTTGCCTTTACGCCCTTTCCTCTTTTGGCCTTAGCAGAGGAAAAAGGATCACATCGCGAATGGAACGGGAGTTGGTAAAAAGCATGACCAAGCGGTCAATGCCAATGCCTTCACCGGCGGTGGGGGGCATGCCGTGCTCCAAGGCTAAAAGGTAGTCCTCATCCACCACCCCACCCCCTCGTCTCACCTGCTCCTCAAACCGGGCCCGTTGATCGTCGGGATCGTTAAGCTCGGAAAAGGCGTTGGCCACCTCCATGCCCCCCATGTAAAGCTCAAAGCGCTCGGTGAGGTTGGGGTCATCGGGCTTGCGCTTGGCCAAAGGCGAGATGTCCGCGGGAAAATCGGTGATGAACGTGGGGCTTTGCAGCTTGTCCTCCGCCACCCGCTCAAAGATCTCCGCCAGCAGTTTGCCGGAGCTTAAGTTAGCGACCCCCTCCACCCCCAAGCGTTGGGCATGCTTTTCCAAACGCAGCCGATCATCCAGCTCCTCGGGGGCAATGGGGGAAAAGGCCAGCACCGCTTGGCGCATGGTCAGGCGCCGCCAGGGCCGGCTGAGGTCCAACGTTGCCTCACCCCAGGCTAGCTTGCTCGCCCCCAAAACCTTTTCAGCCACCTGCGTCAGCATCTCCTCGGTAAGTGCCATGAGGTCCTCGTAACAGGCGTAGGCCCAATAAAACTCCAGCATCGTGAACTCGGGGTTGTGTTGCGTGGAGATGCCTTCGTTGCGGAAGTTGCGGTTGATCTCGTACACCCGCTCAAAACCACCCACCACCAGCCGCTTTAAGTAGAGCTCCGGCGCAATGCGCAAGTAAAGCGTCATGTCCAGGGCGTTGTGGTGGGTGACGAAAGGGCGAGCGGTGGCCCCTCCGGGAATGGGGTGCATCATGGGCGTTTCCACCTCCAAAAACCCCCGCTGGTCCAAGAACTGACGGATCTCCTTGATAACCTTGCTGCGGGTGAGAAACACCCTTCGCGATTCGGGGTTGGTGTAAAGGTCGAGGTAGCGTTGCCGCGCCCGCAGCTCCACGTCACTAATGCCGTGCCACTTTTCCGGCCAAGGTGCCAAGGCCTTGGCCAGCACCGTAACTTTTTCCGCCCGCACCGTGAGCTCCCCGGTGCGGGTGCGGAAAAGCTCCCCCTCCACGCCCCAAAAATCCCCCAAATCAAGGGCCTCCAAAAGGGCAAACGTGCTCTCCCCAACCACATCTTGGCGAAGATACGCTTGCAGCCGGCCATCGCCGTCGGAGAGGTCAAAAAACGCCGCTTTTCCGTGACGTCGTACCGCCGTTACCCTGCCCCCCACCCGTACCCGGGGTTTTTCTTGCTCCAACTGCGCGGCATCAAATGGGGAAAAACGCGCTGCCACCTCGCTTACCCGCCCATCCACGGGGAACCGCGCGGGGAATGGCTCCACACCCCAACGGCGGAGCTGTTCCAGCTTGGCGCGTCGGTGTGCTCGCAGGATCTCGATGGGTTCCAAAGCTGCCTCCCGCTCGCTTTCGCGAAGCGCGGCATTTTAGCAAGCCCAACCCCCGCTTCAGGTGCGCTATGCTTAGCATCCTATGGAGTTCACACCTCGGATTCTGGAAGAACGTGCCCAGGCCCTCCAAGGGCAACTGCCACCGGTACCCGTGCGCTTGGCCGTGGTGGCCGGCTCAGGAATCAACCTGGTCCTCCCTGGGGCCCGTAAGCTTTTTAAGCTCCCCTACCATGAGGTCTTTCCGTTTCCGGTCCACAACCTCATCGGGCACACCCCGACCCTTTCCCTTTGGGAGGTCCACGCGCACGGGGTGCTGATGTTCCACGGGCGCTTCCACCTCTACCAGGGGTATAGCGCCGCGCAAGTGGCGGCCATTCCCCGCCTGGCCGGCTTGCTGGGCGCTTCTACTTACATTCTCACCAACGCCGCTGGTGCCCTGGTGCCCACGTTGCAACCGGGCTCGCTGGTGGTTTTATCGGACCACCTCAACTTGCAAGGCACCAATCCCCTCCTGGGAGAGTGGGGTCGCTGGCGGGAACCGGTTTTCCCGGACATGACCCACGCCTACGACCCGGAACTTCGGCGAGTAGCCCTGCGCTTGGCGCGGGAAGCGGGGTTTACCGTGGAAGAAGGGGTCTATGCCGGCGTGTTGGGACCCTCGTATGAAACCCCCGCCGAGGTACGGATGCTGGCCCAACTCGGCGGAACGGTGGTGGGCATGTCCACGGTGCAAGAGGTCATCGCCGCCCGCCATTTCGGGCTTAGGGTGCTGGGGCTTTCGTTGGTTACCAACTTCGCCGCCGGCATTGCCACTAAACCTTTAACCCACGAAGAGGTGCTGGAAGCCGGCGCACAAGCCCAGAGTAAGCTGGCGACGCTCCTTTTGGCCCTGGTACAGCAGCTGGTAGCGCCATGAAAGTCCACTCCTTTGCCCTCGGGCCCTTCGCCGCCAACTGTCTGGTCTTGGAAAGCAAGCATGACCCCGAGGTGTTCGTGGTGGACCCCGGCTTCGACGTGGAACAGGTAATCGTCTGGCTGCAGGAACGCCAAAGGCAGCCCCGAGCCGTGCTCCTCACCCACGCCCATTTGGATCACGCCTGGGGGTGCAGCGCGGTGACGGAGAGCTTTCCCCACGTCCCGGTATGGGTCCACCCCAGCGACCTTCCCCTGTTGGAAAACCTCGCCACCCAGGCCCGGATGTTTGGGTTTCCGCCACCACCGGCGGTGAGCGCCGAGGCCATACTGCAAGAGGGGCTAGAGCTTCAGCTGGCTGGGGAGTGCTTACGGGTACGCCACTGCCCGGGCCACTCGCCAGGCCACGTGGTTTTCCTTGGGGAAGATGATGGACAACCCTGGGCTGTGGTGGGAGACGTGATCTTTGCTGGCTCCGTGGGTCGTACCGACCTTTGGGGGGGCTCCTGGGAGCAACTGGAGCTCTCCATACGCAAGGTCATTTACCAACTGCCGGGCCAAACCGTGCTGTACCCCGGCCACGGCCCCACCACCACCGTAGCTCAGGAACGCCTTTCCAACCCCTTTGTAGCGCAACCTTAAGTTTGGGAGCAAAGCCTTTCTAACGTTTCCACCAGCACGTGCGCTGCGTAGGGCTTTTGCAAAAAAACCACTGCGTGGCGTTGCGCCAGCTCTGGGGGCAAGGCTTCCCAGGTGTGACCCGAAGAAAAAACTACAGCTAAGTTAGGCTTTTTTGCCAAAAGATGCGTGGCCAACTGCATGCCGTTGATGCCCGGAAGCAACACGTCTATTACCGCCACCTGAATTTCGTTGGGTTGGAATAGGCGAAGGGCTTCCTCCGCGGAAGACGCGCACACCACGCGAAAGCCCTCCAGCTCCAAAACCTGCCGCAGTCCATCAAGGATCGTGGGCTCATCATCCACCAACAGCACGCCGCAACCCACCCCCTGGGTGCCTTCCCTGGCCAACGGTTGCTCAGTGGGCTGAACAACTTCCGGGACGGCGGCAAGAGGCAAGGTCACGGTCACCTTGGTTCCCACCCCCAGCTTTGAGTCAATGTGCACCGTGCCCCCATGCGCCTCCACGGTACGGTACACGGTGGTTAGGCCTAAACCGGTACCCTGCCCCAGCGGTTTGGTAGTAAAAAACGGGTCAAAAACTCGGGGCAAATGGGCGGGGTCAATGCCGGAGCCGCGATCTTCCACCTCCAAAACCAGCTGCCTATCCTGGGGAAAAGCGCGAATGGTTACCAAGCCCCCCTGCGGCATAGCGTCTCGGGCATTGGTGAAGAGGTTGAGGAGCGCTTGTTGTAGAGCTGCCCCTTCCCCCAAAACGTAAAGCTCACCTTGCACCGCGATTTCAAACTGCAGCTGCGGCCCTAAGGTGTGACGGGCCAGATCCACGGTCTCGTGAATGAGCTGACGCACCGAAATGGGCTTTGGCTTGACCACCGCTGGTCGGGCAAAGGTCAAGATGCGGTGCACCACCTCGCCCCCCCGTTGCGCCAGCGTTACCACATTCTCCGCTTTTGCCCGCAACTCCGGTGGCACCAAACGTGCCAGCACCTCCGCTTCTGCCAAAATACCCGCCAAAACGTTGTTGAAATCGTGGGCAATACCGCCGGCCAGTACCCCCAGTGCCGCTAGCTTTTCCTGGGCGGCCAGTTCGCTTTCCAGCTCCTTTTGCTGGCGAAGCAAACGGAGCCGCTCCAGCTCCCGGCCCAGCCGCACCGCGTACATTTCCAAAATCTGTTGCTCCAGAAGGGAAAGCTGCCGCGGTTTGCTATCCAAGACCGCCAAAATCCCCAGCGCTCTTCCTTCGCTGCTTACCAGCGGCACCCCAAAGTACGATTCTGGCACCCCTTGGATGAAGCTCGGCTCGCCAAATTGCGCCACAAAACCGGAGGGCAACTGGAACAGCCGCTTCTCGCGCATAGCCACTTCGCAGGGCGTGCCCGCCAAAGGGATGGGTTCCTGCTGCACGGCGCCACGAGCGCCCAAGAGGGAAAGCTTGCCTTCCGCTTCCTCAGCCACAAAGGCCACGGGCACATGGAGCAACGTGGCCACCGAGTCCACGGCAGCTTGAAACACGTTTTCCCCTGGTAGGGCCACCACCGCGCGGTACGCCGCTTCCACCGCTTGCCGCGCCGCTTCTTGTTCGGAGTTGTCCACGATGGTGCCCAAAACCGCTGGACCTGAGGGCAAATCCACCCGCGCGCCAAAGACCTCCGCTGGGAACCGAGAACCATCGGGCCTAAGGCCGGTAAACGAGTAGCGAAGGGCCTTGAGCTTCCCCGAAAGGCGTTTTTCGATGTTCTCCATAACCAGCGCTCGATCCTCCGGAGCTACCAGATCCCAAACCTTTAACTTCTGCAAAACTTCTTCCTGCGTATACCCAAACATCTCCGCCGCCCGCTGGTTGCAGTAGAGAATTTGCTCACCGCGAATGAGGTAAACGCCAACCACGTTGGACTCTATTAGGGTTCGATAGCGTTCCTCGGAGGCGGCGAGTTTTTGCTCCGCTTCGGCACGCTCCATCTCCGCCCTTCGCTCGTGCTTAAAGGCCACTAGGGTCACCCACCAAAGCGCCGCGGACGTAACCGCGAATAATCCCCCAATCAAACCCAGCAAGTTGAGCCGACGTGCAGTTAGGAGGCGGCTCAGGAAACGAGTTTCCACGCGAAACGTTAGCCCACCCGCCACCTGGCCGGGCACGAGCTGTGGATGGCATCGCTGGCAGCCATCCAGGGCCTTTACCACCGAAAAACCCGCAAGGCCTTGCTGAAAATCCCCTGGCCACCACACCCAAAAGCCATCACCCATCCCGGGTAACGGGCGCACGGCCTTCGGGGGTTGCGGCACTTCTTTCCCAAGGAAAGCGGCGTCCAGGCCAGGAATCGGCATAAGGTGAGCCGCCTTGGGGTCCTGCGACGTGGCGGGGCCTTGCTGGTAAAAGAGCTCAAGGCTTCGCTCCCACTGGCGCACCGCTTGGGCAGCGGCGTGTTCCACAGAACGCTGGAGGTTGAACTCGAGGTATTTTGACCCTTCCAGATACCCCACCGCCGCGGCGCCCACCAGCAGCACCTGCAACGTGGTGGCCAGGCGCACCAGGGGTTTTCCCACCTGTCGCCGGAGCTCAGCCATACCTTCATGCTACACCTAGAACCTAAAGCAGCTTCCCGGCGTTTTATGCGTTGGTGGAGGCAACCATGAAACGTTGGCTGCATGTGGTGATGATGCTTGCCGCAGGCCACCTCGCGGCAGCGGAGCGCACGTTACGTTTCGTGCAGCCTGCTGGGGAAGTGGAAACCGTGACCGTGAATGTGGGTGCCGGTGATGTGACGGTCACGGGCTGCGACTGCACCGAAATCACCGCCCAAGTCACCGTTACCGGCAAACGTTGGCACCTGGAAGAGCTGGAATTGGAAGCCACACGTACTGGCAAAACCTTAAAGCTTTCCCTCTCGCCGCGGAAGTACTCGGGGAAAAAGGCGGGCGAAGATTGGACGCTGAAGCTGCCCCGCCAGTTGAACCTTTCCATTGCCACGGGGGTGGGGGATCTGCGCGTTTCCGGCATGACGGGCGAGCTGGAGCTGCAGGTGGGGGTGGGCGACGTGGAGGTGGCCGGTTTAGTTGCCAACTTGGCAGCTGAAACCGGTGTGGGAGACGTGGAAGTTCGCGGGTCGTGGGCGGCCGTGGGGCGGATGCGGCTTACTACCGGGGTGGGCGCGGTGACGGTGGTGACGCCGGAAGCGAGGATGCGCGGTCACGGCTTGGTTTCCGAATCGTTGGTGGCAGAGGGTCCTGGCAAAGCCAAAATTGCCATTACCACCGGCGTGGGGGACATCACGTTGCGGTTGCAAGATACGCTTTAGAAGCGCCGAAAGTCTTCGTGCCTTTTTGAAGACGAAGCCCTTGCGCCCCACATTTCATGCTCGGCTCACGCTCCTACGTTTGCAGCACACCCCAGCGGTAGGGGGAAAGGCTTCCTTGGTGCGCACAGGCTTCCAAGCAGGCGGCCACCACTTCCCGGGTTTGTCGGGGGTCCAAGATGCCGTCCACCCACAGGCGGGCAGCGGCGTAGCGGGGATCCATGGTGGCCTCATAGCGGGCGCGGATGTGGGCTAGCAAGCGTTCCTTTTCTTCAGGACTCACTTCGCGTTTGCCCACCTGCAGCTGTAAAAGCGTTTGCGCTGCTTGATCGCCGCCCATGACCGCAATGCGGGCCGAAGGCCACGCAAAGATAAACCGCGGCCCGTAGGCTTTGCCGCACATGGCGTAGTTGCCGGCACCGTAGGAGTTGCCCACGATGATGGTGATTTTGGGCACGGTGCTGTTGGCTACCACGTGCACCATTTTGGCCCCGTCTTTGATGATGCCCTCCCGCTCCGCCCGCGTTCCCACCATGAAACCCGTGACATCCTGCAGGAATACAAGGGGTATGCCCTTTTGGTTCATGAGCTCCACAAAGCGCGCCCCTTTGTCAGCGGCATCGGCGTAAATCACACCGCCAATTTGCATCTCTTGCTCGGAAGGCGAAAGCCCGCGCCGGCGAGTGACAATTTGCCGCTGGTTAGCCACCACACCCACCGCCCAGCCGAAAATACGCCCCTCCCCACACACCAGCGTGCGCCCCGAGGTGGCCTTGTACTCCTCAAACTCCGAATCGTCCAAAAGGTGGGCTAAAAGCGCATAGGTATCGTAGGGCTTGCTGCGGTCCGGGGGGATGACGCCAAGGATGTCCGCGGGATCCACCGCCGGCGCCTTGGGTTCTTGCCGAGCAAAGGGGGCCAAGGAAGGCCGCGCCAACTTACTTATGCGGTTGCGAATGGCCTTTATGCAACTGCGATCGTCGGGGAAGCGGTCGTCCACCACCATGGAAATGTCGGTTTGTACTCGCGCCCCTCCCAGTGCCTCAATATCCACCGTTTCACCGATGGCCGCTTTCACGAGGGCGGGACCGGCCAAAAAAATGGAACCCGTTCCTTCCACGATCAAAGCTTCATCAGACATAATTGGCAAATACGCGCCCCCCGCCACGCAAGGTCCCATGATGGCAGCAATTTGGTAAATCCCCGCCGCAGAAAGGCGAGCGTTGTTGTAAAAGACCCGACCGAAGTGCTCCTTGTCCGGGAATATCTCCTCTTGCAAGGGTAAAAACACACCAGCGGAGTCCACCAGGTAAATGACGGGCAAGCGGTTTTCCAAGGCAATTTCTTGCGCTCTAAGGATTTTCTTGCAAGTTATGGGAAACCAAGCCCCTGCCTTCACCGTGGCGTCGTTGGCCACGATCACACAAAGCCTGCCGGAAACCCGCCCTATCCCGGTGACCACCCCAGCGCCCGGTGCCCCACCCCACTCCTGGTACATGCCCCAGCCGGCCCATGAGCCCAGCTCCAAAAAATCCGTCCCGGGATCCAAAAGGGCTTCCACCCGCTCGCGGGCCAGCATCTTGCCCTGCTCCTTTTGCCGCGCTGCAGCCTTGGCCCCGCCTCCTTCCCGCAAGGCCGATACCTGCACCGCCAATTCAGCGAGCACCTGCTCCCAGTGCTTGCGAAACTCAGGCCGAAGCTGAGAGGAACGCACCTTCAGCTGCACAACCACCTCCCGCGCTCATACTAGCGTGCTTTTCCCCGGGCAAAGCCACCGCCCTTGGCACCGTCGCGTGCTGCACCTGGCAGTGTGCTTTTTCCCAAAACCAGAAAACGCCGGCACGTTGGTACACTGCGTGCCGTGCTGGTACGTGCGGCGCTTTTGGAAATAGCGGTTCTTTTGGCGCTGGCCGCGCTTTTGGGTGTGCTCGTGCACCGGCTAAAGCAACACCCGGTGGTGGGATACCTGTTAGCCGGCATGCTTTTAGGACCCTCTGGCCTGCATGTCGTGGGGCAGCCGGAAGCGGTGGCAATTGCCAGCGAAACCGGTACAGCGTTGTTTTTGTTCGTGCTCGGCTTGGAGTTTTCCTGGTCCAGGCTGCGTTCCTTTGGTGGACGGGTTTTACGGCTGGGGGCAGGGCAAATCCTCCTAACGTTCGCCGTGGTTTGGCTTGCAGTGTGGGCTTTTACACGCAATCAGGGACTGGCCTTAGTGTGGGGAGGAGCCATTGCCCTATCCTCTTCTACGGCAACCGTAGGCAAAATCTTGGAACAGGAGCGGCGCCTCGATTCCCCTATTGGCCGCGCCACCATGGGCACCCTCCTGCTCCAAGATGTGGCCGTCGTTCCCTTGCTCCTCGCTATTTCCGCTTTGGGTACCTCCACCACCCCCCAAGCCAACCCGTCCGTGGTGGGTGTTTTGGGCCGCGCCTTGCTTTTTGCCTTCAGCGCATGGGCCTTAGGCAAGCACTTGCTGCCGTGGGGGTTACACCGCTTGGCCGGTAGGGAACGACGAGAGCTGCAGGTGATCTTTGGATTTGCTTTTTTGGGTTTGGCATCCTGGGCTGCTCACACCCTTGGTTTTTCCCCTGCTTTTGCCGCTTTCATTCTGGGGACCTCCCTGGGAGAAAGCGAATACGCGGCGCAACTGCGAGCTGACGTGGCCGGCGTCAAGGAGGTGTTCCTTTGCGTGTTTTTTGCCAGCGCCGGGATGTACGTGGACGTAGGATGGCTTGCCAGCCACGCGGCGTTGGTAGGGGCCGTGGCCGTGCTGGCAGTGGGTACCAAGCTCCTAACCACCTGGGCAGCGGCACGCTTGGCCGGGTGGCGGTCGCACCTGGCTTTGCCCATAGCCCTTATCCTTGCGCAGCTGGGGGAGTTTTCGTTTGTGCTCATACAACAGGGTACAGCAGCCGGCATCATCAATGCCTCCTCGGTCCAGCTTTTGGTTACTCTCACGGTTTTCACGTTGGCGCTCACGCCCTTGGCCATACGAGTGGCGTGGACAAAGTTAGATCTCCGCTGCGGTGAGCACACGGCGACTCCGGGAAAAAAGGGTCACGTGGTGGTTGTGGGCTTTGGGCCGGCAGGTCAAACTGTGGTGGCGCACGCGCAAAAGGCAGGCCTGGAGGTCACGGTGGTGGATCTCAATCCACAACTGGCCAAGCAAGCGCGCACCACCGGGGCCGTCGCCGTGGTGGGTGACGCCACCCACTGGGAGATCCTGGACCGGGCAGGGGTAGCCAATGCCGCGGCCGTAGTGGTGACGGTCCCCGATGACCGCGACGCCGTTCGAGTGGCGCAGCTAGTCACCCGGGCCACCCATACCGTGCCCGTGCTTGTGCGCGCCCGGCACCAAGCCACGGTTCCCCGGCTGGAAAAACTGGGGGTGATTCCGGTAGGCGAGGAAGTCTTGGTAGGCCAGGCGCTGGCCGAAAAGCTCCTGCAAACCCTTGCCACGCTTCCCCAGCCAGCCCCCGAACCCCAAGCCCCCAGCGTACCCCGCTAGCGACCGGTTGCAAATTTGGAATTTTGTGTCAACATTTAAGCGTTGGAGGGGTTGGAGGAACGGGTGAGAATAACCACCAGTGAGGAGTATGGGTTGCGGTTGGCCTTGCAGCTGGCCACCTGCTACCCCCAGCCGTTGACCCTGGGGGAGCTGGCGGAGCGGGAAGGCATCCCGCAACCGCTGGTAGCCAAGGTACTGGCAAAGTTGCGCCGGGCTGGGGTGGTACGGGCCAGGCGGGGTCGCCTTGGGGGCTACGAGTTGACCCTGGGCCCCAATCGCATGACGCTGGATCGGGTTCTTTCAGCTCTGGGCGAACCGCTCTTCCACCCTGAGTTTTGCCGGAACCACGGCGGCGAGCTTAGTGCTTGCGTTCACAGCAACGAGTGCTCGGTGCGGCCGCTGTTTTTCCACTTAGACCGTATGTTCCGAGAATTTTTTGCCGGCACCAGCTTGGCCGATTTGTTAGCCGAAGAACAATTGCTGCATCGCAAGCTGGCCGAAAAAACCGCACCGCGCTTGCCGCTGTGGGTGGGAGCACAACAAGGAGAAGGAGCATGAGCGAGAAAAGACCGGTATTTGCCCTAGAAAACCTGCGCGTTTGGGTGGGAGAAAAAGAAGTCGTAAAGGGTGTGTCGCTGGCCGTATACCCCGGGGAGGTGCACGCCATCATGGGTCCCAACGGCTCGGGGAAAACCACGCTGGTGCAAGCGGTGATGGGACACCCAGCCTACACGGTGGAGGGAAAGATCTTCCTCAACGGCGAGGACGTGACCGCCCGAGAGCCTGACGAAAAGGCCCGTAAGGGCATGTTTTTAGCCTTCCAGTACCCGGTGGCGGTTCCCGGCGTCACCGTAGCTTCGTTCCTGCGCGCAGCGGTGGCTGCCCGCCGTGGCCACGATGTACCGGTGAAGGAGTTCCGGCAGGAGCTCTTGCGGCGCATGGAACAACTGGAAATGGACCCCGCTTTTGCCGGTCGCTACCTCAACGACGGCTTTTCCGGCGGCGAGAAAAAGCGCTTGGAAATCTTGCAGCTTTTGATGCTGCAACCGGTTTTCGCCATGCTGGACGAAACCGACTCCGGCTTGGACATTGACGCCCTGAAGGTGGTGGCCTCCGGTATTAATGCGGCTGCCACTCCCGAGCGCGGCCTGCTTTTGGTAACCCACTACCAAAGGCTTTTGAACTACGTTCAGCCCCACGTGGTACACGTGTTCATGAATGGCAAGCTGGCGAAAACCGCAGGGCCAGAGCTGGCGTTGGAGCTTGAGGCAAGAGGGTACGACTGGCTGGAAACGTCAGTGGGAGGTGGAGCGTGAGCACCGCACCGCACTTAGACATCAACAAAGACTACGCCGAGCGTTACGGCTTTTCGGATCCGGTGGCGTACTTTGCCCGTACTCCCAAGGGCATCAACCACGAGGTGGTGGAGATGATCTCGCGCCTCAAGGGTGAGCCTCAGTGGATGCGGGAGGCCCGCCACAAGGCTTTGGACATCTTCTTTGCCAAACCCATGCCTTCTTGGGGCAACCAGGAGCTTTTGGGGCGTATCGATTTCGAGGACATCACGTACTACGCCCGTGCCACCCAAAGACCAGAAACCTCCTGGGACGATGTGCCGGAAAACATCAAGCGTACCTTTGAGCGCTTGGGCATCCCCGAGGCGGAACGTAAGTTCCTCGCCGGGGTTTCCGCCCAGTACGAATCGGAAGTGGTGTACCACTCGGTGAAAAAAGAGCTGGAAGAGCAAGGGGTCATCTTCCTGGATATGGATTCCGGTTTGCGGGAGCACGAGGACATCGTGCGCCAGTACTTTGGCACGGTGATACCCCCCAACGACAACAAGTTTGCCGCTTTGAATACGGCCGTTTGGTCAGGGGGTTCTTTCATTTACGTGCCCCCCGGTGTGCATGTGGCCATTCCGCTGCAGGCGTACTTCCGCATCAACGCGGAACGCATGGGCCAGTTTGAGCGCACGTTGATCATTGCCGATGAGGGTGCCAAGGTCCACTACATTGAAGGCTGTACCGCGCCCGTTTACTCCTCCAGCTCCTTGCATTCGGCAGTGGTGGAGCTCATTGCCAAAAAAGGCGCCTACATTCGCTACACCACCATTCAAAACTGGTCCCACAACGTGTACAACCTCGTAACCAAACGGGCCATGGCCTTTGAGGATGCGGTGGTGGAATGGGTGGACGGCAACTTAGGGTCGCTTTTAACCATGAAGTACCCCTGCGTGGTGCTGCGGGGGGAACGGGCCCATGGGGAAATCCTCTCCATTGCCTTTGCTGGACCCGGCCAGCACCAGGATGCAGGGGCTAAGGTGATCCACTTGGCACCCAACACCACCTCCAAGATTACGTCCAAGTCCATCTCCAAAGACGGCGGCCGCGCTTCCTACCGGGGCTTGGTGAAGATCCGCAAGGGGGCCCACGGCTGCAAAACCACCGTGGAATGCGACGCGTTGCTCATTGGCGCAAAGGCCCGCACCGATACCTACCCCACCATGGAAATTGCCGAAGACGACGTGCGGGTGGAGCACGAAGCGCGCGTTTCCAAGCTGGGGGACGAGCAGCTCTTTTACCTGCGCTCTCGGGGGTTGAGCGAAGAACAAGCACGGCTCATGATCGTCAACGGCTTCATTGAGCCTTTTGTCAAGGAACTACCCATGGAGTACGCGGTGGAGTTGAACCGGCTCATCGCTTTAGAAATGGAGGGCTCCGTTGGCTAGCACCGCCCTACCTTGGACAACCCCTTTTGCCTCCCTTGGCGATCCCAGTCCCTTGAGCCACGCTTTGGGAGAGCCGGCCTGGCTTGCGGACTTTCGCCAAGGGGCCGCCGAACAGGCGCGGTTGGTGTCGCTTCCCAACCGCGCCCGTCACCTCTGGCGCTTTTCCAACCCCGAGCGGTTTTTACCAAACCAAGACCCCATGGAGTTGGTACCGGCGCCGGCACCGCCGCCTTGGCGCTTGGAAGAAGACCTGGCGGCGGCGGTGCTGCTTTCCAGCACTTCCGTGCAGGTTGTGCACCTCTCGCCGGAAGCCCAACGCGCCGGGGTGGTGGTGGCACCTCTAGGACACGCGCCGGTGCAGGAGTTTTTGGGCAAGGCCGTGCCCCCTCATCATGGGTTCTTAGAGGCTCTCAATGCCGCCGCTTTCCGTCCGGCGCTGGCCGTGCTGGTGCCAGCCAAAGTGAGGCTTGAAAAGCCCATTCGCCTGCGCCTGGTGGCTTCCGGGCTTTCCCTCCCCCGCGTTCTTGTGGTCTTGGGGGAAGAGGCCAGCGCTGAAATCGTGGAAGGGCACGTGGGTGGCAGCAAAGGTTCTCTGGTCTTGGGGGTGACCGAGGTCTTCGTGGGTGCAGGCGGGGAGCTTTGCTACGACCTGGTCCAGCGTTGGGAGCTTCCGGTCACCGGTCATCTCACCAGCCGCATCGTTTTGGGTGAAAACGCCAAGGCACAACTGGCCTTGGCATCCTTTGGGGGTGAAGCCACAAAGGTGGATACCGGGGTGGTGCTAGCCGGAAAGGGAGCGGAGGCGGAAACCTACGGGGTTGCTCTCGGCACCGGTACCCAGCACTTCGACCACCACACCGAGCACATCCACGCGGCACCTCAGTCGCACTCCAACTTGGACTTCAAAGTGGCCCTGGCGGGGCAAGCCCGCTCCGTGTACACGGGTCTTATCCGCATCGAGGAGCAGGCTTTCACCTGCGAAGCCTACCAGGAAAACCGTAACCTCTTGTTGTCCGAGGAAGCGCGCGCCGAGTCCATACCGGAGCTGGAGATCCTCAACGAGGACGTGCGCTGTACCCACGGGGCCACGGTGGCACCGCTGGACGAGGAACAGGTCTTCTACCTCAAGAGCCGGGGCATCCCGCACCACCAAGCTTTGCGCCTCATCGTTTACGGCTTTTTAGACCAAACCCTGTCGCGGCTACCGGAGAAAACCCGCGAGAGGATTGAGGCGTTGGTGGCCGGTCGCCTGCACGGGGAGGTACTATGAAGGCCACCGCGGTGCCCACCGTCATCCGTCCCATGCGCCTGGCCGAACGCTTCCCCATCTTGCAGCGCACCGTGCGGGGCCGGCGCCTGGTGTACCTGGACAACGCCGCCACCACCCAGAAGCCCCAAGAAGTACTGGACGCCCTCCACCACTTTTACACCCACACCAACGCCAACGTCCACCGCGGCGTCCACACCCTGGCCGAAGAGGCTACTGCCGCTTATGAGCATTGTCGGGAGCGCGTGGCCCACTTCCTCAACGCTCCTGATCCGCGCGGCGTTGTGATTCTCCGCAACACCACCGAAGCTATTAACCTCGTAGCCCAGTCCTGGGGCCGCAAGCTACAAGCGGGGGATGAGGTTATCGTTTCGGAAATGGAGCACCACTCCAACCTGGTGCCCTGGATCATGCTGGCCAAAGAGCGTGGCGTGGCTCTCAAGCACATCCCCATTACCCAAGATGGGGAGCTGGATCTGGTTTCCTACCGCAAGCTTCTCTCGCGCCGCACGCGGGTGGTAGCCGTGACCGGCATGTCTAACGTCCTGGGTACCATCGTGCCCGTTGCCGAAGTTGCGGAAGAAGCCCACAAAGTGGGCGCTGTGGTGGTGGTAGACGGAGCGCAGCTCGTGCCTCACGAGCCCGTGGACGTTCGCACCTTGGGTTGTGACTTTCTGGCCTTTTCCGCCCACAAGATGTACGGGCCCACAGGTGTGGGCTTTTTGGTGGGAAAACCTGAGCTTTTGGAAGCCATGGAACCCATTTTTGGCGGGGGCGAGATGATCCGCGAGGTGCATTTAGACCGTGCCACCTGGAACGACATTCCCCACAAGTTTGAAGCCGGCACCCCCAACATTGCCGACGCCGCCGCGTTTCCCGCTGCTTTGAACTTTATAGAAGAGCTCACCGTCGAAGCTATTCGCGCCCACGAGCGCGACCTCACCGCGTACGCTTGGGAAAAGCTGCAGAGCCTCGGTGGCCTTACCCTCCACGGCCCGGCGGATCCCCAACGCCGCGGCGCGCTCATTTCCTTTGTGGACGAACACATCCACCCTCACGACTTGGCCACGGTCCTGGACACCTACGGCGTAGCCGTCCGTGCCGGCCACCACTGCGCCCAGCCGCTCATGCGCAAGCTGGGGGTCGTGGCCACCGCCCGCGCCTCCTTTGCCGCGTACAACTCCCGTGAGGACGTGGACGCCCTGATCTTTGGCTTGCTGGCCGCCCGCAAGTACTTCGGGCTCGCCTAGGAGGATGCCGCCCATGAGCTCGCGCCCGGAAGTGCCACTGGACGAGCTGTACCGCGAGGTGGTGATGGACCACTACCGCCGTCCTCGGGGACGGCAGCCGCTTTCTAAGGTGGACGTGGCTGCCAAAGGGTTCAACCCGCTGTGCGGCGACGAGGTGGAAGTGGCCTTGGAACTTTCCGGGGAAACCATCGCCCAGGCCCAGGTGGTCAGCCGCGGCTGTGCCATTTGCACCGCTTCCGCTTCCATAATGGCCGAAATACTCCCCGGAAAATCCGTCACCCAAGCCGAAACCGACGCCGAGGAATTCCGCCAGGTCATGCACGGCAAGCCCTTCCCCCAGGACCGGGAGCTGGGCGATTTGGAAGCCTTGGAAGGCGTCAAGCACTTCCCGGTGCGGGTGAAGTGCGCGCTTTTGCCGTGGATGACACTTAAAGATGCCATCGCCGCCTTCCGCCGCGGCGAAAGGCACGCGCAAACCACAACGGAGTAAGACCATGGAACTCACACCCGAAGCCATTAAAAAAGCCTTACAACCGGTGGTTGACCCGGAAATCGGTATTTCCGTGGTGGACTTGGGGCTCATCCGCGACATCCAAATAACCCCCGAGGGTGTGGTCACCGTGCGCATGACCCTCACCTCCCCCTTTTGTCCCGAAGGTCCCGCCATCGTCCAGGAGGTGGAGCAAACCGTGCGCTTTCTTCCCGGTGTGAAAGAAGCCGCGGTGGAGCTGGTATGGAGCCCCCCCTGGGATCCCCGCAGCGAAGCCTCTGACGAAGTCAAAGCCATGCTGGGAATTTGGGAGTAACTCCCCCGTCCCGGCTTAGCGCGCCCGCACCAAACGCTTGAGGCCCGACGGCGTCACCAACGTGTACGTCCCGGGCAGCAGTGGACCCCACACCAAGTTGCCTCGCTCCCAGCTCGGTGCGGGCAAAAGCCAAGCCAAAGGGCAGGAAAGCTCGCTTAAAAGGCCAAGGGCTGCGTCCGGCGTGGGGTCCAGCTCCTCGCGAATCCACGCCTGACCCTCCAAAGAAAGCTCCACCAGGCGCGTTTCCTGTTCCCTGAGCGTAACGGCGGAAGTGCACCCCACTGGCCCCCCGTACGCTTTGGCGCATACTTGGTACTGGCCCGGCTGCAGACCGAAAAGCTCAAAGCTGCCGTCGGCATTAGCGTACACGGTGCGGGCGGCGGACCCGCAAAGGACCACAGGGGCACCGGCAACACCCGCTCCTGGGCTTACAACCTTTCCCTTTAACCCAGTTCGTGCTTGCGGACGGAGGACAATTTCCACCTCCACTGTCCCCCGTTCGGGAACCACCACCTGCACCCTTCCCGGAGCGTACCCCTCCCGCCGTGCCTGCACCCCCAAGGCACCGGCAACCATACCGGCAAGGTGGAAGTACCCTGTGCTGTCTGTTTCGCCCCCTGCCAAAACCTCCCCCGAAGCACGCATAACTTCCACGGCCACCTCTGGCAGCCCCGCGCCGTTTTCGTCCTTGACGCGACCGCAAAGGGCCCCGCCCGGGAAATCCAAAACCACAGTCGATTCTCCCTCTTCAGGAACAAAAACGGACAAGGGCGAGGTGGACCGCTGCCCCAGTACCCAACGAACCTGCCACGTCCCCGCTTGCGCCGGTTCCAACACAAACGTGCCTTCATCTGTGACCGGGGCAGCCATGCCCGTTGCATTGAGCCCAAAGAAACGTGGTTTCTCCCCGGGGCGATGCACCATGACCACTGGCCCCCGCGGGGGCACGTGCGGCGGCGCAAACACCACCTCACCCCCCGCCACAGGAACCCCACCCACCAACACCGTGCCCCGCACCCGTGGGTGCCGGCAGGAAACCGTCACGGCTTTTTCCTCCCCCTCTTCTCCCTCGGCCCACTGCTCTTTTTCGCAGCCTGGGGCGGTCACAACAAGGCGCCACCGACCCGGCGGAACGTGGGGGAACTCCACCGTGCCTTTTTCATTGGCCACACCCCGGAACAGGGGTTCGTATTCATACGCCTTACCCTCCCCCACTTCCACTGGCGCCCAAGGGCGGGGGTGCAGCTGCGCGTCCACCACGTGCACGCGCAGGAAAAACCCATGGCTTAACTCCAGGGTGCCCAGGTCAGCCCCACCGGGTTCCGGTTCCAAGCCGGAAAGCAGGAGGGGGGCAAAGTTTGGGGCTTCCACCACCAGGCGGTAACGGCGCTTTTGCAGGCCCGTCAAGGTAAACGTGCCGTCCGCACGGGTGAGGGTTTGACCCGCATGTATGACCTCGTGCGGGAGGCGGAACTCGGCGGGATCACCCGGTTCTGCTCGCACCCGGGCCCCCACCACCCCTTGGCCTGAAGCCTTTGCCACCACTCGTCCCCAAAAGCTCAAGCCCGCATCTAAGCGTGCCTCCGGAAGACGAACCACGCCTCCCGCTTCGCTTATGCGAGCCTCGGTGGCCAACGGTGTAAAACCGGGAACGCGCACTTCCACGCGGTAGGTCCCAGGCGGCAAACCTTCCCACCAAACCGTGGCTGGCTTTTCCGTCACCGAGCCCGCAAAGACCTGTAAGGTCTCGCCGTTTTCCACCAATGCGGCTTCGGCAAAGACACCCTCCCAAAGGTCGCCAACCACGGGCCATTCCAAGCGGGTGCCGCGCTGTAAGCGGAGGATCACCTGCTGTGTGCCCGGCTCCACCGCGACAGTTGCGGGCACAAACCCCTTGGCTTGCGCTGCCACCGTCACCAACTCCCAGGGAAGACCTTCCAAAAGAAACTCCCCACTGGGGCTCGTTTTCGCTTCTGCCCCATGCCCGCGCACAGAAGCCTCCACCACAGCTTCACCATCAAAGGCCAGAACCCTTCCCCTTAAGTCCCACCCAGGCTGGAGAGTCACGGTAATCGGCTCGCCCTGGGGAATGACCAGCTCTTGTTCCCACGCCGCCTTCCCCTGGGCCGCTACGCGCACCTTAACTTTGCCTTCCGCCAGTCCTTTGACAGTGCATACCCCGCTGGCTGCCGTAGTACATGCGCTTTCGTAGGGAAAGTTGCCCATCCCGGGCACCCTTGCCGTCACCGTGACTTTGGCGTTGGCCACGTCTTCTTTTTGCGCATCCTGCACGTGCACGGTGAGGGTCACACCCGGAGCGCAGGGCACGAGGTAGTTTTGCGGCGGCGTCCCGCGCACCACGTGTGGCTCGCAGCCCGGGCTTCGCACCACCACCACCGCTGCACCGGCAGGCGCTGGTATTTTGAGAATCCCCTCCTTTTCCGCTTGCACACACAAGGCCTTGGCCGAAAAAGGGGCAAACGTGCCCAGCTCCGCCCAGGGCGCAACACAGGCCTCTCCTGGCCCTCCCCCAGCCAAGCGCCAGGTAAGCACCTGTTCGCGCTCCAAGACCACGGTCATCGACGCCTGGGCCCAGGTAAATTCTTTGGTTTTGTAACCTTCGGCGCCTAAGCGTACACGCAACGGTAAAGCCGCCTTCCAGGAAAGCCATTGATTTTTTTGTACCCAGTTCTGGCGCAACGTTGGGGGCGGAGCGTCCACAACCTCAATCCATCCGCTGGCCACCGGCCTGCCGCTCTGGGCGTCAACCACCGCCAGCTGCAGGTCAGACAGCGGGGGGACCGTCCACAGGGACCCCCCATCCCGTGCCCGCACCGGGAGGGTGTCGGCGCCCACTACCCACGGAGGAGAGGCACAGGCACTTTTAGGAAGGGAAAGCGTCGCAGAAGCACATGCCGTCTGGCCACAAAACCAGGAAAAACTTGCCAAGGGGAGCGTTGCGGCAAGCGTAAACGCACAAAAAGCCATGGCCTACTCCAAGAAGTAATGCTCGAGATTACACACGGTGCCCCCAGAGGGGGGAAGGGTTTCGGCGCGCACCAGTAACCCTTTGCGGTTGCAAACCGCCAAAAAAGGCAGTGCAAAAGTCCCAAAAACCCGCGCAAACGCCTGCGGGGAAACGTTTACCAGGTAAGCCGCTTGCGGCACTTGGCTTTCCCATGCGAGGTGTCTTTCGCCCACCACCAGCACCACCAAAGCTAGTTCGCCGCCCCGCTCTTGGTGCAAGCTTTTCAGGCTTGCAAGAACGGGAGCCAGGCAGCCAAAGCACGCGCCTGGCTTCACCGCCAACCACACCGTGAGCTTGTTCGGGAACGGTTGCCACCTTTTACCCTCCCGGTCCACCAGCGGCCACCGGGGAACATTCCCACCACAAGCCAAAAAACTAAGGCAAAAAAGCTTCGCACAAGCGAGTAGGAGAACCGGCCGCATAGCTGTCCCTTACCAAAAAGAAAAAGGTTTTTGCCGTGCCCCTCACGGAAATCAAATAATCCCCAGCTTTGAGGGGCACCTTCACCTCCTCCGCCCCCAAAAAGAGGCCGTCAGGCACTCGGTAGATTTCCAAAAAAACCTTGGCGCTTGCCGGCGCGCGTACCAGCACCGCCACCTTACCCCCCGGTAAGCACTGTGGCGCTGAAACGTAGGATTGGCGGGAAAGCCAGGAAAAATACGCGTCGCGGTTGTAACGATCTTTTGGCCGCGAAGCCCAGTCCGGGGAGCGGAAAAGCTCACGCCGGCCGGCAAAACTTCCCACCAGCTGCCCTCGGCGGTCAGCCACAAAAAAGCGGTACTCCACCGGCGAAACAGCCACGAACTGGCCATTTCCCAGGGCACACACACCCCCTTCTTGGGCGTCCGACGCCTTTAGAAGCTCTTCCGCCGTGTCCGCAGCTACCACGGTTTTGAATTTTTTCTGGCTAAAAATAGAAAGCCAACCGTCAGCGCCACCCAAACTGCTGCCTATGCCACCGTAGAGCACCAAGGCGCCATCCTCCCAGGCGGGCGGGGCCTCCAGGAGAAATTCAGCCAACACCTCTGGTCGATCCCAAGCGTATTCGTTCCGCAAGGAATGATCGCGGCCAAAAAAGAGAAGGGCATACCTGCCACCGTCAAACACCCCGTACCCTTCCTCGGTGGCGAAAAGGTAAAAAGGCCGTTCGTACTCACCACGCCTGCTCCCCATCTTGCCCACCTTTGCCACTTGCCTACCCGTGCTTCGCTGGTAACGCCAAAGGGCGGGGGTGCTGTGGTCAGCCACCACCAACTCCGAGTCCAGAACCAGGGCATGAACCACCTCACCTGGTGGTGGGGTTAAGGCTTGACAGGAAGCATGTGCCGCCCAGGCGGCCGCAGCCGCCTGGGCCAGCAAGGAAACCCCCAAAAAAACCGCACTCATGGCAGCAGCTCCCTTAGCTTGTGATTATAAGACAGAGCAATCTCGCTTCGCGTCAACTCGCAGACGTGCATCTACGGCTTGCACATGTACAAACCGTTTTCGATGACGCGCGCGTCACTCTCCCCTGGGCTTAAGGTGAGGATCGCCCCACCCAGCAGGCTAGCCAGAAAGCCCACAAGGAGCGCTCGCTTACCCCAACGGCGTTTTCTGCCTTTGCCCTTGACCATTGCTTTCAAAGCCTCCCTTCTCTTTCGTATTCCGGGTCCGGACCCGTTTGCGGTAAAGCTAGTTTTTTTTTGTCAAGCCCACGGTAAATGCAAGGAGCAACGCAGGCTTTGTAACACGCGCGCGGCAACAAGGGACCGTGACGGGGGTGTTCCTCACCAAAGGCTTAGAGGGCCTTCAAACCTGCCCGCAGACCACCCCGAGCCATGATCGGGGAAAAGATGGGCTGGTCCCGCAGCGAAGCCTCTGACGAAGTCAAAGCCATGCTGGAAATTTGGGAGTAGGCACCGCACCAGCGCCTCCTCCGGGCGGTTTACGCCCACAGCCAGAGCCCACCAGCACAAAATCTCCACGTGGTCTTGTTCCGGCCCTCGCTCCCGTAAATTGCCAAGGGCAACGCCTCGCGCACTAAGACCACGCACCACACGACAAAAAAAAGCCCGAGCCAAGCCGGGCCTTACGAAAATGCCTCAAGGTCAGTGGCGAAAGGTGAGGTTAAGCCGACCACAACCCTCAGAACAACAAACGTACAACTCCCCTTCTCCCACCTGCAGCCGCCGTTCCAAAGCGTAGGCTTTTTCGCATCGCTTTTCCACAAGGCACTGACGGAGGGAGCAGAGGCGTAACGCGTCGTCACCCGCCCGGGGAAGGCGTAGCAGTCGCGCCTCTCCTCCGCAGTCGAGGCCCAACCCAAAGAAAGCATCTTTCCCTAAAAGGAGAAGCTCACCACTGGGAAGAATGCGGCCGCTTTCCAAACGCAGGAACCCGGAAATCCAGTTCCAGTCTGCGGGGAATCCCTCGCGCACGGGAAGAGGATGGGTCCCGTTGGCCGGGCGGGGCCGGCATTCTTCGTGGGCTCGCGCCACAATTTCCTCAACCCGCCCCCGTAACGCAGCCGGCCCTTCCCAGCGAAAAGCCTCTGCCCCATCTTTCAGCGTAAGCACCACGGCGGTGCTTAAGGTGCCATCACCCATGAGAAGCTCCTGCCGCTGCCGGTTAATATCCCAAAGCTGGGGCGCTAGCCATTCGCTCACGTTTTTGCGCCACACCACACGGCCTTGCTGAAGCCGAGCTACAAAACGTGAGTCTGTGCTCTCACAAATCACCAGCACGTCGCCGCGGCTTACAGGCATGAAGCCCTGAAGAGAGACCGCCCCGAGATTGTAGGTATGGGTGCTGCACTCCCAGGCCGGCAGCGTACAACTGTGCACCACGAGTTTTGGCGATGCATCATTGAGGGACGGAGGGAGATGCAACAGGGGCAAAGTGTCTTTCCAATCCGGTAAAGGGAACACGACGGTTAGCCCATCACCCTCATGGTTGAGTTGCCACTGCCCGATCCGGGTCCGGTACAGAACCGCCCCTGAGCTGTCCACTACGGCCCAATCTGCCTCTTCCCCCTCACCGCATCCGGGACACAACCAACCTGCCAAGAAACCACCAGCCATAGCCACCGGGGTAAAGCCATCTGGCACAACTAAAGCTTTAGCGAGAGCTCCCGGGTGGCCCAAAGTTTGGGATGTAGCCACCACTCGTAGCTGCCCGCTTTTGGAATCCACAAACATCCAAGGTCCCTTCGCCGACGCAACTCCTGCCGCCATAACCAAAACGGGAAACAAAAATCTCACCCTTTGCCTCATGTGAGCCTCCCTAGCAATCCCCAAAAAACGTCCTCGGATCCAGAGTATTCCGCAAAGAAACCGCCGGACCCGAGGTCAGCCACTGGCTCGTCTGCACCTGAAGATGCCCATGGCAACCACACCCACCACAACCGGTATTCCTTAGCCTTCCGATGATTTGCCCTGGGTAGGTTCGACGGTTGATAGCAACCCAATCCTCAAAACCGGAGAGGTGGGCCAAAACGACCCAGTACCCGTTGTCGAGTTGCACCGTAATGCAGTTGCCAAGGCCATCTTTGAAACCGAATTCCTTAACGAAGCCCAATCCCGGTGCACGAATAAAACTGTCACAAGGCGCTACCACATCTTGGCCACGATGCACGTGTCCGCGGCTACACGGTGGCGAAGTGGCTCCGTACTGCTGGCAATAGCCTGTCTCGGAAAGCGCATCGTATTCCCGAACCGCCTGCTTCCAACAATCCAAAAGCCCATCCCCGTTCACGTCGCGAGCATTTCCCGGCGGTCCCGGGGGACTGGGTAATGGACCTGCATCTACGGGTTTATCACCGGGATAAAAGCAAAAGTCCTCAACCCAGTGGCAGTGAAGCTCGCAATGTTCTGGGTCGCAGCTCCCACCGCTCCCCGTCCACGGGCACGTTTGGCTACAGGCCTAGAAGCACGCATGACGCGCATACAGCCCGATGGTAACGCCAGAATGTTTCCAGATACAGCCAAAAGCGCACAGATGCCTGAAACAAGCCACGAACGTCGCATGTACCCTCCCTTCGCGTGCACCCGCCGGCGGGAGGCTAGGGAAAACTTTAAAAAATGGGGGGAACTTTCAACCACCCTGCGTTCCCCAAACTCCGCGATTGTGTTTTGCATGGTTGTGAAAAATGCTTGTAGGTTATGGGAGGATTTTGGTTGTGGGTGGCTCGAGTTTTTTCATTTGCCAGGTAAGGGTATGGAAGGATAGACGGTGCTGGCCTTTACGCTGGGCGAGGCTTCCAGGTTTTCTAAAAGCGGACTGCCCAGCTAGTTGCCCTGGTGATTGGCGAGACTGCTGCGTTACCTAAGCATGGCCAACAAGCCTGCCACGGCAGCCAGCTGCCCAATCCAAAACAGGAACATCCACTTTATGATTTCGGCTTTAAAAGTGCTCATATCAGCCCGTAGTTTGCTCACCTCCTCGGTAATGCGGGCATCCACGCGGGCAATGTGCAGCGCAAGCTTGGCCACTTCCTCGGTGATACGATTTTCCAGATTGGCCACTTCCTCGGTGATACGATTTCCCAGCTTGGCCACTTCCTCGGTGATGCGTTGGTTGAGGCGGGCTTCCGTGTCGGTAATTCGCTGGTTAAGGCGCGCTTCCGTATCGAAGATCCGTTGCTCGAGCCGGGCCTC
>CALHAH010000047.1 GCA_937934115.1 uncultured Thermoanaerobaculum sp.
GAGATGGTGATGCCTGGGGACAACGTGGAGATTGAGGTGGAGTTGATCACGCCCATTGCTTTGGAGCAGGGCTTGCGCTTCGCCATCCGCGAGGGCGGCCGTACCGTTGGCGCCGGCACCGTCACCGAGATTGTGGAGTAACAGCTGGCCGGTTTCGGCTAGGGGGCGCGTATGCGTGAAAACGTGATGCTAGCGTGTGGCGATTGCAAACGGCGCAACTACACGGCCACCCGCAACAAAAAAAAGCAAACGGCACGGCTGGAGCTCAAGAAGTACTGCAGGTTTTGCCGTCGTCATACGCTGCACCGAGAGGTGAAATAAAAGGCTTATGGGGCGCAGGCCAGTAGCTCAATTGGTAGAGTCCCGGTCTCCAAAACCGGTGGTTGGGGGTTCGAGTCCCTCCTGGCCTGCCACGGTAACCCCCGGGAGGCATACGGCATGAAATGGTGGGAGCGGGTAAAGACATTCCTCCGGGAGGTCTCGGCGGAAACCAAGAAAGTCACGTGGCCATCCCGGGATGAGACGTTGGCCACCACGGTGGTGGTTATTGCGGCTTCGTTTTTCTTTGGCATTTTTTTGTACCTTTGCGACCTGCTTTTCCTTAACTTGGTGAAGTGGGTCTTCAAGGTCTTGAGCTAAGAGAAGGGATCGTCCAAGCCATGCCTTTGCGTTGGTACATTGTGCACACCTACACGGGTTTTGAAGAAACCGTGAAGCGCGCTTTGGAGCAGCGGATCGAAGCCTTGGGCATGGCTGATTTGTTCGGTGAGATCCGCATCCCTACTGAGACCGTGGTGGAAGTGCGGGGTGGTAAGCGGCGGGAAGTGGAACGTAAGTTGTTTCCGGGTTATATCCTGGTACAAATCGACCTCGACGACCCTAAGCGGGGGGATGAGGCGTGGCATTTGGTCCGCAATACCCAAAGGGTCACCGGTTTCGTGGGCTCGGGGAAGAAGCCCACACCTCTCACCGATGAGGAAGTGGAGCAAATGCTCCACCAAGTGGTGGCGGCCAAGGAGAAGCCGAAGCCGAAATACGTGTTCGAAAAAGGCGAGCAAGTGCGCATTACGGACGGCCCCTTTGCAAGCTTTACGGGGGTTGTGGATGACGTGAACCTTGACCGCTCCACGGTGCGAGTGATGGTGACGATTTTTGGTCGCTCCACGCCGGTGGAGCTGGAGTTCACACAAGTTCAGAAGGTGGGGTAAGAGGCCATGGCTAAGAAGATCGTGGCGTATATCAAGCTGCAGATTCCGGCGGGGCAGGCCAACCCTGCACCCCCGGTGGGTCCAGCGTTGGGTCAGCACGGCCTCAACATCATGGACTTCTGCAAGAACTTTAACGCGCGGACGCAAAAGATGGCCGGGACCATCATTCCGGTGGTGATCACCGTGTACTCAGACCGTACGTACACGTTCATCACCAAGACCCCTCCCGCTTCGTTTTTGCTGGCCAAGGCTGCGGGGGTGGAAAAGGGTTCAGGCGAGCCAAACCGGGTGAAGGTGGGGAAGGTGACGCGCGCCCAGGTGGAGGAGATCGCTCGCACCAAGTTACCCGATCTCAACACCACCTCGCTGGAAGCGGCTATCCGCACCATCGAGGGGACGGCCCGTAGCATGGGTATCGAGGTGGTACCATGAAGCGCTCGAAGAAATACCTTGCGGCTAAAGCAAAGCTTGCGTCAAAGAAGTACCAGCTTCGCGAGGCGCTGGAGCTTTTAAAGGAAATGCACTACACGAAATTCGATGAGACGGTGGAGCTGGCCATGCGCTTGGGTGTGGATCCCAGGCACGCCGATCAAATGGTGCGGGGCACGGTCCTTCTCCCTCACGGCACCGGCAAAACCAAGCGGGTTTTGGTGGTGGCCGCTGGGGATGCTGCCAAAGAGGCGGAGGAAGCGGGAGCGGATTACGTGATGGGCGAGGAGGCGGTGGAAAAGATTCAAAACGGCTGGTTGGATTTCGATGCCGTGGTGGCCACGCCGGACATGATGCGGCACCTATCAAAGCTCGGGAAAATCCTTGGCCCTAGGGGGCTGATGCCCAACCCCAAGACCGGCACGGTCACCACCGAGGTGGGCAAGGCGGTTCGCGAGATCAAGGCGGGAAAGGTGGAGTTCCGGGTGGACAAAACCGGTATTGTGCACGCACCGTTGGGCAAGATTTCCTTTTCTTTGGATCAGCTCGAGGAGAACGCCCAAACCCTGATTTCAGCCATTATTAAGGCTAAGCCCCCGGCGGCCAAGGGGCGCTACGTGCATTCGGTAGTTTTGTCTTCCACCATGAGCCCGGGTGTGCCCTTGGATCTGGCCCAGCTTGAGGCCAAGTGAGGAACAAGCCATGCTGACACGCGCGCAAAAAGAACAACAACTGCAACTTTTAAAGTCGGCCTTGGTGCCGGCGGCTGGGGTTTTTGTTGTGGACTTCACTGGCCTTACGGTGGCTGAGGTCACTGAGTTGCGGCGAAAAGTTAAGGAGGCCGAGGCAGGCTACCTGGTGGTGAAAAATACTTTGGCGAGAATTGCCCTCAGCGGTTCTCCCAACGAGCCGGTGACCAAGCTGTTTGTGGGCCCCACGGCGGTGGCCTACACCAACAAAGACGTGGTGGGTCTCGCCAAGGTTCTTTCCGAGTTTGCCAAGGGCCACGACAAGCTCAAGTTTCGTGGAGCCTTCGTGGAAGGGCAGCTCCTGGATGCGGCAGGTGCCCAGCAAATTGCCAGCCTCCCCAGCAAACAAGAGCTGGTGGCGCGGCTTTTGTTCCTGCTGCAGTCGCCCATGCGTCGCTTGGTGGTGGCTTTGAATTGGCCTTTGAGGAGCTTGGCAGTAACCGTCAAGCAAATTGCCGATAATAAGCAGCAGAATTAGCCAGAATGTGGCTAAAATAAGAGGAGCAAAGGAGAAGAACAATGGCGCAGATTCAAGAAATTGTCGAGCAAATCAAAAACATGACCGTCCTTGAACTCAACGACCTCGTAAAAGCTCTCGAGGAGGAGTTTGGGGTATCCGCGGCAGCGGCTGCCATGCCGGTGGCTGTGGCCGGGGCTGGTACGGCAGCTGCCGCCGCCGAACCTGTTGAGGAGAAGACCGAGTTCGACGTCATCCTCGAGGATGCAGGCGACAAGAAGATCAACGTCATTAAGGTCGTTCGCGAGGTCACTTCTCTCGGCTTGAAAGAAGCTAAGGACCTGGTAGAGGGTGCCCCGGCCAAGGTGAAGGAAGGGGTTTCCAAGCAGGAGGCCGAGGAAATCAAGAAGAAGTTCGAAGAGGCTGGCGCCAAGGTTAAGATTGTTTAAGTTGCGCGCGCAAAACAGGCGCTTTCGCAGAGAGTATGATTGGCTGAGGAGGCGGGCGAAAGGCGACGGACGTTCGCTTGGTGCATTGGGTCGTCCCCGCTGGCGTTGGTACGAAGCCAGGAGGGGTATTGCTACCTGCGCCGAAGCCAGGCGGGGGGCGTGTGCCCCTTCCGCCGCTTTTATGCCGTTACCGGTTTGATTCCCGGCCGTAAGGTTTCGGGGTGAAGGTTTAAGGAGCAGAACAACATGAACAATACCTCGGTGGTGGAAGCGGGTGCAAGGATAAGCTTTTCGAAGATTCGCACGGCCATTCCCCTCCCCAACCTCATTGCCGTGCAGAAGGCCAGCTATGAGCAGTTTTTGCAGATGGACCTTTTGCCCGAGGAGCGAAAGAACGTAGGGCTGCAAGCGGTTTTTACCTCTGTTTTTCCCCTTTCCGATTTTCGCTCCTCCTGCGAGCTGCACTTTGTGCACTACGAGCTGGGTGTGTGGGAGTGTAAGTGTGGGAAGCTTTCTGGCCTACAGCACTTACGGATCCGCTGCGAGCACTGCGGGAGCCGAATAAAGGCGGCGGAGCCACACGAGCTCACCACCGTTTGCCCCCACTGTGGGCAGGCCACGTCCAACGCCATTCCGCGTTGTTCCACCTGTAACTCACCGGTGGGTCTTAAGGTGCCGTTCACCGAGGACGATTGCCGGGAGCGGGGCCTTACCTATGGTGTGCCGCTCAAAGTGCGGGTACGCTTGGTCCTTTTCGAAGAAGGTCCAGAGCGCAGGGTTCGCGATATCAAAGAGGAGGAGCTGTATTTTGGCGAGCTGCCGCTGATGACGGCTACCGGAACATTTATCATCAACGGCACGGAGAGGGTAGTTGTTTCGCAGCTTCACCGTTCCCCTGGCGTGTCCTTTACCTACGAAACCCCCACGTCCCTGCTTGCCAAGGTTGTTCCTTACCGTGGCTCCTGGATCGAGTTTGAGTTCGATAAGAAACAAATCCTTTACGTGCGCATTGACCGCAAACGACGCTTTGCAGGCACGGTTTTCCTCCGGGCCTTGGGGTTGGAAACCAACGCCCAGCTCATTCAAACCTTTTACCATACGTTTCCTCTTCACCTTCATGGCAAAACGAGCCTCGAGCTCGATGAACGGATTTTGACGGTGGAAGAAGAGAGGGCTGCGGCCAAGGGCAGCATGCGGGCGGCGGAACCAGCGCTGTTTGCGGGACTCAAGCTCACCGCCGATCTCAGGACCCAGCTCTCGCAGAAGAAGCGGGTCAAGGTGGAGGTGGATCCCCGGAACTTGCTGGACGGTATTTTGGCCGAGGATTTGGTCAACCCACAGACGGGTGAGTTGCTTTTTGAGGCCAACACGCCCCTCACCTTGGAACTCCTGGAGCACGCTGAGGAGCTGGGGATCTCGAGCTTGCTGGTGGCTTTCCCCACTTGGGACTTGGTGGGTGAGATCCTCACCAAAACTATCGAGAAGGATAGCGTTCGCTCCAAGCGTGACGCGATTATGGAAATTTACCGTCGCCAGCGCCCTGGGGATCCTCCCACCGAGGACTCAGCCAAGGCGCTGTTCGAGGGCCTTTTCTTTGACGAGCGCAAGTACGACCTCTCCGAAGTTGGGCGTTTCAAGTTCAACGTCAAATTGGGCTTAAATAAGCCGCTTGCGCAGCGCACCTTGGACCAGGAGGACTTCGTGGCGGTGGTGCGCTACCTCATGAAGCTCTCCCGTGAGGTGGGCCGTATTGATGACATTGACTCCCTCGCGAACCGCCGCGTACGGGCAGTGGGCGAGCTTTTGGAGAACCAGTTCCGGGTGGGCTTGGTGCGCATGGAACGAGCCATCAAAGAGCGCATGACCATCCACCAGGACATTGAAAACGCCATGCCCCACGATTTGGTGAACGCCAAACCGGTGGTGGCAGCGGTGAAGGAGTTCTTCGGTTCTTCTCAGCTCTCGCAGTTCATGGACCAAACCAACCCCCTTTCCGAAGTAACCCATAAGCGCCGACTCTCGGCTTTAGGCCCCGGTGGTCTTTCCCGTGAGCGCGCCGGGTTCGAAGTGCGCGACGTGCACTCTACTCACTACGGGCGGATTTGCCCAATTGAAACCCCGGAAGGTCCGAATATTGGCCTTATTTCTTCGCTTTCCTGTTATGCCAGGATTAACGAGTACGGCTTTATCGAGTCGCCTTACCGCAAGGTGGAAAAAGGGCGGGTACTGGACCACGTGCGCGTCGTGGAAAAGGGGGATGGGCCCTTTGATCTCGGGCAGGTCATTCTCCGGGAAGAGGTGGAGGCAGTGAACGCCAAGCTTGCCAAACAAAAGAAGCGCTTGGTGAACGTGGAGCCGCACGTCTTTTACCTCTCGGCTTGGGACGAGGAAACCCTCAACATTGCCCAAGCCAACGCCCGGGTGGACGAAAACGGCTACCTTCTCGATGAGAAGGTTATTGCTCGTTCCGGCGGTGAGTTTGTGCTCATTGACCGGGAGAGGGTGGACTACATTGACGTGTCGCCCAAGCAGGTGGTTTCCGTAGCCGCGGCGCTTATCCCCTTTTTAGAGCACGACGATGCCAACCGCGCCCTCATGGGCTCCAACATGCAACGCCAGGCTGTCCCGCTGTTGCGAACGGAAGCTCCCATTGTGGGTACGGGCCTGGAAGAAGTGGTGGCTCGCGACTCCGGCGCGGTGATTGTGTGTAGGCGTTCGGGAGTGGTGGACACCGTGGACTCCCAGCGCATCATTGTGCGCGTGGAGGCGGAAGACCCGGAGACGGGCAGGCTCCGGGATTTCGGGGCCGACATTTACCTCCTCACCAAGTTCCGTCGCTCCAACCAAAACACCTGCGTGAACCAAAGACCCATCGTGCGTCCAGGGCAAAAAGTGGTGAAGGGTCAAGTCTTGGCCGATGGCCCCAACACCGACCGCGGTGAGCTCGCCCTTGGCCGTAACGTGCTCGTGGCGTTCATGCCGTGGCGGGGTTACAACTTTGAAGATGCCATTGTGGTTTCGGAAAAGCTGGTGAAGGAGGATTACTTCACCTCGGTGCACATTGAGGAGCTGGAGGTGGCAGCCCGAGATACCAAGCTGGGGCCGGAGGAAATCACCCGAGACATTCCCAACGTGCCAGAGTCGGCCCTCAAGGACCTGGACGAGGCGGGTATTATCCGTATCGGCGCGTACGTGCGGCCGGGGTCGTATTTGGTTGGCAAAGTTACCCCCAAGGGTGAAACACAGCTGACGCCGGAAGAAAAACTCCTGCGCGCCATCTTCGGGGAAAAAGCTGGTGACGTAAAAGACGCTTCCTTGAAGTGCCCGCCGGGGATATCGGGAGTGGTGGTGGGGGTCAAGATCTTCTCCCGCCGCGGCGCTGAAAAGGACTCCCGCGCGTTGGCCATCGAAGAGCAGGAAATTGCCCGCATCCGCAAGAACTCGGAAGACGAAAAGCGCATCATTCTTGAAGAGCGAAACAAGAAGCTGCGGGAGATCCTGGCTGGTGCCCAGGTGAGTGAGGACGTGACGGATGCCCACGGTGAGCTGGTGGCCAAAGCCGGCGACAGGCTTCCCGCGGAAGTCGTGGACCGTCTCACGGTGGGCGAGCTACAGCGGCTGCCCCTGGTGGATGTGGCCGTTAAAGAACGGGTGCGCCTCTTGGTGGGCCAAGCGGAGTCGCAAATCCAGGTGTTGGAAAAGTTGAACCGCGAGCGCATCGAGTTGCTCACCGCCGGTGATGAGTTGCCCCCCGGTGTTATCAAGGTGGTCAAGGTATACGTGGCCATGAAACGTAAGCTGCAGGTGGGCGACAAGATGGCCGGTCGCCACGGCAACAAGGGTGTCATTTCGGTGGTGCTTCCGGAAGAGGACATGCCCTTCTTGGAGGACGGCACGCCGGTGGAAATCGTGCTTAACCCGCTGGGTGTACCTTCCCGTATGAACGTGGGGCAAATTCTGGAAACCCACCTGGGTTGGGCGGGCAAGGTGCTGGGCATGCGTTTTGCTTCGCCGGTGTTTGACGGCGCCACGGAAGAAGAAATCAGGGACTGGCTGCGGCGCGCTGGGCTCCCCGAGGATGGCAAGGCCAAGCTTAGGGATGGGGTAACCGGAGAAGAGTTTGAACAAAAAGTGACCGTGGGCTACATTTACATGCTCAAGCTTTCCCACTTGGTGGATGACAAAATTCACGCTCGCTCCATCGGGCCCTACTCCCTCATTACCCAGCAACCGTTGGGTGGTAAGGCGCAGTTTGGCGGCCAGCGCCTGGGCGAAATGGAGGTTTGGGCGTTGGAAGCTTACGGTGCTGCGTACACTTTGCAAGAACTTTTGACCGTGAAATCGGACGACGTGGATGGCCGCTCTCGGGTGTATGAGGCCATCGTCAAGGGGAAGGTCCCCGAGGAGCCGGGGCTTCCCGAGTCTTTCAACGTGCTGGTGCGTGAGCTGCAAAGCTTAGGGCTTGACGTGGAGCTCATCAAGCGCCAGCTGGAGTCGTGAGGTGACACATGAGTGGACTGCCTCCGCAAGCTAGGGGTTTCTTTACCAAGCCGCGGGCTATCAACGATTTTGATGCCATTCGCGTTTCTTTGGCGTCGCCGGAAAAGATCCGTTCCTGGTCTCACGGTGAGGTGACGAAGCCGGAAACCATCAACTACCGCACCTTTAAGCCGGAAAAGGATGGGCTTTTCTGCGCCCGCATTTTTGGCCCGGTGACCGACTGGGAGTGCCTGTGCGGCAAGTACAAGCGCATGAAGTACAAGGGCGTTGTCTGTGACAAGTGCGGGGTGGAAGTGACCCGCTCGCGGGTTCGTCGGGAGCGCATGGGTCACATTGAGCTGGCGGCGCCCGTATCCCATGTGTGGTTTTTCAAGGGCCTCCCCAGCCGCATCGGTCAGCTTTTGGACATGACCATCCGCGATTTGGAAAGGGTCCTCTATTTTGAAGCGTACGTGGTCATTGACCCCGGTGATGTGCCGGAACTTGAGGAAAAGCAAATCCTCACCGAGGACCAGTTCCGGGAACTTAAGAGTACGTACGGGGAAACCTTTGTGGCTAAAATGGGGGCGGAAGCCATCCAGGAGCTCCTGAAGCGGGTGGACCTGGACGAGCTGGCGGCGGAGCTGCGCTTGCAAATGCGCACGGAAGCCTCCGTAGCCAAAAGGCAAAAGGCTGCCAAGAGACTGCGGGTGGTGGAAGCCTTCCGCAAGTCGGGAAATCGCCCTGAATGGATGATCCTGGAGGTCATCCCGGTGTTGCCGCCGGAGCTCCGTCCGTTAGTGCCCCTGGATGGTGGCCGCTTTGCCACATCGGACCTTAACGACCTTTACCGCCGGGTCATTAACCGTAACAACCGACTCAAAAAACTCCTCGAGCTGCGGGCTCCGGAAGTCATTGTTCGCAACGAGAAGCGCATGCTGCAAGAGGCGGTGGATGCGCTCTTCGACAACGGCCGCCGAGGCCGAGTGATTAAGGGCTCCAACGGCCGGCCGCTCAAGTCTCTCTCCGATGCGTTGAAGGGGAAACAGGGGCGCTTCCGTCAAAACCTCCTGGGCAAGCGTGTGGACTACTCCGGGCGCTCGGTCATCGTCGTGGGACCCGAGCTCAAACTGCACCAGTGCGGCCTTCCCAAGGAAATGGCCCTGGAGCTGTTCAAGCCATTCATTTACCACGTGCTGGAAAGGAAGGGTTTGGCAAGCACCGTGAAGCTGGCCAAGGAGCTCGTTGACCACCGCACGCCCGAAGTTTGGGACGCTTTAGAGGAAGTTATCCGCGAGCATCCTATCCTTCTCAACCGCGCCCCCACCTTGCACCGTTTGGGGATCCAAGCCTTCGAGCCGGTGTTGGTGGAAGGCAAGGCCATTCGCATTCACCCCCTGGTGTGCGCCGCATACAACGCCGACTTTGACGGTGACCAAATGGCCGTGCACGTGCCGCTTTCGCCCTTGGCGCAACTGGAGGCCCGGGCGCTCATGTTGGCGCCTCGCAACATCCTCTCCCCCGCCTCTGGCAAGCCTCTGGCAGTGCCTTCCCAGGATATGGTGTTGGGGATTTACTACCTCACCTCGGAGCGCTTGGGTCCGCCGCCGGAGAAGCGGCGCAGCTTTGCCACCCCGGAAGAGGTGCTCCTGGCGCATGCCAACGGCTTCATTGGTACCCTGGAGCCCATCGAGCTGGTGTACAGCGGTTACCTCATTGACCTTACGGCCGAGGCGGACCAGCAGGATGTGCTGCACGCTGACGTGCAATACGTGGAGCGTTGGCGATTGGATACCACGGTGGGGCGCGTGATCTTCAACGCCGCATTGCCGGAGGGACTCCCCTTCATCAACGGGCAACTGAAGAAGACGGGCCTGCAAAACCTCGTGTCCTTCACCTATTTGCGTTACGGTCATGAGACCACCGTAAAGTTGCTGGAAGCCCTCAAGGATCTGGGCTTCACGTGGGCCACGAAGGCTGGAATTTCCATTGGCGCCGGGGACATGATTACCCCCCCTGCCAAGCAGCAGATCATTGAGGACGCTCTCAAGAAGGTGGAGGAGGTGGAGCGGCAGCGCAGTTCTGGTGCCATTACCGCGGGTGAGCGTCACAACAAGATCGTGGACATTTGGCATCGCGTAACCGAGAACGTTTCCGATGCTATGTTTAAGGAAATGAAACGGGTGGCCGAGGAGCGGCGGGAAATGAACCCCATTTACATTATGGCCGACTCCGGAGCCCGGGGTTCCAAGGAACAGGTGCGGCAAATCGCCGGCATGCGGGGACTGATGTCGAAGCCTTCCGGCGAGATTATCGAAACCCCCATCACCGCCAACTTCCGCGAGGGGCTTTCGGTGTTGCAGTACTTCATCTCCACCCACGGCGCGCGCAAGGGTTTGGCGGACACGGCCTTGAAGACCGCCGACTCCGGGTACCTCACCCGCCGTTTGGTGGACGTGTCCCAGGATGTGATCGTTGCCGAACATGACTGTGGCACCGATCACGGCATTTACGTCACCGCCATTACCGAAGGCGGTGAGGTGCTGGAGAAGCTGCGGGACCGTTTGGTGGGGCGGGTGGCGGCAGAAGACATTGTGGACCCGGTGGAAGGCACGGTTATTTGCCACGCGGGTCAGGAAATTGACGAAGACCTTGCGGCTCTTATTGAAGACGCCGGCTACGAGCGGGTCAAAATTCGCTCGGTGCTCACCTGCCAAACCCGCCGAGGGGTGTGCCAGTTGTGCTACGGGCGCATGTTGGCTACGGGCAAGCTGGTGGAGCTGGGGGAGGCAGTGGGCATCATCGCTGCGCAATCCATTGGCGAACCTGGAACGCAGCTCACCATGCGCACCTTCCACTACGGCGGTGCTGCCACCAGGGCCACTGAGCAATCCAAGCACGTTGCTTCCCGCTCGGGAAGGGTGAAGCTGCAAAACGTGCTGCTGGTGACCAACGCCGAGGGCAAGCAAGTGGTGGTTTCCCGTAACGCCAAGCTAGCCATCGTGGACGATCGCGAGCGCGAGCGGGAGCGGTACAACCTGGTGTACGGCTCGGTGCTTCTCGTGAAAGAAGGCGAGGTAGTGCAGCCGGGCACAGACCTGGCGGTGTGGGACCCCTTCACGTCCTCCGTGCTCACCACGGTGGCAGGTACCGTTGAGTTCGTGGACCTGGTGGAAGGCGAAAACGTCCGCGAAGAGATTGACCGCACCACCGGGCACGCCCGTCACATCGTGGTGGAGCCCATTGGCGCTGACAAGAGGATACCCACTATCATCGTGCGCACCGACGACGGCCGCGAGCGGCGGTACCAGTTGGCCATTGGTTCGCACCTCATGGTCAAGGAAGGTGACCGGGTGTCGCCGGGCGATGTGCTGGCCAAGATCCCAAGGGAAACCACCAAGACCAAGGACATCACCGGTGGTTTGCCCAGGGTGGTGGAGCTGTTCGAGGCGCGAAGGCCCAAGGACGCGGCGGTGGTCAGCGAGATTTCTGGTGTGGTGCGCGTTGCCGAACCTAGCCGTGGGACTCGCAAGGTTACGGTAGAGGCCAAAGAAGGCTTGAGTCGCGAGTACACCATCCCCAAAACCGCGCACCTCATCGTGCAGGACGGGGACCTCGTCCAAGCCGGTGAGCCGATCACCGACGGCCCCATGGACCCCCACGATGTGCTGGCGGTGCTGGGAGAAACTGAGCTGCAACGCTTCTTGGTGGACAAGATTCAAGAGGTCTACCGCACCCAAGGTGTGTCCATCAACGACAAGCACATTGAGGTGATCGTGCGGCAAATGTGCCGCTTTGTGAAGATCACTGATCCCGGCGATACGGAGTTTCTGTTGGACGAGCAGGTGCCCCGCTACCGGGTGCTGGAAGAAAACGAGCGGGTGGTGCAGTTGGGCGGTCAGCCGGCCAAATTTGCTCCCATTCTGTTGGGCATTACCAAAGCTGCACTTGCTACCGAATCCTTCGTTTCCGCGGCCTCGTTCCAGGAAACCACGCGTGTCCTTACGGAGGCGGCTGTTTCGGGCAAGGTGGACCATCTCTACGGCCTCAAGGAAAACGTCATCGTGGGGCGGCTCATCCCGGCGGGCACAGGCGCCAAGCTCTACCGTTACTTCCAAATTTCGCCGCCTGCTCCTGAAGAGCTGCCGAGGGAAGATGTGGAAGAGGAAACCCGCGTTACCGATGTGGGGGACGAGGAGTTGGAGGGAGAGGAATAGGCTTGGGCCAAAAAGCGGTTGACAGGTGGCCTGAGCTTGCGTAGAATCTACAAGCTTTCCCGCCCGGTGGCGGGAGAGGAGTCGAGCAAAGAAGGTTTTTGAATGACTTGGAATTGAAGTGAGGTTGCGATGCCAACGATTGCGCAGCTTGTGAAAATGGGTCGGGAAAAGGTCGTGGGAAAGACCAAAAGCCCGGCTTTGCGCGGGTGCCCGCAAAAGCGGGGGGTGTGCACCCGGGTGTACACCACAACCCCCAAGAAGCCCAACTCCGCATTGCGGAAGGTGGCGAGGGTGCGTCTTACCAACGGCATTGAGGTGACCGCGTACATTCCCGGTGAAGGTCACAACTTGCAGGAGCACTCGGTGGTGCTGATCCGCGGGGGGCGTGTGAAGGATCTTCCGGGGGTGCGGTACCACGTTATCCGTGGGACTTTGGACGCCCAGGGGGTTGCGGGTCGCAACCAGGGTCGCTCAAAGTACGGCACCAAGCGGCAAAAGCAACAAGCTGCCAAAGCAGGAGGGAAGAAGTAATGCCACGCCGTCGAACTGTTGAGCGCCGCGAGGTTCTCCCGGACCCTGTCTACAACTCGCAGCTCGTGACCAAGTTCATTAACGGCATTATGCGCCGTGGGAAGAAAAGCGTCGCGGAGAAGATTTTTTACGGGGCTATGGATCTCATTCAAGCGCGTACCAACGATGATCCCATGAAGATCTTCAAGCGCGCCGTGGAGCAGGTGAAGCCTCAGCTGGAAGTTAAATCCCGGCGGGTGGGGGGCTCCACATACCAGGTCCCGGTGGAGGTGCCGCCGAATCGGCAGCTGTCTTTGTCCATTCGTTGGCTTATCGAGTACGCTAAGGGGCGGCACGAAAAGTCCATGATGGAGAAGTTGGCGGCGGAGCTTCTGGATGCTGCCAACAACCGTGGTGGTGCCATTAAGAAGCGTGAAGATACGCACCGCATGGCCGAAGCCAACAAGGCTTTCAGCCATTACCGGTGGTAAGGGTTAACGTGGTGCTTTGGGAGTTTTTGAACGAAGGGACGTAGTGGTGACGTTGGCCTGAGAGGCCAGGAAAGGTTCTTTGAAAAGATGCCCCGAACGGTACCCCTAGAGAGGACTCGCAATATCGGCATCATGGCTCACATTGATGCCGGTAAGACGACGACTACCGAGCGGATCCTCTACTACACAGGGGTGAACTACAAAATGGGTGAGGTCCATGAGGGCACTGCCACCATGGACTGGATGGAGCAGGAGCAAGAACGGGGCATCACCATTACGTCGGCGGCTACCACTTGTTTCTGGCAGGGTTCGTTCAATCAATACCCGCCTCATCGCATAAACATCATTGACACCCCTGGGCACGTGGACTTCACGGCAGAGGTGGAGCGCAGTTTGCGCGTACTAGATGGGGCGGTGGCGGTGTTCTCGGCGGTGGAAGGGGTTGAGCCGCAGTCGGAGACCGTGTGGCGGCAGGCTGACCGCTACCGGGTGCCACGCATTGCCTTTGTTAACAAAATGGACCGGGTGGGGGCGGACTTCTTTGCAGTGGTGGAGCAAATCCGCAATAAGCTGCGGGCCAATCCGGTTCCGGTGCAAATCCCCTACGGCAGCGAAGAAAACTTCTTGGGTGTGGTGGATCTTATTGCCGGGCAAGCTTACCTTTACACCGGCGATGAGCTTGGCGCCCACTACGACGTGGTTCCGGTTCCTGCGGAACTGGAGGAGCTGTACCGGCTCTGGCGGGAAAAGCTTGTGGAGGTGGCGGCAGAGCACGATGAGGTGCTTCTGGACAAGTACTTGGCCGGCGAGGAGCTTACGCCCGAGGAGATCAAGGCTTCTCTGCGGGCGCAAACCGTGGCCCACAAGATCGTGCCAGTGGTTTGCGGCTCAGCTTTCCGCAACAAGGGTGTGCAAATGCTCTTGGACGCGGTGGTGGATTACCTCCCCTCGCCGGTGGACATTCCGCCCATCGAGGGTCACAACCTGGAGGGTAACCCCGAAACCCGGCCTGCCGATGACAGCGCGCCTTTTGCCGCGTTAGCGTTTAAGATCATGTCCGATCCTTTCGTGGGTCAGCTCACCTACTTGCGCGTGTACTCCGGTCAGCTGTCCTCCGGTGATCAGGTGCTCAACGCTTCCCGCGGCAACGTGGAGCGCATCGGTAGGCTCCTAAAGATGCACGCCAACAAGCGGGAAGAAATCAAAGAGGTTTGGGCCGGAGATATCTGCGCGGTGGTAGGTTTGCGGAATGTGGCCACAGGTGACACCATTTGTGACCCCAAGGCACCCATCGTTTTGGAGGCTATGCAGTTCCCTGAGCCGGTGATTGCCGTGGCCATTGAGCCTGCTTCGCGAGCGGATCAGGATAAGCTGGGCTTTGCGCTGCAAAGGCTTGCCCAAGAAGATCCCACCTTCCGGGTGCATACCGATCCCGAAAGCGGCCAGACCATCATTTCGGGGATGGGCGAGCTGCACTTGGAGATCATCGTGGACCGCTTGGTGCGCGAGTTCAAGGTGCAGGCCAAAGTGGGGCGGCCGCAGGTGGCTTACCGCGAAACCATTACCCAGGAAGCGCAGGGGGAGGGGCGGTTTGTCCGTCAAACCGGCGGTCGGGGACAGTACGGCCATGCCAAGATTCGCGTTTGGCCGCTCACCGACGGGCGTGACTACGAGTTCCGCAACGACGTGGTGGGTGGTGTCATCCCTAAGGAATTCATCAAGCCCGTGGACCAGGGCATCCGTGAGGCCATGCAACGGGGCGTGCTGGCTGGTTACCCCGTTATTGGCGTGGGGGTCAGCCTTTACGACGGCTCTTACCACGAGGTGGACTCCTCGGAAATTGCCTTCAAGGTAGCTGGTTCCCTGGCTTTCCAAGATGCTGCGGCGAAAGCCAAACCGGTGCTTCTGGAACCGGTCATGGAAGTGGAAGTGGTGACCCCGGAAGAGTACATGGGTGATGTGCTAGGGGATCTCAACTCCCGCCGCGGAAAGGTAACCCACATGGAGCGGCGGCAAAACGCGCAAGTTATCACCGCGTTTGTGCCGTTGGCGGAGATGTTTGGGTACGCCACGCAACTGCGGTCCATGACCCAGGGACGGGCGACCTATTCGATGCAATTCGATCACTATGAAGAGGTTCCTAAGAACGTGGCCGAGGAAATCGTGGCCCGCGTTCGGGGAAAGGTTTCATAACGGGGGTGTGTCATGGCCAAGCAGAAGTTTGATCGTACGAAGCCGCATGTGAACGTGGGGACGATAGGGCACGTGGATCATGGGAAGACGACGTTGACGGCGGCGATTACGAAGGTATTGTCGATGAGGGGTTTGGCTGAGTATAAGTCGTACGATGAGGTGGCGAAGGCGTCGATTGCGCATGGGCGTCGGAATGAGATGAAGATATTGACGATAGCGACGTCGCATGTGGAGTATCAGAGCGAGAAGCGGCACTACGCGCACGTAGACTGTCCTGGGCATGCGGACTACGTGAAGAACATGATCACGGGTGCGGCGCAGATGGAT
>CALHAH010000048.1 GCA_937934115.1 uncultured Thermoanaerobaculum sp.
GCCTTGCGCCGCAAGGTTTTCATGCCGGTGTGCTCGATGTTCCGGCCGGTGATGGCGTGGCGAAAGTTCTCGGCAAATTGCCGGTAAACCAAAGGGTCGTAAGGTGAAGCCATGGCACTCTCCTTGGCGGCATAAGCCGCATGGCAAGCTTACGACGAGCCGCGTGAGGGAACAAGCACTTGCGGTTTTTCGCCATGGTGTGAGAGCCCTGTTTTGCCCGTGGCACTGCCGTTTCTCTCACGCGGGGCACCCGCCACGCCCACCCGCCCTGAGGCGCCAGTAGCCCCTGTGGGGCCCGCTCTCTCGGTTTCTTACTCCACCCGCGCGGAGCGCGGGTCGCACATTTTGTTTTCTGGACCGGCGACGGGGCACAAAGCCCCGTGTTGCAAACCACAACGGCGCCGGGATGCGTATTTTTTCTGTGCGAAAGCTTTTATCCCCTTGCGCTTATTCCTTCGGCTTTGTCGTGAGCACAAACTGCTTGGCAAAGGCTTGCGGCGAAAGCGGCGCGCCGGTGGAAAACTCCACAAACTTTGACCAGGAAAGCGAAGCCCCTGGGCCGAAAACCCTCTTTTTGAAAAACTCCCCCACCTTGGGGTTGCCCACGTACACCACGTGGCCAGGTTCCGCTCCCGGGTAGAGCTCGTGGACAATGGCCGCATGAAGCTGGGAAGCGTAGAGATCGCCTAAGCAGTAGTTATGGTAGTACACGGGAGCGGAAACAATATGGATCTTGCTGGCCCAGGCCCCTTTGGGAGCTTCTTCCGGGCGTTTCACACCCTGGTAACGCTCCACGAGAGACCACCACAGGGCGTCCAGGTCTTGATCGGGATTCGCGTAAAGCTCCTTCTCAAAGCGCAGCATGACTTGGCACCAGCGGGAAAAAATCAAAGCTTGGGCGGTGAGCTTTTCGGCCATGGCTTTTTCAAAGGTGGGGAGTTGCTCTGGGCCAATAAGACCCATAGCCAGGTAAAAGCGGGCGTTTTGTGCGAGACGGCCAAACAACATGGCCACCCCTTCGGTAGCGAAAATGTGGGCGTCGGCCCGCAGGAAGTACGGAAGGTTGCGGTCCACGTAAAAGCTGTACACACCGTGGCCTAGCTCGTGGAGCATGGTGTCCAACCAGTACTGATTAGGCTTGACGTTAGCCAGGACGCGTACGTCCCCCTGGCGATCGATATCCGTGCAAAAAGCATGGGGGTTTTTCCCTGGCCGTTCAAAAAGATCCGAGCGGGCCAGAATTGAGGTAGGGTCAAGCCCTATGCCTTTGTAGAAGCTGGCAACCAGGGCCACGATGTCTTTGCCTTGCAACGGGGCGTCCAAATCCAGGTCTGAGAGGTTGGGGGCTTCCTGAAAGAAACGGTCCGTGTAGTCCCAAGGCATGAGCTCATCCGGCGTGGCGGCAAGCCGTTGCCCTTGCACCTGGTCAATACGCGCTTTAAGCGCGGAAAAAGCGTCGGCGGTAAGGCGGTCAAGCTCGGCGAACAAATGCAAAAGCCACGTCTCGTCTTGCTCGTTAAGCGCCAATTGCAGAGAAAAGAAATCCCGAAAACCGAGCTTTCTGGCTGCCTGATTGCGGAGCTTCACCAATGCCACCACCTCCGCGGCCAAAGCGGCTCCCACTTGCTTTGATGCTAACCAAAAAGCCTTTCTTTCCTCACGGTTGCGAGAGGAACGCAGGACTTCTTCAATTTGGTTATCGGTGACCTCTTGGCCGTTGACCTTGCCACGGAAGGTGGCGAATTTTTGCTCGGCGGCGGTGGCCTTCGCGATGATTTGCTTCAAAAGCTCAGGGTCAAACTGCCTGCCCAGGTACTTGAGGTAGAGGAGATCCAGTTGGCGCCGCAGCTTAGGGTCCTGAACCACCCCTTTTGCGCGCAACTCTTTGAGGTACGCAAAAGCCTTGGTATCAGTGTAAACGGTTTCCAGCTTGGTTTGCAGCTCCGCTTGCTTGGCGTAAGCCTCTTCCTTGCCGGTGGTGGCGGCTTCCCACCACGCCAAGTTCGCATCCCGTTCTAACGGTGCGACGGTTTTTTCGTGTTGATGCAAAAACCGAGTAAAGCCTTCGCTGGAAAAGGGGTACATGGGCTTTCCACTCCCTTGCGCTAACGCGAGGCTTAAGAACAGGACCACCATAGGTGCCTCCCAAGGTGCGAGTATAGCCCACCAAGCCCGCGTATAATGAACTTCTGATGGTAGATTCCTACGAGGGGAAGGAGCTTTGTATGAGCAAGCGACTAAGGGTGGTGGTGCTGTTGCTTTTATTACCGGTTGTGGTATGGGCGCAAAAGGTGGAGGTGCGGGAGGAGGTGTTAGCCAACGGTATGAAGCTTCTCATGGTGGAACGCCACGACTCCCCCAGCGTGGTTTGTGGGTGGGTGGCGAAAGTGGGCTCGGTAAATGAAGCGCCCGGTATCACCGGTATTTCTCACCTTTTCGAGCACATGATGTTTAAGGGTACCAAGACCATCGGCACCAAGAATTACGAACGGGACAAAGAAATTTTGGCGCGCCAGGACGCCGTGCGCGCGGAGATGGAAAAGGAGTACTCGTTGCTGCGCGGGAAGTTGCGGAGGGGCGAAATTTCTGGCTCTATTTACGACCCGGAAAACGCTACACCGCGCCTTAAAGAGCTTAAGGCGGAGTTGGAAAAGCTTTACGCCCAAGAAAAGGAGAACATCGTTAAGGACGAGCTAGATCAAATTTACACGCGGGAAGGTGCTTCGGGTCTTAACGCTTTTACCACCGAGGATCAAACCGTGTACTTTGTGACAGTTCCTGCAAATAAGCTGGAGCTGTGGTTTTGGCTAGAATCAGACCGCTTGGCAAACCCGGTATTTCGCGAGTTTTACTCGGAGAGGGACGTGGTTCGGGAGGAAAGGCGCCTGCGGGTGGAGTCCACGCCTCTGGGTAAGTTTGCGGAGCAGTTTGATGCCATGTTTTGGCAGTCCACGCCTTACCATCACCCTGTCATTGGCTGGCCGGCGGACGTGGAGTCCATCAGCCGCAAGCAAGCCGAGGCGTACTTCGCGACGTACTACGCCCCCAACAACATCACCGCTGTGCTGGTGGGCGACTTCGACCCCCAGAAGGCTTTGGAGCTGGCACACAAGTACTTTGGCCGGATACCTCGCGGCCCGCAGGAACCACCGGAGGTGATTTCCGAGGAAATTCCACAGTTGGCCGAAAAACGCTTCCTGGCGGAAGCCGATACCAACCCTGAGGTGCACATCCGCTTTCACGCTGTGCCCTTTGGTCACAAGGACATGTACGCTTTCCAGCTCTTGGCTGATCTGTTAAACCGGCGCACAGGAAGACTCTATAAGAGCTTGGTAGAGGAAAAGAAAATCGCCGTGGGGGAGCCCTACGCCACCTTCAGACCCATGAAGTACGCGGGCTACTTTGAGGTGGGGGCTGAAGTCAAAGAGGGCGTGGACCCTACTGCTGTGGAAGGGGCGCTTCTGGCTGAGCTGGAGCGACTGGCCCAAGAACCGGTGGGTGAGACCGAGCTGCAAAAGGTGAAAAACCAGCAGCTGGCTAACTCATTTCGGCGTTTGCAATCTAACTTCTTTTTAATGTTGCAGCTGGCCCTATACGATTCCTTGGGGGATTGGCGCTTCATCAACGAAGCGCCGGCTAGGGTGCAAGCTGTGACGGCCCAGGACATCCAGCAAGTAGCGGCCCGTACCTTCACCAAGGAAAACCGCAACGTGGCCATTTACGTGCGGAAGGCGGGGACCAGTGAAGATCCGGAGCTTGCGTCGCTCCCTGGCGAACTAAAAGCCATGGTGAAGCAGCAGCTGGCCCAAATCGCAAAAATGAGTGATGCGGAAAAGGTTGAGCTTGCCATCGCGCAAATACAGCAAATGGCAGCAACGGTGCCGGCCCCGGTGAAGCCGGCTTTCGATTTCTTGCTCAAGAAGCTGGAAAAGCGTCTTGCCCAACTGCAGGGGGAAGGGAAGGAGGAGTGATATGGTCAAGGGCAGAGTGTTTGTTGGTGCTTTCTTGCTTGCAGCACTGGCCAGTGCTGGGGACATTCCGCAACGGCCAGAAATGCTTAGCTTTCCTCCTCTGACCTTTACCGTGCCGCGGGCGGAAAGCTTTAGAGTCTTGCTTCCCGGCAACGTTCCTGCGTATGTGGCCGAGGACACGCTTTTGCCTCTCGTAACGGTGCAAGTTTTTTTCCGTGGCGGCCGCTACTTGGAAGAAAAAGGCAAAGAAGGGGCAGCCCAGCTTTTGGGCACGGTGTGGCGCACCGGCGGGGCAGGGGCCCTCACCCCGCAAGAGCTGGACGAAACCCTGGATTTTTTGGCGGCGCAGCTCACCACTTCGGTGGGTGGAACGTCCTCTTCGGTGATGTTGAACTTGCTCGCTAAAGATTTGGACCGCGGCTTACAGCTCCTCTTTGACGTGCTGCAAAAGCCGCGTTTTGATGAAGCGCGCTTGGCCAAAGCGAAGGAGGATCTCATTGCCGAGCTCAAACGCCGCAACGACGACGCCGCCGACATCGAAAACCGCGAGTGGCAGCGCCTCATTTACGGCGAGGATTACTGGCTTTCTCGTTTGCCCACCAAAGCTTCCGTGGAAGCCATTACCCGCGACGACCTCGTGGCCCTTCACCGCCGCATCGTGAACCCCGCCAACTGCGTGGTGGCGGTGGCTGGGGACGTGGACAAGCCAGCGGTGGTGCGGAAGCTGAAGACCTTTTTTGAAGGCTGGAAGGTCAAGCCGCAACCGGTGCCGCCTGTGCCGCAGCCCACCCATAAGCCAAAACCGGGCATCTACCTTGTGCACAAAGCGGATGTAAACCAGGGCCGGGTTTCTATAGGGCACTTGGGCGCCAAAAGACCGCTGCCGGAGGAGTTTGCTATTACGGTGGCCAACGACATCCTGGGTGGCGGTGGCTTTACCGCGTGGATGATGTCCCGCATTCGCTCGGACGAGGGGTTGGCGTACGGGGCGTACTCCTCCTTTGGTATCTCGGATAGGTACCCAGGAACCTTCCGGGCAAGCTTTCAATCCAAGTCGTCCACCTGTGCGCGGGCGGCGTATTTAACCTTAGAGCTGGTGGAAAAGTTGCGCCGCGGGGAAATTACCGAAGCGGAGCTTGCCACCAGCAAGAACTCCTTCATCGAAACCTTTCCCCGCAACTTCGAAACCAAGCTCCGCACCGTACAGCTTTACGCCCAGGATGCGCTTACCGGTCGCCCGCACAGTTACTGGCTCACCTACCGGGACAACATTCGCCAGGTGGACGCCCAAGCTGCGCACAAAGCCGCACAAAAGCTTATCAGGCCCGAGGAATTCGTGTTCTTGGTGGTGGGCAACGTGGAGGAGATCCTCAAGGGCCATCCAGACTATCCTGAAATCCAGCTTGCCAAGCTTGGCCCCATGACCCGTTTGCCCCTGCGCGATCCCCTGACCCTTCAGCCGTTGGAATAAAGCTCCGCCAACGGGTTCTGCCACCGGGGCGGCTGTCAAGCCGCCCCTGATTCTTTTTTTGGTTTTTCCATGGCGACGGTGAAGGGAGTTTTTCCTTCCCCAGTTTTGCACCCAGGCCACGTACGGTTTTGCCCTGCACCTAGCTTCCCAAAAGCTAGCCGCTCTCTTGACACCTGGTCTTCTCTAGGTATTATGAATTGCAGGCTCTGGAAATGACTTTGGGGGGCGGGACCAGGAAGGAGGGATCCCATGGCGTTGGCGAAATCGTTTCGGTTTCTGTGTCTGCTCTTTTTTCTTGTTAGCGCTTTGGCAAGGTCAGAAACGGCCGTTTACGATTTGAAGGCGCGCTTGGGTCCGCACATTCCGGGCGAGGCCAAGGTGAAGACCCGACGGTGGGAAAAGTTGGACCGCACGTTGAACGCCTGGCTGGAAGCCGCCGATGCCCGCAAGTTTGCCCACCAGGCCGGCCTCCGCACTGAAGCGGAAGGGGTCCAGGTTCACGTGGTGGCAGCTTCAGGAAGCGAGGAAGAACTCGCCCAGTGGTTGGCGAGCCAAAGCTGCGCGCAACTTTTGCGCGCGGAAAACCTCCTACAGTGCTTTGCTACGGCGCCCCTGCTGCGGGCTTTAGCACAGAGGGAGGACGTGCTGGCCGTGCGGGTGCCCAGCTACTACCGGCCAGCACCGTGGGAAACCCACCTAGGGGTGCGGGCATTGGTGGGCTCCCTGACCACCGAAGCGCTTGCGGCCATGAATGCCACGGCCTGGCACAGTGCTGGGTTTCAAGGTCAAGGCGTGAAGGTGGGGATTATTGACGGTGGATTTATGGGTTACCAGTCGCTTTTGGGAAGCGACTTGCCGCCGGTGGATCGTTTCATCATTTGGCCGCAAGGGATGGCTAACATGGCCAATTCCGAGCACGGCACCATGTGCGCGGAAATTGTGTACGACATCGTGCCGCAAGCCACGATGTACGTGGCCGCGGTGGCCACGGACGTGGACATCGTTAACGCTATCCAGTGGATGCAAAGCCAAGGTGTGAAGGTGATTACCATGTCCTTGGGTTGGCTTTCCTGGGGGCCTGGGGATGGCACCGGCACTTTGGCGGCGGCAATTAATGGCTTTGTGAACTCAGGTGGCTTTTGGGCCAACGCCGCTGGCAACTCGCGTCTGGCTCACTGGCAGGGGAGTTGGGTGGACAACGACGGCGATGGGTGGCTGGAGTTCGACGGCACCGGGCGGGAAGTGAACTATGTGACCGACGGCGCGGGGAACTGCGTCAACATCCCGGCGCAGACCCGAATTTCTGCTTCGCTGGTTTGGAACCAATGGAACGCCCCGCAGACCGATTTGGACTTTTACATTGTGAAATGGAACACCAGTACCTGGCAATGGGAGGTGCTTGGCAAGTCCGACGACGCCCAAACTGGCCAGCCCGGGCAAAGGCCGGTGGAGGAAAACTTTGACGTTGCCATTACCGATGAAGAAGCTTGCTACGGCTTTGCCATTAAGCTTTACTCTGGCCCCAGCAACGTGCAGCTGGAGTTTTTCAATAGGTTTGATGGAAACCCCCTTGTGGTCAACGTTCAAGAGGGGTCGCTGGTGCCACCCGCGGATGCTTCTGGGGCGGTTGCTACCGCGGCTTTACATGTGCAAACGTTGGCGCTGGAACCCTACAGTTCCAAAGGACCTACCAACGGCCCGGGTGGGGCTTTGACCGGCGGCAGCGTCAAGCCTGACCTTTCGGGCTACGCTAACGTTTCCTGCAACGCCTACGGTGCCAACCAGTGCTCAGGCACTTCTGCTGCGTCACCGCACGTGGGGGGTGCCGCGGCTTTGGTGCTTTCCGGGTATCCCTCCTTTACCGGTGCGCAAGTCCGCAGTTACCTGGAAACCAACGCCCAGGACATGGGGCCTTCCGGAAAGGATAACGACTACGGGTTCGGAAGGCTCCGGTTGGGGACCCCGCCGGCTTCCAGCTGCACCGCCCCGGGCACCCCCGCGGGACTTACCAGCTCCAAGTCCAGCGTGGTTTCCGGTGAAACGTTTACGCTTTCCTGGGCAGCTGCCTCCTTGGCGGATAGCTACGAGCTGCAGTACGCCACCAACAGTGCTTTTTCCGGGGCGCAAAGCTCCAACGTTTCAGGTACCAGCACGCCTTTCCAAGTTACCACTTCCTCCCCTTTGACCGCGTACTTCCGGGTTAGGGCCAAGCGCACCTGCGGGGCTACCAGCGACTGGTCCAACACGGTGCAAGTGAGCGTGAGCCCCAGCGGTGGTGGGGGAGGTGGGGGCAACGTGTACTGGATTCCGGTGGTGGCGAACGCTCCGGGTCAAGGCAGTTACTTTTACTCAGATGTGATGGTTCTCAACATTGGCGCAAGCCCAGCGACGGTGACCTTTACCTACTACCCAACGGGCCAACAACCGGTGAGCGGTACGTCGGCCTCCCCAATTCCGGCAGGAGGGCAGGCGATTTACCGTGATGTGGTGGGGCAGCTCAACAAGGTGGGCACCAAGGGTGTGCTTAAAGTGGAAGCGCCACAACCCTTGAAGGTGTTTTCCCGGACGTACAACAAGCTGGGGCCCGGGAACAGCTTGGGGCTCACCGCCGGCACCACCTTTGGTCAAGGCATGGAAGCGTACGCTCTGGGTGAGACCCTCTCCGCGGGGCAAAGCGCGTATTTGGTGGGTCTTACCCAAAACGCCAACTACCGCACCAACATTGCCGTGGCTAACTTTGGTACCAACCCGGCAAGCGTCACCGTGACCCTTTATTCCGGCACCGGTGCGCAACTGGCCAGCTACACCGTAACCCTGAACCCCGGTGAGCTTAAGCAGGAGGACCAGGTTTTTGTTTCTAAAGCCGGACAAAGCAACTTGGAATCCGGCTGGGCCAAGGTGACGGTGACCTCCGGAAGCGGCGTAGTGGCTTACGCTTCGGTTTTGGACAACGTGGCCACCGGCGGGCAAAAGCCCTCGGACCCCACCACTATTCCCTTTAAACGCTAACCGTGTTCCGTCGCGAACCGCAAGGCACCGCCTCCGGGTGGTGCCTTTGCTATATTCCCCCTGTGGCGACTGACCCTCGGGTGGTGCTTTACAGGCTCTCCGGAAGCAAAAAAGCACTGGAGGCCTGCCGGCTGGTGGAAAAGCTTTACCTTGCCGGTGCCAAGGTGGTGGTGTGGTTTCAGGACCAGGGCCGGGCGGCCATTTTCGATCAGTACCTTTGGACCTTTAGCGATACCTCCTTTGTGCCGCACCGGCTCGTGTTGGACAGGGGCGAGGTGGAGGAGCCAGTGGCGATTGTGGTGGGGGAGTTGCTAAACCCCAACCAAGCATCACACCTGGTGGTGGTGGAGCCACCAAAGAACTTCAAGGCAGTGCGGGGTTTTGCCCAGGTGCACGATTTGCTCCTGGCTGGCGAAGAGCGCAAGGACAAGTGGGAGGCGGCAGGCTTTCCAGTAGAAGAGGCCAAAGCGAGGTAGTGGCCGATGATCCCGGCCCTGGGGATTGCTGGCGCCTAGGCCCCAAAAAACGGTTGCACGTAGGTGTTTTCTGAACGGTTGCTGCGCTGGAGCGCGGCAAGGGCGCGGCGGTACTCCTGGGCGGTGAGGCGACGGGCAAGCTGTGGGTAGCGTCCGCGGGCGGCCCAGTGGCAGGGACGGTACTGGCTTAAAAGGCTCACCGCCACCTGCGGCGAAAGTTTCTCGGCGATCCACGCCAAGGACGCCTCGGCGCCCTCCAGGTTGTGCGGTAGGACCAAGATTCGCACCAAAAGCCCCCGACGGAGAACCCCGCTTTCGTCGGTAAGCCACGTGTCGCCCACCTGCCGGAACATTTCGGCAATGGCAGAACGCGCCGCTTGCGGGTAGTTGGGCACACGCGAGCAAAGCTGGCCAGCCTTTTCGTTGGCGTACTTGAGGTCCGGCATGTAAATATCCACGATGCCGGAAAGCAAGCGCAGGGCTTGCACCGAGTCGTAGCCGTTGGTGTTGTAAACGATGGGGATGGCAAGCCCCCTTTGGGCAGCGAGAAGGAGCGCTTCCACCAGCTGTGGCAGCTGGTGGGTGGGGGATACCCAGTTGATGTTGTGGCAACCCGCTTCTTGGAGCTCCAGCATGACCTCCGCCAGCTCTTCCGGTTCCATGGTGCGGTGTAAAAACTCTTTGGGCCGCTGGGAGATATCCCAGTTCTGGCAGAAAACGCAACGCAAATTGCAGTTGGCGAGAAAGATGGTGCCCGAACCACGAACGCCAGAAATGGGAGGTTCTTCGCCGAAATGTGGGTGCCAGGATGCCACGTGCAGCTTGGCGGTGGTGGCGCAACTTCCCAACTCGCGAAAGCGATCCACCCCGCAGGATCGGGGACAAAGGCGGCAAGGCGACGCCAACGCCCAAAGCTTTTCCACCCTTTTTTGCAGCACGCCTTGGGCCAAAAGGGCTTGATAGCGGGGCTGCCAAAGGGGCCGCTGGTTTCTCATGGGGCCAGCACCAGGGCTCCCGCTACCTGGGAACGCTTGACCCGCAGCAAGGCTTCGTTGGCTGCGGCCAGCGGCAGCAACTCCACGTGGGTGTGAATCCCAATCTGAGCCGCGAGGCGGAGAAGCTCCCGCGCGTCGTCGCGGGTGGCGTTGGCCACCGAGGTAACCCGCCGTTCCCGATACAGAAGCTCATAAGGAAAGCTGGGGATTTCGCTCATGGTAATGCCGGCGCACGCCACGGTACCGCCGGGAGCCAAGTGCCGGAGGGCAAGCGGGATATGCTCGCCGGCTGGGGAGAACACCACCGCGCAGTCCAAAACCGTGCCTGGGTCCTCATGGGGAGCTCCAGCCCAAATCGCGCCCAGCTGGCGTGCGTGCTCCTGATGGTGTGGGGCGCGGGTAAAGGCAAACACTTCAGCACCGAAGGACCTAGCCACTTGGATCGCCACGTGCGCGGACGCGCCAAAGCCGAAAAAACCCACCTTCACCGGCGCCAAAGCCCCGGCGAGCCGCAACGCCCGGTAGCCAATGACGCCGGCACACAAGAGGGGTGCCGCTTGTTCCGGCGGTACCTGCGCAGGCAACGGGAAGACGAAATCAGCTCGGGCCACCGTGCGTTGGGCGTAGCCTCCTTGCCGGTGCAGACCAGTAAACTGCGCGCTGGGGCAGAGGTTTTCCCGTCCGCTTTGGCAAAAACCGCAAACCCCACAGGTTCCGCCCATCCACCCTACCCCCACGGTGGTGCCTACCTGCGGGTTGGCCACATCTGGCCCCACGGCTACAACTCGGCCCACCACCTGGTGGCCGGGGACCAGGGGCAAGGAAGGGAGGGGGATGTCTCCCTCGACGGTGTGCAAATCCGTACGACACACGCCACAGGCCAAAATTTCCAGCACCACCTCTCCCGCCCCCGCTTCGGGGTCAGGGAGTTCTTCCATGTGTAAGGGGTGAGAGTCCACCGCTGATGGACCGTGAAGGACCATGGCTTTCATTGCCATTCCCCCAGGACCTATTCTACGGCTGAAGGGCCTGCCGTGATAGAATCTCTTGCCGCGTGAAGCGGTGCGGAGGCTTGAGGATGCGAAAAAAAACCCTGTTGTTTTCGGCTTTGCTGTTGGCTTTAGGGGCGGGGCGCGTATGGGCGCAGGAGGCGCCTGCCAAGATCGGTTTTGTGGACGTGCAGCGGGCGCTGCTGACCATCGAAGAGGGGAAGGCCAAGCGCAAGGAGCTGCAGGATTGGGCCAGCCCAAGGCAGCAGGAACTCCAGCGTTTGGATCAGGAAATCCAAGCTCTGCAGCAGGAGCTAGCGTCCAAACAGCCATCGGCAAGCTTCGACCAGCTTTCTGACCTCAACCGCCGCCTTACCGCGAAGAAGCGGGAGTTTGAGGACAAACAGCGACAGTACTCCCGGGAGCTGGAGGAAAAGCAAAACGAGGCTTTGCGGGCCCTGGGACAGAAGCTGGAACAGCTACTTCAAGAGTACGCGGATGCGCAAAAGTACACGGCAATTTTTATCTTGCAACCGGAGCAGGTGGCGTACGTGGCCAACTTTGCGGACATTACGGACACGTTAATTAAGCTGTACAACGAGAAGTACCCCTATCCGCCCAAGGGAGGGGCGAAGTAACGTGGGGGCGCTGCCTGTAGGATCACCGGCACCGGATTTTTCTCTGCCTTCCGCGCAGGGGCGTGAGTTTCAGCTGGCCGCGCATCGTGGACGGTGGGTGGTTCTTTATTTTTACCCCAAGGACATGACCCCCGGGTGCACGACCGAAGCATGTGAGTTTCGCGACCTCTCGGGGGAACTGGAAAACCTGGGCGCCGTGGTGGTGGGGATAAGCGCTGACCCCATTTCCCGCCACCAAAAGTTTGCGGAAAAGCACGGATTGAACTTTCCCTTGCTTTCCGATAGCGAGCTGACGGTTGCCAAGACGTACGGTGCCTTTGGAGAAAAGAACTTCATGGGTAAAAAGAGCATGGGCATTTTGCGCACCACCTACCTGATTGACCCGGAAGGGAAGGTGGCGCGGGTTTGGGAAAAGGTAAAAGCGGCAGGGCATGCTGCTGAGGTGGTGGCGGCCCTGCGGGAGCTTTTGGCCCAGCGGTAAGGGGAGGTGGAGGTGGGACGGCGACTCACACGTAAGCAAATCAAGAAGGACGAGTTCATCACGCTCATGGACCGCGCGGTGCACTGGCTTACGGAAAACTGGCGTCAGGCCGCCATCGGTCTGGGCGGGGCCTTGGCGGTGGGGCTCTTGTGGTGGGCTTTTACCATGATTCTGGGCAGCCGCACGGCAGCGGCTACCCGTGCCCTGGATGAAGCGGTGCAAATCCTGGAAGCCCCGGTGGGGGCGGGAGCACCGGCGGAGGCCAAGCTCAAGTTTGCCAGCGAAAGCGAGCGGCAAGAAGCCGCCGCCAAAGCCTTGGCCAAGGTTCGCCGCTATTGGTTCACGCCGCAAGCGCGCATGGCGCGGGTGCTGCAAGCGCGGCTCGCTGCCGAAAAGGGCGATGGGGAGGGGGCAATGCGGGAGCTGGCAGCGGTGGCTTCCCACCGCGCTGGCGATCCTGCGGTGCGCGTGGCTACCTTGGATCTTCTCCGCTTGCGCGTAGCCACGGGCCAGGTGCAGGCGGCCATTGGCGACTTGGAGGCCATGGCCGCTGGGAAGGACAAGCGCCTGCCCCAGGATATGGCCATGTTTGAGCTGGCGTCCGCCTACGAACGGGCGGGTAAGGTCCCGCAAGCGCTGGAGATCTTGCGCAAGCTTGTGGAAAACTTTCCCGATTCGCCGTACCGGGTTGAGGCCCAGCGCAAGCTCTCGTCGTTGAGTTAACGTGAACTTCACTGAGGTCATTGCCAAAAAGCGGGACGGGCTGGAGCTTTCCGCCGAGGATATAAAGCACTTCGTGAAGGGTGCCACCGACGGCAGCATCAGCGACGTGCAGCTGGCGGCTATGCTCATGGCCCTTTGCCTTCGCGGTGCCACAGCCACAGAAACCCAAGCTTTGGTGGAAGCCATGGCCGCCTCCGGGGAGCAGTGGCACCTCCGGCAAAGCTGGCCGGAGGCGGTGGATAAGCACTCCACCGGAGGGGTGGGTGACAGCGTGTCGCTGGTGTTTGCCCCTTGGGTGGCGGCCTGCGGGGTGCCAGTGGCGATGATGGCCGGTGCTGGTCTTGGTCACACCCAGGGAACCCTGGACAAACTTGCCGCGATCCCCGGGTTTGCCCCCGCTGCTGATCGTTCCCAGGCTTGGGCGCGCTTGCAGCGCTGCGGCGTGGTCTTTGCCCGGCAGTCGGAGAGCATTGCCCCCGCTGACCGTAAGCTGTACGCCTTGCGGGACGTGACCGCCACCGTGCCTTCTCTGCCTTTGATCGTTTCCTCCATCATGTCGAAAAAGCTGGCAGTAGGTGCGGGCAAGCTGGTGTTGGACGTCAAGTGCGGGAGGGGCGCCTTCCGCAAGACCTTCGGCGAGGCCAAGGATTTGGCGGAAGCCCTGGTGGGTGTGGCCAAGGCTGCGCAGGTGGCCGTGCGGGCTGTCATTTCCGCCATGGATGAACCGTTGGGCCCGGTTTTGGGGTGTGCCGAAGAGGTGCGCGAGGCGCTGGCGTGCTTGGAGGGTAAGGGAGACCCTCGGCTTTCAAGCTTGACCCGCAAGCTGGCGCAGCACGCTCTGGAGCTTTCTGGCAAGACACCCGAGGAAGCAGCGCGGGCCTTGGATGTGGCCTTGCACTCGGGAAAAGCCCGCGCCAAATTTGACGAGGTGGTGCGTGCCCACGGTGGTAACCCCGACTGGGAGCTTCTGCCTCGCTGCCAGCAGCGGTTGGAGGTGACAAGCCCGGCGGCAGGATTTGTGTGCGCGGTGGACGGTGAGCTTTTGGGTTGGATTGCCGTGGAAGCCGGGGCTGGACGCCGGTACCCGGGTGATGCGGTGGACCCCTCGGCGTTCTTGCGGGTCCTGGTGCGGGTTGGAGACCCCGTGGCGGAGGGGCAGACGCTGGCGGTGGTGGGCTGGTCGTCCCGCCATTTGTCAAAGGAAACCCTTAAACACAGGGTGCAGAAGGCTTTTGTTTTGGGGCCGGAAGCAGGAAGCCCGTTGCCCTTAGTGCTCGCCGAGCTGGTGTAGGGCCATGCTGTACCGCTTGCAAGACGTGGTGGTGGAGTTTGGTACCCATCGGGTGTTTGGGCCCCTCTCCTTTCAGCACAACCCGGGGGAAAAACTGATCCTGGTGGGTCGCAACGGTTCGGGAAAGAGCACGCTTTTGAAGCTCATTGCCGGTGAACTGCAGGCCAGTGCCGGCAAAGTCGTAAAGTCTTTGGACCTCACCGTGGCCCGGGTGGAGCAAATCCTTTCCGCTTCCCCAAACACGCCGGTACTTTCCTTTGTGCTAGAAGCGTTTCCGCGGCTTTTACAGTTGGAAGCCCAGCGCCAGCACTTGGCGGAAAACCTTACCGACCCTGAGGCTTTAGCGGCGTACCAACGGGTGGAAGACCAGTTGGCCCAAATGGAGGCCCACCGTGCCCGCCCCCGGGCACAGGCGTACCTGCAAGGGCTGGGCATTGGTCAGGAGCTGCATCAGCTGCCGCTGGGGCAACTTTCGGGGGGGCAAAAAACCCGGGTGGCCTTGGCGCGAGCCCTTTTGTCCCCGGCGGAGCTTCTGCTTTTGGATGAGCCTTCTAACCATTTGGACTTGGTGGGAACGGAGTTTTTGGCGCAACTTTTGAGCGAGCGCAAAAAGGCTTTGCTCTTGGTGACCCACGATCGAGCCCTCATGGACGCGGTAGGTGGCGACATTCTGGAGTTAGCGGGGGGGAAGCTGGAACGTTACCGGGGGCCTTTTGCCCGTTTCCAAAAGGAAAGGCAAGCCCGTCGCCAGCAGCGGCAAAAAGCCTACGAGTTGCAGCAAGCGGAGGTTGCCCGGCAGGAGGAGTTCATTCGCCGCAACATTGCCGGCCAGAACACCCGCCAAGCCCAAGCCCGCATCAAGTTGCTGGAAAAAACGGAGCGCGTCACGCCACCGCCCCCGGAGCCGGAACCCATCAAGCTCCGCTGGCCGGTGGTGGCCCGCACTGGGGATCGGGTGGTAGAAGCCCGGGACTTGGTGGTAGGTTACGAGCAACCGGTGCTTAAGCGCGTGCACCTCGCCTTAGGGAGAGGGGAAAGACTCGCCTTGGTGGGGCGTAACGGCTCCGGTAAGACCACGCTTTTAAAGACCTTGGCTGGTGTGTTGCCGCCCTTGGGTGGTTCTCTCCGTTGGGGCGCGGGGGTGGTGTGCGGGTACTACAACCAGGAGCAGGATGCTTTGGCCTACGCAGGCTCGGTGGTAGAGTTTTTGGAATCACTCCGGCGCGATTGGTCGCCCTTAGAGGTGCGGACGTGGGCTTCCGCTTTTGGGTTTTCTGGCAAAGCAGCCGAGCGCCCTGTGGAGGTGCTTTCTGGCGGCGAACGTTCTCGCCTGCAGCTGGCAGGGCTTTTGGCGCAGGCGCCCAACCTCTTGCTTTTGGACGAACCTACCAACCATTTGGACTTGCCCACCTGCGCGGTCTTGGAAGAGGCCTTAAAGGGGTTCCCCGGAGCGGTAGTGTTTGTAAGCCACGACCGGGCTTTGGTGGAAGCGGTGGCCACCTCCGTGGTGCTGGTAGCGGAAGGCGCAGCTCAGCCCGTGAACTCGGTGGCGGAAGCCTTTGCCGCCTTGGGGCTGGAAAAGCCCCGGCCAAAAACCACCGCGATGCCAGGGCGTCGTCGCAGTCTCCAGGAGGAGGAGCGACGGCAGCTGCAGCGCGATTTGCTGCGCATGGAGCGAACCGTGGCTGAAGTAGAGGCGGAGCTTTTGGACATTGAAAAGAGCATAGGAAAACTGGAGGCGGAGCTCACACACCCTGAGATTGTGCGCGACCCTGCACAACTGGCATTTTTGGCCAGCAACCTCCAAGCCTTAAAAACCAAACAAGAAACCCTTTGGCAGCGTTGGTGCCAGGCGGCGGAAAACGTAGAACGTTTGCGCAAAGCTCTACAAGCTCTCGCGGCTAATTGATCGTTTCCGGAGCAGGGGGCCGGCCTCTGCCTAATTATCAAAAATGTTTTCTTAGGGCCGCGCCAGTGACAAAAAGGTAACGAGCAAGGCTGAGCTTTTTTGGGCTGGGGTTGGTAAGCTATTGACTGTCATGGCTTTTTGCAAAACAGGTTGTCATGCCTCTTTGGCATTGTGTTTGCACATGCTACGATACAGCGGCGGGTGGTCACGGGCTGCTCGCCCTGGGTTAAAATGAAAAATGTTCCGGAAAGCTCCGGAACGAGAAAGGAGAGGGATATGAAAAGAACAGTGCTTTTGGTGTTGCTTTTGGGTTTGGTGGTCACCCCAAGCCTGTTTGCTCAGGCCACGGGAAACACGAGCATTTACGTGCAGTACCCCCGCATTGCTATTCTTTACTACCGTTCCAGCATCACGTTGCAGCCAAGCGCCAACGACCTTATTACGGCCTTTGCCGGCTCCAACCCCGTGGATACGCTTACGACCACCATCAATACCTTCACCGCGAGCCTGGGAAGCTTGGTAGGCGATGCCACTACGCCAGCTACGCCCTTTTCCACCAACGTGGTGACCACCATTAACAATTTTTACCAAGTGCGGGCGAACTACCAGTTCCAGGTGACGGTTTCCATCACCGATCCCACCCTTGAAAGCGACGGAATTACCGGTAGCGGGGATATCGTAATGAGCAACGTAGAAACGAGACTCAATAACGGAGCCTGGGCGAATCCAGTGCAGCAGCCCAATCCGGGGGGGTTGGGGACTATTCACAATGGCGATGTTCGGTTTAACTTGGACTTTACGGGTGCAGCGCTTATCGCGCCCAACAACGCCGCTACCTTTGGTGATGGCGTGGTGCAAACGGTTGTGGCTTTCTACTGATGGCGTGAGAAAAAGGAACCAGGCTGGGGGGCGAAAAGCTCCCCAGCTTGAGGCCTGTCAGCATGACCATGCTCCTTCTTGCGGTGTTGAGCGCCCACCTTGCGGTGGAGATCCCTAACCAACTGGTGCTGGAGCCGCCCTCGGTAGTGGAGCTGGCCGGCGCAGCAGCGGTGAGCTGGGATGGGCAGGGCGTGGTGCCCCTGCGCTCTGTGGTGCGCCGTCTTCCGGGGGCGTTGCGGGTTGTGGCGCCACCTGGTGTGCGCGCAGAAGCGCTGCACGTGGAGGTGCGGGCGGAAAACTTGAGACCCAAGGAGGGATCCCGGGGGCGCGGCGGCGAGCTTGCTGTCCACGTAACGGTTTTGCCGCTGCGCTTAGTGCAGGAAACGCTGGAGGGTTCGGTGTGGGAGGGTGACCTCTTGGTGATCTTGGATCCGGCTAAGGCGGAGGCGGGGGACTTTCACGGTCAGCTAAACATCACCGTGAGCTTGAGGTAACTGGTGCGGCGGGGGCTGGGCTGGTCGCTTTTGCTCCTTCCGGTGAGTGCCCTGGCGGGGGCCATAGCCGTGTCACCGCCGCGCTTGGACATTACCCTAACCGGAAGCCAAGCGGCGGAGGCGGTGAAGGTGGTGAACCTGGGCGACAGGCCCCTGCGCATAAAGGTGAGCGTCGCCCATTGGCGTCTCGACGAGCAAAACCGCATTGAGCTCATTGCGCCAACCCCGCAGTCGGCGGACCAATGGTTGCTGATCACACCTTTAGAGTTTGTAATCGAGCCGGGCAAGTTTCAAACGTTGCGCATTCTGGTGCGCCCACGGGTGGCGCCAGAAGCGGGCGAACACCGCGCCATGATCTTTTTGGACGAACAACCCCCTGAAGCCAAGGAGTTCGCAACGCTCAACTTAGCTCGCATCGGGGTCGGGGTGTACGTGCTGGTGCCGCCGGTGGAACGCAAGGCGGTCTTTCACTGTGCCGATGCGGGTTTTTTTCAAAAGCCCATGGCTCTTTTGGATTTGGAAAGCGTGGGCAACGCCCACGTGCGCCCAGCAGTACAGTTTATCGTTTGGCCTAAGGACGTTTTTCCCGGAAAACCGGGTACCGTCAAGGTCCAGGAGACGCCCACGTCGCCGGTGGTGACGCCTCTTGGTGCGGTGACCGCTGGTTTGGTGCCCGACATTCCGGTGCTTCCGGGGACCCGAAGGAAGATCATCTTCCCTCTGGCGGAGAGCTTGCCAGCTGGCGAATACTGGCTGGATTTGTCAGGGAAGGTGGATTCTCTCCCCATTTCCGAGGCCGTGCCGTTCACAGTACCGCAATTACCTCAAGGAGCTGCCCGTGATGGGGCCGGAAAGTAGCCCCTGGCGGCCATGCCCTAAAACGCGTCACCCCAAAAAGCAATCCCCCTGGCAAAAGCTCGCAGTGGCAGGCTTGGTGGTTTTGGGGTGTGGGACAGCAGCGGCAGGGTGGGGCTTTGCCTGGGACCAAGCGATGCCCACGCAATCCGCCTTGGTGGTGCTGGTTACGGTGGGGGAGCGGGAGGCGGGGGCGGCGGAGGTGCTTCGGCTGGACGAGGCCTTTTGTTTGCGCGCTGAGGATTTTGCTGCCTTTACGCGGATTGAAGTTGCGCCTATGGCTTCCGGCCTCGCTGTGACCACACCTTTGGGGGAAACCCTCATACCTGAAGGGGAAATCCGCAGAGTGGAAGGGGAGCCTTACCTTTGTGAGGCGATTTTGCTGCAAAGGCTCGCCGTGCACGTGACATTTGATCCTGCCACGGTAACCTTGCGTTTGGACGTCCCGTGGTCTTTGGCGGCGCGGGTTTTGCCGGCCGCCGCTTTCGTTCCCGAAATTCGCGCACCCGGCTGGGGTCTAGGGACCCTGCACCTGGACATGAACGGGGTTGTGGAGGAGGGTTCTTTTTCGTACGCAGGAAACGCTTGGGCGACGGGAAGGGCCTTTGGAGGGGAGTGGCGCCTCTTGGCGGAAACGGCAGCGCAAGGAGAAGCAAAACTGCGAGAACTAATATGGGTTTCGCGGAAGCCGCGCTGGTACACCTTTGTGGGACGGGATTACGTCCAGCTGGCACCAATCCTTTCGGGTTTTGACGTGGTGGGAGCGGGCTTCGGATGGAGCAACCGGCGCCTGCCGGCGCTGGGGCCGTGGGGTTCTCTCACCGGATTTGCGGCCACTGCTACCCGCAGCTTCCGCGGCACGGCGCCAGCCGGTTCCTTTGTCAAGCTGCGCATCAACGGCGCTGTCGTGGCTAGCCAGCAGGTGGGCCTTACCGGTCGCTACGAGTTCCTGGATGTGCCTGTGTCTGGTGGGAGGAGCAGTGTAAGTGTGGAGGTGGAAATTTACGACCGCCATAACCTCCTGACACCGGTGGCAGTGCACCGCTTTTTTACGCCCACCTCCTGGCTACTTCTGCCTTATGGTGCCGTAGAGGTGGTAGGCGGGGCAGGTTTCGGGGGGCTTTGGGGTCGCGACTTTTTGGGGGGTGACGCCACCCTGCGAAAAGAAGTCGCCTACGCGGCGCTGCGCTGGGGCATGGGCGAAAGCCTCACGGCGCAGGGCATGGTGCAAGCGGTAGGTGGCCACTGGCAAACGGGGGTAGGTGTGGCGTGGCAGGTTTCACCTTCCGCCTTCACCGCTCTCACCGTAGCCCAGGCCAAGGGTGCCACGGCGTGGAACTGGGAAGGAGCCGTGCAAAAAAACGTCTGGTCCTTGCTGGCAAGTGCCTGGGAGCAGCCGGGCAGCTTTCGCGTGCCAGCGGGGACGGGCGGGCGTCGCGATTACGCCGTGGAGTTGCGCTACAACCCCTTCCGTTGGTTAGAAGTAGGTCTCTGGGGCCGGAAACGGGATTTTCCAGAAGAGCACGCCCAGTGGATTCGCCCAACGGCGGTCCTGGCTTTGGGGAATTGGCTCTTTTTGCGTGCCGCTCCCGACCAGTGGGGGGACTACACGGTTTTTGCCACCTCCCAGCCGCACCCGCGCCTTCGCCTCTCGGCCAGCTATTTCCATTCACAGCTTTACGATGTGCTTTGGGAGTTGCCCACAGCCCGCCTCTTGGACCTGCGTGGTACCTACGAATGCGGGGGTATGGGCAAAAGTCGCCTTACCTTAAGCCTGGGCAACCGTGTGGGGAGTTTCCGCGCGCCGCGTTTGCGGGTGGGAATCATGACAAGCGCTGGTCACCTTGCCCCCTATGGCGAGGTTTCGGCCCCGGTTGTTTCAGGTTTGTGGTTTCGTGCTCAGTACCTGGGGATCCCCTCCCGTCTGCAGGGGGGAGAAAAACCTGCTGGACGCCTTTTCTTCTCTTTGGCCGCAGACTTTGGCTATTCCATGGGGACATTGGTGGCCACCGATCAATGGAGCTTGCGACGGGAATTGGGAGGAGTGGCCGGGCGGCTTTTGGTTTCCGGAAAAGCCTCTGCTATCAATCTTTCTGGCGCCAGGGTGCAGGTGGTGGGCTTTGGCGGCAGCTCCACTGGCCCTGACGGCCGCTTTTTTATCGGTAACGTGCCGCCCGGCGTTTACGAAGTGGAGCTGGACCCAGAGCGCTTGCCCTTGGAATTGGTCCCCGTGCAGCGTCGCTTTGTGGTGGAAGTGGCAGCCGGTGTCATCACGCGGGTGGATTTCCCTTTGCGGCAGCTTTTTGGCCTGGCCGGCCAGGTGCGGACCCGTGATGGAACGGGCATCCCAGGCATACGCGTGGCACTCCTGCAGAAGGAAAGGATCGTGGCTTTTCAAGAAGCGGATGCCTTTGGCTATTTTCGCTTTGACCAACTGGAGCCAGGCGTTTACGAGCTTGCTGCCTTGCGGGGTGAGCAAAAGCTGGTCCAGCGCACCGTGGTGTTGGAGGAATTCCTTTTTGCCCAGGACTTAGAAGTAGACGCCGGGGTCATGCCCGCAACGCCGACAGAAACGGCTCCCGAGTTTTAAGGATGTTCGAAAGCCGGACGCGCGCGGTGCGTACGGACCTAGTAAAGCTAAGGCTTTTGCCCGTGTCCGAGCACCTGTTCGGAAAGCAAACATAGTCAACCCGCCACCGCAGCTAGTGGTCGTGATCTAAAACTTTGATTCGCAAAAGCTTGCATGCCACGCGCCCAGTGGCACGCTTTTCGCTCCGCCACCACAGGGGAGGGTGGGGCGATGGCCTTTGGGAAAATACGGGTAGCAGCAACGATTCTGGCGATGCTCATGCTTGCCCATGGGGGGTGGGCGGGGCAAACGGCCATTGCCATCAAGATCCAGGTCACACCGGAACTGGCAGCTTTCTTCCAGCAAAGAGGTTTTACCGTGCAGGTGCACGCAACGTCCTCATCCGCACCAACGCTGATGGTGCGTTTCCATGAAGGTAAGCCTTCCGTACGGCGCTTCAACGCCCAGGGGCAGGAGCTTCCACCGCAAGGAAGTACCACGGTTTATGCGGAAGGCAAAGTTTACACGGTGATGAGCCTATAAGCTCCGCCGTGGACTTGAGGTTTTTTCCCGGGTTCACCGGCGGCCGGCAGACACCTGGTGCGCCGGACCACCCAGATGTTGCACCCCTACCTGTCCATCGCTATCCCCTGGGGCATTCTCCGCCAGCGGTAACACCACACCAAAGATGCCCCGTTCCCGAATGACCACCGCCCCGGGCAACGTTAGCCAAGGTTTTCCTACGGGGAGGCCTGCAGCTCGGTACGTTTTCTCGATGCTCCCAGAGGTGTGGAACAGGAGCTTCACGGTTCCGTTGGGACAAGGCAAGGTGAAGCGCACCAGTCCGTGAGGGAAATCGTAGTCGCCATCAGGAACCGCAAGACCCGCCTCGGTCAACGTGGCCACGTGCAGGAGTTGTCCACACCCTTCCGTGACTTCCACAGTCACATAACCCTTCCCCGAGGCAAGCGGAAGGGTGGCCACGTGGGGCTGGTTTGCATCGCGGATGCCATCGCCGTTGCCGTCTCCCTTGCCAAACGGTGGCCTGCCATCACCGCCGGGGTAGCTATCCTCCACATCGCGGGTGACGCCATCACCGTCGTCCGCCAGCGGGACTTCCAATAAAACAGCGTTGTTGGAGCTGTCGGGGTCGGCGGCGGCGGAACTGGCCGAAAACAGCACCGTGCCGCCGCCGTTGTTGACGAGGGACACCGTGCACGTTACCCCTCCCCGTTCCTCCAAAACACCTACCTGCCAGTGGCCATCGGCAAAATCGCCGCCGCAGCTATCCCCCGCGTAGCTCACACCGCTGGGCAGTGTAACCGTGACGGCTGTATCGGCCGCGGGCGAAGGCCCGAAATTCCCCACGTGGAGCGGCACATCAAAGGCACCGCTCTCGGGGGGAGGGGAGCCAAGTTCCGCGGTGAGTGCTAAGTCCGCCGCCGGTCCTCCCGGGGGGAAGCGCGGCGAAAAGAAACAGACCCCAAGGTTCGGAGCCAAACCGTTGGGGTTGTTGAAGTGGTACCCCAGCCCCACCAACGCCCAAGGATCCTGAATCCCCACCGTGGCCGAGCTGCCGCCGGTGGCATCCACGCTTTGATACTGAATGGCCATTTGCCCACTGTGGTGGTAAAGCAAGACTTGAAAAGAAAAGCTTTCGTTGGCGCCTACCCGGCGCATGCCTTCCCAGCTCACCACCGTGCACGGTTCCAGGCCCAGGCTTTCGGAAACCCGCGGGCACGTAGGGAAAAAGCTTGCCACCACCCGCCCGCCCACGGCCAGCTCTAAGTCGTCGTGGTAAGCCAAAAGCCTGGCTGGCGTGGCAAAGCGTGGGGAGCCGGAAGCCATCTGGTACGACGGCACCGAGCCCACGGGATCGTTGCTGAAATCGCGACCATCCTCCACCTCCAGGGCGCTGGCAAAGGCCAGGTAGCCGTTGGGGGAGACCACAATGGCAGAGTGGCTCGTGCCGTAAAAACTAAAGGGCAAAGCAAGCGCCAAAAGCGCACCGCCGTCATCGGTGGCGGGAGGATCTCCGGGAAGCGCGTAAGGCGCGGCAAACGCAAGCGCTGGGCCGGAAACCGCAACCCATTGGTAACTGCAGTAGGAACCCAAGCTGTCCTCCACCCGATAGCCAAAGGCGTCCCGCTGGCCTTGGGGGGCTCGCGCCGCCAGGGGGCTGGAGGCAAGGGTTAAGGCGAGGAAAAAGGCAAGCCTTTTCATGGGGCCTCCTAATTGAGCTGAAAGATCAGGCACCACCGCTGCCATGTCCCGGTTTCACTGGACGCGCGATCCCACACCCGGAGGGTCCAGGAACCATTGGTGTTTTGCCCGTCAAAAGCCGCCAACGCACCGTTTGGAATGAGGTTACCACTGAGGGCGGGTAGGTTTAAACACTGAGTTTCCGCCGGCTGGGTGGCCTCATCATCCAGCACTGCATCCACGTTATCGCCGTTGCACCCCGCACCGGGGATCCGCGGTCGGTCCACGAGGAGGACCGTGGTGCCTGCCGGTGAGGTGAGCTGCACCTGAAGGTCGGAAACGCGGGTGTGGGCAATTTGCACCCACAGGTTAAGGTCGGCCACGGTGCCATTCACCAGGGAAGTGATGGTGTTGGTTACGCCGGCGGCGTCGTTGTCAGGAATTGCCACGTTGGGCTGCGCGCAAAGGAGGCGCCGATCCACGCCGTTTCTGCTCACGAGAAAAACCTCCACGTTGCCGTCGGGGTTCCCGCCACCGGTATTGGTGCTGGAAACAAGGGCCACCCGGCGCACGTCACCGCCGGCGGAGATGGTGGGCAAAAGGGGATCGGCGGCAGCAAAAAGCGTTCCGCCGGAGCCAGTGGTGAGCGTGTAAAACAGCCGCGTCTCAAAGCTGAAACTTGTAAGGTGCAAGCGTTCACCCACGGCCCAAACCCCGGCGTCATCAAGCTTTGCCGAAACGTAAGCGACGGTGGCGGGTTCGTTGGAAACCTGGGTGATGGTGGTGGGGCTTTGCCAACGGAAGAGCTCGTAGCTGCCATCAGCGTTGTTGCCGGTAAAGTTGCCGTTGGAGATGAAGAGGATGATGCTTCCTGTGCGGTCGATGCTGGGGGCGTCTTGGGCCACCGGGTCTGTGGTGTTGGTGATTCTGAGGAACGTGTTGGTTTGTCTATCCCAACGGAAAATTTCCGGGTTCGCGTCGGGGTTTTGCCCGCCGATGTTGCACGTGCTCACAAAGGCCACGTAGCGGGATTGTTGCCGAGCCACCGCTGGCGCGTAGTTTTGGCACCCGGAGGTGTTGGTTCCGGAAAAGCTTGCGCCGTTCCACACCACCACTTCCAGGTTGCCATCGGGGTTAGGGAAGCCCGGAAGCGAACAGGTGGTGGTGAAGGCAATAACGTCGCCCGCAGTGTCCCCGGCGATACTGGGGGCGCGGTTTTCGCAGCCACCTGTGGTGTTGGTCACCTGCGTAACCGAAAGGGTTTGCCGATCCACGCGGAAAATTTCCCAGTTACCGTCGGCGTTTTGGCCGGTGAGGTTGGCAGTGGAGGCAAAGGCCACAAATCGTCCGTTGGCGGTGATGGCCGGATGGGAAAAGCTACCGGAAGTGGCCGCGGTCAAACGCTGGTACGAGGTACCATCGTGGGCAAAGATTTGTTCTTGGGCCCCGGGGTTGTCCCCTGTAAGGTTGCCTGAGGAGATGAATACCAACACCGGGGGACTGTCCGCCAAAGCGGGCTCGCGGCTGTCCACCGGCGTGTACTGCAGGCTTCCCCCTTTCCATTCGGTAACGGCTCCCGAGGTGTAGGTGAGCTGGCTGGAAGCTAAGGCACAGGTGGAGGGTACCTCCACGGCATCCACGAAAAGGGCCGAGTCAAAGCTCGCATCGCCTTGGTCGGCGACGCGGAACTGCAACGTGTAATTACCAGGTAAGTCAATGGTGATACACACCCGGGTCCACGCCGTGCGGCCGCCGCGCAGGACGGTATTGGCAATGGAGCCTCCGCCGATGATGGTGTACTGAACGCCGTCGTAGGGACCAAAGTCGGGCCAGGGGGAGTTGCCGCTTACGACTTTAAGTACGCTGCCCCGAGCCAGCGGCACACCGGTGGTATTGGGGGTTGCCTCTCGGCGCAGGGTCACGTCAAAGAGGTCGTCGTAATTTGCCGCTTGATCGTGTTCGGAGGTGGCAAAGGCGTAGGCAAAAGCAATGGTGATTGGTGCTACCGCCACGGTAAAGCTTGTGCTGAGAGTAGCTACGTCAAATTCGTTGTTCCCGCCGAACCCATCAAGGGAAGTGGCTGTGCCACCTGCGTTTCCCGGCCCGGTGGAAAGCACTGCAAAGTAGGCGCCTTCGTAAGGGGCAATGTTTGGGGTAGCTCCTGTGGCTGCAATGACACCCACACGGTTGGTTCCACCGGTGGTCCAGCCAGAAAGGTTACCGCTTTCAAAGCCACCGTTGGTAATGAGCTGGCCCCAACTAGGAGAGCTGAGCGCCAGCAAAAGGATTGGCAGTGCGCATCTCATGTGTACCCCCAACCACCAAAATAAACTCCCGTAGCGGAAAATGCAAAAACTACGCCCGCTTGCGCGGGCGCGGTTGTGCTGGCCAGTGACAAAAATGTCGCAACTACAGCACCGCTTCCATGGGGCCCATTTCCCCGGCGCGGATGGCCACCGCCCGGGCGGTGACGTTGGGCAGTACCCGGTATGCAAAGTGGATGGCCGCGTGCACCTTGTTGTGGTAGAAGGCAGCGTCGGCATTGTCCGCCAAGAACTGCTTGTACGCCCCTTCGTCTTTGCGCTCCACGCCTGCCTCTTGGCACAGGGCCCAAAGTTTTTCCCGGGCCAGGGCAGCTTGCTCCAAGAGGAAGTGAGCTCCCAGGACGTCGCCGATCATGTCCAGGAAAGGCACGGAGTTCAAAAGCACCACCATGACCGCATCGGGGCGCTTGGTAAGGCCCTTGGAGATGTCTTCAATTTGCTTGAGGGCCGCCCCCAGCATCCAAGCTGGCTCCATGAACTGGGGATCGTTGCGCAACTTCTTGAAGGTGGCCTCGGCTTGACCCAAAAGCTCGCGGATGGGCTTACCGTTTTTCGCGGGCAGCTTGCGCGCCACGAGGTCCAAGGCTTGAATGCCGTTGGTGCCCTCGTAAATGGAGGCAATCTTGGCATCCCGCAGGTACTGCTCCGCCGGGTACTCCTGCGTGTAGCCGTAGCCGCCAAACACCTGCAAGCACCATTCCGTCACCCTAAAGCCCCAGTCGGAAGCCCAAGCCTTGCAAATGGGGGTCAAAACCTCCACGTAGGACTGGTAGCGCTCCTGCTCTTCACCCTCGGTTACCCGAGTCATGTCAATGTAGTAGGACGTTTGCATGAGAAGGGCCCGCATGGCTTGCACATACGCGTACGAAGTGAAGAGCATGCGGCGCACATCCGGGTGCTCGATGATGGGCACCTGCGGGGCGTCGTGGTCCTTGAGCCTGGTCCAGTGCCGCCCTTGGAGACGGACCTTGGCGTACTGCCAGGCTTCCTGCAAGGCGGCGGAAGCCAAGGCTTCGCCTTGCAGCCCCACTTCAATGCGGGCGGGGTTCATCATGTGGAACATGAGCTTCATGCCTTGCAGCTCCTCCCCCAGCAAAAAGCCCTCGCACGCGTTGTTGGGGCCAAAGACCAGGGAACAGGTGGGGGAGCCGTGAATACCCAGCTTGTGCTCGATGCCGGCGGTTTGCACGTCGTTGGGCTGGCCTAGGGAACCATCGGCGTTGACGCGGATCTTGGGAACCACGAACAACGAAAGACCGGCAGTGCCTGCGGGAGCACCGGGAGTGCGGGCCAGAACCAGGTGAATGATGTTTTCAGTGAGGTCCTGGTCACCGGAGGTGATGAAGATCTTTTCGCCGGAAATCAAGTAGCGGCCGTTTTCTTGCTTTACCGCACGCGTTTTCGAGGCGCCCACATCGGAACCCGCTTGCGGTTCAGTAAGGCACATGGTGCCGCCCCACTGGCCGGAGTACATCTTCTCCACGAAAAGCTTGCGCATCTCATCGCTTCCAAACTTTTCGATGAGGTAGCCAGCACCGCGGGAAAGGAGAGCCGTGAGCGCTAGGGAAATGTTGGCACCAAAGAAGAACTCGTTGATGGCGGTGCCTACCACCTCGGGTAAACCCATGCCGCCGAACTCTGGGGAGTTGATGCAGGAGATCCACCCGCCCTCGCAAAGCTTTTGGTACGCCTCGCGGAAGCTGGGCGGCATAACCACCTTCCCGTCTACGAACCTGGCCCCCACGCGGTCACCTTCCTTGTTGGTGGGTGCCAGGACTTCAGCGGCCAGCTTATACGCCTCCTCCAGGACCATCTCCAGATCCCCTTTGGCCCATTGGGAAAAGCGCTCAGTTTGTAAGAGCTTTTCCGTAGGCAACCACTCGAAAAGCTGGAACTTCACGTCCCTCATGTCCACTTGATACGCCACGGCCGACCTCCCTTCCGGTTCTCCCGCTTGGCGCGGGCGAATGAACCATCATTCAGTGTGCACCCAGCGGCGCCAAAAGGCAAGGGGCCTTCCGCCTCCCGGTAATCCTTCCGCCGTTTGCGCTTTGGGCGTGGTGCGTGTTCCTCCCGCGCACAAGAAAATCTTGAGGCATAATCCCAGCGCGGAGGCGTAGCATGAGGAAGGCACGGGCAGTGGTTACCGGTGGGGCCGGTTTTTTGGGTTCGCATCTGTGTGAGCGGTTGCTGGCGGAGGGCATGGAGGTGGTTTGCATTGACAACTTGCTTACCGGTTCCATAAGCAACGTCGAGCATCTTTTCGGGACGGACGGGTTTACGTTTATCAAGTACGATGTCACCAACTACATTCACGTGCCGGGTGACGTGGACTTCGTACTCCACTTTGCATCGCCTGCATCACCCATTGATTACTTGGAGCTGCCCATTCAAACCTTGAAGGTGGGTTCCTTGGGCACCCATAAGGCCCTGGGATTGGCCAAGGCCAAAGGCGCTCGGTTTTTGTTGGCCTCCACCTCGGAAGTTTACGGCGACCCCTTGGTGCACCCTCAGCCTGAAACTTACTGGGGGAACGTGAACCCGGTGGGTCCCCGAGGGGTTTACGACGAGGCCAAGCGCTTTGCCGAAGCCATGACCATGGCCTACCACCGCTACCACCACTTGGAGACCCGCATCGTCCGCATTTTCAATACCTACGGGCCACGCATGCGTCGCAACGACGGGCGAGTGGTTCCGGCGTTCATTTGCCAAGCCTTGGCTGGCGAGCCTCTGACCGTGTTTGGAGATGGCAGCCAAACTCGATCCTTTTGTTACGTGGATGACCTCATCGAGGGCGTGGTACGGGTGCTCTTTTCGGAAATCACCGACCCCGTAAACTTGGGCAACCCACAGGAGATGACGGTGCTGGAATTTGCCAAGATAATTAAGGAGCTCACCGGTTCTTCTTCTCCCGTGGAGTTCTGCCCGCTTCCGGAGGACGACCCCAAGGTGCGGCAGCCCGACATCACGAAAGCGCGGGTCTACCTGGGATGGGAGCCGCGGGTTCCACTGCGGGTGGGTCTTTTGCGCACCATAGAGTACTTCCGTGAAACTGCCAAGGGGGACTCTATTCGTCCCTAACTTTTGCCACGCCGTGGTGGATTCGGAGAAAACCTGGATAGGGTTTTTGCGTTTCCCGGCGTGGGGGGGTTGGGTACCTCCACGGATGAGGAACTGGGCGAGCTGGTGGTTTTTAGGTCCTAGGTGGTGAAGAGGAGATCGAGCTTGTAGTTCAGGAAAATGACCTGCAGGCTGCGGCTTGCCCGCTCCACGAAGGGGTTTTCCTTGTGGGAGGCGAAAGTAGGTCCAGAAGTGTTCGCTACCGAAGGCGTGCAGGGCTTTTTCGAACTCCCTGGCAAACTCGGAAACGTTTCCGACCTCGCTCCTGTGAAGCCACCGCGAACAAATGTGGGGCCGCCGCTCCGCGGCGGCTATAAACGCTTCTCCTTTTTAACCCGCGCGGAGCGCGGGTCCCACATTTTGTCTTTCGTGGGGCCGCCGGTTATCTGAGGCGGGGGGCACCCGCCGCGCCCACCCGCCTTGAGGATCCCGCACGCCCAAAGCCCGCAGCGGCAAAGCCGGATGCGCACTCCACCCACCTATGGTTGGCTTCGCTGCCGCAGCTACGACACAAGCCGCTGCGTGGCTTTCCCA
>CALHAH010000049.1 GCA_937934115.1 uncultured Thermoanaerobaculum sp.
CTCCAACTGTCGAAGCGCGCATCAGGCTTTGCCCGGCCAAGCGTTGGGGGAGCGGGGGGCCTCAGCGCCGGTGGGCGTGGCGGGTGCCCCCCGCGGCAGATAACCGGCGGCTTCACAGAGCAAGGACTTATAAACGTGGAACCCGCGCTCCGCGTGGTTTTTTTAGGAAACTGCCGATAACCGCCGCCGAGGGGCGGCCCCACAGAAGCGAGGCTTGGCTTTGCTGGGCCGAGCGATGGGGGTGCGGGGGGCCAAGCCGGCCACGGGTGGGGGGAGCGTGGCCGTGCCCCGCGGCAGATAACCGGCGGCCCCCCTTTTCTTCGCGGCGGCCCCACATTTTTCTCGTGGCGGGCCTCCAAAAAGATTCCCGGCTTTAAAACTGCGCCCAGCAGGCCACCCCTTCGCCAAACCCACCTTGCCGCAGCCCTCGGCTAAAGCCTCCGTATCAGCTCACACCGTCGAAAGGCCCAAGGCGGCACAGGAGAGCGTTTCGGGATTTCGGGCAGATGTATCATGAGGCTAGCAACCCCACTTCCGGCAGATTTTTCGTAAAGCAACATGGCGTTTCCGGGTCAAAGACCCTGGGCCGCACCAAGTATCCCGCTGGTTTTGTAAACGAGCTGGCAGGGCTATACCCCCGCGTATGCAGATTCCCACCTATCGGGACCTCGGATCGCCCACACTTCTGGTAGAATAAAGTCGTGGTTGAAAAAGTTAAGGAAGGAACGATAAGGCCAAAGAAGCTCGCGGTGGTCATCCCCAGCTACAACGCTGCAAAAACCGTGGGGCAAGTAATTACCAAGTTACCCAAAGCCGTTGATCTCATAGTGGTGGTGGATGACGGTTCTTCCGACGAGACTGAGGACGTGATACGAAAACTGGCCAACCCGCGGTTAGTATTCGTTCGGCATAAAGAGAACTGTGGCGTTGGAGCCGCCATGCTTTCCGGGTACCGGGAAGCCCTCAAGCGGGGAGCCACGGTGGTGGCAAAGATGGACGCGGACGACCAAATGGATCCTCGGTTTTTACCCAGACTAGTGGAACCCATTTTCCAAGGCAGGGCTGACTACGTGAAGGGCAACCGCTTTTTACACTTACGCGATTTACGACAAATGCCCTGGCTCCGTCGCATAGGCAACTTTTTCCTCTCTCTTCTCACCAAACTCGCCTCTGGTTACTGGAACATTTTTGATCCCACTAATGGTTACACGGCAATTCACAGCGCTCTCATACCACTTCTTCTTGAGGGGCGTATTTCGCGAGGTTTCTTCTTTGAAAGTAGCGTGCTCATTGAGCTAGGTCTCCACCGCGCCGTGGTGAAGGACGTCTACATCCCGGCTAGGTATCCGGGCGGCGGGAGTCACCTTTCGGAGCTCCGCGCTGTGATTTCCTTCCCGCCTCGCCTCCTTTACGGCTTTGGCCGCCGACTCTGGGTTCAGTACATCGTTCGTGACTTCGGCATAGTTTCTCTGTTGGGCTTCCTTGGGGCGAGCCTCCTTTTGAGCGGCTTGGCCTTCGGAGGCTATCACTGGTATCAGTCGTCCCTTGCGGCACGCACCACACCCACAGGCACCGTCATGATTGCCGCTCTCCTAGTAATCTTTGGCGTTCAGTCACTTTTTCAAGCGCTGCTCCTTGACGTTCAAAATGTACCCCGAGAACCTATCCACCCAGACCTGGCAACGCCTGCTTCAGCCTATGAGTAAACTGTGGTTGGCGAAAATGAGTAACTTTTGCTTTTTTTGTGGTCGTGAAGCCACCTTCGCCGACCACCTCTTCGCTCTCACCAGGTTCGCATTGGTTGGGGGCGCATCCGCCCTTGTTGATGTGCTTTTGGTGTTCGTCTGCTTACGCATTGGTGCTGCGTATCCCACGGCGGTGTCAATAGGTTATCTCATATCCTTGCTTTTTAACTTTTTAGCCCACAAGTTCTTCACCTTTCAGCAACGCCTATGGACAAAGGGTGAGTTTGTTCGTTACCTGTGTTTGGCCGCTTTTAACTATATTTTTACCATTACGTTGGTTTCCATCGGCGTTGAAGTTTTTAAGATCTCGCCGATGATTGCAAAGGTGGGGTCGCTTCCAATTATTGCTGTGGAGGGCTACGCATTGGGCCGCATATGGGTGTTTCGACCTGAGAAAAGGGATGAATACTAAGAACGCTTTCAAGCTCGAGTTTGTGAAGGGAGCCATGTTCACCAACAGGGAGTGCTGATGAAAAGAACGTTTTACTTTTATTTACATATGACGCTCCTCCTTGCTGCAGGAATAACACTTTGGGCACTGAGCTATTTGACCTATCATTTGCTTTCGAATTACGAACATGCACTTTCTTTTCGAATTTCTGGCCGCGTGGTCCTAATAGCAGCTATTGTAATTTTAGCAGGCGTGCTTTGCCGTTTGCCGGTACCGTTTTTCAACGCCACTATCACGCCAGGATTTGTGCTTTCGGCTTTGGGTGTAGTTGTTTTCGCCAACACTCGGTCCTTCACGGCCGACGAACTGCGATGGTTTGAGACGGCTCCGGATCTCTTGCGAATGACATGCGTGCTCCTGGCAGCGGCACTTTTCGCCATAGGGTTTTCTCTCCCCGCCCGTTGGCTCAGGACCCCTTCTCTTCCCAGTTTGGCGGCGGCCTTGGGGCTACCCACGCTCGTGCTTATTTCGATTTTTGGCCATGGGCCAAAGCTAGTGGGCCTAGCTTTTGGTATAGCAGCTGCATGGTCCGTGGGCCACAGACTGCTTTCCCGCCTGCCAACGTTTGCAGGTGATACCGACTCCCCTAGCGTAGCTTTGAGTTTTGCCGTTGGGTTAGTGCTTTGGCAGGTAACAGCCCTAATACTTGGTGCTGTCTCCCTGCTTTCGGCGTCCGTGGTCGTGGCTGTCGTAGCTGGTTCGTTTCTCCTGGGACTACGCTCGTTTACATTCTTTTGGCGAAGAAAAGCACCGCGTGCCGCGTCCAATCCAGCCCCTTGGTACCAACTTGTGGTCTTTTCCGTTGCATTCGCCTGCTTGGCTATGGGTTGCGTAGCAGCTCTTGCCCCCGAAGTTGGCTCAGATGCCCTCGGTGCTCGCCTCGCAATGCCGGTAAGGTTTTTGGCCCAGAAGTCTGTTGCCCCTTTTCCCGACATCCTGTGGTCCTATGGCGTCATCGGTGGTGAAGTTTTGGTGACCTTCTTCTTGCCGTTTTTGGGATGGCAGGCCCTGAAGCTTCTTAACGTTGCTACGGCTTCGATTCTTTTCCTATCGCTCTTGAAGCGCTTTTCTCACTGGCCTTTTTTTCTCGCTAGCTTATTCACAAGCACGCTTGTTTTTGTTCAGTTTTTCTTTGGTCATGTGGAACTCCTTCAGCTGCTATTTTGGTTCTCGGCCGCCGATGCCGCCTTCTTGGCCCTGCAAGGGCGGCTCCCGTGGTTTCTTGTGGGCGCTCTCATGGGCGCCGCAGCCGCTGTCAAGCTTAACGCCCTCGCGCTCGCTGTGGTTCTCGTTCCCGCTTTGCTTCTTGCCTTCTGGAAGAAGCTCAAACAGCTCTACATGTGCATGTTCCAAATAGGCTTGGGAGTTTTTGCCACCTTAGGTCCCTTTCTTCTCCGAGCATTTCTCCTCACAGGGAACCCTTTCTTCCCCTGGTTCAACTCCCTCTTTCGCAGCAACCTCGTGGAGGAAGTTCCTATCGCTCACTTTGGTGTCGGTCTCTCACCGAAAAGCCTCATCCTTTTGCCTTGGCTCTTCCTTAAGGAACCCCAAAGGTTCGTAGAGGTTGGCAGCTGGCATGCCTTGGTCGTTACGGCGCTGTTTGTCGTTATGACCCTCGCGTTCTTTTCTGCAAAAGAGGGCAGATGGTTTGCTTACCTTGCGTTAACTCACTGGGTCTTGTGGGCCGTCACCGAGCAAAATCTCCGCTACAGCATGTCACCTGCGCTTTTTACATCCGTAGCTGCCAGTTTTCTTTCCGCTTCCGCGACATTACACAACAAAAAGTGGAACGTTCTCTTAAGTTTTACATACCTGAGCATTTTCATTTCTGGCCTTTTTGTGCAGCTTGCACACCCAATTTTTTGGCCAGCAAGGACTAGCTCCGGCATTGCTTTTCCAACGAATGTTGTAATGGGAAAAGAAGATACAAATGTTTACTTACGTACGAAAACAGTTAGCTTTGCAGCAGCGGAATTTCTCAAAGCTCAAGACGTGGTACCTGAGCGCATTTGCCAAATAGGGCTTCGCGACCATCTTTACTTTCCAGGGCTGCAACCCACCAACTGGCATTCGATCGCTCCTTTAGCCAAAAGCATTTTTACCGCTAATTTTTCACAAGAAATGCGGGAAGTACAAAGGTCACTGCGAGAACTGCAATGCCCTTTGGTGGTCCTTGCCCTTGGCCAACAAGCCGATAAACCCTGGCAACAGCGCTTGGGCATCTATTCACAGCAGTTTCTTGACGGCTCAGCTCAAGTCATTTTTGCCCACCAAGGCACATTGGTTCTTGCACCAGCCCAAGGGCGACGCCCCGAAACCACGTCTTCCCCTAAAGCCAGTAACTTCCAAGAGTGCAGCCTCGAAGGCGCAAAGGCGCACTTTGGGGACAACGGCACCTGGCACCTGCCGTCTTCGGCCGCAAGGCTTTGCCAAACGGCGCCTGTAACGGCGGGAACGTTGCTCCGTCTCAACCTCACTTCCAAAACTGCAGGTTCGGGGAAGGCCGACTTTGCCTTCCGCGGTCAAGGCAATAAACTTCTCGGTTTCAATAGCCTTGTCTTTTCCTTTTCCGAAGGTAGCCAAAGCTGGAGTTGCTGGCAGACGGCGCCCCCGGGCACCCAACATGTGACTGTGGCACTGGCAGGGGGACCCGTGGCTTTCACGACGCCTGTTCTTTCCGTGGAGGACGTTTCTTGGCATGCAATCCGGCAGTACATAAAAAGCAAGCCTCCATACTGGTAGGGAGTCACCAAATAGTAACTTGGAAGCGTCAGGTAACGCGAGCTTGGGAACCTCTTCGCGGCGGTGTTTCAGGTTGGCGCGTTACAAGAGGCAAAATACACCTCGCACGGCACCTCTGGACGCCCGCGAAAAGCTTGGGTGCTAGCGCCGTGCGAGGCAAAAAGGCAGCTTAAGGAGCAGGGGCTGGTGACGATGCGCTAAAGTGTACGGCGTGATGGTAGGTTTTGCGCTTCGGCGGCGCCTGTCGCATGCTTTGGCGCGACGCGTTCCGGCACCCTGGCGGGCGCGCCTGCTTTCCCTGCGCCCTTCCCAAGATCGGCGTTCTCGTGGGAAGCTGCTGGATGAGACAGCCGTGTTTTACCCCACTTCCTGGCGTAGACCTCTGGTCGTGGTAGTACAAGCTCCCGGAGAGGAGCACCAGGATCAGGGCGTTTTGTACATGCTTCAACAGAGTGGATGGCCCGTGGCGTTCGTGTGGCACGACGGCCACACACACCGCGGGCACATTTCAGGAACCTCAGGAGGAAGGCATAATCCCAACTTTCCTGCGAACAGCAGCACCAACCTCACGGGGATTGCGGCGTCTACAATTCCTGAAGCAGTCGTCGCCCCCCTGGGGGTGGTGATGTGCATTTCCCAAAAAGATGAGGCGCTTGCCGAAAGTGTAGCCTCGCAGTTGGGATATTTGCACCTTGCCATTACATCTACAAAGCTGGAAAAAGACCCAGCTGCCCTTCTTGCGACACTTTTTCCCAAAGTTTCGATTCTTCTTCCTGTGCACAATCAAAAGCTGGTCACAAGCCTCTGCCTTGCATCGCTGTACGCTTTTACCGATTACCCCAACTGGGAAGTGGTGGCGGTGGACAACGGTTCTACCGATGGAACTTTCGCGCTTTTGGCACAATGGGTAAAGGAGCAGAAAAATTTTCGCTTGATTAAGAACGAAAGTAACCGCGGCTTTCCTGCGGCCTGCAACCAAGCAGCGCGTGCCGCCACCGGTGAAATCCTGTGCGTGTTGAACAACGACACAGTAGTCACTCCCGGCTGGCTTTCCTGCCTGGTGGATGAGCTCCTCCGTAGCCCTGGGGTCGGTCTTGTGGGTCCAGTAAGCAACGGCGTAGCCAACGAGGCGCAAGTCCATTGCCCTGTTCGTTCCCTGGAGGAGCTGCCTCTTTGGTCAATGGCTCGGCAAAAACGCTATTTTCGGCGGACTCGTACGATGTCGGTTCTTGCTCTCTTTTGTGCGGCCACGTGGAAATCTGTCTGGGACAGTTTGGGTGGCTTGGATGAGGATTTTGGTCCTGGGCTTTTCGAGGATGACGATTTCTCCTTTCGTCTGCGAGAAAAAGACTTAACACTTTGCTGTCGTTTGGATGCGTACGTCCACCACTTCCAGGGATCTTCATTCGGACACATGGAAAATGAGGCGTACCTAAAACTTTTCGAACGCAACCGCAAGCTTTTTTGGACTAAACTTCGTCAACGGAGGAGGCAACGGTGAGCAGTAAAGCCTTTTACGATTCTGCAACGCTTCGCTCCCCCATAGTGGACTCCTTGGTGGAGCTGGGGCGCTTCCGCGATTTGATCCCCATGTTGGTAAACTTGAGCATTACCGTGCGGTACAAGCGGTCTCTGCTGGGCGTGGGGTGGACGCTTTTTAACCCTCTGCTGCACATGGCGGTGCTTACGGTGGCTTTTGCTACGCTTTTCGGAGACCGCATTCCCCGGTACCCGGTTTACGTCCTGACCGGTCTTATGGTTTTTGACTTCTTTCGCCAAACCACAACCTTTGCGGTAAACCAGCTTACCTGGGGGACGGGCTTGTTAGGCCGCATCTATTTGCCGGCCGCAGTTTTCCCGTTATCGGCGGTGGGGACGAGCGTTGTCCACTTTGGTTTAACCCTGGTACCCTTGCTGGCCATCATGGCCTTGCTAAAAAACCCTTTTTCCTGGGCGCTGATCTTCGTGCCGCTGCCGGTTTTGCTCCTGAGCTTGCTTTCCTTGGGCTTTGGGCTGATCTTGGCAGCACTGGCTATCTCTTTTAACGATTTGGTCAATATGTGGGACGTGTTACTTCACGCTTGGTATTTCCTTACGCCCATCATGTACCCGGAAGCCATCATCCCGGCTCAGGCGAGGTGGTTTTTGGCCGTCAACCCGCTCCATCACCTGCTGGTGTGCTTGCGCGATCCCATTTACTTGGGAAAGCTTCCAGATCTCCACCATGTGCTTGTGGCTACCCTATGGAGCGTCGGAGTGGCCTTGCTGGGCTGGTGGTTTTTTAGCCTTCGTAGGTTTGAGTTTGCTTTGCAAGCTTGAAGAGGTTTATGGAACCCATTATCCTTCTGGAAGACGTTTGGCTGCGCTACCGCGTACCCGAAGAACGCATCCGCTCCATAAAGGAATACGCTATTCGCCGGCTGAAAGGGAACCTGGCCATGCAGCAGTTTTGGGCCTTGCGCGGGGTAAACCTGGAAGTGGCCAAAGGCGAGGTGCTGGGCATTATGGGTCGCAACGGCGCGGGCAAAACCACGCTGATGAAGGTCATTGCCCGCGTCCTGCGCCCAACCCGCGGCCGCGCGCGGGTGTGGGGACACGTAGCCCCCCTTTTGGGCTTAGGTGCAGGCTTCCACGATGAACTTACGGGGAGGGAAAATATCTTCCTCGCCTCGGCCATCCTGGGTTTTTCCCGCCAAGACGTGGCCCGCCGCTTTGACCGCATTGTGGCTTTTGCCGAGCTGGAAGAGTTCATTGACCGCCCACTTCGCACCTACTCTTCGGGCATGCGCGCGCGCTTGGGATTTGCCGTAGCCACCGACGTAGCACCAGAGGTGCTCATCCTTGACGAGGTTTTGGCCGTAGGCGATGCGGCTTTCCAAGAAAAATGCCATGCCCGGATTAACCAGTTTCGCAACGATGGAACAACAGTTTTGGTGGTGTCCCACCAGGCCTCTACCATCCGCAGCCTTTGTTCTCGGGCCTTGCTTCTTGACCACGGCCAGATAGCCTTTGACGGCCCTGTCCCGGACGCCATCCAGCGCTACAACCAGATTTTCAACGCAGCACTCGGCTTACAAGGGTAAGCTAGGGGTTTTTGAGCTGGTTTTCCGGCCTCACCACAACTGTCCTGGCATCGTTGGATGCCCGATCCACCACCGAGGCTAAAACTGCAAGTTTGCCATCAGCTTCAAAGAAGAGGTCAAATACCTGCGGTTCGCCACACTCCCCAGCCCCAGAACCTCCCGCCGGTTGCACCGACCACTGTACCACGCGCCCCGCGGGAACCTTAAACTGATAGGGCAACTCCACTTCCACGTTGCCAAGCTTTAGGTTCATGGATTCGCCGGCGCGGGGAAGCAAACGTACCGTAACATCCGTAGCTGTTGGGTTGTTGAAGTAGAGGTACGTGTCGTACTGGTTTGGTCCACAGGCCAGCGGGTGCCAAAGCAAGGCTGGCACCATGTAGGTCTGGCCTGTGCCGCCAACCAGCTCAGCCATGGGAACACCGGGAATTTCCTGGCTGTACCCTTGAAGTGGCCGGGATGAAGGCTCAAGTTGAAAACCTTTGACGTTGGTCATTCGGCTCACAACCAAAAGCGAAGCTGGATGCGAAAACTGCAGGCCACCCACAAACTCCTCTGGGCAGCCCAACCAACGGTTCAGGTCAGATGTCAACACCACCCGGGTTTGCAAAGGCGGCACCCGAATGGGGGTAACCGGCGGAAGACAAGGGTGCAAACTCTCCTTCACCCGAAGCACTTGCACACCAGCCACGATCACGTCCTGGGGTTGGCTGGTGGGGTTCGCCAAGTAGAGCTCCGTAAACCACCGGTTACCCGCAAGCCCCGGAGCACCCCATGCAATTACTGGTACCACCGTGTTTTCCTGGGCACTTATAAAACCCGAAGCGGCCAGGAAGCACGACACAGAAAGCAAAAACGGGCGCATACTTGCCTCCTTTGGATTTCTTCCAACTTTAATTTAAGCCTTCCCACGCCTTCTGGCAAGTTTAGGAGTTTTCGGCTAATATACAGAGCCGATGCCACGAACCGGCGGCTGCTCTTCTCGCGAGAATGAGGATTGCCTCACCTACACGAAGGGTGGTGCCACGTGAAAATCCTGTTGATCCTCCTTTCTCTAGCCTCCTTCCCATGGGTGCTGGATGCCCTTTTCCGCTTTGTGGAAGCGCTTTGGGCCCGAAAACCGCGCCCCTGGGCATTCACCCCCTGGGATTCACTGGTGGTCCTCGTTCCCTCTCGGGCGGAGGGTGAGCGGGTGCGTGCTACCTTGGCGTCGGTGCTCCAGGCCCGCGGCGGAAAAAAGGTTCGGCTTTTTCTTATCTTAGACGGGCCCGACGAGGAAGCACGCCAGGTGGCCGAAGAATTGGGGGAAGTGGAGATCTTGGAAAAACCAAGCCCCGGGCCCTCCAAATCAGCGGTTCTCCGATACGCCGCTGAAAAGCTCCGCGCGGAAATCGCAGGCAGTGATGGCGTGATGGTTTTAGACGTGGGCTCGCGGCTGCTCCCAGATTTTTTTTCCCAGTTCGCCTGGCCTTGCGGTGCGGACGCGGTGCAAGCACCACTTTGTGGTGAAGGCAGCGGACCGGGCGAGGCGGCTAGTTTTTCTGAAAAACTAGCGCAAGGGCTCTGGGACCAAGGCCGGCAGAGCCTTGGGTGGTCAGTACGTCTGCGCGGTACAGGTACGCTTTTTCGCCCTGCCACTTTCTTGCAAATCATCCCCAAGCTGGTAACCCAAATTGAGGATACGGAAGCTTCTCTACTCATTGCCGCCAGTGGCGGCCGGACGGCCCTTCTCCCCTGGCCAGCTTTAGTGGTGGACCAAAAGCCCAGTAGCCTCCAGGAGGCTACCTCGCAACGAGCCCGTTGGCTTGCGGGCCAACTACAAATTTTGCGCGCCCATGGGCGCCTGCTTTTGACGCTCACCCTTCGCCGTCCTCTGGAAGGCTTGACCTGGTTTGCTTTTTTCGTAAGCCGGCCCCTGTCCCTCACCCTTCCTCTGCGCCTGGTGTTGGGCAGCAGCGTTGTCCTCTTAGGTCTTTCGGCCCAAGGGCTTCCCTGGGTAATCTGGGGTGGCTTGGTGGCGGGAAGTGCCTTCGTAGAGCTTTTTTGGCTTGTCATTTTTCACCCCAAAGTCTTGTCCCCAGCTGTGAAGCTGGTTGTCTCTTGGCTGAAAGCAGTGCCCCTGGTGTTTCAAGCTTGGAAAACATGGCACCGTGGCCGAGGGTAGTGTATGAAACCTAAAGTCATGGTAGTGGTGGGAACGCGGCCCGAAGCCATAAAAATGGCCCCGGTTTATCGCGCCCTCCAGGCCCAAGGCTCCTTCGCGCCCGTGCTCCTTAGCACCTCGCAACACCGCGAGTTACTGAGGCAGGCCCTGGCGCCGTTTGCGTTGGAACCGGAAATTGACCTGCAAATCATGACGGAAGGCCAGACCCCCTCTCAGGTAGCAAGCCAGGTTCTAGCTCTTTTGCCACCAATTTTGGAGGATGTCCGCCCCCGTTGGCTTTTGGTGCAAGGAGATACCACCACCGCCTTTGCTGCCGCTGCTGCCGCTTTTTATTGCCGCGTGCCCGTGGCCCACGTGGAGGCTGGGTTGCGCAGTTTCCGCATGGACGCACCCTTTCCCGAGGAGTTTAACCGCAAAGCCGTAGCCGTAGCGTGTTCGCTTCACTTTGCCCCCACACCCCGCGCCCAAGCAAATTTACTGGCTGAAGGGGTGCCGGCAGAAACCATCGCCGTGGTGGGTAACCCCGTCGTTGATGCTGTGCAATGGATCCTTAAAACTCTCCCCCCGCCGCCACAGGACGGGAAAAAACGCCTTTTAGTGACGCTCCATCGCCGGGAAAGCTTCGGCCCTCCCCTTGCTGGCCTTTTACAAGCCTTGCGGCAGCTGGCGGCAAAGCACAGCTCCCAGTTGGAAATTGTGTACCCAGTGCACCCCAATCCCCACGTACGACAACCGGCACACCAAATCCTTGGGGGTCTGCCAGGAGTCCACCTGGTGCCACCCATGGATTACTCGGACTTCCTCCAAGCCTTCCGGTCTTCCCGGGTCGTGCTTTCCGATTCGGGTGGGGTGCAAGAGGAAGCACCCACGTTGCGCGTGCCGGTGCTCATTGCACGTGAGGTCACCGAGCGTCCAGAGGCTGTGGAAAGCGGGTGGGCACATCTGGTGGGCACTGATCCGCAAAAGGTGTTTTCCCAGCTTGAGACGCTGCTCTTCGACGACGCCGCTTGGCAAAGGGCCTGCGGGGCGGCGAACCCTTTTGGTGATGGGCACACAGGGGAGAAAATCGCAGAGATTCTTGCGCAAAGAAGCCATGGAGGTGGGAAATGATGGCAGTGTTAAGCCTCTGGCTGGTCATGGGGTTGCAAAGCCCGCTGGAACAAGCACGTCAAGCAATTGTGCACGAGCAGTTTGCCGAGGCACGAGCGCTGCTTGTACCCTTGGCTGAAAAAGGCGAGGCCGAAGCACAGTACCTTTTAGGGCATTTGATCGATGGAGGATGGGGAGGACCACAGGATCCCGCTGGTGCCCTTTCCTGGTGGTTGCGGGCCGCAGAACAAAACCATGGCGAGGCGCTCTTTCGCGCAGGCCTTGCTTATCTTTACGGCCGCGGTGTGGACCCTGACGAAAACAGGGCGCTTGAGCTTCTCGAGCAAGCCGCCATGTTAGGACACCACGGGGCTGAGCTGGCTTTGGGCAAAGCCTTACTTTTGGGCGTGCGGGGTCCTGGCCATGTCCCTACCGCCATCCTTTGGCTTAGCTGCGCTGCTGCCGCCGGAAACCAGGAAGCTGCTGAAATTGTGGGTACCGTGCTGGCTAAGGGTACGGAGGAAACCGTTCCCGACCTCCCGCGTGCAGTCAAGTTCCTGCGCTTGGCCGAAGCCCTCGGCAGCGCCCAAGCACGAAGCCTTTTAAACGAGCTGGATCCCGCGAAGGAGGCGCAGATTGCCACGGAGCAAAACGTCCATTTGCTCTGGGAATCGGCCCGCCTCGGCTTCCCCGATGCGCAGTTTCGCCTGGCGGTTTTGGGCTTGGCCAACGTCCCCTGGGGCCCCTCCCGGGCCGAGGCCCTCCAGCTATTGGCAACGGCCGCTGCCAATGGTCACCCCGAGGCGTGTTACCGCTGGCTGCAGTTCCTGCGCCAACAGGGGCCAGTGGATCCCCTCATGGAAGAACAGCTTTTACGCACGGCCGTTACCGGCGGGTTTACGGCGGCCACTTGGGAACTGGGGCAATGCCTTGCCCGGCGCCGCGCCCCCGAAGCCGTAGGTTGGCTGCGCACGGCCTTACAAGCGGGTCAAAGCCAGGCTGGCTTGGAACTGGCCCGCATTTTCTTGGAGGGGAAACTCACACCTCGCGATACCGGCCAAGCCCGTCAATTGCTTGTTGCTTTAAAAGGCGCTGAAGACCCTGAAGTCCGGCGACAAGCCGCGCGCCTGCTTTTGACCAACTTTCATGACCGGGACGTGTGTTCTCAAGCTTTGGAGCTGGACCCGCAGGCCGTATGTCCACCTTCCCCACCTTCCCCTACCTCGCCACCAGCATCCCTTCCTTGAAGATTCTGCGTACCTCATCCTCCACCCACTGCCAACGTTGCACCCAAGCCTCCTCCCCCTGCACCACGCCTGACGCCCACTGCTGGCCTGTGACGCTCCAGCGATGGTTAAGCACGGCAACTTCCAGGCTAACTTTTTTGGGCCAAGAGAAACGCGCAAAGCCTCGTTCCGGGCTTAAAGCTAAGAGGAGCTTAGAAAGCTCCCGTACCTGGGCCTCAGAAAGCCAGTACCGCTTCACCTCCGCGCTACCACCTGGCGTCCAACTTACGTGCAAACCAAAAAGGGCGTACACGGAAAAGGTTTTTGGCTGCTCCTCCCAGGCCAAAGTCAGCGAAAGAGTTTCCGGCGCAAGCTTGCCTTCCGCAATGGCCAGCAACCCCTCGTGCAAGCTTGCCACCGAAATGCCTTGCGCCATGGGCTTTTCCAGGATGGCAAAAATGCGCTGCACAAGCTTGGCGAACTCTTCGGATTGTTCTCCGTCCCTCGCCTGCATCACACCCTTTTCCCAAGGGCCCAAACGAACGGTAACGGCGGACCGCACTTCTGGCTTATGGGTAAGGCGCGGTTTACCCCCGAAGAGCTCGGGCATAGTAGCAAAGCGAAAGCGGTCCAACGCCTTGAACACGCCTTTGACGGCATCCGGGCCCACGGTAAATTGCCTCTGCCTTTGCGCAATGCCCACACCGCTCGAAAAGATCACCACCGCTTGAAAACCGCCCTTGTAAAAGCCTTCCACTTCCACCACCGCAGGGTAATCGAAGCGCCCCCGGCCGGCAGCCCTAAGAGCAGAAGCCAAGTCGTTGGACCCTGCACCGGCGGCCACGTGGCAAAAAACGCTTAAAAGCAAAACGGGAAACAACCGCCGCATGGTTCCTCCTCTGGCAACGCCACTACTATAACGTCGCACCAGGAAACTGGCAACCAAGGCCTTATATAATCGCAAGCGTGGACCCAAGCCGCCTAAGGCTGACGTTGATCTTCGCTGTGCTGCTGCTGGGAAGGCCAGTGCTGTGGGGACATCCCCACGAGCTTAAGCTGGAGCCCGCGCAAGTTGCCTACGTTGCCGGCGAAGAAGTTCTCATAAGCATTTCAAAAGAGTCCTGGGCCGGTGCTGAAGAGGGAGAGTTGCTCCTGCGCCTTTCCCATTTGAAGGTAAACGTTATTCGCCTTACCGCTTCGTACCAGAAGCCCCTGGGAACCCTAAAACTTACCCTCCCCCACCTACCCGGCGCCCGGGCTTGGCTGGAATTGCGGGTGGGCTCGGGTGGAAGGGAGTGGATCGCTGCGCGCTCCCCGGAGTTCTTGATCCTCGCTCAAAAGCGGCGGCCCCTCGTTACCCTTACCTGGCGCCAGGGTGAATGGTGGGTAGCCCCGAATCCCGCCTGGGAAAAGGGCTTTGAGGACAACGTTCAAGCCCTCCGTGAACTGGAGAGGCCCCAAGGCCTTTTGGCCTTTACCCGCGCTCAAGAGGGTATCCCTTCTCCCGCGCTTAAGCCCTCCTCACAAGCCAGAACGACAAAAGCAAGGCCCACGCAGTGTTCACGAAATAACCCGGCGTTTTGGCGCGGGAAAGTAAAGCTGCCGCTTCGGGAATAAGAAAAGCCCCTCCTGGGAGGGATCCGCCCAAAAGGAAAAACGTACAAATAAGCTCAGAAAAGGAGGAGCTCATGCGCCGCGTAACACTTTTGCTTTGCTTTGTCTTTGGTGCGCGGGGAGCCTGGGGCGGCCAGGTGCAAGACGCCAAGGGGCAACCCGTACCCTTTGCCCGCATCACGGTGCTTGGCCAGGGAGGGTGGTTCGTGGCTGACGCACAGGGCCACTTTGAGTTGCCAGCGAAAATTGCACCCCCCGTGGTTTTAGTAGTCACTGGGGCCGACGGCGTGGCGTTGGGAAACTTTTCCTTTGTCGAAAAAATCCCCGACCCCCTCGTGTTGGTGGTCACACCAAGTCAAGAGACCGTAACGGTGGTGGCGAGGCGCCCCCCGGACTTGGTGGTGCCACCAGCCACGGCGTTTTCTAGCTTGAGCCAAGCGCATATCGCTGATGAGGCACCCGCGCAGCTGGTTGACGCTCTAGCAACGGTGCCCAACGTGGGACGAACCGGATCCGACCATGCGGCGGTGCCGGCCATTCGCGGGCTTGCCAAGTTTCGCTCACTGATCCTCCTGGACGAGGCTCGTGTGCTTACGGAGCGGCGGGCGGGCCCATCTGCCACGTTTTTGGACCCGCTGACCCTAGGTGAGGTGGAAGTGGTGCGCGGGGCTGCCGGCGTAGCCTACGGCTCCGACGCCTTTGGGGGGGTCATTGCCGCCCGCAGCCGGCTGGTGCTGCCAGGGGAGGCCTGGCGCTTGCGGTTCCAGTTGGGCAGTGGCTGGGGGATGCCGCAGAGGTGGGCCCATGTGGAGGCTGGGGGCAGCCTGGGCACGGGCGCTTTGACCCTTGGCGCCGCCATCCGCGATTTTGACCGCTACCATTCGCCAAAATCCGAGATTTACAACTCGCAAGCAAGTTTCCGTTCCTTCCGCTGGGGTTACCAGCTACCCCTCCACCGAGGCATGTTGCGGCTACTTTGGCGGTCCGACTGGGGCCGCGATATTGGCCGCCCCACAGCCACGTCCCGTGTTGACCGAACCTATTACCCGGAGGAGAACAGCCATCGCTTCATTGTGGGCTTTGAAGGCCCGCTTTCGGGCCGCTGGACGCGCTTTACCTGGACGCTGGGATGGGTGGAGTACCAGCTCATCACCGCTCGCGACCGAGCTGCCACCAGCACTCGCCCGCGAACCCTCACCTTCGCCGACGTCTCTTCCCACGATTACACACTACGGGCCGAGGTGGAAGGCGGCGCCGCGGGGGGGCAGCTCATTTTGGGGTTAGACGCCCATGGCCGCTTCGGCCTTAAAGCCACAAACGTCACAACCACGTTTTCAAATACCGCCAACCCTTCTCGCGTGCGCGAAGTGGCCATCGCCAACGCTGGCAAGGACAACGCAGGCCTGTTTGCGGCGTACCAACGGCAGGTGGGACCGGCGCTGGTGAACTTCGGTGTTCGGGCGGACAGCACCCGGAGCCGCAACCGTTCGGGGTTTTTTGGCGACGCCACAGCCTCCTTTACGCGCGGGTCAGGGTTTGCAGCTGTAACTTTTCAGCTTCTCTCTCACCTGGAGACATCCCTCCAGTTTTCCCGCGGGTTTCGCGATGCGGTGCTTTCCGATCGCTTTTACCGCGGCCTTTCAGGCCGCGGGTTTATTACCGGCAACCCCAACCTCAAGCCGGAAACTTCCCAGCAGTGGGACGCTAGCTTCCGCTTCCGCAACGGTCCCTTTGAGGCCGCGTTGTACGCGTATTACTACGACATCTTTGACATGATCGAGCGCTACCCGGTGGGGCGAGACTATTTTTTCCGCAACCGGGCCCAGGGGAGGCTGAAAGGTTTGGAGGCGGAAGCCGGTTTCCGCGTGCCCCAAAACCTGGAGCTGCTGGTGGGCCTGCAGTACCCCGAAGGCAAGGTTGTGGATGATGGAACCTACCTGGACGACATCCCCGCCCGTGGTGGTTTCCTCGCGCTCAAGGGGCAACGCCACCGGGTACGCTGGGATGCACGGTGGAGCTTTTACGCCCGCGATACGCGCCCGGGCCCCACGGAAACCGTGGTACCCGGCTACGCCACCGTTGAGGCCGGCGTCAGTTACCGCGTTTCCCCCGCTTTGGAGCTGGGGCTGCGAGCCCGTAATCTCTTAGACCGAGCTTACCCAGGAGACAACGAACCCGGGGCGGTTTTGGCTCCGGGACGAAGCGTGCTTTTGTCCTTGCGGGGAACGCTGTAACGCCCTGACTTAGACAAAAGACAGGAGGAAGCCCAAGGTGGGCTTCCTCTTTTTTTAGAAGCTACAATGAAGCCATGGCAACGACCGTTGAGCAAATCGTCACCGCTTTAGCTTCCGCCTACCCCGTAATCGCGGTGGTATCGCCCGAAGAGGACCGCATCGAGCGTTTGATCCAACGGGTGGGGGCCGCAGCCAAGCCCACCCCCTTGCCGGTTTTGACCTGGAACTGCCTGGATGGTTTTGGCCAAGCCCGGCCGGTGAGCGACCCCTTGGCTGCCCTGGCATGGGTAGCGCAAGAAGCCCCTCAGGGCTTGTACCTCTTTAAGGACCTCACCGCCCTGTGGGATGGGAACCGCTTTTTACTAAGGCGCTTGCGCGACACGGCTTCGGCCATCCGCAACTCCGGGAAGTACCTGTTCCTTTTGGGGCCGGTGATTCAGGTGCCTGACGAGCTGAAACCTTTCACCTACGTGGTGAACTCCATTTTCCCCGACGAGGCAGAAGTCCAATCCACCGTGCAGGCGGTTTTTGCCGCTACTCGCCGGTCCGTTGACCCCTCAACTTTGGGACGTATCGTTACGTCGCTACGGGGTATGAGCCTCACCGAGGTCGAGCACGTGTTGCGGAGGCTCCTCTTGCGCCACCAGGAGCTAGGCGAGCCGTTTTTCCTTGAGCTTTTAGCGGAAAAAGAGCAGATCATGCGCAAGGAAGGCATTCTGGAGTTCGTGCCCCCGGACCGAGGCATTGAGGAACTGGGTGGCCTTGATCAGCTCAAGGTTTGGGTTCGCCAGCGGGCCTCGCTGTTCAGCCCCGAGGCGCGGGCCCAAGGCTTGCCACGACCCAAAGGCGTGCTGCTCATGGGCATGTCTGGTTGTGGGAAGTCCTTGGCCGTGAAGGTCATTGCCCACGAGTGGCAGCTTCCCCTCTTTCGCCTGGACATGAACTTGGTTTTTGCCGGGGTGCACGGCAGCCCCGAGTGGGTGTTTCACCGGGCCCTGGAAGCCGTGGAAGCTGTGGCCCCAGCAGTGCTGTGGATTGATGAAATTGAAATGGGGGTGGCGGGCTACCACGAGGGAGAAACCGGTTCGCTCACCCGCATCTTTTCCACGTTTTTGACGTGGATGCAGGAACATCGTGCCGATGTGTTCGTAGCCGCCACTGCCAACCGTATTAACCTTTTGCCAGCGGAAATTATCCGCAAAGGACGCTTTGACCAGGTGTTCTTCGTGGAGCTCCCCAACGAGGAAGAACGCAAGGAGATCTTGGCCATCCATATGCGGCGGCAAGGCTTGGATCCGAGGAAGTACGATTTGGTGCTTTTGGCCTCGGCGACGCGTGGCTGGAACGGCGCGGAAATCGAGCAAGCGGTGATTGCCGCACGGGTGGCTTGCTTTGCCGAAGGGCGCCCGGTAGAAGAGCGGGATTTGCTTTCGGCTATGGGCCAAATCGTGCCCCTTTCCACCACCATGGCCGAGCAAATCAAAGCCATTCGTTCTTGGGCCCGCACGCGGGCACTTCCAGCCACTACCCCGGGGAAACCCGAAATGTAAAGCACATCCCACCACCCAAGGCTCACCCACCTTTCGCCAAGGACACCGGTTTAGGCGGCAAACCCTAAAGGGATGGAGAATTTCTTTCGTTTTTCTGCGATTTCCGGAAACATTCCCGGAATAAACGCACGACCATGGCTGTTGGCCTTGCTAGGAATGAGGGTTGGAGCACGTTTTCGACCTGGCCGGGAAGGAGAGGTGCTTTATGTGGAGAGGCTGTCGTTTATGGCTGGGCATTTCCCTTTTTGCCACTGTCAGCTGGGCGCAGGTGTTCACCGGTGCTCTCCTGGGAACCCGCCCGGGAAGTTCCGGGGACGCCGCAAGTGCTGGCATTGCCGTCGTGGAGGTTTCCGGAAACACGGTCAGCTACGCCCTCTTTTACTTCGGGAGTGAAAGCCCCACAGCCGCCCACATCCACCAGGGCACCGCAGGACAAAACGGCAGCATCGTGGTGGACCTCGCCCCCTCCTTTTCTGCCATCGGTGGGGGGTTCGTGGCGACAGGCACCGTTACCATGCCAGCACAAGTTGCCACCGCCATCCGCGAAAACCCTGCGGCTTACTACGTGAACGTGCACACCTCTGCCTTTCCTGCCGGCGCAGCCCGAGCTCAGCTGGCCGGGGAAGCCACCGGCGTGGAGCACTGGGTCACCACGCTCTTGGGGGTGCGAGAACGCCCCAACGTGGGTGATCCCGACGGCAACGGGGTAGCGCTGGTGGTCCCCCGCGGTGACCAAGCCTACTATTACCTGCGGGTGGGCAACACCCAGCCACCCACAGCAGCGCACATTCACCGCGGGAAAGCTGGCGAAACCGGCAATGTGGTCCTCGACCTTTTGCCCAGCTTCACCAACGGTGTGGCGGTGGGAACGGTCAACCTGGCAGCGAGCCTCAAGGCGGACATCGCCGCCAACCCTGAGGGGTTTTACGTCAACGTCCACACCGCGGACTTCCCCGGGGGGGCGGTGCGCGGCCAACTCACCACTGGAGAAAGCGTAATTCACCTTCCGGTGGTGGCTGACGTTCCGGGCCTTCCCCCTTCCCTCTTTCGCACTGCGGCTACGGTCACCAACTTCCACGACGCGGACGCGGAGGTTTGGGCCGAGTGGTACCCAGCCAGCCGCGAGGCTCGTACGACGCCGGCAAAGGTGCAACGCTTTGCCGTGCCTGCCCGTGGCACGGCAGTCTTTAACAACCTGGTAGCAGAGCTGTTTGCGGCCTCCGGACGTGGGGCGGTGCGCTTTTTTTCCCCCGCCAAAATCGCCGTGGCGGCAAACATCTTTAACGATCAGCGCCCCACCGGTGGGACCTTTGGACAGTTCGCCCAGGGTCTCGCCCTCGCAGAAGGCCTCACCCGCGGTGTTTTGCCTTTCAACCGCCACCAGGCAAAAACCACCGGCAGCGGGTGGCGTACCAACTTTGGGTGGTTTAACCCCTCAGCGCAAACGGTCACGCTGCAGGTGCGGGCTATCCGCCCCGATGGCTCCCCAGCCGGCAGCAAAACGGCTACGCTGCAACCGTGGAGCAACGACCTTTTGGCCTGCGGCGATGGCAACGGCTACGTGCCCTCCCAGGCCTGTTCTGAAAACAACTTCACCATCGCGTTTACCGCTTCATCCCCGGTTTTCCTCTACAGTTCAGTGGTGGACAACATCACCGACGATGGTTTGTACCAACCGGCGCAACCTGCGCCAGAAGAGTTTGTCAACCCCCCGGCACCCCCTAACTACCCACCCAGCGTAACCATTACCAGCCCGGCCAGCGACGTCACCGTGCAGGTGGGGCAAACGGTTTCCTTCATCGCCACCGCCAGCGACCCCGATGGCGACCCCCTAACCGTAGTTTGGAACTTTGGGGACGGGGTCACCGACACCACCAACTCGCTTTCCGTGTCCCACGCGTATGCCACAGCTGGAACCTACACCGCCACGGTCACCGTCAGCGACGGCAAGGGTGGGCAAGCGCAGGCCAGTCGTCAAGTCACGGTGCAAGCCAGCGGCGGGTACACGCTGAGCCAACTGCAAGCGGACATCTTCACCCCCAGGTGCAGCGGCTGCCACCCACCCACCCAGAGCTTAGACCTCAGTCCAGGACAAACCTACGGCTCCACAGTCAACGTTCCCTCCAGCCAAATGCCAAGCCTCATGCGGGTAAAACCCGGAGACCCCGACAACAGCTACCTTTACCGCAAAATTCGCGGGGTAGGCATTTCGGGGGCACGTATGCCGCCAGGGGGACCGTACCTTTCCCAAAGCGACATAGACAAGGTGAAAGGGTGGATTGAAGCGGGTGCCCCCAACAACTGAGCCCATGGCTTACCGTCTCTGGTGTTTTTTCGCCGTTTTGGTGGCCCTCGGGTGCGGGGAAAAGAAAAACCTACTCACCGCCCCGGACGGAGGGGCCCCCGACCCCAACGCCACCTTTTCTCGGGTTTTGGGAGAGGTGTTCGTGCCTTCCTGCGCCCGAGCCGGGTGTCATGGGGGACAAGCGCCGCAAGCCGGGCTTAACCTTGAAGCGGCGGCGGCCTACACCAACGTGGTTAACCGACCTTCCACACAGAGGCCCGAGTTACTACGGGTGGCACCCTACAACCCACAAGCCTCGTACCTGGTGAAGAAAATTCTGGGGACCCCGGACATCGTAGGGTCTCCCATGCCCGCAGAAGGGAGTCTTTCCGCGGAAGCTCGACAGCTGGTGGTGGACTGGGTGCGTCGGGGCGCACCCCGGGATTAAAAGGGGGAACCATGCGCTGGGGTATCGCGTTATTGGTACTTTCTCGCTGGGCCGCGGGCCAAGACCTTGGTCATCCTTTGGATTCCAGGCTCTTGAACCTCCCAACCCTGGCCACGGTAGGGCCTTCTACCCTGGAAGTCATCTTCACCCATCGTTTTACCCAAACCGCTGCGAAAGGCGGGGGGGAAGAGCTTTTCGGCTTGGACTCACCTGCTGATGTGGGGATTGGTGTGGCCTTGGGCTTGGGTTCCTTTGCTCAACTGGAGGTCTACCGTTCCTCCTTCTGGAAGGAAGTGGAGCTGGCGGGGAAACTGGTGATCCTGCCGTTGCGGCAAGAACGCCCGTGGGGTCTCGCGCTTCGCGTCGGAGGCGACTACCGCGGAGCCTTCCGCCTAAACCCCAGGTGGAGTGGCTTTGCGCAAGCGGTGCTGGCCTTCCGTCCCCACCGGCAGTGGGAGCTGGCGCTGGTGCCCACCTTTGTTACCGATACACCAACGCTAAGACGCGCCGCCCACGTGGGTTTTGCCTGGATGTACCACCTCCCCCGTCGCTTTCGGGTGGAGGGGGAGCTGATACCACCCAACCCACAGGCGCAAGACAGCAAGCTAGCCTGGGCCTTGGGACTCACCAAAGGTGTGTCCGGTCATTCCTTCACGCTTTACCTTGGCAACTCTCGCGCCACCACCACGGATCTTTGGGTGGGATCGGATTTCCCGGGGCGCTACCAGGTAGAGGATGTTCGCGTGGGTTTTAACTTGGTGCGGCGGTTTCCTGAATGACAAGGAAAAACGCTACCTCTTCCCTCCCGCCAGCAAACCCTCGCTCCCATCCGGCGTAAACTTCTTCGGCGTGGGAAGCTAAGGAGGGGCTATGCGCAAGCCAACCTTTTTTGCTCTTGTCTTCTGCGTATGGGCGGTAAGGACCTGGGCACAGGAAAGCAGCGCCCCGACAACGCCGCAACTTTCGCAAATTTTGCAAAACCAAGAAAACCTCGAACACCGCTTGGACGAGCTCCAGCGGGCCATTGACGATATTGCGTGGTACCACCGGGTAGGCGACATCGCCCTGGTGGACAAATGGCGCATCACCGGCCCGCCCGATGCCAACCCCAAAAACCCCACCGCACCAGGGGCGACCAACCCCATCAAGTTTTTCACCTACACCTTTATCCCCCGCGACCGGAAACCGAACGAAAAACTTCCCATGCTCCTTTTCCCCCACGGCGGCGTCCATGCCCGCTTTGATTCCAACTACAGCTATCACATCGTGCGGGAGCTGGTGCAGCAAGGGTACGTGGTGGTCGCCCCGGAGTACCGGGGGTCCACCGGCTACGGCAAAGGCTTTTACCAGCTCATTGACTACGGAGGCCGAGAGATTGAAGACGCCAAAGCTGCCAAGGATTGGGCGCTCGCCAACTTTGATTTTGTTGACCGTGACCGCGTAGGCCTCATCGGCTGGAGCCACGGGGGTCTCATCGTGCTCATGCTGGCTTTCAACTACCCGCAAGACTTTCGCTGCGTCTACGCTGGGGTTCCCGTCTCCAATCTCATCATGCGCATGGGCTATCACGACAAGGACTACCAGGACCTCTTTTCCGCCGACTACCACGTGGGCAAAACCGTGCGCCAAGACATTGCGGAGTACAAGCGACGCTCGCCCGTGTGGCACGTGGAAAAGCTGGCAATTCCCCTGCTGATTTACACCAACACCAACGACGAAGACGTCAACGTCATCGAAGTGGAGCACCTCATCCAGGCCCTAAAAGCAGCCGGAAAGGATTTCCAGTACAAGATCTTCCAAGATACCCCTGGCGGCCACAGTTTCGATCGCTTGGATACACCGGAAGCGTTCAAAATTCGGCGGGACATCTATGCGTTTTTGGCCCGTTACCTGAAGCCGCCACGCTCTCTACCCTAACTTTGCCCCTGCCCCTCACCGCCGCCTCCTGGAAAGACAATGCAAGCTGGGATTGGCACTTTTTGTTGTCGGCGTAAGAAGCTATTTGCAACAAGGGCCTGAGCCGGACGAAGGCGCGCCGCCGCGCTTTGCGCGCTTTGCCTTCCCGCTCCTGCGGTGCGTGGAAGCTCAAACCAAAACTGCCCCACGTAATTCATGTGGCAAGCCACAACGCGAGGCAAAAATGCCAAACGCAGCTGTTATTCGAAGTCAAGAGCTGACTCCCCCAGCCAAAGGCAAAATCGCTGGTAAATTTCAGGCCTGTGCAAAAGCATGGCGAGCTCTCGCACCCGCGGCCTAAGGTAGTCAAGATCCAAACGCGCCCGCTGCCGTTTTATGACCGCCTGGGCGTCCTCTAAATCCTGGGACCGTTCCGAGAAAACCTTCATGAGCACCAGGTCCTCAGGGCTCACCACTGGCACCGGAAGCCCTGCAATCTCCACAGGTATGCTCCGGGCCAAAGCCTCCCGCTCAAAGGGTAAAAGCGCAAAGATCACGTCCACTCGCACCTGGTGCTGGTTTTCCAACGGCAAAACCCTCGTTTGCTGCACAAAGCTTAAGGGATCCTCAGGCAAAGGCCGAAAAACCTCGCCCATACGTAAAACCACCGCCCGCAAGCGGGCTTCCTCCACCCAAACGGTAAAATCCACGTCCACCGTCGCCCTGGGCTCGCCCCACACTGCGTTGGCCAGCCCGCCCACCAGCATGTAAGGGATGCTTTCCTCCTCAAAAAAGCGTGCAGCTTCCAGCAGTGCCTCCTCCAGCGGAGTCACCGTCACCCCAAAACCGCAAGCACGCGGTGCATGTGCACCACACCGCTCCCATCCACGGGGCGCCTTCGGCTCTCCGGGGGCAACAACGCGTACAGAAAGCCCACACTGGCTACGGCTGCCGAGGGCGATAAAGAGCCTTTTTCCTCCGTGCCCCAACGCCTATAACGTTCCCAAGCGGCACGCCGTTCCTCAAGGAGCTCGCGGGTTCCAAACCAGCCACCGCTCTTCAAGGCCTGTGATCCTTTCACCTTGATATTTTACTGCGTGCCCCAGAGGGAAAACGCACCAAGGGAAACAAAGGAAACTTTTCGTTTTTAAGGGACCAGCGCAAAAGCCACCACCCTGGCTACGGGAGCCTCGGACACGAGAAACTCTAACGCCTTCTCAACGCAGTCCCCGCTCACCACACCTTGGGGGAGATACGCCACCAACCACGCTTCCCGGGTGTCTGCACCTACCTTAACCCTTTGGGAATCCGTAATCGGCGTGCTAAAAGGCCCAAGCTCGTCCGCCAGAACCGGCTTGCCTTCCAAGCTTACAGGACCCCGAAGGGAAAGCATTGCTTCCCCTGCCTGTCCGGCGCGAAGCGTGACAGTCCCCTGCACCGTGCCTGCCGCCAGTACACAGGCAGGAACCAAAAGCTCCAATGATAGGCAGTTGTTGATGTCCACGAGAGGAGAAATGGCCGGCAGATCTTCCCCCTTTAGCACCCGCCTCGCCAAAGCCTCCGATGACGGCCGCCAGCGCGTGGGATCACACCCCGCCTGGCGAAAAAGCCTGCGCACGGCAGCCACCGTGGGGTGCTGAGGCAAATCTTCCAACAGGTAGCTGGCCCGAGCTCGCTCCGCCACCTCTCGCCGCAACCGCGCCAGCGCCTCTTGCCCTTGCCCGGTCGCCTCCACCCTCGCCCAAACCAACCCCCACCC
>CALHAH010000050.1 GCA_937934115.1 uncultured Thermoanaerobaculum sp.
GGGAGTTAGCGCTTTTCGGGTTGGTAGCGGATGATGCGGGCGCGCTCCAAGGTGATGAGCCCACCGCAGTTGACCTCGTCAAGCATGGCTTCCACCTTGGCCACAAACGGCTCAATGCGCTCGGGCAGTTCCACCACTGCAATGACCATGGGCAGGTCTTCGGAGAGCCGCAAGATGCGGGCGGTATGCAGTACCGAGTCAGCACCAAAGCCCTCCACCCCGCGCAGGACCGTGGCCCCGGCTAGCCCCATTTCCCGCGCCAAGAGCACAATGGCCTCGTAAAGGGGCTTGCCATGGTAGCGGTCCCCTTCCCCCACAAAGATGCGAACCAACTCCCCTTCACCGCTCATGCGCTTCATAGGACCTCCTACCGCTCACCCAGGAAAAGGCCAATCCAGCAAAAAGTTAAGCCCAAAACAAGGTTGGCCAAGACCATCCCCAGTGCGTGCGCGAAGCTGCCGCTGCGGACGGCCTCCACGGTTTCGTAGGAAAGGGTGGAAAAAGTGGTGAAAGCGCCGAGGATGCCAATCCCCAAGAAGCTTCGCCACGCGGGGTCCAGGAGAAACCGACCCGAGGCGGTAGCGCCCATGAGTACGCCCAAAAGAAAGTTTCCCACCACGTTGACCACTAGGGTGCCCCAAGGGAAGCTTGGCCAAGCCTTGCCAAAGAGAAAGCTCACCGTGTAGCGGGCCACGGCCCCGCAGGCCCCACCCGCGGCTACCAACACCAAGCGCCACAGGATCTTATGGCCCCTAGGCGCGCTTGGTCAGCACGTTGAGCGCCGAGCCAGCCTTGAACCAGCCAATTTGCTCCTCGGAAAGGCTGTGCTTGCAAAGCACCTCATCCTGGGTGCCATCGGCGTGGTGAAAGATGACCCGCACGGGCTTTCCCGGGGCCAGCTCCACAAGACCCAATATGGAGCAGCGATCGCCTTCCCGCACCTTGTCGTAATCCGCCGGGTCCACAAACGTTAGTGGCAGAATCCCCTGCTTCTTCAGGTTGGTTTCGTGAATGCGGGCAAAGGAGCGCGCAATGACCGCCGCCCCACCCAGGTAACGCGGCTCCATGGCGGCGTGTTCGCGCGAAGAACCCTCGCCGTAGTTTTCGTCGCCCACCACCACCCAGCGCAACCCTCGGGCCTTGAGGTCCCGAGCAATCTTGGACACCTCCATGACCTCACCGCTAAGGGGGTGCTTGGCCTTGCCAGCTTCGCCGGTAAAGGCATTTACCGCGCCCAAGAACAGGTTGTTGGAGATGTTGTCCAAGTGACCCCGGTACTTGAGCCACGGACCAGCTGGCGAAATGTGATCGGTGGTGCACTTGCCCTTGGCTTTCAAGATCACCGGCAGCTCCACGAAGTCCTTGCCGTCCCAAGCGGGGAAGGGTGCCAACGCTTGCAGGCGATCGGAACCCGGCCGGATCTTCACCTCCACCGTACTGCCGTCTTCTGGAGGAGGTACAAAACCCTCTGCCTGGAAAACAAAGCCGGAAGGTGGCACTTCCGGAGCCGGTGCCGGCGCTTGCAGCCGTACCTTCTTCCCGTCCACAGGGATTTCGTCACCCACGGGGTTGATGTCCAGCCTTCCCGCAACGGCGTAGGCCACCACCACCTCAGGGGAAGCGATGAAGGAAAGGGTTGCCGGGTTGCCGTCGTTGCGGGCGGGGAAGTTGCGGTTGAAGGAGTTGACGATGGTGTTGGGCGTGCCTTTGGGCACGTCGTCCCGCTGCCACTGGCCAATGCACGGACCACAGGCGTTGGCCAGCACCACCGCCCCAAACTCCTGCAAGGTGGGCAAAAGCCCGTCCCTCTCCATGGTGGCGTACACCTGTTCGGAGCCTGGGGAAATGTACAGGGGGACCTGGGCTTTCAAGCCCAAGGCCAAGGCTTGCTTGGCCACCTCGGCGGCCCGACAAATGTCCTCGTAGGAGGAGTTGGTGCAGGAGCCTACAAGGCAAGCGGAAATCTGGGCGGGGTAGTTGTTTTCCCTCACTGCCTGCGGCACTGCCGAAAGCGGCCGCGCCAAATCAGGGGTGTGGGGACCCACCAAGTGGGGTTCCAGCTCCGACAGGTTAATCTCGATCACCCGGTGGAAGAACTTCTCGGGCTCCGCCTCCACCTCCGGGTCGGCGGTGAGCAAGTCACGGTTTTCCTCCGCCAGCTCCGCCAACGCCGCCCGCCGGGTCGCCTTGAGGTACGCGGCCATGCGCTGGTCGTAGGGGAAGATCGAGGTGGTGGCGCCGTGCTCGGCCCCCATGTTGGTGATGGTGGCTTTGCCGGTGCAGGAAATGGAGGCACACCCGGGCCCAAAGAACTCCACCACCGCGTTGGTCCCTCCTTTTACGGTGAGGATATCCAAGAGCTTCAAGATGACGTCCTTGGGAGCAGTCCAGCCGGCAAGCTTGCCGGTGAGTTTCACGCCAATAAGCTTGGGTTGCAGCACCTCCCACGGAAAACCGGCCATCACGTCTACGGCGTCGGCGCCACCCACACCTGAGGCAAACATCCCCAAGCCGCCGGCGTTGGGGGTGTGGGAGTCGGTGCCGATCATCATGCCGCCAGGAAACGCGTAGTTTTCCAAGACCACCTGGTGGATGATGCCGGAGCCGGGCTTCCAAAACCCAATGCCGTACTTGGCAGAAACGCTTTCCAAAAAATCGTAAACCTCGCGGTTTTCCTCTATGGCCCGAGCCACGTCTTCGGCGGCACCGGAGCGCGCGCGGATCAAGTGATCGCAGTGCACGGTGGTGGGAACCGCGGTGCGGGAAAGGCCAGCGGACATGAACTGCAAGAGCGCCATTTGCGCGGTGGCGTCTTGCATCGCCACGCGGTCGGGGCGCAACGCCAAGTACGCTTCACCCGGAGCCAGTTCCTGGCGCTCCGCATCATCCAGATGCCCAAACATTATTTTTTCCGCCAGGGTGAGCGGGCGCCGCACGCGCTTGCGGATGATGTGCAAGCGTTCACGAGTGCGGGCGTACACTTGGCGAACCATTTCAGGCGTGGTTGCAACGTTTGGCATGGCCACCTCCGGCAGCCGGCCCAGGACCGGCCGTGGAAGTATATCCATTTTTGGGAACAGGTTTTTGGTCCCTAGCTTTCCGCCGTATAATTTTGTTATGCCGTACCGCTTGACGCTGGCTGACATCATGACACGGGAAGTCATCACCCTTTCCGAGGATGACTCTCTGGAGGACGCCCGTTCCTGCATGGAACGGGGCCGTATCCGCCACCTCCCCGTGGTGCGCGGGGACAAGCTCGTTGGCCTGGTGACCCACCGCGACCTCCTAGCCGCCTCCTTTTCGGTGTTTGCTGAGGTTTCCCGCCAAGAGGAGCACCGCCTTTTTTCGCAAATTCCGGTGACCGAGCTCATGCACGATGCGGTCACCGCCCCCCCCACCATGCCCGTGCGCGAAGCCGCCAAGCTCCTTTTGGAGAACAAGTTCGGTTGCTTACCGGTGGTGGATAACGAGGGCAGGCTTTTGGGCATCGTTACCGAGGCCGATTTCTTAAAGTTGACGGTAAAAATGTTGGAAGCCATTAACGCCTAAGGCCCGGTTCAAGATTTCGTTCGGCCTCTTGCGGTATTCAAAAAATTGGATACAATTCAAACCCGTGAACAGGCCTCCTTCGGACTCGGCGGGTTTCCCGGTGCCCAAGGTGGCGGTGGGTGCCCTTTCGGCTCACCCAGCCCGTTCGCTCCTGCTTTTGGCAGTGGGCCTTGTCGCAGTAATGACTGGGCTTTGGGGGGTCATGCAAAGGGTAAGCCAGTTCCGCAAGCTGGACATGCGGCTGATTTCCGTAGACCAAGGTTTGCTGGTGACGCACATCCAAGCCAAAAGCGGCGCATTCCGGGCCGGTCTTGTACGCGGTGATCTTATTGTGGCGGTGGACGGGAAAACGTTGGCAAAAGCGGAGGAGCTGGAGGAAGCCCTTTTCCGCTCGCGGGTGGTCACGCTTTCGGTGATGCGGGGAAACGCTACCCGTGAGGTGGTGTACTACGCGCCACCGGTAAACGTGGATGTGCGCTACCTGTTGGTGGCTTTTGCTGCCATGTTTTCGCTCCTGGTGGCAACGGTGGTTTACCTACGCCAGCCCTCTTCCCATGCTGCCCGCTTTTTTGCCCTTACCTCCGCGCTTTTCCCCACCGTGGCCGTTTCCGGAGAGCCCGAAACCATAGCCCAGTTGCTGCTTTTGCTGCGGGATTTTGGACGCCTCTTCCTCCCTCCCCTGTTAGTGCTCTTCTTTGGCCTCTTCCCAGTGGTGGCCTTGAGCCCCAAAGCGCGGGTCTTGGTGTTCTTGCCCTCGTTTTTGGTAGCCGGCGCTAAGCTCCTGCAATCCGCCGGCCTCCTGCCCCCCGTAATAGGGGACGTGGTGGTGCCTGACGCTTTGGATCAACTTATGGCTCTCCTGGTGGTCATCGGCATCGTGGCAGCCGTTGCCGTGGCGGTGAAGGTGTACAGGCGGGCGCGACCGGATCCCACGCGTCGCCGGCAGGTGGAGTGGGTGGCCGCCGGTGCTGCCGCCGGTTTTATTCCCTACTTTCTCCTTTCGCTGATACCCCAGCTTGCGGGAGCTGAGCTGGAGATCTTGAGCTGGCTTTCGCTTTTACCTTTGGCCCTGGTACCGCTGGGTGTGGCTTCGTCCCTTTTGGAGTTTCGCCTTTGGGACCTGGAGGATGTGCTTCGTCAAGTTCTCGCCACCGGCGTGGCGGTGATCCTGGGAGGCGTGGCCTTTGCTTTGTTCAACTTGTGGCTCACCCAGGTAGCCTTCGGACTGGGTCAGTTCCGCACGGTCTTAGCTGCTGTGGCTGGCGTGGCGTTGGTAGGCTTGGCGGTTCCCGTACGCCGCGCCCTCCTCACCGCCATTGAGCGCCTGCAGTACCGCGAGCGTTTAGCCGCCCGTCAGGCCCTAGCCACCTTCGCTGAGCAAGCGGTGGGAATTTCCGACCCTGAGCTGCTCCTCCGCCGTTTGGGGGAGCTCTTGTTCCAAGCTTTGGCCGTGGACCAAGTGGTGCTTTACCGAATTGCTTCCGGCAAACTCATAGCCGCCTACCCCCACGACAGCTTCCCTAGTCTCGAACCCAGTGCCCTCGTCGGACCGTTTCCGGCGGCCAGCGAAGCCGAACTGAAGAAGCTAGGCATTTGGCATCGCTTCCCCATGGTGCGCGGCGAGCGGGTGTTGGGGGTGGCGTACCTCGGTCGCAAAGGTGGGACCATGCCCCTCACCCACGCGGAAAGACGACTGGTGGGGGCACTTTTGGCACAAGCCGCCTTGGCCTTGGAAAACAGCTTGCTCCTCGCCGACCTCTACCGCCAGGTGGAGCAGCACCGCCTGCTGGAAGAGTACCTGGAGCGCATTTTCGAGTCGGCCGCAGCGGCGCTTTTGATTTGCGACGCCTCGGGGCTGGTGCTGCGGGCTAACCAAAGAGCCCAAGCCTTGCTTGCTGGCGACGGTGGCTCGCTACACGGCACGCGCCTGGGCGAACTGGTGGTGCTCCCCGAGTCGTGGCCGCTTTTGCCCGAACGTGCCGCGGGGGTGCAGGTGCGGATCCCCGGGGAAAGGGAGCGGGTAGGGGTGCTGTCGGTGTCCACCGTGGAGCTGCAACCCGGGCAGAGGGATGGGCGGGTGGTGGCCATGGAAGACATCACCCAACAACTGGCCTTGGAGCACAAGCTCGCCCAGCAAGAGCGGATGGCAGCGCTGGGCCGACTGGCTGCCGGTCTGGCCCATGAGGTGAACACGCCGGTCACAGGCATAGCCTCCTACGCCCAGCTTTTGCGGGAGCTGACCCCGGCCCACGATCCCCGCGCTTCTTTGGTGGAAAAAATCGAAGAGCAAGCCTTCCGCGTGGCCCGCATTGTCACCAACCTCCTGGAGCTCGCAAGACCCGCTGGTTTCGAGCGCTCGTTGGTGGATTTGGCAGCTGTGGCGCGGGAGGAGTGGTTGTCCGTGCGCTCCGAGGCCAAGCGAGCGGCAATCCACTGCGTGTGCCGTGTGCCGGATGCCCTACCCATCCGCGCCAACCGCGTACAGCTGGAGCTGGTGGTGCACAACCTCCTGCGCAACGCCCTGCAAGCCACCCCCCCTGGCGGCCAGGTGGAGGTAGAAGTCTGGGAAGAGAACGGTGTGGCGGTGCTGGAAGTGCGGGACACCGGACCTGGGATCCCGGAAGAGCTTCGCCTCGTGGTTTTCGAGCCGTTTGTCACCACCCGCGCTGGCCAAGGCGGTACAGGACTGGGCCTCGCCATCACGCAAGACATCGTGCGCGCCCACGGGGGGCACATTGAAGTCCGACGCAGGGAGCCCCACGGCACGGTCATGCACGTGGAGCTTCCAAAGGAAGGAGAGCAACATGCGCATTCTCATCATTGACGACGAACCGGTGCTGCAGGACGTTTTGGCAACGCTTTTACGGCGGGAAGGTTTTGCCGTGCTGCAAGCCACCACGGCTGCCGAGGGACTAAAGACCTTCGAGGAACAGGAGGTGGACTTGGTGCTTTTGGACCTCATGCTCCCCGACCGCCCGGGACTGGAGGTCCTCAAAGAACTTAAAAACAAGGACCCAGAGGTGTGCGTGATCGTGATTACCGCCTTTTCTTCCGTGGAGTCGGCCATCACCGCCATGCGGGAAGGGGCTTTTCACTACATCCCCAAGCCCTTCAAGAACCAAGAGGTCGTGCTCACGGTGCGCAAGGGCCTGGAACAACGTCAGCTGCGCAAGGAAAACCGCGTGCTGCGCCAGCGCTTGGAAGGTCTTGACCGCCTGGTTTGGCGCTCCCAAGCCATGGAGGAAATCATCGAGCTGGTGCGCCGGGCGGCGCCTTCGCGCTCTAACATATTGCTCACCGGCGAGTCAGGAACTGGTAAAGAGCTCCTGGCCCGGGCCATCCATCAACTTTCTCCCCGCGCCCAGGGGCCTTTTATCGTGGTGAACACCAGCTCGGTTCCCCACGATCTTTTGGAAACCACACTCTTCGGCCACGTGCGCGGCGCCTTTACCGGTGCGGTGGCTACTAAAAAAGGACTTTTTGAGCTGGCAGATGGGGGTACGATCTTCTTGGACGAAATTGGCACCGTGCCGTTGCCCACCCAGGCCAAGCTACTGCGGGTCATCCAAGAGCGGGAGTTTATCCCGGTGGGTGGCGAACACGTGGTGCGCGTGGATGTGCGCATCATTGCTGCCACCAACGCTGATCTCCCAGAGATGGTAAGCGAAGGTACTTTCCGCGAGGACCTGTACTACCGCCTCAACGTCATCACCATCAAGTTGCCGCCGTTACGCGAACGCAAGGAAGACATCCCAGCTTTGGCGAGCTTTTTCCTCAAGCGCTTTGGCGAAGAAAACGGCAAACCGCACTTAACCCTTTCGCCCCAGGCACTGGATGTGCTCATGGCCTACCACTGGCCAGGCAACGTGCGGCAACTGGAAAACGTTATTGAACGGGCGGTGGTGCTGTCCCAGGGCTCGGTCATTGAGCCTGACCTTTTCCCGGCAGAGGTCTTGCAGCCCCCCTCCCAGCCGGTGGAGGTGAGCGTGCCCGCCCATGGCCTTGACCTCAAAGAAGCAGTAAACCGCTACACCAAGGCCCTCATTGAGGCTTCCCTTGCTCGCTGCGGGGGCGTGCAGAGGCGGGCCGCTCAGCTTTTGGGCGTGCGTCCCTCCACCCTCAACGAGATGATCCGCCGGTTGGGGATCAACGCCGAGCCCGTTGGCAGCGCGGCAAAAACCGGGGAAAAGCTCAGCTAGCGGCACGAGCCAAGGCCAAGAGCTGCTCCATGTCCTCGGGAAGCGGCGCTTGGAACGAGACCGGCTGGCCCGAAGCAGGGTGGCGGATGGTGATCTTCCAGGCGTGGAGCGCTTGCCGCGGAAAATCCCGGCAAGCCTGCTGCAGTTGCCTGTCCTTGATTTCCCGCCACTGCCGACCGGAGTACAAGGGGTCCCCCACCAGGGCGTGCCCTATATGGGCCATGTGCACACGAATTTGGTGCGTGCGGCCCGTCACCGGGCGGCACTCCACCAGGGCAATGCCAGAAAAGCGCTCCCGCACCCACCATAAGGTTCGAGAGGCCCGGCCTTCCTTCACCACCGCCATGCGCTGGCGCTCCGACGGATGGCGACCAATGGGGGCATCCACCACTCCCTCGTCAACTTTGGGGTTACCGTAAACCACCGCCAGGTAGCGCTTGTCGGTGGTGCGCCAGCGGAAAGCCAACTCCAGCATCCGGTGCGCCCCGTCGTTCTTAGCAACCAGGAGCACGCCGGACGTATCCTTGTCCAAGCGGTGCACGATACCCGGACGCTCCACGCCACCAATGCCCGACAAATCCCGGCAATACGCCAGCAAAGCGTTAACCAGGGTGCCATCGGGATTGCCCGCGGCAGGGTGGACGACCATACCAGGCTTCTTGTTAATCACCAAGAGGTCTCGGTCCTCGTAAAGCACGTCCAAAGGGATTTCCTGAGCCTCCACAGCGGAAGGCTTGGGCGGCGGCACCTGCACCTTAATAACATCGCCCGCTTTTAAGAACTGCGCGGGCTTGGTGGGAGAGCCGTTGCGCCACACAAACCCCTGTTCCACCCAGCGCGCCGCTTGCGACCGGGACCAGCCGTGGCCACTTGCCGCTAAGAAGCGGTCCAAGCGTAAGCCGTCCGCTTCTTCCGGCACCACCAGCACTACCTCTTGGCCTTCCATGACTTAAATCCGCGCTTGGCGAAAGCCTCGGATGGTCAAAAACACCCCTACCGGCACCATGAGCAAGGCAATGGCCTGGCTGGTGGACAAAAGCCCACCCAAGATAAAGCCGCGGTCGGCATCACCGCGGAAAAACTCAATGGCAAAACGAGCTACCCCGTAGTTCACCAGGTAAAAACCCAAAACCTGCCCACCCAGCCCGCGCGCCAGGGACCGACGAAAAAGCCAAGCTAAGAAAAAGTAGTTGGCCAGGTTGAAAAAAGCCTCGTAAAGCTGCGTGGGGTGGAGGGGAACACCTAAGGGGGTACCTGAAAACTCTGCAGCTTTCGGGTCAGAAAACACCACCGCCCACGGTGCTTGACAGGAAGCGCCGTAGCAGCAGCCGGCCGAAAAGCAACCCAAGCGGCCAAAGAAGTGACCTAAGGCCACCGACGGCGCGAGACTATCCGCCAACGGCCAAAAGGGCAGCCGCCACCTACGAACCAAGAGCGCAGCTGCAAGCAAAGCACCCAAAAGCCCCCCGTAAAAAACCCCACCCGCGCGCAAAAGGGCTAAAACACCATCGAAGCTCTTGAGGTAGCTGGGATCGGTCACCACCAGCAGCACTTTGCCACCCACAAGCCCCCCCAGCACCACCCAAACCCCGAAGTCCACCACCTTTTCCGGCGGCAAGCCCGCCCGGTGAGCACGTATCTTGGCCGTCCATAGACCCAGCACCAAGCCCAAGGCTAAAAGCACGCCGTACGTAGGAAGCTGAAAAAAACCAAAATCAATGAGGATGGGATGCACGTTCACCTACCTTTGCAAAAAAGAGCTCAAAGGCCAAGAGCCACAACGCTCCTAAAGTAATGCTGGCATCGGCCACGTTAAAGGCCGGCCAGTGGTAGCTGCGGCCACCCCAAGAAACGTAAAAGTCCAGGAAATCCACCACCTCACCACGGAGCAGGCGGTCAACCAGGTTCCCCAAAGCCCCTCCCAGGATCAAGCTCAGCCCTACCCTGGGTGCGAAGCGCTCCCGATGGAGGAAAAGCTGCCAAAAAACGAAAATCACCAGCACCACTACCAAAGACAAGAGCACCGTTTGCGAAAAAGGCCCCGCTTGCGAAAAGAGTCCAAAGGCCACACCCCGGTTACGGGTATGCACCAGGTCCAAAAACCCCGGGATCACGGTTTTCTGCATGCCGTAAGGCAAAGCGGCCACCAACCACAGTTTGGTGAGCTGGTCCAGCACCACCACGCCAACGGCGAGCCCTAGGGCACGGAACAAAGACCTCATGCCGTTGGCCCCCAAGCCTTTACCACGGAAAGGCAACGAGGGCAAAGCTCCGGGTGTTGGGGGTCACCCGCTGGCGGCAAAACCCGCCAGCAGCGGGGACAAGCCACTCCCGGGGCCCGACGCACCGCAAAGCTCAAACCCGGGTACACCCCCGAGGCCACCGCGCCTTCGCCAGCAAGCACCTGAGCCACAATCAAAAACTCCGCCAGGTCAACCCCCGAGTTTCTCACATCGGCGTCCAGAGCCTCGCGGTTTCCGGAAAGCCAAAGCGCCGCCTCGCCTGTTTTCCCGGCCACCCCATCTCGCCGCAGGACCTCCAGCTCCCGGTACACCTCCTCACGGAACGCCAAAAGACGCTCCAAGGCTTCGTCCTGCGTTTGGTTTTCCGCCAACTGCGCGAGCGTCTCGAACTCTTCCAGGTGCACGGAGAGCAGCTTTTCGCCTGGCAGGAACTCGTACGCCTCGTCTGCGGTAAAGGGGAGAACCGGAGCAATCAAGGTGAGGAGCGTGCGCGCCAAGAAGTAAAGTGCCGTTTGCGCTGAGCGCCGCTTCCGGGAGTGGGGATGCGAACAGTAAAGGCGGTCCTTAAGCATGTCCAGGTACAAGGCCGAGAGGTCCACCGCGCAGAAGTTCACGAACGCGTGGTAAACGGCGTGAAACTCGTACTCTTGGTACGCACGCAAGACCTTCGCTGCCAGTCTCTTGGCACGCCTAAGGAAAGCCGCGTCCAAGGGCAGAAGCTCATCCAGGGCAAGCGCGTGGCTTTGGGGGTCAAAGCCATCGAGGTTCGCCAAAAGGTAGCGCACGGTGTTACGGATCTTGCGGTAAGACTCCGCCACCCGCTCCATGGAGTCAAAGGAAAAAGGCATGTCCTCCCGGAAATCCACCGAACAAACCCACAATCGCAACACGTCGGCCCCAAACTTTTGCGTGACCTCCATGGGAGACACCGCGTTCCCCAAAGACTTGGACATCTTCCGCCCCAGGGCGTCCAGCACGTGGCCGTGAGTCACCACCGTGCGGTAGGGGGCCTTTCCGTGAGTTACCACGCCCACCAGCAGCGAAGATTGGAACCACCCCCGGTACTGATCGTGCCCCTCCAAGTACAAATCCGCAGGCCAAGAAAGCCCATCAAAACGGCCGTTGTCACACACCGCGTAGTGCGAGGCCCCGGAGTCAAACCAAACGTCCAAAATGTCGTGTTCCTTGCGGAACTCTTTCCCGCCACAGTGGCGGCACGTCAAGCTTTCCGGAGCGAAGGCACTCACCGGGTGCCGGTACCACGCGTCAGCTCCCTCTTCGGCAAAGACTGCCTCCACCTGGGCAAAAAAGTGCCGGGCTTGTTCGGGGTCGGCGCCGTCTGGCCAAATATGGCCGCACGCCGCGCAGACCAAAACGTTAATGGGCGATCCCCAGCGCCTCTGGCGGGAAACGCACCACTCGAAACGGTTGGTCACCATGCCGGTGATGCGCTCCTGACCCCAACGGGGGACCCAGGTGACCTTTTGGATGGCCGCCAGCGCTTCTTCCCGCAAGTTCAAGCGCGCATGGGGGGTGGCATCGGGTGTGAGAGCAATGAAGTACTGCTCGGTGGCGCGGAAGATCACCGGCTGGCGACAGCGCCAACAATGGGGGTACTCGTGTTCCCCTTCAGCGGCCAAAAGCAAAGCACCTGCCTGCTGCAAGTGCTCGGTCACCAAGGGGTTGGCCTCAAACACCTGGGTGCCGGCGAGGGCCTCCACTTCCCGCGTGTAGCAACCAGCTTCATCCACCGGCGACAGGACCGGAAGGCCGGTGAGTTTGCCCGTGCGGAAGTCCTCCTCGCCGTGCCCGGGGGCAATGTGCACCAAGCCGGTACCGGTATCCAAGGTCACGTAGTCAGCGGGCACCACGCGAAACACCGAGGCCCCTTCGGGGATGCGCACGCGATACGCGGGGTCCAAGGGGTGATGGTAGCCAAGACCCACCAAAGCCGCGCCCAAAGCTTTGCCCAGCACCGTTCCCACAACCCCCAACTTCTCCTTTAGCGGCTCCAAAAGCCTTTCCGCCACCACCAGTGCACCCCTGGGTGTATCCCAAAGAACGTAGGTGGCTTCTGGATGCACGGCCACTGCCAAGTTGGAGGGAATGGTCCAGGGGGTCGTGGTCCAAATTAAAAAAAACACCGGTTCCTTGCCAGAAACACCAAAGCGTTCCCGAACTTCCCCGGCATTGGCGGCAGCAAAGGCCACGGTGATTTCCGGATCACGCTTGCTTTGGTACTCCAGCTCCGCTTCAGCCAAGGCCGTGCGGCAGCTCCAGCACCAGCGGATGGCCTTGCGCTCCCGGTACAGGAGCCCAGCTGCCACCACTTTCCCCAAAGCCCCCGCAATGTCCGCCTCGTAACGCGGGGACATGGTAAGGTAAGGGGCGTCCCAACTTCCCAGACAGCCCAGGCGTCGGAATTCCTCCTTTTGCACGGCCACGAATCGCTCGGCGTAGGACCGGCAGGCGGCACGGATCTCCAAATCGCTCATGCCTGCCTTGCGCGCCCCTAACTCGCGATCCACCTTGTGCTCGATGGGCAAGCCGTGGCAGTCCCAGCCTGGTACGAAGGGCGTATCAAACCCCATCATGCTGCGGGAGCGCACCACCAGGTCCTTGAGGATCTTGTTCAAGGCCGTGCCCATGTGGATATGGTCGTTGGCGTAGGGGGGACCATCATGCAGCAAAAACTTAGGTTTCCCCGCCCGCACTTGGCGAATTTTTTCGTAAAGACGCGCCGCTTCCCAGTACGCCAAGCGCTCGGGTTCGCGCTTGGCCGCCTCAGCCTTCATCGAAAACGCCGTTTTCGGCAGGTTTAACGTGTCCTTGTACATGCCTTCCCCTCACGCTGCTTTGCGCAGCGAAGCAAAACCGTAAAGCCTTTGGTGCCTTTCGTCAACCGTTCACCGGCAACCCCAAAGGCCAACCACCCCCACCTCAGCTAGGGTGGTTTTTTGGGAAGTTACCACCTCATAACAGCCCCGCAGCTAGCTAAGAGAAAAGCACAGAAGGGCAGGCCTGCTGGCCGATGCCTTGCCCTCATAAAGCCGCAACCAGCAGGCAAAAACCCTAAAGGCCGAAGCTCTGCCTCCAGGACCGCAAACTGCCGGCGGCATTAGTTTTGCGGTGCCGTCGTAGGCTCGGGCTTGGGCGTGGCCAGCTCCGCAACTCCGGAAAGTACTTCCTCCGCTTTGGCCTTGTCCACGGCCAGCGCTTTGGGGCGCCCCTTGACCACCGCCAGCAGTTCTCCTTGCTTGCTACTGGGGTACAAGCTGACAGTAACATCCAGGCCCTCTTGCCCTACCAGGTGCACGCGGCCCATGGGCTCGCCCTCTGGCTCCGGCTGGTCGAAAGCCAAGACTTTAAGCTCAGAAAGCGTGTTCAGCCGGGACAACACCGGTCCGGAGTCTACCTCGCCCTTGTCACTGCGCCAAACCCCTTCCTTGCGCTTCACCACGATTTTTTCCTTGCCCCGCTCCAGCTCCAGCGTATCCACCTGCCAAGTGGAAAACTGCAGGAGCTTGCCAGAACGAAAAGCACTCGGCTCTTTCGCCAAATGGCTGGTGGCTGAGGCATCCACCCAGAACACCCTTTCCCCCCGTTTGCACGCCACTTGCCTGCTGCCTTCCATATCCCGCTCATGGCCGAAGGCCAAGCTCAGCGGTGAGCCCTCCTTGCGCACCAGCGTCACGGTAAACCGCGGCGTACCTAGACCTAACGCTGCCAGATCGGCCCCTTCGTCCAAGAACTCCTTGATACGCGCCCCCGAAAGGTCGGAGAGAACCCCTTCCACCTCCTCCCTTTCCGCCAAGTCCGCCACGGGCTCCGTCAGCTGCCAAAGGTTACCCGCCCTGGCCGCAGCCCACCGCCCCGTGGGGCCCACCACCGTCACGGCGTTGACATCGCTGGTGAAGAAGCTCAAAAGCTCGTTAGATCGCCACCCGGCAAGGTCCTTATCCAAATCGGAAAGGATCCACTTGCTCACCAGGAAAACGTGTGCGCCATCGGTGAGGGCCGCCGCAGAAGTTCCCAGAGGCAGTTCGCTGCCAAAGCTCACCTTGAACGTGCGTCCAGCCACATCGGAAGCCTCTACCCACCTTTCGGGTTTTTCCAGTCCGTAATCGGCAAGCTTGACCTCGGCGCGCGGTAAGGTCCTTTCTGCCTTGAGGCTGGCGAGTTGCGAGAGTAAACCAGAAACAGCCCACTGGTTGGCCTCGTCTTGCACCGGACGCTTCAGCTGCCAGTTGTTCCCCTCCTTCTTGAACTCAAACTCTCCATGGGCGTTGCGGATGCGAAGGGCGTGTACTTTGTCGGTTTCCATAAGGGGAAAAAGCTTTCCCTCCCGCTCCTTGAGCTCTTCGGTGGTGGGCTGTTTGCGCTCGTAAAACCAAATGAACGCGAAAAGTCCCAAAACCACCACGGCCAAAGCAATCAACCGCCCAAGACGCATAACCTACCTCCCACTACCGGCGGCGACGCCACCAAACCACAACACCCAAAACAATGCCCAGGGCAGGCAAGCCCACCAACGAGATCAGCATGATGGCCCTTAGTTGCCCCGCGGAAAGCACCAGGTTGACCTGTTCCGGTTGCCGTGGCGCAATCCCTAAGCTTTCTTCCCTTTGGCCCAGCCAGTTCACCATGTTCATCACCAAATTGGCGTTACCGGCGTTGGCCAGCTGTCCGTTGGTGGCAAAGTCGGAATCCCCCACCACTGCCAGCCGCCACGCGGCGCCTTCCGCTTGTTCAGGCTCCGCCGCCACGGCCAAGGACACCGGACCAGGCGTATCCGTGGGGTTTTTTTCCACCGTACGCCGGGAAAGCAAGCCCACCAGGTCCGTTTCGCCGAAACCGGCGGAGGAAGTGGTAAACAGCACCGTCGTTTTTACACCCTCCGCCGGTTGCGTGCTCACCGAGCGCGCCACCGGCAAAAGTACTGCCATGCCCTTGAGGGCATCCACCGCTGGATGGGCGCGGAACTCGTTCACGAAAACCGCCGAGAGGTCAAAAAAGGGCAAGCGTCGCTCAGGATCCACCACCAGGTCATCCCCCACCTTGACGCCGCGTTTGGCCAAAAGTTCCTCCAAACCCGAGGGTTGTTGCCGACCGGGGAGGACCGGGTCTAAAAGCGCCAAGAGTCTTCCGCCTTTATCTAAAAACGCCGCAATGGCTTCCCTCTCCGCCGGGGCAAAGGGGGCCGTGGGCCCAGCCACCACCAAGAGATCACAGTCTTCGGGGATGCTGGTGGCAAAAGGCGGTAGCTTGGCCGTTTCCCAGTTGTCGCGTTTTAAAAGCTCCTTGAGCTGAGAAAGCCCTCCCTCGTCCCAGCCGTCCAGGTCGTGCTCGCCGTGGCCGGAGGTAAAGTAGGCCTTGGGGACCTTGGGGTTAGTCACCTGCAGGATAGCTGAGGTGAACTGTTCCTCCCCCTTGAAGGCCTTGATCTTTGGAGCTTGGCCAAACTGCATGCCGCTGTAGTCGTATTCCGCAATTTGCTCGGAGCTCACGTACTTCTTGCGGTCAGCTTGGGAGAAGACCACGGTGTTTGCCATGGAAACCCCAAACTCCTGCGCCAGTTGTCGGGTACGCAATGGGTCGCGCTCCGGGTCAATGAACTCCACCGCCAACTTTGGGCACGCTGCCTGGTAACGGCTTAAAAGCTCCTTTACTTGCTCAAAGAGCGGGGTGGTGCCGGTCATGAACACCACGACCCGGACCGGTTCTTTCACGCCCTTTAATACGTTGAGGGTTTTTTCGGAAAGCGAGTAAACCTTGGCTCGGGTCCAATCCCATCGCCAGTAGTGGCGGTAAGAAAGCCAGTTCAACATACCTACCAAGGCCAAAACTAAGGCCACACTTATGGCCAGCGTCGAAGCAAAAAACACCTTTTCCTTGCGCACAGCTACCTCCCCTTCACCGCTTCCAGGGCTTTCACTGACAAGTACAGGAAAAAGCCGGATAGGCTCACGGGGTATATGAGTCGCCGGGTATCCACCAAGCCCTTGGCAAAGTCGTCCATGTGGTCCCAAAGGTTCATGTAGGACAGAGCGTTTTTCCAAAGCGGGTTAGTGACCAGGTTTTCAATGAGCCCCACAGAAAAGACCACCACCAACGCTGCAAAGGCAAAGATGGCCGCCACAATTTGGTTTTTTGCCAGAGCCGAGGTAAAAACCCCAACGCTGGCAAACAATAAGCCCAAAAGAGCAATCCCCAGGTACCCGGCGGCCACCGGTCCAAAATCAATGGTGGCGTAGCTTGCCAAAATACCCACGTACACCAAGGTGGGCAGCCACAAGAAGAGGTAAAAGATCCACGCAGCCAAGAACTTCCCCATCACCACCTGCCCTTCGGTGACAGGCGCCGTGAGCAAGAGCTCGATGGTGCCGGTGCGACGCTCCTCGGCCAAAAGCCGCATGGTAATCACCGGCACCACAAACAACAGCAGCAGCCAAAAGTACATGGTTCCGCCAAAGAGCAGGCGCAAAGGCGCCATGGCTCGGGTGCGCGGATCGTTGAGGTAAGCGACGATAAGCCAAAAAACAAAGCCGTTGACAAACAAAAACGCCGTAAGCACAACGTACGCTAAGGGCGAGGAAAAGTAAGCCAAAAGCTCACGCCGAACGAGCGCCAGAAGTTTACGCATAGCTCACCTCCGCGGCTGCCTCACCCGTTACCTCCTCGCGGGTGGTAAGGCGCAAGAACACGTCTTCCAAGCTCGGCACGGATTGGGAAAGCTCCAGGATGTGCCACCCCCGCGCCACCGCTGCCCGGAAAACTTCCCGCCGCACCGCCTTGCCGTCCCGCACCGCCAGCTGGAACCGCCCGTCGGCCAGCACCTCCACTTTTTCCACACCGGCGATGCCACCCAAAACCTGGGCCGCCGACGCACCGTCTGCACCTTCCAGCTCCACGGTTACCGCTGAAAGGCCGGAAAAACCTGTGCGCAGGCTTTCCGGGGTGCCATCGGCAACAATGCGGCCGTCGTCAATAATCAAAACGCGCCGGCATACCTGCTCCACTTCCGGCAGAATGTGGGTGGAGAGAATCACGGTATGATCGCGCCCCAGCTCCACGATGAGCTCCCGGATCTTCACGATTTGCCTGGGGTCAAGGCCCACCGTAGGCTCATCCAAGATGAGCACTGGTGGCTTATGGATGAGAGCGGCCGCCAGCCCCACCCGTTGCCTGTAACCTTTGGAAAGGGTGCCGATTACTTGCCGTTGGACATCCCCAAGCATGCAGCGATCCACCACGTACGCCAAGCGTTCGGGGACCTCTTTGGCCGGCACCCCCTCAATGGCCGCCCGGAAACGCAAAAACTCCTCAACGCGCATTTCCGGGTATAAGGCCACGTTTTCCGGAAGGTAGCCAATACGCGCACGCACACCCAAAGGGTCTTGCGCCAAATCCACGCCCGCCACCTTGACACTGCCAGCGGTGGGTGGCAGGTAGGCGCAGATCATGCGCATGGTGGTGGTTTTTCCGGCACCGTTGGGACCTAGAAAACCTAGCACCTCCCCTTCCGGTACGAAGAAGCTCACCGACTTCACCACTTCGCGGTCAAAGTAACGCTTGGTAAGGTCTTGCACTTCAATCACGAGCACCTCCCCACCTCTGCTGCCTGCGTGGCAGCGAGGCTAGCAAAGCAACCAGCATGCCAGTTTACACAAAGTTGCAAGGCCAACCTTCAGAACCCAGGGCGCCACCTTGGCACTCCCCTTTTTCGCTCCTCGCCGTAAAATACTCTTATGAAGCCACTGCGTCTTGGGCTCTTGCTCGCTTTTGCCGCCTCCGCCCTTTGGGGCCAGGACACCGCACGCCTGGCTGTGGCCCGCAGCCGAGTTGCGGAAGGGCAAAAGCTCGTGCAAAAGGGGGACCTCGCTGGGGCCGAACAACTCTTCCGGCAAGCCATCGAGATTTTTCCCGAGCTGCCCACCCCTTACCTCGGCCTTGGCCGAACCCTTTGCCTTGCCAAACGCTTCGACGAAGCCATCCCCGTCCTCGAAGAGGCCCAGGAACGGTACGCTCGCTGGCAGCAACGCGCCGCTTCCGCTGAGCTGGAAGCCCGCCAAGAAGCGGCGGACCGCGCCCGGCAGTTTGCTGACCTCATGCGCTTGCAGCAAGGCAAAACCCCAGCCACGGGAGCAGGAGGCCGGCCCACGGGTGGCCTTTCACCCATGACCAACTTGGCCCGCACACGGATGGCAACTGAGGAGTTCTTGGCCCGGCGGCGCTGGCAGGTGGACACCATGGCCGGTATCCCCGCCGAGGTGTTTTACCTTTTAGGCTTGGCCCGTCTCCGCAGCGGCGACCGCAGCGGCGGCATTAATGAGCTTTACCTCTGTCTGGCCTTGGATCCCAAAAACGGGCCTGCCCACTACAACCTGGCCGTGGCGCTTTTGGCTGAGGGGGACCCTTGGGCAGCCCAGGAGCACTTGGAGGAAGCCAAAGCTCTCAAAGTCACCCCGAACCCCAAGTTCGTGGAAGACCTGCAGAGGGTGTTGGCCCAGGTTCCCCCAGCGCCAAAGGAATGAAAGGCCAAGGGTAGGGGTTTCCCATCAAGGGAGGCAGACCATGAGCAAACCTTTTGCTGTTGCCCTTTTGCTGCTTTCGGCAGGGGGCTTCGCGCAAGAAAACACCTCCTCTTGGGGGTTCGTCAACAACCTACCCCCAGGTCGGCCGGCCATCTTTGGCTACGTCACCACCGTGGATGGCAAACCCATTGCCAACGCCATGGTGGAGGTGTACCTCAACAGCGAGTTTCGCTCCGATTACGCGGTCACTGACTCCCAGGGGTTTTATGCCTTGGCCCTTTCCCAGCGCAGCGAACTGTGGGAAATTCGCGTTAAGGCCGACGGTTTTTTGCCGTGGTCCACGCGCATGGGGATTTTGGCCAGGGAACGGCTGGACGTTGTGCTGCGCAAAGACCCGCGGCCAGCCGCCGAGGTTACACCGGAAAGCAAACAACGCAGGCAAGCCCGCAAGCTCATGCAGGAAGGTCTGGAAGCCGCCCGTCAGGGACAGAGGGAAAAAGCCATCGCGCTTTTACGGCAAGCGGTAGCCACAGACCCCCAGTACGCTCCCGCCCACAATAACCTCGGGGTGCAGCTGCGGCTGGCTGGGGACCTGGAAGGCGCGGAAGCGGCTTTTCGCCAAGCCCTCCAGGCGGAGTCCTTCGATTTTTACTGCCGCTTTAACCTCGCCGCGCTCCTTTACGACACCGGCCGCTACCATGAGGCCGCACCCATGGCCGAACAAGCGGTGCTGGCCGATCCCACGTCGCCCACCGCCGAAGCTCTTTTGGCGCGGAGTCTCCTTGCTTTAGGCCACGGCCAGCGCGCCCTAGAGCACTTCCAACGGGCACAAACCCTTTCCCACAACCAAATGGACCTGGAACTGGAAATTTCTGACGCGTATGCCCTTGCCGGCCGTTTTCCCGAAGCCTTAGCCACCAAAAAGGCCTGGCTTGCCAAGCATGGAACCGACCCCCGCGCTCCTCACGTGCAAGCTTCCGTGGCCAAACTGGAAGCAAAGCTCGCCGCTGAGCATTAACGGTTCATAAGCAACAGCAAGATGGCCTTTTGCACGTGGAGGCGGTTTTCCGCTTCATCGAAGATAACCGACCAGCGGCCGTCAGCCACCGCTTCGTGCACCTCTTCCCCGCGGTGGCACGGCAAGCAGTGCATAAAGATAGCTTCCTTGTCCGCCAGAGCCATGAGCTCCGGGGTCACTTGAAAACCGGCAAAGTCGCGTTTGCGCTTTTCCGCTTCCGCTTCTTGGCCCATGGAAGCCCACACATCGGTGTAAACCACATGGGCGCCGGCCACTGCCTCTTGCGGACGTTCAAAAACCTCGATGGTGGTGCCCGCCGCTGCCGCATCTTTTTTGGCGAGCTCCACGATTTCCGCTTTCGGTCGGTAGTCCTTGGGAGTTGCCACCCGCACGTGCATACCCACCTTGGGCCCACCAAACAGCAACGAGTGGCACATGTTGTTGCCGTCCCCCACGTACGCCAAGGTCAAGCCTTTGGTGTTGCCGAACTTTTCCCGCACCGTAAAGTAATCGGTAAGGGCTTGGCAGGGGTGCAGCAAATCGGTGAGACCGTTAATCACCGGCACGGTGGCGTGCCGGGCCAGCTCGGTCACGGTTTCGTGGGCGAAGGTGCGGGCCATGATGCCGTCCACGTAACGGGAAAGCACCTTGGCGGTGTCGTGGATGGTTTCGCCTCGGCCAATTTGAATGTCGCGGCTGGAGAGAAACGTGGCTAAACCTCCCAACTGGTACATGCCCACTTCAAAGGAAACGCGGGTGCGCGTGGAGGCCTTCTCGAAGATCATGGCCAGGGTTTTGCCGGCCAAGGCCGTGCGGTAACGATCAGGCCTGGCTTTGACGTTTTCCGCCAGCTGAAACAGCGCTTCCACCTCTTCAGCGCTCAAATCGTGAATGGATATGAGGTCCTTATGTCGTTGCCAAGGGTTACGAAGCATACTTACGCCTCCTTGCCATCCGGGATTAAGAACGTCCCCGCTTTGCGCGCCAAAGCATCCTTGAGATGCTCAGCGTCGGTAATGAGCACTTCTTTGCCGGTTTTTTCCACGAACTGCACCGCAGCGCGGATCTTGGGGCCCATGGAGCCCGGGGGGAACTGGTGGGCGTCAAGCATCTCCTTGGCCTTACTGACGGTGAGCGTATCCAACCAGCGCTGGTTGGGTCGCCCGTAGTTTTCCGCCACTTGCGGCACTTGGGTGAGGATGATGAAAAGATCGGCAGTTAGCTCTTGCGCCAAAAGCGACGCCGAGTAGTCCTTATCAATGACCGCTTCAACGCCGCGGAAGTAGCCGCCCACATCTTGGTACACCGGAATACCTCCCCCGCCACAAGCAATGACCACCGCGCCGCTGGTCACCAAATGCTTGACTACCTCCACATCCAGGATCTTCTTGGGAATTGGGGAAGGCACCACCTTGCGCCAGCCCCGGCCCGCGTCCTCCACCATCAGCCACCCTTGCTCCTGCATGAGCTGGTTGGCGCGGTAGGCCGTAAAGTACGGCCCCACCGGCTTGGAGGGGTTCTCAAAGGCGGGGTCGTCCTTGGAAACCTCCACCTCAGTGAGCACCGTAACTACCGGCTTGACGATTTGCTCTTCTAGCAAGCGGTTTCTCAGCTGGTTTTGCAGCATGTAGCCAATGGAACCCTCGGTTTGCGCCACGCACACATCCAGCGTTTGCGGGGGAATCTTGGTGATGGCTTCTTCCACTTGCATCATGATGTTCCCCACTTGCGGACCGTTGCCGTGCACAATCACCAGCTCGTAGCCGCGGTGGATAATTTCCGCCAGCCAGCGCGTTGCCTTCCACGCCAAGGTGAATTGCTCCTCTTGTGTGCCGTGATCCTGGGGCCGCAACAGCGCGTTGCCACCGAAAGCAATCACCGCTATAGGCTTTTTGCCTTCTGTCACCGCCACCTCCCCGGGTCCCCCCGGAGCGCACATTGTGCCTTTGGGTTACAAGGCGGTCAAGGCAGTGGCGAGGAAGGCCGCCGCCACCGAAACCCGCGCCCTCCCACAAAAAGCGCCGGCTTATGAGAAAAGGCAAATGCACGCCAAAAAGAGCGGAGAGAGCACACAGAATCCCCGTAAACCTTAAAAAACCGAGGAAAGAAGGCTATTGGCGGCAGGACAAGGACCTCTTTTTCCTATTCGCTCTCTGAGAGCTTTTCCACAACTGCTGCACGTCCCCAAAAAACAAAGCCCAGTGGTCTGCCCACCGAAGGGCCTCCGCGGTCACTGCCACCCTCAGTTCCTCCTGCGCGGGCTTGGGGAACCAAGAACACCGAGGCGGGTGGTCAAGTTCTTCGCTAAACCAAAGCACAGCCCTTGGTGGTTGCGTAGAATGAGGTCGTCACTAGCACCAAATCGTTGTCCCTGGCATAGGCCTTGCAAAAAATCCTTGTCGCTCCTCGCAGCCAAAAGCACGGCGCCCTTTGGCGGCTTGCGGGTAGCGTCGGAAAATGCCGGATCCTCTAGGATCGCCCAGGGACGTTTCGACTTTGTTTTCGCGACCAGGTCGGCGGATGCGCGCTCCGTGGGGAAGCGGTAAGGGATACGCTGCCGGCGGAGGATGCGGCCCCCTCCGGTGGCAATCATCACTTCGCCGGATTGCAAGCCCACCACCCAAGCTTGCCATCCGAACGCAGGGTACCCGCCAGCGCCCACGCATCGGCAAACGACCAGTTGCCTAAAAGCCTTTCACCCTCCACTCGCAGCCACACCTCCTTTTGTGCACCGTGCAACGACGTCTTTACCCAAAGCGCAGGCAGTTTTCTTGCCCTCTTACGTTGCGGGCCGCCCTCCCTCGGCCACGGAAACCCATGCACCTCATCGTCGGTACGCACCACCTTCGGGATGGGCACTTCCGCTATGGGTTGGAAAGCCAAAAGGACACCCCCTGCGTTGACGGCGGCGCCCTCCCAGAAGCGCACGGCAGCAGTTTCCGCCCTCGCTTCTAAAAACAGCTCGGCTGCCAAGCTGAAAGGTTCCCAGCCGGCAACGGCAGGAACAGTTCCTGAGTCAGTTTCTCCCCTCGGAACAGGCGCAGCCTCATGGTGCCACCCTGAGGTGGCTCCAGCACCCCCACACGCTTGCCGGCGCCGGCCAACACGTGCCCGTGGGCCAGCGATCGAGCCCACACTGGGCGCCGAAAAAGCGCCGCCGGGACCTCAACGCAACGCCAGAGGCTTGGAAAGCCTCGTCGTAGCTCGCTCGACGGCGTTGGCGTTGGCAGGGGAACGGCAAAGGCCATGACGGCAAAAATGATACCACTGAGCAACCAGGTATGCCATGACCGAACTGGTGTGCGCTCCCTTTCTTGCCTCCTTTTCCGCCCCCCAAGGGCCACCGGTGCAATTTTGCTGTGTGTGAGTGGGGCAAGAGGACCGGATGCGGTTTCGGCAAGGGCAGCAACTTGGGGTTTCGGCCATGGCACAATGGCTCCATGGACGAGTTCGTGCATCCCCTCACCACCCGTTACGCCTCCAAGGCCATGCGGGAGCTGTTTTCGCCCCGGCGTCGGATTTCCCTTTGGCGCCAACTGTGGTTGGCCCTTATGGCCGCGGAAAAAGAGCTGGGGTTACCGATCCCTGCGGAAGCGCTGGAGCAGCTGCGCGCACATTTGGAGCCCTCGGCCACCGAGATGGCCCGGGCGGCAGAGCTGGAAAGGGAAACCCGCCATGACGTGATGGCCCATATCCGCACGCTGGCGGAGGTAGCGCCCGCCGCGGGCCCCTGGCTGCACGCAGGCGCCACCTCCTGCTACGTGACTGACAACGCCGATTTGCTGTTGCTCCGGGAAGCCGCAAATCTAATCTTGGCCCGCGGGGCAGCGGTGGTGGCGGCGTTGGCAAATTTTGCCCAACGCCACCGGGAACTGGTGTGCTTGGGGCACACTCACTTTCAGCCGGCGCAACCCACCACCGTTGGTAAGCGCGCTTGCCTCTGGCTTTACGATGTGCTCATCGATTTGCAGCACCTGGAGGAGGAGGCCAACCGCCTACGTTTGCGGGGTGCCAAAGGCACCACCGGCACCCAAGCTTCGTTTTTGGAGCTATTGGGCAGCCCCGAGAAGGTGGAAGAGCTGGACCGACGCATAGCGCAGTCCTTTGGCTTTTCCGGCACCTACCCCGTAACCGGGCAAACGTCCCCGCGAAAGGTGGAGTTTTACCTTTTGGCACCACTTTCCGGCTTGGCGCAATCCGCCTACCGCTTCGCCACCGACGTACGTTTGCTCTCCCGCCTAGGGGAACTGGAAGAGCCGCAAGAAGTTGGGCAAGTGGGCTCTTCAGCCATGCCGTACAAGCGCAACCCCATGCGCTGCGAACGGATGTGTGCCATTGCTCGCTACCTCATCGAGCTTCTGGGTAACGCCGCGTGGACCGCTGCCAGTCAGTGGTTGGAAAGAACGCTGGACGATTCCGCCAACCGCCGGATGGTTCTTCCTGAAGCCTTTTTGGCGGCTGACTCGCTTTTGCTCCTGTGGGAAAGCGTGGCTTCGGGGCTTAACGTCTACCCGGCCATGATTGCCCGCCACCTTAACGAGGCGCTGCCGTTTCTGGCCACCGAAACCATCCTCCTGCGCGCCACGGCCGCCGGCGGCAACCGCCAAGAGCTGCACGAACGGCTACGACAGCATTCGCGGCAAGCGGTGGCAGCAATGAAGCTGGAAGGCAAGGAAAACCCACTTCTGGAGCTGATCGCCGGCGATCCCGCCTTTGGATTAAGCCGCGAAGAGCTTCATGAGCTGCTTCGACCCGAACGCTTTGCCGGCCGCGCAGCAGAGCAGGTAACGGCTTTCCTTACCCAATACGTGCGTCCATGGCTTTCTTTGCACTCCTTACCCCGCGATCACGCGCCCGTGGAGGTATAACCGTGCGGCGTGCAATGGCACTGGTGGTGCTTTTAGCGGCGTGTACCAGCACCCGCCTTCCCCAGAGGCCCCCGGCCACGTCCACGTACACCGAAGAAGGCCTAGCCTCCTGGTACGGGGAGCCCTACCACGGGCGACCCACGGCCTCTGGTGCCACCTACAACATGCACGCCATGACCGCCGCCCATCGCACGCTGCCTTTCGGCACGTGGATTATGGTCACCAACCTGGAAAACAGGAAACAAGCCGAGGTTCTGGTGAACGACCGCGGTCCCTTCGTGCCGGGGAGGATCCTGGATCTCTCGCGAGCGGCAGCGGCAAGCTTGGGTATGCTGGAAAAGGGAGTGGCAAGGGTGCGATTGGAAGTGGTGCGCTGGGGAGACGGCATGGTGGCCTTCCCCTGCTGGGAGGTGCAAGTGGGGGCATTTGCGCGGCCGGAAAACGTGGAGCGAGCTAAAATGGCTTTGCAGAAGAAAGGGTGGGCCATCCGAACCGCGCCGGCAGGGGGTGGACGTACGCGGGTAAGGGTTACGGGCCTTGCCGGGCGCGCCCACGCCTTGGAAGTGGCGCGAGCACTTGCTGCGGATTTTCCTGGAGCCATGGCGGTCCCCTGTTCCCAAGGGTCTGACGAGGGGAAACCGTGAAAATCGGCTGGCTGAGCCTGTGGTTGGTGGCTTCTTCGGCCTTGGCGCAGCCGGCCACCTACGTTGTGGAGTCTCTGCCCTTTTCCCTGGAAGGCCAGTGGTGGTTCCGAACCGGTCACGATCCCGCATGGTCATCGCCTTTCCGTGAGAAAACCCACTGGCAGGCCGTGCAAGTCCCGGGACCCTGGGAAAGGCAAGGCTATCGCGGCTACAACGGGCACGCCTGGTATCGGCTGACCTTGCAGATCCCCAGTCGTTTTTCCGGCGACAGCTTGGGGGTAGACCTGGGCGCCTTGGGCGACGTGGATGAAGTGTTTCTCAACGGGCAGCGCATAGGCCAGAGCGGTTCTTTCCCTCCCACCTACGAACCAGCCACACTTCAGCGACGGATCTACCGCTTGCCGCGCACGAGCCTGCGCTTTGGCGAGTTCAACGAGCTGGCGGTTCACGTTTACAACGAGCGGCGATTCGGCGGTTTTCTCGGCCCCCCTCCGGTGATTGACCGCTACGAGCAACTCCTGGCTCGCCAAACAGGCCGCGACGTCGTCCTTTGGGTAGGTGCGGCAGTTTTGGCCGTTTTAGCGCTTTTCCATGGCCTCATCTCGCTCTTTTACGTGGGGGGGCGAGAACAGTGGCCGTGGGTTGGCTTCCTGTTGAGTTTTGGCCTTTATCAAATTACTTACGCAAGCTTTGGCCCTGCCTTCTTTTTCTCATCCGGTCTTTCGTTTCGTTTGAATGTGGCTTTTCTTCTTTTAAGCGTGGGGCTTTTCCCCCTGGTCCTCGCCACCATGTTTGCTCGCCCGGCGCCAACCTTGGCTTTGGTTTTTGCCAGCGTGATGGCTGTGGGATCCGGTTTTGCCGTGCTTTGGCGCCGCGCGGCTGATCTGTACCTTTGGGTGTACCTGGCTGAGATGGGCATCGTGGTCCTCGTTGTCCTCTCCCTTTGGTTGTTGCTCCGGCGGCAGTGGCCGCAACGTGATATGCCTTGGCCCTTGCTGGTCACCGCGCTGCTCTTTTTTGCTGCTGTGTTCGCCGACGTGGCCGTGGACCTTTGCTTGCTCCCGAGACCCAGCTTCCCCACCTTGGTCTTGTACTCCTCGCTTGGCGTGCTGCCGTTTGCCTTTGCCCTGTCTTTCAACCTCACCACTCGTTGGGCCCGACTGCACGCCGCCAGTTTGCTCCCACACCTGGGCCTTTTGCCCTGGGTAACTTTCACCCACGAGGTGCAAAAGCGCCTTTCTGCCTCACCGCCCGCGCCCTTCGCTTTGGCGCTTATGAGGTTTTCCACCGCAGCAGGCACAGGGGTGGAGGTAGAAACCGTGGTTTCGCACCTCCGCCTGCACCTGCGGCACTGCGACTTGCTGGCCCGCTACTCGCGGGAAACCGTGGCTATCCTCCTGGACGGGCAGGACGAAAGGGAAGCGCTGGCCTATGTGGAGCGGGTTCGCCGTGCCCTAAGGCAGCTTCCAGAGCGTTTCTTGCTCCGACCTACCGTGGGCCTGGCGGCCTGCAAAGCGGGACGCTACGCCACGGCGGAGGAGGTGGTAAAAGCCGCCGAAGCTGCCCTCTACGCCGCCCGTGCAGAAGGCGGCGATTGCACCGCCACCGCTCCGTGAACGTACCCACGCCCTATCCAATTTTCCGAACAGCCGATGCCCATCAAAACGGTGAGAACCCAACCATAAGAGGCATCGTTCTTGCAGTACCACGGCACAGCCACCAACCCCCGGATGGAAGCGACATCCGCGGGTACGGTTTTGGTGGCGGGAAAGGAGGATAGTATGAGGCGAAGCGCGTATTTCCTTTTGGCCCTCGTGCTGCTCGCGGTGCCAGCGTTGGCCCAACAGCAGTACGGCTCCATCGCCGGCACGGTGGTGGATAACCAAAAACAGGCCCTCCCCGGGGTAACGGTGACGCTCTCGGGTCCGGCCATGCAGGGCACCCGTGTGGCGGTCACCGATGCCCAGGGCCGTTTCCGCTTTGTTCCAGTGCCCCCAGGCAAGGACTACACCCTCAAATTCGAGCTTTCCGGGTTCAACACGCTG
>CALHAH010000051.1 GCA_937934115.1 uncultured Thermoanaerobaculum sp.
AAGCTTGCCACCACACCTCCCCTTGAGGGGTTGTTGGCCCCGTGTTAGGATAGCGCGTGTCTGGTGGGGCCGTAGCTCAGCTGGGAGAGCGCCAGAATCGCACTCTGGAGGTCGGGAGTTCGATCCTCCTCGGCTCCACCACTACTTCAGCATCGCCAGTGCTTGCCGCAGTTCCGGCTGGTCGGGTTTGAGGGCCAGCGAGCGTTCCATCCACACCCGAGCGCTGGCAGCATCGCCAGCACACCCTGCGGAAAGTCCAGCAAAAGCCAAAACCGCCGCGTCCTGGGGAAACGCCGCCACCGCTTCCCGCGCCTGCGCCAAGGCTTCCTCACAGCGGTTGAGTTCGAGCAAGTAACGGAGCTGCGCTGCTCGCAACATGGCATCTTCCGGAAAAAGGGAAAGGGCCGACTTTGCCAGCTCCAAGGCGCGCTCTCGCAGGCCCAACCGCTCGTAGTCCGCCAGTGCCCGGTGCAACGCCCCGCGCCCATCCCGCAAACCCAAGCGCAAAGCTTCCAAAAGCTCGCGATCCGCTTCTTCATAGCGCCCAACTTGAAAATAAAGGCGGCGCAAGTTGTAATGCGGTGAGGCGTAAGTGGGGTTCGCGGCTATTGCTTTCCTGAATGCCTCTTCGGCTTCGGAAAGTCGGCCAGCTTCCAAATGGAGAAGCCCCAAGTTGTTGAGCTCACCTTCCGTATTGCTACTCGCGCCCCCCTGGGTTTCCCCGCCTTCCAAGTAACCCAGGGCCTTGAGTTGCGCCACGTACTCCGCCGAGGGCTTCACTTCCTGCACCTTGGGCTGGTAGCTTTCGGGTGGCACCAGTTCTTTCCACGCCACCCTCTCGCCCGTCCGCGCTGTCACCCCGGGAAGCGGCTTTCCCGGCCAGCTTATCCCCAAGGGCAGGCCCAACAGGGTAGCCACCGTTGGTGTTACGTCGTAAACCGAGGCCGGTTGACCCACTCGACCCTTTCCACTTACGCCGCTGCCTGCCACCACAAAAATCCCCTTGGGCCGGTGCCAAAGAGCGGCAGTGGCTGCAGCCACCCCCGAAAACTCCCGCGGACGATCGGCGCCCCACTTGAAACCGTGATCGGAAACCACCAGCACCGCACATTCCGAGAGAGGACAGTGCTCCAAAAGGCGGCCCAACCAACGATCTACCACCGCAAAGTAACGCTCCACCGCCAGCCTTGCCACTTGCACTAACTCTGGGTCCGTCCCTGGCAAGGCCGGCGGTAAGTACGGTGCCAAGAGGTGGCCAACCTCATCGGTTCCAATGCAGTAGGCCATCAAGAGGTGCGGTCTGGCTTCTGCCACCTTGAGCGCAGACCCCATGTATACACGGGTACCCACCAAAACCCGCCGGAAACCATCCACCGGATCAGCCATGCCCCGCCGCTGGGCCAGGGATTCCTCTAGCCGAGACAGGCGCAAAGGCAAGAACGCTGCTACCGCTTTGGCGTCCGTTTCCACCTTGGCACGCTCTGCAAGCCCTCGAAAGCTCGCCTCCTGCTCCGGAGGGAAAACCACCGTCCCGGGCGGGGCATCCCCCGGAGCATCGGAAAGCAGGAAAAACAAGCGATCTGAAACCAACACTCCGTTAACCGTTTCCACCGGCCAGCTTGCCCACCACCCACTCACGCCCACGGTAAGCCCTGCCGCCGAGGCCATGTTCCACAGGGCCGGGACCCTCCGCTTGCGGCTGGTCACCGGTACGCGGGCACCGCTGGCCGCATCCACTTCCAAGAAATCCAAAATGCCATGAATTTCCGGAGGCTCGCCCGTGGCCACCGTTGTCCAAATCAAAGGGGAAAGCAGCGGCGTCAAGGATGTGAGCTCTCCATATGTACCGGCCGCCATGAGCTTTTGTAGGTTAGGCATAAAACCGCGGGCCACAAGCTCCGAAAGCAGCTCCCAATCAGCCCCATCCCACCCCACCACCAAAACCCATCGCTCCGGCGTACCAACCCTTTGCCTGAGCTCCTGGCGGCGGAAGGCAAGCAAAGCGGCAGGGTCAGGTTCCAAGACCAAACGTACCTCTCCGCTTCCCAAAAGCGCACGGCGAAGGTTTGTTTCCAGCTGCTTTTCTAACCCCTCGCGACAGGAGCTCTGCGCTAGGCAGGGCAGGCGAGCACTTTGAGCCAACTGGAGAGTCTTCATGGCCAAGCCCTGCTCAGGTGTGGGAGCGGGAGCCAGCTGCGCCCGTGCTCCTGGGGCCAGCCCCAAACTCACCCGAGCCGTCACCGTCGCTCCCTCGGGGGTTGTGAGGGTGGCAGTGGTGGCGACGCGGGCTGACACCACGACCCTTCCCCACCGTGGCACCAGCATCCGCGATGTACACGCCTGTAGCCTCCCGGAACCGGGATCCCACAGGGCGCTTCCCGAACCTGCAGCGCGGAAGACCGCCACTGCCGTTACAACTAAAAGAAAAAAGACCAGAAAGAAAAGCTTTTTCATGCCCCCTAAGGATAGCAAGGAAAGAAAAGGGGGCCTTCCGGCCCCCCTTTATGATTGCAGCACAGGCACCTAGAAGCTGATCCGGACACCCAAACGCAAGCTGCGCGGATTCTGCCACGCGTTGGGCGTGTTGAAGGCGGGGTTCGTGGGTGGACGGGTGGCGTCACCTGGCTTGATGGGCGGCTCAAAGGCACCGGTGTCGTAGTTGATGGGGGTGTAGTCCTCACCCAGGTCGTAACGCATGTTCCGGCCAACCTCGCCCTGCCTATTGAAGAGGTTAAACACGTCCGCCAAGAACTTCACCTGGACGCCGGCGAACTTTACCGGGTAATCCAGGTGGAGGTCCGCTTCCCACTCGTCCTTGGTGCGGCCGAACGCCCCGCGTTCAGAGAGGTAGTACTCCCAGTTCTGGTAGGCAAGGGAGTACCCCATGGCGGTGATGGGCAAACCAGTCCGGTAGTAAGCGGAAAGGCCCACAGTGAGGTTGAAGGGGAACACGTAGTAACCGTCCACTTTGAACTGGTGACGCCGGTCGTTGGAGAGGTAACCCTTGTTGTTCACCTGGAACTCGGCGTAGTCAAAGGCGGAATTGAGGTTGGGGTCCAGCTGCCCGGTGGAAACCTGGAAGGTACCGTCATAGTTCCCCTCGAGCTTGGACCACAGGTACGAGGCGATCATGCCCCAGTTGTTGGAGAACCGCTTGCGCGCCACGAGCTCAATGCCCTTGAAGGTTCGCTTGGGTTCGGGCACCGGATACTCACGCTCGTAGTTCATGTCCCAAGAGCTGCGCAACAGACCACGGCCCGGATTACCAATGTAGTAGCCCTGGTCAAAGCCGAGAGCGTCTTCAATCACCCGACCCAGGTCCCGCCAAATGTACTTGGCACCCACCGCCAGGTCCTTCATGAGCTCGTACTCAGCACCCACCACTACCTCGTCAATGTACTGACCCTGGAGGTTGGGGTCCACGGGCGTGAAGTCGTGGCCGAGGATCGAGCAACGGCGGAAGGCATCCACCCGCGGGTCACAAGCGACGTTGTAGCGGGTGGAGGGATCCTCCTCCCGCGCACCGTGATAATTGTAGGTAAATGCAGTGATTTCCTTCCCGAAGGAACGAATCACCATGTCCATGGGGATGGTTTCGTAGAAGCGGCCAAAGTGGGCAAAGACCTTGGAGGTGCCGTCACCCTTGGGGTCCCAAATCACGCCCACGCGGGGCGCCCACTCATCGTCAAGCTTGGCATTGACCTTGCCTTCGGAGTTGAACAGCTTCTGCTGCTCCCAACGCACGCCAACGTTTAACGTCAGGTTCGAGGTAAGGCGCCAGGTATCCTGCACGTACATGGCAAAGTTCTCGGACTTGGAGTCCACCACCAAAGGCACCAGGATGTCCGCGTTCGTGATCTCAAACTTGGGCTTGGCTGCACGCATGAAGAACCGGTGACGGTAGTAGATTTCGCGCCCACAAGGCCGCGCACCGTCGCCCGTGTACCCACCACGGCACAACCCGTAAATGCGCTGGCCGCCGGTGTTGTAGTTCTTGTTGTTCACCGAAATGTCCTCGAACTCGGCCCCAAACTTGAACTCGTGGTCACCCATGAAGTTGTTCAGGAAGTACGAGACGTCGCCCTTGTACACATCGCGGCCAAACTCCTGACGCTGAGCGAAGCCAAAGCCATCCCACACGGGGACCACGCCGGTTTGGGCGTAAATGGGGTTGGAGTACTCGATGAAAGCCACCTGGTTCAAGCCGCGGCCACCCTCGTTGGACTTCTCGTTGTGCTGGCCCACCAACAGGTTGACCACCCAGTTGCTGCCAAAGACACCTTCGTACTTGGCCACCAGGTCAGTGCCGCCCTCCTCCACCGTACCCATAAAGGCATCACGGTTGCCGGCCAGACCACGGATGGGGCCCTCGGTTTTGGAGGGGTCACCAAAGCCGGAAAAGATAAACGAGTGGGTCTGGCTCAAGCGGTAGGTGAACTTAGCTGACCACAGGTCTCGGGTCACAGAGTTCGTGAAGATTGAGCCGTAAGCCGGGAAGCCGTAGTCGTGAGCTTTGTACTGGCGTGCCAACGCCTGGAAGTCTTGAATGACCTTCCGGTCCTCATCGTTCTTCACGTAGTCGTAAGAACCGTAGAACCACAGGGTATCCTTGATGAAGTAGCCACCCAAACCAAAGCCAAAGTCCTTACGGGTGTAGCCGTCCACCAGATAGGACCGAGACAGGCGGGAAGCCCAGTAGTTCACATCGGCAGCCGTCTTGGCTTGGACGGCGTCAGAGTCGTAGTAACCGAACACGTCGCCGTGGAACTCGTTGCCGCCGGACTTGGTGATCACGTTGATCATGCCGCCGGTGGTCCGTCCAAACTCCGCTTGGTAGCCACCGGTCTTGACCTGGACCTCTTGAATAAATTCGAAGTTCAGCACTTTACCCTGGGTGCCCACCTCCACGCCGGTGGTGTTGATGCCGTCAATGTAGTAGGCGTTCTCCGCACCCGTGGACCCGTACACAGTGATGCCCGCAGCGTCATTCCCGGTACCTGGAGCCACCCGCACCACCGAGGCGTAGTTACGGCCAATGGGCAAGTTGGTGAAGAAGTCCTTGTCCAAGTTCACGCCTAACTCTGCGGTCTTGGTATCCACCGTGGGGGCGGCACCGGACACGATAACCTCTTCCTTGAACGCAGAGCTCATCTGCACGCTCAAACTCACCACTCGGCCCAAGCCCACCTTGATGTCGGTTTGCTCGGTGGGAGCAAAGCCGGACAAGGTGAACTTCACCGTGTAGGTCCCAGGAGGCAGAAGCACCAAACGGAACTTGCCCTGGGTGTCAGTGACCGCCACCTTGGTGCCTTGCAACGCCGGGGAGGTAGCCTCCACGGTTACACCGGGTAGCGGCACGTTGTTCTCATCCACCACCACGCCTTCAATGGAACCGGTGGTTTGGGCGAAGGTGCCAGTTACAAACAGGCCCATCGCCAAAAATGCCAAAACGTACCAGCCTATCTTCCTCATACTTCCTCCTTTCGTTTAGGCTTTGCTTACGCCAACTTCAAGCCACATGAAACCTTGCTCCTTCTTTTCCTGGCTTTGCCCTCCTTTCCCCGAAACGCTTCATGGTCAGCTTTTGTACCACAAAAATCGCAGCCGTGGCAACGTCTGACCTCACCGATTTTAAGCAAAAAACATGCCAGTCTCGCCGTAAGCAAAACCCTCGTACTTGCAGTAATGCAGCAACACCGTTGGCACAGTGGGCGTTCCGTGTTTTGAAAGGGCATTCACTTTACCGAACACGTCACCCCACCACCGCCAGGACCTGCCCCGCCTCCACGGTGCTTCCAGGCCCCACCCTCACTTCCCGCACCCTGCCCCCCACCTGGGTGGTGAGGAGGTTTTGCATCTTCATGGCTTCCAAAACCACGATGGGGGTCCCAGGCGTAACCTCAGCTCCCGCTGCCACCAACACTTGCACCACCCGACCTGGGATGGGGGCTACCAGCTCCTCCTGGCCGTCGAAACTTCGCCCGGCGCGGGCTTGCGCTTGGAGAGGATCTTCCAAGACCACGGTATGCTCGCCACCTTCAAAGAAAAGCTGCCAAGCACCCGAACGCAACCGCGAAAACCAAAAAGGCTTCGCCCCTTCGGGGAAAACCACTTTCCCGTGGTGCCGTCCCGTCAGTGCCAAGCGAAAACGAATAGTGGAAGGGCCTACCTGCACTTCCACCTGGCTAGACAAAACTCGCACCGTCACGTGAGGCTCACCTTGCGCAAGGCGAAAGCGCCGTATCATACCCCCCACCGTCCGTGCAAACGCTGCCGACCCGCTTGGCGCCAGGAGGAAAGCTCCTGGGTATGGGCGTAAGGCTCGGCTGGCACCCCAATACCCGTGGTCTCCAAAGCTGCAGCCAAGGCCACGACCACGGGCGGTTCATTTCCCCGCCGCTTTGTCAAAAACTCAGGCAGAAACTGGGTATCCACCTCGCCGGCGATGAACCGGGGGTCAAAGCTCAGCATCTGAAATAGGGGCAACGTGGTACGCACCCCTAAGACCACAAACTCCCTCAGGGCCCGACGAAGACGCATGAGGGTGTGCGTCCGCGATTCACTGCTCACGATCAGCTTGGCGAGGATGGGGTCGTAATCTAAGGGTACCACCGAGCCCTCCTCAACGCCGCTATCCACCCGCACCCCCGGCCCCGAAGGCTCGCGGTAAACCTCGATCGTGCCAGGGGAGGGCGCAAAGTCATTTTCAGGATCCTCGGCGTATACCCTGCATTCTAAGGCGTGCCCCCGGGGCACCAGGTCCCCTTGCCGAAGGGTGAGCTCCTCACCCAAGGCCAACCGCATCATCCACTGGGCCAGATCCACGCCGTATACCATTTCAGTCACGGGGTGTTCCACCTGCAAACGGGTGTTGACCTCCAAGAAGTAAAAAGAGCCGTCGGGAGCCAAAAGAAATTCCACGGTACCCGCGGTGACGTATGAAGCGGCCCGCGCTACCGCTGCTGCCGCCGCTCCCAGTTTTTCCCGCAACGCCGGTGAAACCGCCGGTGAGGGGGCTTCCTCCAGCAGCTTCTGATGCCGTCTTTGCAGGGAACACTCCCGCTCCCCCAGGTGGACCACGTGTCCGTGCCGATCCGCCAAGATCTGCACTTCCACGTGCCGGGGGCGCGAGATAAGCTTTTCCGCGTAAACACGAGAGTCGCTAAAAAAGGCTTGCCCCTCGGCCCCTGCGCGGGCAAAGGCTTCTGCCAGCTCCCCGTCGCTCGCCACCACCCGCATGCCTTTGCCACCGCCCCCGCCCACGGCTTTCAAGAGGATGGGGTATCCCACCTCACGGGCAAACCGACGGGCCTCAGTTTCGGCCACCAAAGGCTCAGTTCCAGGCACCACCGGTACCCCTACCTGGGACGCGAGTCGGCGGGCTTCCACCTTGGAACCCAAAAGCTCTATGACCGCCGGCGGTGGGCCTATCCAAAGGAGCCCGGCCTCTTCCACTGCCTGAGCAAAAGCGGCGTTTTCCGCTAGAAACCCATACCCGGGGTGCACAGCCTGGCACCCGGTGGTACGGGCAGCGTGGAGAAGGGCGGGAACGTTGAGATATGAAGCCTGAGGCGTAGCCGGACCCAGCAACACGGCCGCGTCGGCCGCAAAAACGTAAGGCTGCGCCGCGTCCACCTCCGAGTACACTGCCACCGCCTCCCACCCCAGCTCGTGACACGCGCGGATGAGGCGCAGGGCAATCTCGCCGCGGTTAGCAATGAGCACGCGCATGGCTAGAGGGGGATGTTCCCGTGTTTTTTGGCCGGCATCCAGTCCCGCTTGCCCCAGGCCAAAGCAAAACCATGGATCACCATGGGGCGAGTGCTCCGGGGCTCAATGATGGCATCCACAAACCCCCTTTCCGCCGCCACCAAAGGGTTAGCGAACTTTTCCATGTACTGCTGAACCAAGGTCTTACGCAAGGTTTCTGGGTCTTCGGCTTGCTCCAGCTCACGACGGTAGAGGATGTTCACCGCACCTTGGGGTCCCATAACGGCAATTTCCGCTGTAGGGTAGGCGAAGTTAAAGTCCGTGCGGATGTGCTTAGACCCCATCACGCAGTACGCTCCACCGTACGCTTTGCGCGTAATTACCGTTACCTTTGGTACCGTCGCTTCGGCTAGGGCGTACAGCAGTTTCGCCCCGTGCTTGATAATGCCCCCGTGCTCTTGCGCCACCCCAGGCAGAAAGCCCGGCACGTCCTCAAAAATTAAAAGAGGAATATTGAAAGCATCGCAAAAACGCACAAAACGGGCACCCTTTACCGAGGCGTCAATGTCCAGGACCCCGGCCAAGTGCATGGGCTGGTTGGCTACCACGCCGGTAGGACGACCGGCCAAGCGCATAAAACCCACCACGATGTTGCGGGCAAAGTGCTCGTGGACCTCAAAAAACTCACCATCGTCGGCCACGGCACGAATGATGGTCTTGATGTCGTACGGTTTTTCCGGATCTTCTGGGACCACCGTATCCAAACTGGGGTCTTCCCGCTCCGGGAGATCCTGGGTGGGCTTCGTGGGTGGATCGCCGGCGTTGTTCAAGGGTAGAAAGCTCACAAGCTTGCGGATTCCGGAAAGCACCTCCTGCTCGGAGTCCCGCACAAAGTGGGCAACACCAGAAACTTGAGCGTGAACGTCGGCTCCGCCCAGCTTTTCCATGGTGACCTCTTCATGAGTTACGGTGCGGATCACCTCCGGACCGGTGACAAACATGTAACTGGTACCTCGGGCCATGAAGATAAAGTCGGTAATGGCCGGCGAGTACACAGCGCCACCTGCACAGGGCCCCAAAATTGCCGAAATTTGCGGGATGACCCCTGAGCACAAGGTGTTGCGCAAGAAAATGTCGGCATAGCCACCCAAAGAGACCACGCCTTCTTGAATCCTTGCCCCTCCGGAATCGTTAAGGCCAATGACGGGAACCCCAAACTTCAAAGCCAAATCCATCACCTTGCAAATTTTTTCCGCATGGGCCTCCGACAGTGAGCCACCGAAAACCGTGAAGTCCTGGGCAAAAACCGCCACTGGGCGTCCGTCAATGCGACCCAAGCCGGTGACCACACCATCTCCGGGGATGCGCTGGGACTCCATGCCAAAGTCGTGGCAGCGATGGGTTACCAACCGGTCCAGCTCGAAAAAGGAACCCTCGTCCAGCAAAAGCGCCAAGCGTTCGCGCGCTGTGAGCTTGCCGGCGGCGTGCTGGCGCGCTATCCGTTCCTCACCACCCCCTGAAAGGCTAGCCTCGGTCAGCTCGGCAATCTTCGCGCGGATGCTTTCCGCCATTCTCCCCTCCCCGCAAAACCACCTTATGCTAACACCGCCATGGACGGCCTCGCCCCCCTTGCTGAGCTGTTGGCCCGAAAACGGCCCAAGGCCTGGGAGCTTTACCTTTGGCAGGAGCTGCGAGTCCAATGCTTCTGGACCGGCACTGAGCTTTCAAGGCTTTCTGCCCGCAAGCGGGTGGCCTCGTCTTTGCGGGACGACCGTTCGCTGGTGTCCGTGGACGGCTGCGGAGCAGAACAGCTCGCCCGGCTTTTGGGAGTCAAGGTGCGGGCCATCCCCCCATGGTCCTGGGACGGGGAGCTCGCTTTACCGCAGCCCCACGCCTTGGCCCCACAGCTGCCCCCACAGCCCTTGCGCCTAGCCCTTACCGCCAGTAGAGCAGCGGTGGTGCGAGCTGATGGGGTCTTTGCTACCAGGCGCCCCGTGACCGTAGACGCGGTCAACGATGTGGGCGAGACCTTTAGCTGGGTTTGGGGCCAAGACCCACCCAATCTCCAACCAGCCGCCGGCGGGGCGGTACCTCCCCCATGGGGACGTTGGCGGGCGTTGTTGCACCCGCAAGCCACAGCAGTGCTCTGCCACGAGCTCTTCGGCCATCCCTTGGAAGCCGACAGTTTCTTTTCCGGGCAGTCACCTTGGACCGGCCGCATGGGAACGCGCATCACCTCCGTACCCCTTCACGTGGTGGACGATCCCACCCTTGCCCTGCCAGGTGGCTTTTGGCGTGATGACGAGGGGGAAACCGCTCGCCCCAAGTCCCTGGTAACCGCCGGAGTCCTCACCGGGGTTTTAGCCGACCGCAGTTACGGGACCCTACTCACTGCCGAACCGGGCAACGCTCGCAGGGCCAGCCCCCACGATCCGCCAACCCCCCGCCTTTCCAACCTCATCGCCTGGGTGGAAGGGGGTGAGCAGGAACCGCCACTTTCTGAAGCCCGGGTAGAAATTGTGCGCGTGCGCTCGGGTCTTTTTGTGCCTGCCACAATGGCACTGCTGTTGGCGGTTTCTGAAAGCTACACGTTGTGGCACGGACGGCGAAAGCAAAGCCTCGCCCCATTTTTTTTGAAGCTACCCCTGGACACCAGCGGACCCCGGATTCTTTCCGGTGGCAGTTACCCCGTAACCGTGGCCGAACCTGGGTGGTGCGGCAAGAAACAGCAATTCTTGCCGGTGGGAGCAGCTGCCAGTTGGTTGCTCTTGGATCGGGTGGAGGCGGCATGAAGGGCTATGACCTCGACCTGCAAGCAGCAGTGCGGGCCGCCACCCAAACGGTGGCCCAGAAAGCGGATGCTTTCGAGGTTTTTTGCCGTCGTGCCGAAAATATGCAGCTCACCGCCGAAAGAAGCGGTTTTCTCCTACGGAGGGAAACTGCCGAGCTGGGAGTTGCCTGTCGCGTGCAAACGGGCCGGCTTGTGGGTTTCGGACGAGCCTCAGGGAGCGCCAGCGAAGCCGGCCGCGAAGCGGCTCGCCTGGCCTTGGCCCAGGTTTCCCCAGGTCACGAGCTTTTGCCTGCCAGTTACCAGCTGGGGGCCGTACCCGTTCCCCCGCGGCCAAAACCCAAAAGCAGGGACGTGGAAGAGCTTTTTGCGGAACTAACGCGAGATGAGGCTAAAAAAGCAGTCACGGTGACTTCGGTTTTTGCCGAGACGCTGTTTTTCCGCAGTGAAGGCTTCAGCGCTCGCTTTCAAAACCATCTCTTGCTCGTGGAATGGCAGCAGGAGCTGCTTTTCGGCGTGGCGGTTGCCTTCCGCCGTGCTGGTTGCCAGGTGCAGGACATAGCCGCCCCTTCGGCCTTGCGCATCTTGCAAGGGATACCACGGCCGGACAACTTGCGTTGCGAGCGAGGGCTGCGGCGGGTGCTTTTGAGCCCAGACGTGGCGGCACCGCTTCTGGTTTTGCTGGCCCGGCGCCCTGCGTCAGGCAAAGCCCCGCTTTCCCCGGCTTGGGATCTGTGGGACATGAGACAGGGTGAGGAAGCCTTTTTACCCATGGCCTGCGATGGGGAGGGGTACCCCGCCCGTAACCTTCCCATTTTGGTGTCCCACCCGCAAGGTTGTTCCTCAGGAAACGAACAACGCCCCGATACCGGGACCTCGAAAGGTGCGGTGCGGGTCCCCTGGGATGCCCCGCCAGCTCCCAACCCCGTACACCTTTGGCAGCGCTCGCCGATGCCTTTCCCACCACTGGAAACCTCTGACTTTGAGGGGCTCGTGGCGCTGGCACCGGTGAGTGAAGTGGTGCTGGAGGGAGGGGGGCGTTTCCGCCTCTTGACCCTGGCTGCAGAGGTGCAGAAAGGCAGAGCCGTGGCCCAGGGGGTGGTGGTGCTATCCGGGTCCCTTTCTCGGCTCCCCCACGCCTTGGTAGCTACCCATGGCCGGCATGAGCATGTGGCCTTGGGTTGCATCGTTAGCACGCCGTGGCTGTTGTTGAAGAACCTGGAGGTGAGCTGAAAGCGCGTACAATGGCGGCGGAGGGGCCATGGAGTTTGGCATTTTGGGACTGGCGGGCGCTGGCAAAACCACGATCTTCTCACTCCTCACCGGAGCCGAGGTGCCCCCAGGAACAGGAAAAAGCCACGTGGGCGTTGCCAAGGTGCCCGACCGCCGGTTGGATTTGCTGTCCCAGCTTTTCAAACCCCGCAAACACACCCCTGCCACCGTAAAGTTCGTGGACGTGCCACCCGTAACCAAGGGTGGGGCAGCATCCTTGAACCTGCCTGAGCTCCGCACCATGGACGGGTTGGCTTTGGTGCTCCGTGCTTTTACAAACCCCTTGGTCCCCCACCCGGAGGGGCCCTTGGATCCCCAGCGCGACTTGGAGCTCATAGAAACCGAGCTCTTGCTTTCCGATTTGACGGTGGCCAGCGGCCGGCTAGAACGTTTGGCCAAAGAGTTGCCCAAGCACCGCACGCCGGAGCTGGAAAGGGAAAAGGGGGTGTTGGAACGGTGCTTGGCTTTTTTGGAAAAGGGGCGACCGCTGCGGGAGCTTTCCTTGAGTCCGGAGGAAGAACGGGTGCTCAAAGGGTTTACGTTTCTTACGCGCAAGCCGCTGCTTTTAATTCTCAACGCTGACGAGGCCGAGGCCAGCGACTTGCCGCAGGCCTTGGCACGCTGGGGTTTCCATGCACTGGAGAGCCGCCCGCAGGTGGCGGTGACCGCCGTTTGTGCGAGCTTGGAACAAGAAGTTTCGCGGCTGGCACCCGAAGACCAGGAAGCTTTTCTTAAGGAGTTGGGGCTTCCGGACCGGGCACTGTCCCGCGTTCTCGAGAAGGCCTATGCGCTTTTAGGGCAGATCTCGTTTTTTACGGTGGGTGAAGACGAGTGCCGGGCTTGGTCCATCCCCCAAGGAACCACAGCGGTGAAAGCTGCAGGCGTCATTCACTCGGACTTCCAGCGGGGCTTCATCCGCGCCGAGGTGGTGCGGTGGGATGAGCTTCTCGCCTGCGGTTCGCTGACCGCGTGTCGTAGTAAAGCTTCCTTGCGCCAAGAGGGGAAGGACTACGTGGTGCAGGACGGCGACGTGATCACGTTTAAGTTCAACGTCTGAGTTGCAACGGTCGCGAGACGTTGCCCAAAGGGAGGAGTGGGCTTTGAGGTGCCGGCGGGGAGCCCGTTTGCTCACGCCCTTGGACTGCGGGGTCACCGGGCACGGCATAGCCACCCTCAGGGCTTTCGCTTTGAGGAGCGGAAGGCAAAGCTGCCCTCGGCCCTTGTTTTTTGCCTTCCGCACCCGGCTCAGGAACCGGTTCAGGCATCGGCGTGGGCTGCTTGGACCACATCATGCGCTTCACCGCCTCTGGGTCCAAGGGCTGCAGTTTGAGGGTGACGCTGGTCACCTCCCGTTGGTAGCGCAAAAGCTGCGCTTGCGGCTGCAGCTTGGAGTCCAACACCAAGGGGTTTTTTGCCGGATCCGCCAGCGCCGGGTTGTGCTTGTACGCTTTGGCGTAGGCCTTGACCGCCGCCCGCCGA
>CALHAH010000052.1 GCA_937934115.1 uncultured Thermoanaerobaculum sp.
GGGGGCCAAGCCGGCCACGGGTGGGTGCAGCGCGCATCCGGCTTTGCCGGTGCGCGCGTTGGGGGCGCGGGTGGCCTCAGGGCGGGTGGGCGGGGCGGGTGCCCCCGGCGTCCGGGGGCTCGTGGCCGTGCTCCAGTCATGGGATAGTCGAAGGCTTCCCCACACGGTTCAAAGATGTGCGCGACCTTTCTCCTTGACTGACACACCCCCGGGGTGCAGCCATTTTTTAAGTGGCAAACTGGCTTGTAGAGCTGATCTTGCTTTTTTCACCCAGAGGGGAGTAAGGCTTAGGCGAGCCAGCGCGAGGGAACCAAAGCCACAAGCTGCCAGTTTCCCTCCTGCTGTTCGAGAACGCAAACCGCGCCCTTGCCCAAAGCCAGGGTGCCGTGCGGGGCTCCAAAACACAAGGTCTCCACGGCTTCTGAAAGCGAGGGCTCATGACCAACGAGGGCAAAAACACCCTCACCCAGGCCCTGCACAAAAGCCAGCAAAGCCCCCACGCCCGTCTCCGGCAACAGGACCTGGGCAATTTCCACGCTTTCAGCCAGCCCCGCGTCCTTGAGGATTTCCGCGGTTTCCTGAGCTCGGCGCAGGGGGCTGGCAAAAAGGCGCGAAAACCTTAAGCTTTGGCGGGCGAGAACTGCCGCCAGGGCTTCGGTTTGCCGTTGCCCCACCTCGCTCAAAGGCCGATCGGCATCGCTTATCGGGACGTGTGCTCCCGCTGCCTCTCCATGGCGAATAAAAAAGAGCTGCGTGCCCATGGCTCATCTCCCCTGCGTAAGCTTGCCAAAAACGAGCACGCCGCGCTACCCTGCCACCGCCCGGTGCTCCGGGCCGAAAAGGAGGCACCATGCACGTTTCTCGTCGTGCCCGGGCCATGCAGGAGTCTCCCATCCGCAAGCTGGCACCCTTAAGCGTTGCGGCGAAAAAGCGCGGTATTCACGTGTACCACCTCAACATCGGCCAGCCCGACCTTCCCACGCCACCTGCGTTTCTGCAGGCGGTGGCAAGCTTCCCCGAACCGGTTTTGGCTTATGGACCCTCCGATGGGCTACCAGCGCTTAAGGAAGCGGTTTGCCGGTACTTTGCGCGCTACGGGATCAACCTCAGGCCCCACGAAGTGCTCATCACCACCGGTGGTTCGGAAGCCATCTTGTTTGCCTTTAACGTCGTGGCCGACGAAGGCGAGGAAATTGTGGTGCCCGAGCCTTTTTATACGAACTACAACGGTTACGCGCAGATGGCCAACCTGCGGTTGGTTCCCGTGCGCACCCGGGCGGAGGATGGTTTCCATTTGCCCCCTGACGAGATCTTGGAAAGGGCCATTTCCCCCCGCACGCGGGCGTTTCTCGTGTGCTCCCCCAACAACCCCACAGGAACGGTGCTCACGCGGGAAGAACTGGAGCGAGTGGCAGCCCTGTGCCAAAAACACGACCTCTTTTTGATTGCCGACGAGGTCTACAAGGAGTTTACCTACGACGGTCGTGTGCACACTTCGGCCTTGGAGCTTTCCGATATGGAGTCACGCGTCATCGTGGTGGACTCGGTTTCCAAGCGCTTTTCCGCCTGCGGTGCGCGGGTTGGCGCGCTTATTACCCGCAACCCCCAGGTGATGGCCGCGTGTTTGAAGTTAGGCCAAGCCCGGCTCTGCCCGCCAACCTTGGAGCAGCTCGGTGCCGTCGCTGCGTATCAGCTCGGGGAAGAGTACTTTGCCACGGTGCGGCAGGAGTACCAGCGCCGACGGGATGTGCTTTATGAAAGGCTGAGCACCGCACCGGGGATCGTGCTGCGCAAGCCCCGCGGTGCTTTCTACATGATCGTGAAAATGGAAGGCATCGAGGACGCGGACGATCTGGCAGCGTGGTTTTTGCGGGACTTTGCGCTCCAGGGTGAAACGGTAATGGTGGCGCCGGCTTCTGGGTTTTACGCCACTCCCGGCGCCGGCAACGACGAGGTGCGCATCGCCTACGTCCTGGAAGTCCCCAAACTGGAACGAGCCGCTGAAATCTTTTTGGCGGGGCTGGAGCGGTATCGGTCGCTCACACCAGCAAAAACGCTCTAAAGGACAAGGCTTCCGCACCCGCGGAAGCCGCTGCCCACTCCAGGGTGGCGATTAGTGCCCGTCGCTGCAGGGTGCAACCGCCGGGGGGTCGGGCTCCGCCAGACCATGGGCAAGATCTTGCAGGGCTTTTCCTACCAAGCGGTAAAAGTCTGTATTCGCGTGCTCTTCGAGGCACCGGCCGAATTTCGGTAGCCACGGTTTCAGGTGCTCCTCCCAAAACTCGGAAAACACACGGCCGTTGTTCGTGGACAGGAAAAATCCTGCCAAGGTAAGCTCGGTGGCTACATGATCGGCACTTTCCTTTTCGAAATTGTGGGGTTCAACTTTGAGCCTGCGGGCAAAGCTAAGGACCGACTCATGGCGAGGCCCAAAAAGACAGGGTGAATCTCCCACCCACACCCCCTCCCACGGGGGGCACAGGGCCCCCCGTGGAGAGAGAAACAGTCGCACGTAGTCTTTTTCCACGGCAAAAGAGCCCGCAGCTTCGGCCGCGTGCACAAGGTCGGCAAGCAACGGCAGCGTTCCCAGCGTGGCCTCGCCACTTTGTCGCGCCGCCTGGGCTATTTCTTGCACCGCCTCCGCGTGTCGCGGTCCTAGGGCCGCTGCCAACACCGCCAACGTGGGTGCGAGCTCTTTCCCGTTCACGATCAACCCCTACACTTTCTCCACCCGTACCACTGCATCCATGATGCAGCCCGAGCCGCCCACGTCGCGCCGGGCCAAGATTTCCTCCATGGTTTGCGCCGGAACCAAGTCGCCATCGCGGGCGCCCTTGCCGTAGGCCAAAGTCAAGAGCCGCGACTGATGGCCAAAACCGTGGGGTATGAGCACGCAGTCCTCACGAATCTGGGGCGAAATCTTCACCGGCAACCGCACCTCACCTACCCTGGACTTTACCTTCACCGTTTCGCCTTCCGCGACCCGCAGTTGCTGCGCTGTCCGCGGATGGATCATCACGTAGTTCGTGGGCATGATTTCGTGAAGGAAACGGTTGTTTTGCGTGGAGTTGCGGCGATGAATCGCGGGGATCGTGGTGATGAGGTAGAAGGGGTATTCTGCAGAAGGTTCTTCGCGCTTGGGCATCCACGCTGGAAGGGGATCGAAGCCCTTATCCGCAAACTCAGGCACGTAAATGTGGAGCTTTTTATCGCTGGTGGGGAACTCGGTTCTGGGGACAAACGGTTGCACCTTGCTCCAAATTCCCATTTGCTTGAACTGGGCAAAGCTTTGCGCAATACCAGCACGCTTTACTTTTTCGTCTAGGATCTCCCCCATGGACAACCAAGAGCCGTCCGGCTTCTTGAAGTACTCAGGGAACGCACGCTTGCCCAGCTCAATGGCAATCCAGCCTAAACCCTTGGCTTCGTACTGCGCGGCCCCCAAGGGCTGACGCACCACCACCTGCGGGTACAAACCCCGATAAGCCCGCACTACCAAGTCTGAGCCCTCCACCCAGGTGGTCAATGGAAGGACAACGTCCGCCAGCAACGTGACCTCGTTGGGGAGGATTTCCATGACCACAAAGAAAGGAATGGTGGCCAGAGCTTCGAAAGCCTCCTTGCAGTTGGGCATGGACATGTGGTTGTAGAGGTTGGTGATGCCAAACTTGATCTTGCCGGGGTACTTGCGCAGCATGCCGTCCGCTAACGTGGACCACATGCCTTGGCCGGACTCCTTTACGAACGGGTGCATGTCCTTGCCGTCAATGTACACGCCGTTCTTGGGCGGGTAGGGCGGCGGCGGGAAAATGGCGTCCACACTGGGGATGTTGGGTAACCGCTGGTAAAACAGCCCGCCAGGCCGGTCCACGGAACCGTTCAAGATGTTTAAGATGGCCAACGCGTGCTGGAGAGGCGAGGCGTTGGCGTAGTTGGCACCAAGGCTCTTCTTGTGGCTTGGAGCAATGCCGGGACGGGTGGCGGCGAACTCCCGAGCAATGCGGACAATGTCCGCGGCTGGTACATCCGACAGCTCTTGCGCCCACTGAGGCGTGTACGGCGCAAAGTGTGCCAGGATTTGCTGCCGGTACTGGGGGAAGTTGGTGTAGTTTTGCAAAAAGTCGCGGTCGTAAAGCTCTTCCTCCAGGATAACCTTGATCATGGCGAGGACCACCGCAAGGTCAGAGCCCGGGCGAATGGGGAAGTACTCGTCGGCCAAGTTGGCCGTTGCCGAACGGTACGGGGAGAAGAAGACAAATTTGCAACCTTTGCGCTTAGCCTCTGCCACCGGCCAGGTGTAGACGTTTTTGCTTTTAGCCGGCATGTCCCAGCCAAAGGCGAGGATGTAGCGGGAGTTATTGAGGTCGTGCCCCCAGAGGCGCGTGCCAAAAACTTTGCCGTGCACGATTTTGTGCACCTGATAGCAGGTATCCTGATGGTCCAAACGGTTGGGGGTACCAATGGCGTTCACGAATCGCATCCAAATATCAGGGCTAGGACGCGAAAGCACCAGCACCGAATCTGCGCCGTATTTTTGGATGGTTTCCAAAAGTTTTTGCGCCACCAAATCCAAGGCTTCGTTCCAAGTAATCCGCACCCAACCCGGGTCCTCGTTCCAACCCTTCTTGGGGTTGGTGCGCTTCATGGGGTACTTGAGCCGGTCTGGGTCATAAACGAGCCCCGGCGCCGCTTTGCCCTTTCCACAGAGCGTGCCGTTGCCGTGCAGGTCCTCCGGCAGACCCTCCACGAATTTCAAAACCCCATCTACCACCGTAGCTCTCATACCGCAAACTGAGTCACAAATCCCACAGGCCGTAACCAGGGTTTGCGTTGGGGAAAGACCGTGGGCTGGTTGCAACTGTGCCGCAAAAAGTTTGGAAAACAGCGTGTCACCAAAAGCTACCGTAGCGGCACCGGCCCCGGCCAGCTCCATAAATTGTCGCCGCGAGAGTTTGCTTTGCGATGCCATGGTCACACCTCCTTAGGAATGAAGCGAATCGAGGGGTCGGAATACAAAGGATTGGGGAAACGCGTAATTTGTCGCACCCCTCGCCGCGCAATTTCCGAAGCTTCACCAAACTGCAGCGCCTGCGTGGGACAGGTGTCCACGCACGCCGGAAGCTTGCCCTCGCTCAAGCGGTCCACACACATGGTGCACTTGGAGGTCTTCTTCGCCACCGGATCAAACTGCGGCGCGCCGTACGGGCAAACCGCGGCACAGTACCGGCAGCCGATGCACTTTTGCTGGTCCACAAGCACAATGCCATCTTGGGCGCGGCGGTACATGGCACCGGTGGGACACGCTTTCACACACGGGGCTTCGTTGCAATGGTTGCACGCCAAGCTAACGGCGTATTGCAGAACATCTGTCCCTTCCCCAAAAACCTCGTTCACTACCTGGCGCCAACGAATACCCCGGTCAGTGGGAACGTTGTTCCAGGTCTTGCAGGCGACCTCGCAGGCATGACAGGAGATGCAGTAATTCAAGTCCACAAGAAACATGTATTTAGCCATGGCCCCCTCCTCAGCGGTAGTACACAGGCCCCGGGCCCGAGCGCCCGTGGCAGTACACGCACGCCTCCACTGCCACGTTGCGCCGCAGCGAAGCCCCCGACTTTTGGTCGAAGTCCACCTTGTTGCGATGGCAAAAGACACAGTTGTCGTTGGTGGCGCCCTTGCGCGGTGAGTACCCCGGGGTAAAAGGAAGCATAGCCTGATGGAAAGCGGCAATGCGCGGATCGAGGCTCGAGTCCTTAAGAATTTGCGCGTGGCAGCTCAAGCACTGGGGCTTGTAGCCTGGGTTACCCGGGTCGTGAAAAGCAGCAAGGTTACTCGCCTGTTGCGCGGTGACCATGGCCGCCACCAGGCAAAGACCAATGAAAACAAAACTAGGACGTTTCATGTGTCCTCCCCTCCTTTCTCAAGGAACAAGCCACTGCAAACCCAAAGCCACCATCTCGCCGGTAAACTCCCGGGACGGGGCTTTGGTCCAAGAAAGATCGCCGTAACCAAGCCGGCCGTAGGCGTGCCACCCACCGCCAAGCCGGTACGCGAAGTCCAGCTGGCCCCGCAGCAAGCGGTTGTGAATAACTTGGCGGCTGGATAGCCACTCGCCGGTGGCATGCAGGCGGGCCCGTTCCTGCCACTGCCATTCCCAAGCGATGGCGGCCACCAACCCCGTAAGCTCCTCCCCCACCGGCGCCAGCTCGGGGAAGGGACGACCGGCAGCGAACTGGAAGCGATCCCGCAGGTACCCCAGCTCAACCGACAAAGCGTTTTGTTTTCCGGAAAAGCCGAAGGCAGCAGTGGCGCGCTCTTGGAATTGTCGGTAAGCGGTGGCCTGGAACACCTGGGTGGGGTCGTAGATGGGCTCAAAGAAAGGCTCCAACAACGTAGACCGGTTTTGGTTCAAACTCCAGCCTAACCGCAGAAAGCCAGCACCCAGCTGCCGCCGCGCGGATAGGCCAAAGGATTGGTTACGACGGGAGTCTGCAACCGGCACGTACCCCCATTCCAGCCGGGCAAGTGTGTGCTCCAGTGAATCCTCCTGGTACGCTGCCCACCCCCGGAGGCTAAACCCCAAAACCTTTGGTACGGAAACTTCCGCCCGCGCCCGCCACGTGTCCGTATCGGTCTCCAAACCCACGAGGTTGCGCCTGTACGTGCGGGAAAGCTCATCCTGGGTGGTGGCAAACTCTCCCGAGGCACGAACCGTGGCCTTGCCCACTCGTCCTGCCAGCGTTATCCGACCGCTTTGGCGGGAAAAATCCCGGCGTTGCCAAACCCCATAATTTGCGGTGGACGTGGTCAGTTCGCCTTCGCCCCGCGAAAAGCGGTGTTGGGCCAGGATTCCTAAGAGGACGGAGACGTTTTTTGACAGGGCGTAGTGCGCCGCAACGGTACCCCCACTGGTGTTGAAGCGCCCGTCGCCGCCTTGGAACACGTATCCGGGGAGTTGCCACGCCTCTGCCGTCCGGCGGTCCCACCCGCTGGGGGTGTTGTCCCCCACGTGCAGGCTGCCCGTGGCCCAGAGCATCAGCTTGCCCATCATCTGCTGAGCTTCCAGCTCCGCCCACCGCTCGCTGATGTGGTTGCGAAAAGCAAACTCATTGGTGTCCAAAACCGTTCGCCCTACCGCGGAGAGACGACAGTTTTCCCGCTCACTGGCATCCTCAGCCCCCAGCGCCACGCGCACGCTGGAGCGCTTCCAGCTGCCACGCCACGAAAGCTCAGTGCCACCCTTTTGGGCCACAGGACTGCACGATCCCTGGGGGTAAAAGGCAGGAGCGCCGTTGCTGGCCAAGCCCACGTTGCCAAACTCCGGAACCCGATTGCCGTCGCGCCAACGACCCAACAGAGCCAAAGAAAGCTCACCCGGCCCCAGCTCCCGATGGAAAGACAAACGCCCCCAGCTCCAGCGTGAGGAGGTTTGCGTGGAAGCCAAGGCCGGTGGGAGGACGGAGCCGAGACCCAAGGGTAAACGCTCTTCCCCGGGGCGCACGAGCGAATAGGCATTAAGTGACGCAAAGTCAAAGCGCACGCGCCAAGCAGCCTCGCGGCCCCGGGCGCGAACCCAGCCGCTTTCGTCAGGGAACAGCCTGGTTTGCACTTCCCAGGTGGATTCCAAGTTTTCCCCGCTGCGGTAGGAAAGGTCCAAGAAGAGGCCGGGATGTCCGCCTTTGGTGAGCTCCCAAAGCTGCGAGCGGTTGCCATCGTAAGCCACGCCTTGTGCAAGCAGCGTGATCTGCCAATGCGGAGCCTGCTGTGCCCCGGCGGGGGTAAACCACAACAAAAGCAGTACCAACATCCAAGTTCGCCTCATGGCTACCTCCTTCCCCGCGGGTTGAAATCGGGGGTCACATTGGAGCCGTGCACTTGCGAGTGGCAATCCCAGCACCGTCCGCCCCCAGCCAACCAGTAGTTGTGGGGTATCTTGCCCACGGCAGGGAAGTTGCTTTGGCTATGGCATGACAAGCACAGCGCGTTGCCGAAACTAACAAGCATCCCACGGTGTGACGAACCGTGGGGTTGATGGCAGCTTACGCACCCCTCCTCCGCTGGAGCGTGCGAAAACACAAAAGGTCCCCCCTGCTCCCTATGGCAACTCACGCAGGTGGCGCGCTCCCCGTGGGCAGGTGTGGGTTCGTGGACTTTGTGGCAGGAAACACAGGTCATAAAGCCTTCCTGCAGCGGATGGCGGTAGCTCAGGCGGAACTGGCCCATAACCTCCGCGTGGCAGGAAAAGCACTTCCCCCCAAGGCTTTCCTGCTTGCGGGCCACGGCCGAGGGAGTGATGAAGTGCAAAGCCTGAGTTTCATGGCAGGTCCAGCAGGCCTCGGTTTCGGCGTGGGCACTCAAGAGGTACGTGGGATGGTCCTTGCTGTGGCAGCTTAAGCACGCCTTACCTTTCTGCCTTCCGGTCCAACGCGCAAAGCCATCAGCCCGCACCAGCTGCGTGGCATCGCCGCTTTCCAAATGGCCCGCGGCGTTACCGTGGCACGCCTCGCAGAAGGCCTGACTTTCCTTCGCCACCCGGAAGTGGGGCGTGCCAGCCAGCGCTTGCATCACATTTTCGTGACACGAAACACAGGGCGACTCTCCACCACTAGCCACCGCTGCAACTAGTAGAAAGACACCCACCACTAGCGAGCCCCAACGGGACCTTTTCCCCATGAACCGCATGCGTCTATGGCCACTCACCTTTGTTTCCTCCTTTCCCAAGGTTCTGACCACCAGAACCCACGTACCACCACACAAGATACACTCACGTCATCAAACTGTCAAGAGCTCGAAAAAATAATCACATAGCTATCAACAAGAAAAAATGCTCTACTCCACTGGTACCCGCCTCTTGCCGATGAGCCCTTTTTGCAGTACGGCAACAACCCCGCAACTTTGGTCTGAGGCCGCAAATCTAAGCGCTGTTGGCCAACCGCCGCCCTCGTACGCCAACCACAACCAAAAGGTTTGAGACCACGATAATGATCGAAACCACCGGCAGCAGGTGGAGCCCCCCCAGCTTGTGGCTGGCCTCCATGGCCAACACTGCGTTGACCAAGCCCCGAGGTTGCAACATCCACACCGTGAGGAAATCGGCCTTTTCCATGGGAAGAGCGCCGGACCGCGCAAACCCCGCGAGCACTTGCCGGCGGCCTAGCACCAAAAGCGCCATCGTCGCCAGCGCCACCCCAAACCACGCCCAATTGGCCTCCTGCAGCTGCACCACCACACCCAAAAACACGAAAAAGAAGGTGCGAACCAGGAAGGTCAGTTGCCCTATGAACTTGTGCAGCGAGTCTGTGGTATCAGGGGCTAGTTCCACCACCCTTGCCCCAGAAAACCGCAGAAGCGTCAAGATTTCCCGTTCGTTAGCAAGCGTAAGCCCAAAGGCCAAAACCGCCAAAGCCCCAGAAGCACCCAGGGTTTCCACCACCCCCCAAAGCGCCAAGGCCACCCCAAAGGTGAGCACGTCCAGGTAATTGTGCTCCCGTAATGCCCTCAAAGCCCAAGGCCAGACAAGCCCCACTACCAACGCCAAAAGCACACTAAAAGCGGCGGCCGCCAAGGAACCCAAAGCCAAAAGCCCGGCCAAACCGCCACCGGTGAGGAATTGCAAGGCCACCGAAACCCCGAGCACCCCAAACACGTCCGCCAAGGCCCCCTCCAAAACCACCAAGGTGGTCAACCCTTGAGGCAAACCCAGCCGCGGCGCCAAAGGGAGGACCACGGCTCCAGAAATGGGGGCTATCACCAGGCCGAAGAGCACCGCTTTTTCGAGAGACCAACCAAAAGCCAGGCCGGTACCCGCGCCCAGCAGGGCTGCCACAAAAAAGCCGACACTGGCCAGCTTGACGCCGGTAGACAAGCGATGGATGACATCGGGGAGGTGTAAGTCCAGGCCCCCTTCAAAGAGGATCAAAAGAAAAGCCAGGGCTCCAAAGTGGGGTGCCACTTCCAAAAAAGCCGCTGCGGGGAAGAGCTTGAACACCGGCCCCAGGAAAAAGCCGCAAGCCATGAGCACCAACACCGGGGGCACGCGCCAGCGGGAAAAAAGCCCTTCGGCTACAAAAGCGAGCACCAACAAGCCCCCCAAAAGCGCCAGAAAAACGTGGGCCGTCATGGAAAACTGTTCTCCCTCGCGGTTTAGTCTATACTGCCGTTGGTCGAGAATCCGGGAGAGGGGGCTATGAGTGACTTTCACCAACGCGGACCCATCACCACGCTGCCACGCTTGCTTGCCCCAGACCTTGCGGCCCGGGAACAGGAGCTGGCCAGCTTTGCCCTTGCCACCCCTCTCGTCCTGGTCATCCCATGCCTCATCAGCGAGCTGGAGCAGCCAGCTTTGGCCGGCATCCTTAGGGAGCTAAACCGCGCCCCTTACATTGACACGTTGCTCATTTCCCTGGATCGCGCCGACGCTTCCGGTTACGCTCGGGCGTTGGAGTACTTTGGGAAGCAAAACCACCGCACCGTAGTTTTGTGGAACGACGCTGAGGAAATCCGAAGGTTGGTGGAGAAAATCGAAGCGGGAGTTGGGCGTTTAGCACCCAGGGGCAAAGGCCGGGCGGTGTGGATGGCTTTGGGCTATCTCATTGCCGAAAACCGGGCACGGGCGGTGGCTTTCCATGATGCGGATGTGGTGCACTACAGCCGTTCCCTGTTGGCAAATCTGGTGATGCCGGTGCTCCACCCACTACTCCCCTTTGACTTTGCCAAGGCTTACTACGCGCGGTTTTCTGACCGGCTCCACGGCCGGGTCACTCGCTTGCTGGTGCGTCCCTTGTTGCAGGCTTTGGGAGACGTCGTCGGCCGGCACCCCTACCTTTCGTATTTGGCCGCTTTTCGCTACCCGCTTTCCGGCGAGCTCTGCTTTACCACTGACTTAGCGCGCGGTATTCGCATTCCGGGTGATTGGGGTTTGGAAATCGGCTTGCTTTTCGAGATCCTCCGCCACCGCTCCCCCCGCCGTATCTGCCAAGTGGACGTAGCCGACACGTTCGAGCACAAGCATCAGGAGCTATCGCCCACCGACCCCAACGTGGGCTTACACCGTATGGCCGTGGATATCGTCAAACACCTGCTCCGTACCTTTTCTGCCGCCGGTGTGGTGCTTAACGAGGGCTCTTTTAAGTCCATGCGGGTCGCCTACCAACGGTACGCTGAAGATGCCGTAAGTGATTCCTTTGCTATAGCCACCTTCAACGGTCTTGCCTTTGACCGCCACGAGGAAGAGGAAGCCGTGGAAACCTTTTCCCGGGCTTTGGCCGAAGGGTGCGAAGAGTTCGCTGCAGATCCCCTGGGCACCCCACCCTTGCCCAACTGGGAACGCGTGCTTTCGGCGCTACCCACAGTGGCGGATCAGCTGGTGAGCGCGGTGCGAAAGCTGGGTGGGACCTTGGAGCCCAACGGGTGCAGTGGGTAAAGCCGAGGAACATTCGCATGCCCCAAGACCAAAAGCCAGTACCGGTGGTGCTCTCCGACGTAGACGGCACCCTTCTCGAGCCCGACGGCCAGCCCTTGCCAGAGGTTCTCCAGTTCCTTGCGGTCTTGCGCAACGCCGGCGTGGTGGTATGCCCGGTCACCAGCAAGACCCCAGCGGAACTTGCCCGCATCATGAACCATTTGGGCTTGAGTGCACCTGCCGGCTTTGAAAACGGCGCTGGTATCCGTTTGCAAGACGGGCAATGGGAGTTGCAACCTACGGCCGTACCCTTGGGCAGCCTCATGGAAGTCCTAAATTTTCTGCGCCAAAGCACCGGCCTTTTGATACGGTCTTTGTTTGACCTGGAGGACCACGAGCTTGCTTTTATGACCGGCTTACCGCGCGAGGAACTCCCAGCGGCTCGGCAGCGGGTAGCCAGCCTTCCCTTGGTGGTGGATCCGCGCTGGGACCCGGTGCTGCAGGGCGCTTTGCCCCCCCGACCGCGCGTAAGGCTATTGCGGGGCAACCGCTTCCTCCACCTGCAAGGTGCCCACGGTAAAGCCCAGGTGGTGCCGCGACTTTTCGAGCTTGTAGGCCGCCCTTGGCATCCGGTAGTTGCCTGTGGCGACTCTCCCAACGATGAGGAGTTGCTGGCAGTCGCTGCCGTAAAGATCATCGTGCCCTCCAGGGAAGGCCCCCACCCGTGGCTTTGTCAGCGGTTCCCCGACGCCCTGATCCCCACCCAACCTCACGGTCGCGGATGGGTCCAGGCCCTGCAACAGGTTTTTCCGGAGATCCGCCGGTGATCCGATCCAAAAAAACCGGGGAACCGGACACGTCCTTTCTCCCGGAATCGCTGCGAGAGGAGCTGGTAAAGCTTGGTGGCGTGGATGTGCTCGTGGGAATCCCCAGCTTCAACAACGCCACCACCATTGGCCACGTGGTGCGGGCGGTGCACGCGGGTTTTGCTCGCTACTTTCCCCGCGCTCGCACCTTGGTGCTCAACGCCGATGGGGGCTCCACCGACGGCACCCCCGAGGTGGTGAAGGCCGCCGAGGTGGGCGAACGGCGTTTGATCCTCGCCCGCCACCCCCTGCGGCCGGTGCACCGCCTCACCACGCCTTACCACGGAATCCCGGGCAAGGGCAGCGCCCTCAGAACGGTGTTTGGAGCCGCTGTGTTGTTAGGGGCGAAGGCCTGCGCCGTCGTGGACGCGGACCTCCGCAGCATCACCCCGGAGTGGGTTGACTGGTTGCTTTCCCCGGTTTTGAGGGAAGGGTTTGACTTCGTGGCCCCCCTTTACCGGCGCCACAAGTTCGACGGCACCATTACCAACTCCCTTGTTTACCCCGTTACCCGCGCCCTTTACGGCAAAAGGATTCGCCAGCCCATTGGGGGTGACTTTGGCTTTTCCCAAGCTCTCGCCCGCTTTTGGCTCACCCAAGATGTTTGGGACAGCCACGTGGCCCGCTTTGGCATTGACATTTGGATGACCACCACGGCCTTGGCCCAAGGCTTCAAGGTATGCCAATCGTTCCTGGGGGCCAAGATCCATGACGTGAAAGATCCGGGGTTGGATCTTACAGCCATGCTGGTGCACGTTGCCGGGGCTTTGTTTGACCTCATGGAAACCTACGAAACCCGATGGCGCGGGCTGCGGGACAGCGAGTCCACACCCACCTTCGGCTTCCCGTACGCGGTGGCGGTAGAACCGGTGCACGTAAACGTGGAGCGCATGTTGCGCATTTTCACCTCCGGCCTACGGGACCTTCGCGATGTTTGGGCGCAGGTGCTGCACCCGGACACGCTGCGCGAGCTCACCTTGCTCAAGGCCGAGGACCCTCAAAGCTTTCGCTTTCCGGCTTCCCTGTGGGCCCGGGTGACGTACGACATGGCCGTTGCCTATCACCACAAGGTAATCCACCGCGAGCACCTGTTGCGCTCGCTCACGCCCTTGTACCTAGGACGCACAGCCTCGTTTGTTTTGGAAACCGCCCAAGCTGACGCCGAGGAAGTGGAAGCTTTGCTCGAGGCTGTATGCTTGGAGTTTGAAAAGCAAAAACCGTACCTTGAACAACGGTGGGGCACACCCCCAGGAGGGATACCATGAATACTCCGTTTACCGAGCGCTTTGCTGCCGCCCTAGATGCTTTTGTGGACAGCATCTTGCGGTTTCTTCCCGGGTTTTTGGCGGCCTTGCTGGCGCTGGCCTTGGGCCTGGTTTTGGCCTTAGCCGCGCGCTTTGTGGTCCGGCGCCTGCTGATGCTCGCCCGTTTTGATCACCTTTGCGCGCGTTGGGGGCTTACCGACCTGTTGGTGCGGGCCGAAATTCAAAAACCGCCCTCTACCTTGGCGGCGATCACCGCCTTTTGGCTTTTGTTCCTCACCATGGCCATGGCCGGGCTTTCGGCTTTGGAAATCCAAGTGGTGGAAGAGCTGGTTGCCTCGTTTTTCCTGTATATCCCCCGCCTCCTTTCGGCCATCCTGCTCCTCTTGGCCGGCTTTTTCCTGGCCAACTTTCTCTCGCGAGCGGTGCTTTTGGCAGCAGTCAACGCTGGCGCCCCTTTCCCCCGCGCCACCGCGTGGGTGGTCAAGCTGCTCATTACCATCCTTGCCTTTGCCATGGCGCTGGAGCAGCTCCAAATTGCCGGGAGCATCGTGCTTGCCGCTTTTATCATCACCTTTGGATCGGTCATGCTGGGCTTAAGTTTGGCTTTGGGCCTCGGCGGCAAGGAAATCGTGCGTGAGCTTCTTGCTGAGCGCCAGCGTCGGGACGGAACGAAAACCGAAAACCGGGAAGGGGTGTCCCACATTTGAGGGGACCCAAACGTTTCTCGCCGGCCCGCCTCTGCCCCGGGCCACGCCCTCTGCCCGTCCCAGCTCAGCCCGCTCGTGAAAGCAGGCTGTGCAGCGTGCCCACCAAATCGTGCACGGTGTTTTCTTGCTCAGGGGTAAGTGGCCCGTAGCTTGACAACTTGCGGGGCTGCAGCTCCTCCAGTTGGATTTCCAGTAAAGCCAGCACCGCCTCCCAGTTGCGGCGCCACGGTCCCCCCCGCAGGCGGGCGGCAAGGCTTTCCAAGTGAGCCACATCCTCCGCCCCTGCGGCCACCACCCCCGCTTGGGATAGCTCCCGTAGCTCCCGGGCAAACACCTCCAAAAGCGCCACCACCACCCGCCGGTGGTTGGCGGGAAGCCGAGCCAGGCGCTGGGCAAGGGCCTCCCACTCCGGTCCACCTGCAGCGCGCACACGCCCTCCAGGCGTTGCGTTTATACTGCCGCCGGCGATGGAGTCCGCCAAAAACCGCCCGCATGCGGGCTGATGACCCCTACCGCACAGGAGGCTTCATGCAACGGGTGGTGGAAGGTCTTCTTGGTTTAGCCTCTGTGGCCCGGGAGTTGGGCTTAGCCCGGGTAGCCGCTGAGGCAGAGCAAGCCGCCACGCAAGCGACGCAAAGCCGCTTTAACGTGGCGGTTCTCGGTCAGTTCAAACGCGGCAAATCCAGCGTCCTCAACGCCCTTATTGGCAAACCCCTGCTCCCCACCGATGTTTTGCCCACCACCGGCGTGGTGACCGTGGTATCAGAAGGACAAGAAGGGGTTTTGGGGGTGACGGACACCTCGGGTACGTTCCACTACGTTCCAGGGGAGCGGCTTTCTGAGCTCATTACCGAGGAGAAAAACCCCCACAACCAAAAAGGCATCCTCAAGGTTACGGTTCCCTGCTCCTGTTCCCTTACAGAGGCCGGCGTAGATCTCGTGGATACCCCTGGACTAGGAAGCATCTTTCAGCACAGTGCCACGCGCACAAAAGAGTTTTTGCCCAGGGTGGACGTGGCGCTTTTGGTTTTGGGTGCCGACCCCCCCATCACCGATCAAGAACTGGAGCTGGCGGCGGAAGCTGCCCAAGCAGCTTCGTCCCTGTGGGTGGTGCTCAACAAGGCTGACCTCCTGGCTCCAGAAGCGCAAGACAGGCTCCTCCAGTTCACCAGCAATGCCCTCACCAGCAAGCTCGGCGTGCCCTTTTTCGGCCCCTGGCCCGTCTCCGCCAAAAAAGCCCTAGAGCAAGGCCAGGACCCGGGTATGGACCATCTCCGGCAACAGCTCCTGCGCCTTGCCCAGGAACACCGCGACGTCATGGCCATGGCCTCCGCGCGCCGAGCACTCAAGGTTTTGAGCGCTCAAGCCTTGAGCTACTGCCGCTTAGAAAAACACGCCCTCACCGCGCCCATTGACAAACTGGAAGCGGACATTGCTGCTTTTCGCAAACAAGCCGAACACGCCAGCGACCTTGCCCTGGCACTTTTGGTGCGCGCGCGGAAAGCCTTCCGCCTGAACACGGAAAAACTCGAAAAGCTGCGGCAAGACCACGAATCTTCCATGCTGCGGGCAGTACGCTTTCTGTGCTTGCGGCTCTCAGTTCAGGCCCCCGCCACCCGCCGCGCCCTGGACGAGACCCTCAAAGACATCTTGCCGGAGCCGGTAAACGCGGGGCTTACGGCACTGGCTGCAGCGCACGTTCAGGAATTTCAAACCGCGTATACCCAGTACACCCAAGAGCTTGCCAAAACCTTCCGGCAAGTGCTGGAGCCCGTTCACACCCTGGCCAAAGAGCTTTTCCATGTGGCAATGAGCACACCGGCGTCCCCGCCGCCACCGCCGCCCGTGAGCTTCCCAACAATGGAGGCAGTGGTCCCCTCCCTGGCTTTGGACTGGGGCTGGATTAACGGTTTGGCATTTCGCCTGCCTTTGGCGCGTCTTCGGGCCTTTGTCGCCCTTCGCCGCGGCCGGGAGCTGGCGTCCGAATGGTGGCGGCGCGGGTGCGGGGAACTACAAACTCGCTTTGCCCTCCTGGTGGATGAAACCGTACGGCGTGCCGAAGCCGCCGCTGAGGAGCAAAGGCTCCGCCTGCAACAGGAAATCCTGGCCATCTTGGAAACTGCCCGCCTGGCTAAGAACCAAGGGGAAACACACGTGGCTTGCAAGCTTTTTGCCTCCACACGCTAGAAGCTAAGCTGGAAAACCTCCTGCAACTGGCTGAAAGCTAATGCGCCAACCCGTGTCTCACCCTTAGTGCTTCCGTGATGGGCACTGCTGCGGTACCCCGCCTTTCATCCGCCCCCGCTGGTCACAGGCACCCTCTGCGCGCGAAAACAGCCAAAAAAGAAGCAAACCACTGGCCCCCATGGTCAGTTGCCTGACCACGCTGCCCTTGACCCGCGGCCAGCACCCCCATGGTCGAGCAGCGGGCGGAAAAGCTTTCCCAGCGAGAAGGCGGGAAGGGGAGTCAACAGCTTCTTGCCCGGTAGTTGGCTTCATTCATGGCGCAAATCGGCCACCGGTTGGCGCCGGTGGCACAGGCCGTCAAAGCCCAGGAACACCGCGGGGACGGGGGCTTGACGCCCGGCAACAGCGCGGGAAGCAACGGCGGGTAACGCTGGAGCAGCGCTGGATGCCCAAGCGGGCAAACCAGGAAACGCTTTTGAAAAAGCGCTGTGCCCAGCTCGCCGGGCGGCCGTATTTCACGGAGAAAGAAAATAAGCCAAACCACTTCTCACGCTTAGTTCAGCGCCACAGCGTGGAAAACCAGCTAGAGGGCGTGCACAGGCCCTTGCACACCATAAAGCGCCGCCGGGAAACCCGCTTTGCCCACCCGCGTGGCTACCATGCCATTGGGGTGGTACACCATGCTCGCAAGCACCTGCGTCCCCTCCCGCACCGCGCTCAAAAAGCCACTGTTGTACTCGTAAACCAAAGTCCGCGAAGGCATACCCGCC